>NZ_MWLM01000062.1 GCF_002198665.1 Novosphingobium sp. B 225 | reverse complement strand
CCCCGGCGAATCTCTGCTGTTCCGCTTTTCCGCGCTCACCTTCAACAGCCACCGGATCCATTACGACCTGCCCTATGCCGCTGCGGTAGAGGGCTATCGCGGCCTGGTGGTCCACGGCCCGCTGACCGCCACCTTGCTGCTCGATCTGGCCCGGCGCCAGTTCGGTGACAATGCACTGCGGCGCTTTGCATTCCGGGGTCTCAGCCCGGCGATCTGCGGCGAAGACCTGCATCTGGCTTTGCGCGGTAGCGGCGATACGGTCGAATTGGGTGCCTTTGCCAGCGATGGCCGCCCGGTCATGAGTGCCAGCGCCGCCCTTTAACCCTTCATTTACGCGGCTGCGCGACAATGCAGGCATGGCCCAGACGCTTGCCCTCGTGGTTACCCGCACCCAGCTGCCCGCCCCGCTTGAAGCGGTGCGCGTGCTGATGGTCTGCGCCTGCGGACTGGCTTTGGCCTGTGCGCGGCTGACCATCTGATTCGGCCCGTTGCCACCCGGACAGAATGGTGACACAGGGTTACACCCCTGTAACCCTGTTTTTCCAAAATTTTACAGTGCGTTACCCCTGAAAAGGTGACACATGCGCGGTTTTCGGGAAATTCCGTTCAGAAATCGCCTGCGCGCGTACCGACAATGTCAAAGAGCCTGCTGAACCAGCGGGCGGAAACATGACAGATCGTGGGCGTGTAGGAAAACGGGAATTGCCGACCAGACCAGGCGAGGACGGCGCGGTTGACAGGCCCTGACCCTAATCTTCTGCCACCACCGGCTTGGCCAGCGAGCTCACCAGCAGCTTGTCGATCTTGCGCCCGTCCATGTCGACCACTTCAAAGCGCCAGTCCTGCTCCTTGAAATGCTCGCCTTCGTGCGGCAGGCGCTTGAGCACCGACAGGGCAAAGCCCGCCGCAGTGGCATAGTCACGGTCATCCGGCAGCTCGATCCCCAGCCGGTCGGCCAGAAAATCGGCCGGCATAGCGCCTGAAACCAGCAGACTGCCGTCCTCACGCTCGGTCACCATGGGCGAATCGCCCGCATCCTGATGGCTGGCGAAATTGCCGACGATCGCGGACAGGAGGTCGGCCGGGGTAACCACGCCTTCGAGATGCCCGTATTCGTCATGGACCAGCGCCATCGATACGCCCGATTGCTGCAGGATGCGCAGCGCGTCCATCGCGTCGAGCTGGTCGGGAATGATCTCTGCCTTGCGGATCAGCCGCCCGAGCTGGAACCGCTTGCCCGCGAGCAGGACCGCCAGCACTTCCTTGACCTTGACCACGCCGACGATGTTGTCCGGGCTGCCATCGGCCACCGGCAACAGCGAATGCGGGCTGTCCTTGATCGCGGCGCGAACTTCTTCCTCGCTGGCCTTGCGGTCAATCGTGTCGAGTTCGGTGCGCGGGGTCATCAGTTCGCGCACCGGACGATCGGCCAGCCGCATGATCCCGGTCATGATCGCGCGTTCGTCTTCCTCGATCACACCGCTGCGGGTCGCTTCGGCGAAGACCATCTGCAATTCCTCGGCGGTAAGGGCATGTTCGCCCTTGTGCCGCACCCCCAGCAGCCGCAGCAGCATGGCGGAAGAATTGTCGAGCAGCCAGACGAACGGCGCGGTCACTTTCGCCACCAGCGCCATCGGCACGGCCGCAGTCACCGCAATCGCTTCGGCAGCGCGCAGTGCGACTTGCTTGGGCACCAGTTCGCCCACCACCAGACTGGCATACGTGGTAATCGCGATGACCACGGCAAAGCCGGCTTCCGGCGCCCAGCGATCGGGTACGCCCAGTGCGGCCAGCCGTTCTCCGGTGGGGCCGCCCAGGCTGGCCCCGGAATAGGCACCGGCGATGATCCCGACCAGGGTGATCCCGATCTGCACCGTCGACAGGAATTTGCCCGGATCGGAGGCCAGCAGGATCGCGGTGCGCGCGCCCTTGCTACCGCGATCGGCCAGCAGCCGCATCCGCGCCGGGCGCGCCGAGACAATCGCCAGTTCCGACATCGAAAACAGGCCGTTAAGCAGGATCAGCCCTGCAATGATGATGACGTCTGACCAGGGAAAAGGGTTCACGCGGGCAGCGATAGCAGATTCCTGCGCCAAGGCGAAGGGGGCGCGGGGCAGGCCGCCGCCAGACCCTTGACTTGGCGGGTGGTCCACATTCTGTTCAGGTTCGCGGGGCCAAACCTGTCCGCAAGTTCACTTCGTTGGAATCAAAGGGGATCGCATCATGGCAATCAGGAAATCTCGCTGGCTCGTTTCGGGCTTCGCCGCCGTATCGCTGTTGACCGTTTCGGCCTGCGTCACCGATCCGAATACCGGGCAAAAGAAGGTATCGCGCACCGTGCTTGGCGGTGCGGGCGGGGCCGTGGTTGGCGGTCTGCTGGGCGGGCTGATCGGCGGCAAGACCGGACGGATCGTCGGCGCGGGCATCGGCGGCGTCGCGGGCGGCGTGGTTGGTTACAAGATGGATCAGCAGATCAAGACGCTGAAGGAACAGACCGCCGGCAGCGGCGTGGACGTCACCGAAACTGACAACGGCACCGCAATTCTGGTCAACCTGCCCGATGGCGTCACTTTTGACGTTGGCAGCGCCAGCCTGCGGCCCGAATTCCGCGCCACGCTCGACAAGGTCGCGCAGAGCCTCAAGGACTATCCCGATAGTCTGGTCGATGTTTACGGCCACACCGATTCGACCGGATCGGACGCGTTCAACCAGACCCTGTCCGAAAACCGGGCGCGCACGGTGATGAATTACCTCGTCACCCAGGGGGTCCCCGCCGCGCGCCTGCGCAGCCAGGGCTTTGGTGAAACCATGCCGGTGGCCGACAACACCACCCCGGAAGGCCGCGCCAAGAACCGCCGGGTCGAAATCAAGATCGTTCCGGTAACCCAGGCTGATGTGGCAGCGGCCAAGTCCGGGAACTGAGCTTGTTGCATTGCCGATAACGAAGGGCTCACCGCAAGGTGGGCCCTTTTTTTGGTTGATTGGCAATTGAGCCTTCGGCTCGGCGCAACATCTCTGCGGCCTCTGCGTGAACCCCCTTCCTTTCCTGCCTTCAGCCCAGCTCCGCCAGCTCCCGCGCCCGGTCCGCCAGACGGTCCACCGCCGCCTGATGGATCGCCGCGGCGCAGACCAGCACTCCGAAGGCACGCGGATCGTGTTTGTTGTAGTGCAGCGTCTGACCGAATGCGTCGGTCGCCATGGCCCCGGCCTCGCGCGCGATCAGCGCGGCGGCGCCGATGTCCCATTCATAGCCCCAGCGCAAGGTCGCGACCAGATCAGCCTCGTCCGCTGCGACCATTGCCATGCGCAGCGCGATCGAATTGGGCCGGGCAACGGGGACCAGATCGGCGTCGATATGCGGCACTGCCTCGGCCGGGACCCGGGCGCCGGGCAAAGCGGCGCGGCGGCTGGCGATCAGCGCCAGGCCATTGCGCCATGCGCCGCGCCCGGCCTCTGCCTGCCAGAATTCCTCACGCGCCGGGGCAGCAAGCATGCCCAGCAGGGGCCGCCCGCTGCTGACCAGCGCAACCGAGACGCACCAGCCCGTGCGTCCGCGAATGAAATCGCGGGTTCCGTCGATCGGATCGACCAGCCAGATCAGCCCGCCATCAAGCCGTTCGGGCGCATCGACCGTTTCTTCGGACAGCCAGCCTGCGGAGGGTAGCAGCGCGGCCAGTTCGCGCTTCAGAAATTCATCGACTTCCAGATCGGCGGCGCTGACCGGGCTGCCCGGGACCTTGTCCCACGATTCAAGGCGGTGGCCATGCCCCGGCCAGCGCGACAGCGCGATCCGCCCGGCCTCGCGCACGATCGCTTCTAGGCGCGTGCGGTCAATCACCGGCACCGATCCGGCCATCGTGGCAATAATTTGCGAACGACTCGCAACTGGCGTTCATATTTCTGCCCCGAGACCCTCTGGCAGGCCTTTTCAAGCCCGCCACTCTATGCTTATGCGGCGGCGCACAAAGGCCCTGCGGCCGCTTTTCCCCACCGGAGTCATCACGCATGAACATTCACGAGTATCAGGGCAAGGAACTGCTGGCGAAGTTCGGCATCGCGATCCCCAAGGGCATTCCCGCGCTGAGCGTGGAAGCAGCCGTCGCGGCCGCAAAGCAGCTGCCCGGGCCGCTCTATGTCGTGAAAAGCCAGATCCACGCCGGCGGGCGCGGCAAGGGCAAGTTCAAGGAACTGGGCCCCGATGCCAAGGGCGGCGTGCGCCTGGCCAAGAGCCTTGAGGAAGTGGAAAGCCACGCCCGCGAAATGCTGGGCAACACGCTGGTCACGATCCAGACGGGTGACGCGGGCAAGCAGGTCAACCGGCTTTACATCACCGACGGGGTGGACATCGGCAAGGAATACTACCTGTCGATGCTGGTCGATCGCGCCACTGGCCGGATCGCGATGATTGCCAGCACCGAAGGCGGGATGAGCATCGAGGACGTGGCCCACGACACGCCTGAAAAGATCGCCACGATCACGATTGACCCGGCGCAGGGCTTCATGCCGCACCATGGCCGCGCGCTGGCTTTCGGGCTCAAGCTCAAGGGTGATCTCGCCAAGCAGGCGCAAGTTTTGGGCAAGCAGCTGTTTGACGCCTTCTCCGCGCTCGATTGCGAGATGATCGAAATCAACCCGCTGGCCGAATGTGACGGCAAGCTGCTGGTGCTCGACACCAAGATGAGCTTCGATTCGAACGCGCTCTACCGCCATCCCGACGTGATGGAACTGCGCGACGAGACCGAGGAAGACCCGGCCGAAATCGAAGCCAGCAAGTATGACCTCGCCTACATCAAGCTTGATGGCAACATCGGCTGCATGGTCAACGGTGCGGGCCTCGCCATGGCGACGATGGACATCATCAAGCTGAACGGCGAATTCCCCGCCAACTTCCTCGACGTGGGCGGCGGCGCCAACAAGGAAAAGGTCACCGCGGCGTTCAAGATCATCCTCAAGGACCCGGCGGTGAAGGGGATTCTCGTCAACATCTTCGGCGGGATCATGAAGTGCGACATCATCGCCGACGGGATCGTCGCGGCGGCCAAGGAAGTGAACCTGTCGGTTCCGCTGGTGGTCCGCCTCGAAGGGACCAATGTCGAACAGGGCAAACAGATCCTCGAAGGCAGCGGCCTGCCAATCGTTTCCGCGAGCGATCTGGGCGACGCGGCCAAGAAGATCGTGGCGGAAGTGCGCAAGGTCGCCTGATAGTCTGCTGCGAAACGAATCCAGGGCCGGTCCTGCGCGTGCAGGACCGGCCCTTTCGTTTGTGCTGCTTACCATTAGCTTCGCTTTTGCTGCCATCGCAGGCGCGAAGGGGTCGATTCCCCCCTTGACCGCATAGGAATGCGCGGCAATGGCAATGCGGTCACAGCTTTAATCGTGCGCCTAAACATGGGTTGACGTTTACGTAAACGACAACTATGCGGCAGTGCAGCAATCTAGTGGGAAAGGCTTGAACCGCATGAAAGCCCTGGTCTGCGTAAAGCGCGTGATCGACTATAACGTGAAGCCGCGCGTGAAGAGCGACGGCACGGGGGTTGATCTCGCCAACGTCAAAATGAGCATGAACCCGTTCGACGAAATCGCCGTCGAAGAAGCGATCCGCCTTAAGGAAAAGGGCGTAGTCACCGAAATTATCGCGGTTTCGGTCGGTCCGGCCAAGGCGCAGGAAACGCTGCGCACGGCGCTGGCCATGGGCGCGGACCGCGCCGTTCTGGTGCAGGTCGATGACGGGGTCGAGGTTGAACCGCTCGCCGTCGCCAAGATCGTCAAGGGCGTGGCCGATGAAGAAGGCCCCAGCCTGATCATCACCGGCAAGCAGGCGATCGATGATGACAGCAATCAGGTCGGCCAGATGGTCGCCGCGCTGCTCGGTCGTCCACAGGGCACTTTCGCCAACGAGATCACGGTTGAAGGCGATTCGGTCGTCGTGAAGCGTGAAATCGATGGCGGTCTGGAGACCGTCAAGCTGGCGCTGCCCGCGGTGGTCACCACCGACCTGCGGCTCAACGAACCGCGCTATGCCTCGCTGCCCAACATCATGAAGGCCAAGAGCAAGCCGCTCGTGACCAAGTCGCCGGCTGACTATGGCGTCGATGTGGCGCCGCGCCTCAAGACCCTCAAGGTCAGCGAACCCCCGGTGCGCAGCGCCGGGATCAAGGTGGCCGACGTGGATGCCCTCGTCGCCAAGCTCAAGGAAATGGGCGTAGCCTAATCGCTCTCCCCCTCCCGTTCGTGTCGAGCGAAGTCGAGACACTGGACGCGAGGCATCTCGACTTCGCTCGATGCGAACGGGATGGGATGAAAGGAAATGTGAGATGAAAACTCTCGTTTGGGTCGAACACGACAACACCGCCGTCAAGGACGCCACCCTGTCCGCTGTGACCGCCGCCAGCCAGCTGGGTGAAGTGCACCTGCTGGTCGCCGGATCGGGCTGCGCGGCTGCCGCAGCCGAAGCCGCCAAGATCGCCGGTGTGGGCAAAGTGCACGTCGCCGAAGACGCCGCCTATGCCAATGCGCTGGCGGAAAACGTCGCCCCGCTGGTGGCTGGCCTGATGGCTGACCACGATGCTTTCGTGGTGCCCGCCACCACCACCGGCAAGAACATCGCCCCGCGCGTCGCTGCACTGCTCGATGTGATGCAGATTTCGGACATCCTCTCGGTCGAAGGCCCCAAGACCTTCACCCGTCCGATCTATGCCGGCAACGCCATCGCCACGGTCGAATCGAGCGACGCCAAGCTGGTGATCACCGTGCGCGGCACCGCCTTTGCCAAGACTGATGCCACCGGCGGTTCGGGCACGGTCGAAGCCGTCGCCGCAGGTGCGGATTCGGGCCTGTCGAGCTTCGTCGGCTCCGAAGTTGCCAAGAGCGAGCGTCCGGAACTGACCAGCGCCAAGATCATCGTCTCCGGCGGCCGCGCGCTCAAGGATTCGGACACCTTCAAGGCCGTGATCTTCCCGTTGGCCGACAAGCTGAACGCCGGCGTCGGCGCCAGCCGCGCCGCGGTCGATGCGGGCTATGTCCCCAACGATTTCCAGGTCGGCCAGACCGGCAAGATCGTTGCCCCCGAAGTCTATATCGCGGTCGGCATCTCCGGCGCGATCCAGCATCTCGCGGGGATGAAGGATTCCAAGACGATCATCGCGATCAACAAGGACGAAGACGCCCCGATCTTCCAGGTCGCTGACCTGGGCCTGGTCGCGGACCTGTTCACTGCAGTGCCGGAGCTGACCGGCAAGCTCTAGACGTCGCGACAAGCAAAAACGGAAAGGCCCTGCTTCGGCGGGGCCTTTTCTTTTGCAGCTAGCAGGTTAAGCTTGGGGCCATGATCCTTCGCTACGCCAGCCTGCTGCTCGCCGCCCTGCTGCTTCCGGTTACCGCCGTTCAAGCGAAGCCTAAGCCGCTTGAAGTGCTTGAGCGCGTCGGCAAGTGGAACATGCATTATTCTGATGGGGCCTGCTACCTGATGGGCGCGTTTGGCAGCGGCGCTGATCAGGTGATCCTGCGGCTGACCCGGATCGGTCCCGATGAGCCTCCGCGGGTGAGCCTGTTCGGCAAGCGATTCGGCAAATTCAACGGACCGTTCCTGCCTGCGACGGTCTATTTCTTCCCCACCGCCGCTATTCCCGAAAAGACCGAAGTGATCATCGGCACCAGCGGATCGGGCCACAGCAAGTTGGCTTCGGTGTTCATAAATTCGGCACGGTTTGACAATCGCCGGGAAAGCAGCCGCGGGATCAGCATCCTGCCGCCGGTGGACCCTGCGGTTGAACAGACGATCACCGGCCTGCACTTGGAAATCAATGGCACCCGGCCATTGGAACTCAGCCTGCCGTCGCTGAAAAACCCGATGGTGGCGATGCGCAAATGCACCGACCAGCTGGTGAAGGACTGGGGGTTCGATCCGGCCGAACTGTCGACCCGGCGCACCCGCACCACCCCGGCCACAGAACCGACCACCTGGGCGCGGTCCGGTGATTGGCCGACGGAGCTGATCGGCTATGGCGGATCGGCTCTAGTAACCTTCCGGCTCAATGTGGACGAGACTGGCGCGGTCAGCGATTGCATCGTGCATGAAGTTACCAAGCCCGAAGAGATTGGCGCCCTGACCTGCAAGCTCATGAAACAACGGGCACGGTTCAGCCCTTCGATCGACGCCGCTGGCAAGCCGGTCAAGGATTTCTGGATCAACCGGGTATTCTGGCGGACCGGGCTGTAAGCGCTGCCGGCATTCAGCTCATAGCGTCGCGCAGATGACGCTTTTCCAGTGGTTCGGCACTCACGTAAATTGGCTCTCTGCTGCCCGTATCTTGCACAGACTCATTTTCGAATCGCTCTGGAATGGATGCCGATTGAGTCTAAATCCGCTCGTACAGCACCAGCACCGGCCCACTCTCTCCCTGATGCGCGCCATACCGGACAAAGCCCAGCTTGCCCGCCAGCGCATCGGACGCCGCGTGGTCCTGCTCGATCATGCAGGCGATCCGCTGTTTGCCGTGCGTCGTATCAAACCACGCCAGCGCGGATTCCATTGCTTCGCGGGCGATGCCGCTGCCCCAGTGGTCCTTGTGGACGATCCAACCGGCCTCGGCGACATCGTCGAGGCCCTGACCGAAGCCGCGGTGGCTGCGAAACACACCGCAGTTGGCGATGATCCGGTCCTGCCCGCGCAGGCGCACCATGAAAGTGCCATAGCCGTGCAAGGCCCATGAACCGGCGTTGCGATGCAGGCGGTTGAAGGCGTCCATTTCGCTCGGCACGAATTGGCCCAGGAACCGCCGCGTCTCGTCATCGAGAGTCAGGGCATGCAGGTCTGCGAGATCGCGCAGCGCGGGCTGCCACAGTTCCAGCCGCGCAGTAGTGAGCAACGGAGCCTTCACAACAGCAGGTCCACCGCATGGATCGCCACGCCGACCAGCCCGCCGACCAGCGTGCCATTGATGCGGATGAATTGCAGGTCGCGGCCCACCGCGCCTTCGATCCGGTCGGTCACGGTCTGCGCATCCCAGCGCCGCACCGTTTCAGAGACGAGCCGGACGATCTGATCGCCATAGCGCACCGACACGCCAACCAGAGTGCGGCGAGCAAAGCGGTTGATCTGCTGCTGCATCGCCGGATCGTCGCGCAAGTGGCGGCCGAGTTCGGTCAGAGCTTCGGCCAATTGCCCGCTGCCTTCGCCCGCTGGACGGCGCAGACGGGTGAGCATGCCGGTGCGCAGCCGTTCCCAGACCCCCTGCCACCAGCGCGACACGGCCGGATTGGCCATCAGTTCACCTTTGAGCCGTTCGACCCGGCTGCGCAGTTCACCATCGTGCTGCATGTCCTGCGCCAGCTTGGCGAGGCCTTCCTCTACCTTGCCGCGCAAGGGATGCTGGGGATCAACGATCACTTCGGCCAGCAACTTGTAGAGCCCGTCGAGCACCGAACTGGCGAGTGTTTCATCCAACCCGGTCCAGCGCAGCACCGCATTGGCGCGCTTGTGGATCAGGTCCCGGATCAGTTCCTCGTTGTCCTCCAGGGTCAGACCGGCCCAGCGCACCAGCGAATCGATCACCGGCATATGGCGCTGATCGGCAATCGTGGTGGCGAGCATCTGGCCGAGCAGCGGCGAGACTTCGAGCTTGTCGATCTGGCGGAACAGCCCGCCGCGCACCTGGGTGCCAAGCCGTTCGGGATCGAGCGATTCGAGCACCTGTGCAAGCAGTTCGGCCGCGCCATCGCGCAGGCGGGTGCTGCTGCCCTTGGCCGGATCGGCCAGCCAGTCCCCCGCCGCGCCGGCCAGGTTCATGGCCCGCATCCGCCGCGCCACCACCTGGGGGGTCAGGAAATTGTCGCGCAGGAAGGCCGCCATGGTATCGGCGATCCGGTCCTTGTTTTCAGGAATAATCGCGGTGTGCGGGATCGGCAGGCCTAGCGGGCGGCGGAACAGCGCGGTAACCGCGAACCAGTCTGCCATGCCGCCAACCATCCCGGCTTCGCTGAAGGCCAGCACCCAGCTCCAGGCCGGGTGCAGATCCTGGTAATGCCGGGCCAGCAGGAACAAGGCAGCCATGGCCACCAGCAATCCGGTGGCGGTGCGGCGCATCTGCAAGGCGCGGTCCGGCGCCTTTACCGGGGCCGCGCCGATCCCGCCGGGGGCAGAGAGCGTGCTGCTCACTCGGCCGGGAGACCCTCGATCCCGAGGTCACGGTCACGGTCGCGCTTCGCCTCGGTCGGGTCATGGCTCAGGAACATGCGACGCAGTTTTGGCCCGAGCCGCTTTTCCACCCCATCGGCCAGGCTGAAACCGGCCGGCACGATCAGCAGGGTCAGCGCGGTCGACAGGATCAGCCCGCCGATCACCACCGTGCCCATCGGCGCGCGCCAGGCCCCGTCACCGGTCAGCGAGACTGCGGTGGGGATCATGCCTGCAGTCATGGCCACGGTGGTCATGATGATCGGCTGGGCGCGCTTGTGCCCGGCTTCGACGATCGCAGTATATTTGTCCGCGCCCTTGGCCATTTCATCGATCGCGAAATCGATCAGCAGGATCGAGTTCTTGGCGACGATCCCGAACAGCATCAGGATGCCGATGAACACCGGCAGCGAAATGGGCTGGCCGATCAGGAACACCGCGATCAGCCCGCCCAGCGGGGCCAGGAACAGCGAACCCATATTGACCAGCGGCGAGATCAGCCGGTGATAGAGCAGCACCAGCACCGCGAAGACCAGCAGGATGCCCGATACCACCGCGATGGCGAAGCTGGTCAGCAGTTCAGCGAGGAACTTGGACTGCCCGGCGGCCTCGTTCGAGACGCCATTGGGCAGGTTCTTCATCAACGGCAGTTCGTTGACCTTCTTCATCGCCTCACCCTGATAGATGCCCGGGGCAAGATCGGCGGAAATATAGGTGCGGCGCTGCTGGTTGTAGCGCTGGATGCTGACGGGGCCCGAACCCAGGCTGATTTCGGCGACGCTGGACAGCGGCACCGATCCGCCGGTGCCGGTGGGCACGGGCAGGTTCTGCAGCGTTGAAAGGTCGCGGCGCGAATCTTCGGACAGGCGCACCCGGATCGGCACCTGCCGGTCGGACAGCGAGAACTTGGCCGCGTTCTGGTCAATTTCACCAATCGTGGCGATGCGGATCGCCTGGCTGAGCGCGGCAGTGGACACCCCCATGCTGGCGGCAAGGTCCAGCCGGGGCTTCACCACCACTTCGGGGCGGCGCATGTCGGCGCTGACGCGCGGGGCGACCAGTTCTTTCATCCCGCGCATCTGTTCGGCCAGGGTATTGGCCGCGGCATCAAGCGTATCGGGGTTGGATCCGGTCAGCATCACCACCACCGGGCGGTTCGGCCCGCTTGACGGCGGGCCGCCGCCCTGTTCGACAAAGCTGATCCGCGCATCGGGGATTTCAAGCAGCTTGGGCGTCAGGCGGCGTTCGATCTCCTGGCTCGTGCTCTTGCGGTCCTTGGCATAGGTGATGAACAGGCTGGCCGACCCTTCACGGATCGATTCCGGCGCGATCGCCACTTCGGAATCGCTCAGCACGATCTGGGTGACCCGGTCCGCCACCGCCTCGGTCTGGGCGAGCGTGGTGCCGGGGACCATTTCGATCGACACTTCGCCGAAATCGCTGTTGACCTGCGGGAAGAACTGCATCGGCATCGAACCGAACATCACCCCGGTCATCACCAGCGCAGCCAGGCCCACGCCCAGCATCCACACCCGGTGATCGCGGAAATAGGTCATCACCCAGCGGGTCCGTGCGGCCCAGCCGCTTGACTGCCAGCCGCGCAGCTTACCCCAGATCATGCCGATCAGGAAAGTCAGCAGCGCCAGGGCCAAATAGAGTCCGATAAAGCTGAAGATCATCATGCCGACCGAGAAATCGGGCACGTCCTTGCCCGCCGAACGGGCCTGGATCAGCGGCATGACCTGGCTAGCAACCGCGCCAATCGCAGCCAGCACCAGCGCCGGGGCATGATAGACCAGCCGGGCCCGCGCATGGGGCAGGCGGCCGCGGTCAGCTTCGGCCTTGGTCTTGTCCAGGGTCCAGCGCAGCAGGTTGAGGTAGCGGTCCATCCAGGGCCCGCTGCCATGTTCTTCCTGGCCATGCGCTTTGAGGAAATAGGCCGCGATCATCGGCGTTATCATGCGCGCCACGGCCAGACTGAGCAGCACGGCCACCACCACGGTGAAGCCGAAATTCTTGAAGAACTGCCCCGGCACCCCGGGCATGAAGCCCACCGGCAGGAACACCGCCGCGATCGACAGGGTGGTCGCCACCACCGCAAGGCCGATTTCGTCCGCCGCGTCGATCGACGCCTGATAGGCGCTTTTGCCCATGCGCATGTGCCGGACGATATTCTCGATCTCGACGATCGCATCGTCCACCAGCACCCCCGCGACCAGCCCCAGCGCCAGCAGCGACATCATGTTGAGCGTGAAGCCGAACCAGACGTTGAGGAACCAGAAGGTCGGGATCGCCGAAAGCGGGATGGCGATGGCGGAAATCACCGTCGCGCGCCAATCGCGCAGGAAGAAGAACACCACCACAACCGCCAGAATCGCCCCTTCGATCATGGTCGAAATCGAGCTTTCGTACTGCTGCTTGGTGAAATCGACCGAAGTGAACAGGGTCGAGACGTGCAGCCCCGGGTTTTCCTTTTCGATCTTGACGATTTCTTCGGTCACCTGGTCGGACACCGAAACGTCCGAGGCGCCGCGCGCCCGCGCGATCGAGAAGGTAACGACCGGCTTGCCGTCGTTCTTGCTGATCGAGCTGATTTCCTTGTAGCCGTCCTTGACCACGGCAATGTCGCTCAGCTTGATGAACCGACCCCCGCCCAGCGAGATTTCCGCCTGCGACAGGGCATAGGCATCAGCCGCATTGCCCAGCACGCGCACCGACTGGCGCGATCCGCCGATTTCGGCCTTGCCACCCGCCGCGTTCAGGTTGAGCCCACGCAGCGCAAGGTTGACCTGGCTGGCAGTGACCCCCAGCGACTGCATCCGGCCGGGATCAAGCGTGACCATGATTTCCCGGTCCACCCCGCCGCCGCGCTGGACCGCTGCCATGCCGGGGATCGCCTGCAACCGCTTGGCCACGGTATCGTCGACGAACCACGACAGCTGCTCCATGGTCATGTCGTCGGCCTGGATCGCGTAATAGGCGATCGGGAAGGACGAGCCCTGGACCTTGATCACCTGCGGTTCGAGGATCCCGTCGGGCATGTCGCCCCGGGCCTGATCGACCGCATTCTTGACCTCGTTCACGGCCTCGTTGATGTCGACGCCGATCTGGAACTGGATCCCGGTGCCGCTCATCCCTTCCGAAGCGGTGGAACCGATCGATTCGATCCCGTTGATCGAACGCACGGCCGCCTCGACCTTTTGGGTGATCTGCTTTTCGATTTCAGTCGGCGCCGCGCCGGGCTGCGCGATCAGCACGCGCACGACCGGGAATTCGATGTCCGGATCGTTCTGGATCTGCATCCGCGAAAAGCTGATGATGCCGGCCAGGATCAGCCCCACGAACAGCACGATAGGGACGATCGGGTTGCGGATGCACCAGGCCGAGATATTGCGGAAATTCATCGCGGAGCTCCGCCTTGGAGGCTGTTCACTTGGCCACTGCCTGGGTCTTCACTTCCTGGCCCGGAGCCAGGAAGGCACCGGAACGGGCGACGATCTTCTCATTCCCGTTCAGCCCGCCGACAATCGCGGTGCCCTTGTCAGTGATCATCCCGGTCACGATGTCGCGGCGCTGGACCTTGTTGTCCGCCCCGATCACATAGACATAGCTGCCCTTGGCGTCAGACAGCACAGCGCTGTCGGGCAGCATCGGGGCGACCACAGTACCCGCCTTGATTACCGCATTGGCGAACCCGCCGGGCCGGAGATCGGCAGCATAGGGCAGCGCGATCCGCGCCGTGCCCTGGCGGGTGGCGGGATCGACCACGGGCGAAACCTGCCAGACCTGCCCGGCATGGCTGGTGGTACCGCCAACCGGCGTGACCGACGCGCTGACGCCCTGGCTGACCTTGGCCAGATCAACCTCGCCCAGCAGGGCCTTCATTTCCATTTCCCCGCCCTTGGCCAGACGGAACAACACGCCAGAGCCTGCGCTGACCACCTGACCGGGTTCGATCCTGCGTTCGAGCACCAGTCCGGCCGAGGGCGCAACCACGCTGAGCCGCCGGGTCTGTGCCTGCAGCACGCCCAGCTGTGCGCCCGCCACCCTGACCTGGGCAGCGGCAGCATCACGGGTGGCGCGCAGGCGATCGATATCGGCCTTTGAAACAAAGCCTTTTTCCACCAGCCGCAGCGCGCGGTCGAGATTGGCCTGGGCCAGATCGGCATTGGCGCGGGTCACCTGGATCTGCGCGGCCTGGCTGGCCTGCTGCTGGACCTGGACCGAACGGTCGATCACCGCGAGCACCTGGCCCGCGCCGACCCATTGGCCCGGTTCGACCAGCACCGACACCACCTGGCCGCCCTCACCCGGCACGCCAACCGGCAGTTCGCGCCGCGCGGCGAGCGAGCCGCTGGCGTTGATCTGTCCTTCGATCGTTGCACTGCCGGGGCTGATCACGCTGACCAGCGGCACCTGGTTCTTCTTCGCGGCATCGGTATCGGCCGCTCCGCGGTGGCTCATCCAGTAGATCGCGATCATCACGACCAGCACTACGGCGGCGATGATCCACAGCCGCTTGCGCGACGCGCGGTCTTCTTCATCCGGCTCAAGCAGGGGATTGATCGCCGCCAGGTCAGCCGGTTCGCCATCGGCCTGCGTTTCGATCCGCGAATCATAGTTCATTGCCGGCGTCGCCTTTGTCATGCCCCGGCTTGACCACCCGTACGATCGGGACTGGTCACAAGCGCGGTCGGCACTGTATTACTATGCTAAATCACTTACCGCAAGTCCCAGCGAAGGGCGGCACGGATCGCGCATGTGAGCCCGGCGAATAGGCGCGTGCGCGCGGCGGCGCAACGCAAAGCTCGGCAAAGTGCTGATGTGCTTCGGCAAACGGCACTCAACTGTGGCGCGGCGGGCACAGATTGATCCTAATCGTCAAGTATTGCCCCCAAACAGGACCGGCGCCAAAACGCAAAAACCCGGCCTTTTAGGGCCGGGCCTTGCTGAAAAAGCTACGCTTGGCTCAGTATTTGAGCTGCCGCTCGTATAGATCGCGGTAATGCTGGATCCGCGTCACGCGCAATCCCTGCATGCCGGAACGGTCAACCGCGCGCTGCCAGCTGGCGAATTCTTCCAGCGTCAGGCTGTACCGCTCGCAGACTTCGTCGATGGTCAGAAGGCCGCCATTGACCGCCGCCACCACTTCCGCCTTGCGGCGCACGACCCAGCGAGTGGTGCTGGGCGCGGGCAGCGAATCAAGCGTGAGCGGCTCGCCAAGCGGGCCGATTACCATCGCGGGTCGAATTTTCTGGTTCTCGATCATCATTGTCCTCGACCGCCGGCAACGGGTTGACCGGCGCTGCCGTGTGCTATGCCCGCGGGGATTTTTCCATCTGCTGAAGTCATAGGGTTAACGCCGTGTGAGGCATTTCCCCCGGACAGATCCGCGACCCTGGACCAGTCCGTGAAGGAGCCCGACAGCAACACCCCTGCCCCGCCGTTCACCGGCATGACTCCGCGTGCGGCGTGTGCCGCCACGAGTCGTGCATGCAGTCCGGACCAGTCGAACGCCGCCGCAACACTGGGTTTGCGGGCTGGTTCGAGCCGGTCCCGAAGGCTGGCCATGAGGTCACTTGCGATCTCCATAGGCGTGCTTGTAACCCACACCTTCTCAAGATCGGGTAAAGCCCGCCTTTACCTCGCGTTGACATTGCCTAATGAATTGCCGCGCCCGCCCTGGGGGGTGTAAGGGCCGCCCGTGATGACCGAACAGACCCTTATTCCCGACGCTGCCGCGCTGTTTCAGCTGGATGCGCCGCTGCACGGCAAGCGGATCGTTGTCGCGATGTCGGGCGGAGTCGACAGTTCGGTAGTGGCCGCGCTGGCGGCGCGCAGCGGGGCCGAAGTGATCGGCGTGACTCTTCAGCTGTATGATTCGGGCCCGGCTGGTTCCCGCAAGGGTGCCTGCTGCGCGGGCGACGATATCCGCGATGCCCGGGCTGTGGCGGACCGGCTGGGGATCGTCCACCACGTGATCGATCACGCAAGCCAGTTCCGCGAGGACGTGGTTGAGCGCTTTGCCGATGAATACCTAAGCGGGCGCACCCCGATCCCCTGCATCCGCTGCAACATGGGGCCCAAATTTACCGACCTGTTCGCCATGGCACGCGAACTGGGCGCGGACTGTCTGGCAACCGGGCACTATGTCCGGCGTGAAATGGGGACAAGCGGGGCAGAACTGCACCGCGCGCTCGATCCGGCGCGCGATCAGTCCTATTTCCTTTTCGCGACCACCCAGGCCCAGCTCGATTTCCTGCGCTTCCCGCTGGGCGGCCTGCCCAAAAGCGAGGTGCGCCGGATCGCCGAGGCCGAAGGATTGCGGGTGGCCGCCAAGCCGGACAGCCAGGACATCTGTTTCGTCCCCGATGGCGACTATGCCAAAGTTGTCCGCGCCGTGCGGCCCGAGGCCGAGCTGGGCGGAGAGATCGTCCATGCAACCAGCGGCGCGGTGCTGGGCACCCACAAGGGCATCATCCACTTCACTGTCGGCCAGCGCCGCGGGTTGGAGATCGGTGGGCAGGCCGAACCGCTCTATGTCACCGGGATCGATGCCGCCGCCCGTCAGGTGCGGGTTGGTCCGCGTCACCTGCTGGCAGTCGGCGCGGCCCGGCTAAGCGAAACCAACCGGATCGGCTCCCTGCCGGATGTCCCTTTGCTGGCCAAGGTCCGTTCGCTGGCAAAGCCTGTGCCAGTCAGGCTGGAGGGCCAGCTGGGCGATGGGGCTGATTGCACGATCCGCTTCGAACAGCCCGAATACGGCGTCGCACCGGGGCAGGCGGCAGTGCTCTATGCGGGTGAACGGGTTGTCGGCGGGGGCTGGATCGAGGAAACGGCCAGTATCTAACAGGGCTGCGCGATCAGGTTGAGGCCGGTCAGTTCGACCTTATCCAGCGAAACGGCGACACCGGTCTGTCCGGCCGCAATCGTTTCCCCGGCGATCACGGCCTGGCCATTGACGGGGATCACCAGCACCGGTCCGGCATAGCGGGCGCGGGTCTGTGCATCGGGGGCGCCGTCCAGCCGATCGAGCCGGAACTTCGGCCCTTCGACCAACTGGACCGAGCCACGCGCCGGGACGCCCTGATGCAGTGCCTGCGGATAGGCTTCGCCGCGCGCCACCGCGATCCCGGCATCAAGGTGCAGTTCGCGCGGGCGGCCATAATCATAAAGGCGGTAGGTGATGTCGCTGTTCTGCTGAACCTCGATCAGCGTGATCCCGGCACCGATCGCATGGACCGTTCCGGCCGGAATGTAGAAGAAATCGCCCGGCTCGACTGAATGCCAGGCAAGCAGCTGTTCGATACTGCCATCGAGCGCGGCGGCGCGCATTGCTTCGGCGGAAACGGTGTGATCGAACCCGATCCCCAGCCGCGCATCCGGCTCAGCGCTCAACACCAGCCAGCATTCCTCTTTGCCGCGTTGTCCCGCAGGGGCCTGGGCATCGCTGGGGTGGACCTGAACCGACAGGGCTTCACTGGTGAAGATATATTTGACCAGCAGCCCGTCCAGAACTGCGGGCGGTTCAAACCAGACCTCGCCGATCCGCTGCCCGGCTGGCGCGGTGAACGGCGCGGGCAAGCTGATGCGCCCCCATGGCCGTTCAACCATCCGTGTGGGCAGCCGCGCGATCACTGGTTGGCCGCACCGTGCAGTTTTCCGACCTTTTGCGCTCCGGCATGGGTGGTAACCAGCACTTCATCGCCATCGACCACGATCACCACGTCGTCCAGCCCGATCACCGAAACGCGGGGGCCGTCACTATCGACCAGGACATTGCGGCAATCGACCAGTTCGGCACGGCCCTTGTGCGCATTGCCTGCCGCATCGCAATCGAGCGCGCTGTGCAGCGCATCCCAGCTGCCAATATCCGACCAGCCCATATCCGCCGGGACCATCGCCTTGTGCCCGGTCGGCTCCATCACCGCATAGTCTACCGAGATCGAAGGGGCCTGCGCGAATTGCTCTGCATCCGGAAAGAACAAATGGCCTTCGCTCCGTCCCGCCGCCACTGCCGCGCGGGCTGCGGCCAGAATCGCCGGGGCATGGGCCGCCAGTTCCCGCAGAAAGGTTGCGACCCCAAAAGCAAAAATGCCGCCGTTCCAGGCATAGTCTCCCGACGCGACGAATTGCTTTGCCCGCTCAAGATCTGGCTTTTCCACAAAGCGCGCCGTGCGAAAGCCCAACGCATCAATCGCTTCGCCGCGTTGCAGATAGCCAAACCCGGTTTCGGGCGATTTGGCCTCAATCCCGATCGAAACCAGCCAGCCTTGCGCGGCCAGCCCGGCCGCAGCCAGCGCCGCGCGGCGGAAGGCAGCGGTATCGGCGATGTGGTGATCGCTCGGGCAGACCAGCATTACCGCATCGGCAGGCAGGCGCAGCGCGGCCAGGGCAATCGCGGCTGCGGTGTTGCGTGCGCTGGGCTCGACGATCACCTGCGACCCTGCGGGATCGGCCAGCTGTGCCTCGATATGGTCAACATGGGCCGCGCCGGTGACCACCACCGGGGCGGCGAATCCCGCCGAACGATCGCACCGGGCAAGCGTCGCTTCGAACAGCGTGGTATCGCCCACCAGCGGCAAGAACGGCTTGGGTCTGGTCGCCCGGCTGCGCGGCCAAAGCCGCGTGCCGCTACCGCCGCACAGCACCACCGGAAAGATCTGGGAAGTGGTCATCGGGATCAGGAACGCTTTCAAGTCTGATTTGGTTGCTGGGGCCGCCTGGGCTCCATCAAGGAAACGCCCAATAGAGCAAAATGTTCAATTGCCTGTAAACTGCCCCGGCATTATCCACTCCAGGGTTCCAGTCGGCACCCTTCCCCTTCGCGGTAGACTGCCGTTTCGCTGGCCAGCAACGGGAACCGGGCGGTGACGCTCTTGGCTTTGGCGTCCTCACTCAGCATGATCGCTTCCATGCCGGGTTCGAAATCCTTGCGGCAATCATCCAGCCCGCGCCCGCCTTCGAACCGGCACGAACAGGCAACTCGTGCGCCATAGGCCGCGCCGATCCGGGCATAGCCGCCCAGCGGCTGCCAGAACCACGCCAGCGCAAGCAACAGCACCAGGCCGACCACGGCCATTACCTTGATCGTGCGCCGCCGGGGCGCGGGTCGGGTTGGGTTTGCCATTGCCATCCGCCAGCCTTTGGGCAAGTGATGCGCGCCATGGTTACGCGCCGCCTGTCCCTTATCCTGCCCGCGCTGCTGCTGCCAGCCCTGATCGGCTGTTCATCGCACAACGCGGCCCCTGTCCCGCTGTCTGCCGAGGCAGTCAAGGCGGTGAACGACAAACCCGGCGTGGACCGTGAGGCACTGGCGCGGGCGGTGGATGACTTGTTCAGCCGGGCCGAAACGGCGGAAACCCGCGCGGTGGTGGTGCTGAAGGACGGCCGGATCGTGGCGGAACGCTATGCCGCGCCGTACCATGAAAACACGCGGTTCGTTTCATGGTCGATGGCCAAGACGGTAACCGGAGTGATGATCGGCCAGCTGGTCAGCGACGGACGGCTGCGGCTGGATGAAAGCGTGCCGATCCCGGCCTGGCAGCGCCCCGGCGATCCGCGCGGGGAGATCACCTTGCGCCAGCTGCTGCAAATGCGTTCCGGCCTGCAGCACACCGAGGCCGAGGGGCCGATCTATCTGACCGACACCGCGCGAATGCTGTTCCTCGACGGGCGTGACAATATGGCCGCCTATGCCGAGGCCCAGCCGCTTGAGGCGGAGCCCGGCAAAAAGTGGGAATATTCCAGCGCGACCACGGTGATCCTGGCCGATCTGGCCGCCCGCTCGCTCAGCGCCACCAGTGATCCGGCCGAGCGTCGGCGCCTGGTGAGCGATTACTTGCGCAACCGGCTGTTTGAACCACTGGGCATGAAAAGCGTACTGCCCGAGTATGACGCCGCCGGAACCCTGATCGGGGGCAGCCTGATCCACGCCAGCGCACGCGATTGGGCCCGGTTCGGGGAATTCCTGCGCAACAAGGGCGCGGTCAAGGGCGCACAGCTGGTTCCGTCTGGCTGGATCGAATTCATGACCGGGCCAGGGCCCCGCAACCCGGGTTATGGCGCCCAGCTGTGGCTCAACCGCCGACCGGTGGACGGGGGCGAGGCGATGTGGCCGGGTCTGCCGGGCAGCGCCTTTTCAATGAACGGACACCTGGGCCAGTTCGTGCTGATTGTGCCATCGCAGGGCCTGACAATCGTTCGCCTGGGCAAGACCGACGAGGGCAAGCATGACCCGGTGCGCCGCGCAATGGGGCGGATCGCCCGGCTGTATATTCGCGACTAGGGCCTGCTTCGCTTACGCGGAAGCATCGCTGGCCCGTTCATCGGCCAGGCCCGCTAGCAGATCCTCGCTCGACAGATCAGTGGGATCGACATGGCCTTCGGGGTCCGGGTGAATCAGAATTTCGATCCCCGGGAACTCCTTCATCAGCTTGGCCTCGATCTCGTCCATCACATCATGCGCGTCGCGCACGGTCATGCCGGGATCGACCGCAACGTGGAACTGCACGAAATCGCGATTGCCTGACGTGCGCGTGCGCAAATCGTGCAGTCCGCGCAGTTCCGGATGGCGCGCCACCACTTCCAGAAAGCGGTCCCGCTTTTCATTGGGCCATTCGCGGTCCATCAACTGTTCGATCGCTTCCTGCGAGGCACCCCATGCGCCCCAGCCAAGCCACAGCGCGATGATCAGCCCGAACAGCGAATCCGCCCCGCGAATTCCCGCGTACTGATCAAGCGCGAGCGCGGCGATCACCGCCAGATTGAGAAACAGGTCCGACTTGTAGTGCACATTATCAGTACTGATCGCCAGGCTGCCGGTCTTGCGGATCACATGGCGCTGCCACAGCAGCAGCAGGATGGTTGCGGCCATCGCAATCGCGGAAACCAGAATCCCGCCTTCCGCACCTTCCGGCCGCGATCCGGCAAACCATTGCTGCACCGCGCGCAAGGCCAGGCTGAGCGCCGAAATCGAAATCAGCACGACTTGAAACATCGCCGCCAGGGCTTCGGCTTTGCCATGGCCAAAGCGGTGGTTGTGATCGTCCGGCTGAGCCGCAACCCATACCCCCGCCAGCGTCGCCATCGACGCCACCAGATCGAGCAATGTATCGGCCAGACTGCCGAGCATTGCAGTCGAGCCGGTCGACAGCGCGGCCCAGGCCTTGAGGCCGACCAGCAACAAGGCCACCGCGATCGAGGCAAAGGCGGCGCTGCGGTTGAGGGAATTGTTGTCGCTCATGGATATAACAGTCTGCTGGTCCAGCCCCCGTCCGGCAACCGTTCAAACCGGCGGCGTTCGTGAAGACGGAAAGGGCGGTCAAGCCAGAACTCGAAAGCGCTGGGGGTGAGGCAGAACCCGGTCCAGTGCGGCGGGCGCGGCACTTTGCCCACCAGGTGCCGGGCCGTAACCTTGGCGATTCGGGCGATGAAGGTCCCACGCGAATCGAGCGGAGCCGATTGATCGCTGGCATGGGCACCCAGCTGCGAATCGCGGCCGCGGCTGGCGAAATAGGCATCAGCCATTGCGTCCGGCACTTGCGTAATGGTCCCTTCGATCCGGATCTGGCGACGCAGCGATTTCCAATGGAACAGCATCGCCGCCTGCGGATTGTCGAGCAGTTCTGCGCCTTTGCGGCTGTGGCAATTGGTATAGAACACAAATCCGCCCTGCGGCCCCAACAGGTCTGCGCCGTGATCCTTCATCAGGACCATCCGTACCGATGGCATCGCATCCCGCGTTGCCGTGGCCAGGGCGACCGCATCGGCATCGCTGGGCTCAGCCTTTCGCGCCTCGGCAAACCATTCATCGAACAGCGCGAACGGCGCGGCATCGGGGATGGCATTGATGGCCTGGGTCTCATCCATGCAGGGGCTATAGGCCTGCTGCGGCTGCGAAGGAAGCGATAGCGATTCGCAAAACCACCCTACTCCTTGCCCAAACGCTTCATCGCACCTAGCTAGCAAGGATGGCAGATCCCTATTCGATCCTGGGCGTGGCCCGCGGCGCGAGCGAGAAGGACATCAAGTCCGCCTATCGCAAGCTGGCGAAAGAGCTTCATCCGGACCGCAACCAGGACAATCCCAAGGCCGCGGAACGCTTTTCCGAAGTAACCCGCGCCTATGACCTGTTGTCAGACAAGGACAAGCGCGCCCGCTTCGATCGCGGCGAGATCGATATCGATGGCAACCCCAGCATGGGCTTCGGGTTTGGCGGCGGCGGTCCGGGCGGCGGCCAACGGGGCTTCCGCGCCGACGGGTTCGAAGGCTTTGGCGGCGGCGGCGGAGCCGAGGGAATCGATCTTGGCGATATCTTCGAAGGGTTGTTCGGCGGGCGTGGAGGCATGGGCGGCGGTCAGCGCCGCGCCGCGCCCAAGGGGGCCAATGTGGCCTACAAGCTGGGCGTATCGCTGTCGGACGCCGCTATGCGCGCAACCCAGCGGATCACGCTCGCCGATGGCAAGACGATTGACCTGAAACTGCCCGCCGGGGTCGAGGACGGCACCCAGATGCGCCTTACTGGCAAAGGTGAGGTTGGCCCGGGCGGGGCGGGCGATGCGATTGTCACGATCCACCTCCAGCCCCACCCCTTTTTCAAGCGCGATGGCGACAACCTGCGGCTCGATCTGCCGATCAGCCTGGATGAGGCGGTGAACGGCGCCAAAGTCCGGGTTCCCACCGCCGAAGGAGCCGTGATGCTGACCGTGGCCCCCGGCACCAGTTCGGGCAAGACATTGCGACTCAAGGACAAGGGCTTTTCCCGCAAGGACGGTACCCGCGGCGACCAGCTGATCACGATCGAGGTGCAATTGCCCGAACAGGACGCCGATCTGGTCAAGCGGCTCGAAGGCTGGCGCGACCCGCGCAACCTGCGCGCCAGGCTGGGCGGCTGAGCGCGTGGTCGACCAGGCGCATTCCCCACCGGAGCTGCCCCCCGACCTTTCCCCCGAAGCCCGTCGCCGCCGCGCCCAGCGCTGGCACGAGGATCTGCAGCAGCAGGCCGGCCAACAGTTTGGACCGCAAGGCCGGTTCTGGGGTACGCGGCTGTACCGGGTCATGATGCGGGTCTGGACGGGGGCCTGGAATGACGGCTTCATCCACGCCGGGAATCTGGCCTATATGGCGATCCTTTCGCTGTTCCCGTTCTTTGTGGTGGTCTCGCTGATCACCTCGCTGGTTGGCGAGGAGGGCCAGCGCGTTGCTTCGGTCCATACGTTCCTGATCGCGCTGCCGCCCATGGTGCGCACCGCGCTGGAACCGGTGGCAATGGACGTGGTTACCGCGCGCAGCGGCTGGCTGCTGTGGGCCGGGGGGCTGGTCGCATTATGGACTGTGGGCAGCCTGATCGAAACCATCCGCGATATCCTGCGCCGCGCTTATGGCACGCGCCACGTGGTCGCTTACTGGCGGCACCGGCTGATCTCGACTGCGGTAATTGTACTGGCGGTGGTCGCCCTGCTGTTCGCCCTGTTTGCGCAAGTCGCGATTGGCGCGGCGCAGGAAGTGATCACCGCCTGGTTCCCGCGTGGCGGCGGGTGGATCGAAACGCTCAGCACTTCGCGCTGGGTGCCGGCAGCGGTGCTGTACCTGGCAATCTACATGCTGTTCTATACCCTTACCCCCACGGCCTATCGGGCGCGCAGCTATCCCAAATGGCCCGGCGCACTGCTGGTGACCGGCTGGTGGGTAGCGGTGACCAGCTTGCTGCCGTTCGCCATGGCGCGGTTCTTCGCCTACAACCTGACCTATGGCAGTCTGGCCGGGGTGATGATCGCGCTGTTCTTTTTCTGGCTTGTCGGGCTGGGCATGGTAGTAGGCGCAGAGCTTAACGCGGCGCTGGCCGTCACGCCGGAGGAGCGGGACATGGCCAGCCATGCCGTAACGGAAAGAAGTGCCAGTTAAAGGGATGGTGGCAATCAGATGACCGGATTGATGCAGGGTAAGCGCGGGCTGATCATGGGCCTGGCAAATGACAAGTCGCTGGCCTGGGGGATTGCCCAGAAACTGCACGAAGCAGGCGCAGAACTGGCCTTTTCCTATCAGGGCGAAGCGCTGGAAAAGCGCGTCCGGCCGCTGGCGGCCAGCCTGGGGAGCGATTTCCTGATTGACTGCGACGTCAGCGACATGGCCGCGCTCGACCAGGCGTTTGCCACGTTGTCGGAAAAGTGGCCGACGATCGACTTCGTGGTCCACGCGATCGGCTTTTCCGACAAGAACGAGCTACGCGGGCGGTATTACGATACCAGCCTGGACAACTTCCTGATGACCATGAACATTTCCGCCTACAGCCTGGTCGCAGTGACCAAGCGTGCGCGCGAAATGATGCCCAATGGCGGATCGATCCTGACGCTGTCCTACTACGGCGCGGAAAAGGTTGTGCCGCATTACAACGTGATGGGCGTGGCCAAGGCCGCGCTGGAAACCAGCGTGAAATACCTCGCCAACGATCTCGGGCCGGAAAACATCCGCGTCAATGCGATCTCGGCCGGTCCGATCCGCACTCTGGCGGCGAGCGGGATCGGCGATTTCCGCTATATCCTGAAATGGAACGAGCTCAATTCGCCGCTGCGCCGCAACGTGACGATCGAGGATGTCGGCGGTTCGGCGCTGTACCTGCTGAGCGACCTGGCATCGGGCGTGACCGGGGAAACCCACCATGTCGATGCGGGCTATCACCTGGTCGGGATGAAGCAGGAAGACGCGCCGGATATTGCTTTGGGGTAAAAGAGAAATCCTCCCCCAACGGGGGAGGGGGACCGGCGAAGCCGGTGGAAGGGGGCTGGCAAGCAAGCGTGCGGAAGCGCGCAGCCGCTATCGCGGCTTTCCTTGCGAAGCCCCCCTCCGTCTCGCTTGCAGCGAGCCACCTCCCCCAAGGGGGGAGGATCTGTCAGTGAAAAATCAGCCCCCGGCTTGCGCCTGCGCTTCACGCCCGTCGCCCTGCGGGGCGGCGATGATGTCGCGGGTGACACTGCCCTTGGCGACCGTATTGGTCTGCGGGTCACCCACGGTCGAGCGGATCGAATTGGCGGCAGTACCGGCGCGGTTGCCGGTGGTGCGCTCAATTTCGCTGCGCGGGGCGGGGTTGCCGAACAGGGCGTCCTGCGCCTGAGTGGCGGTGTTGCGATCCGACGGGCGCGGCGCGCCGGGGGCCGGGGGCGACAGCGAGAAATCGGGCGGAATCACCAGCGGCGCCTGGCGCTGCACGGCGAATTCGTCAGGCCGGTCACGTCCAAGCAGCCCGCTGCTGCCGCAGCCGGCCAGCATGGCCGAAGCACCGGCAAGGATCAGGATCGCGGAAATCTTGCGCATTTGAATCAATTCTCCGTCGCGGGCTCGCCCGTCGTTTCCTGCTTTTCGCGCGAAAGGAAGGAACGGGCAAGGATAATCAGGACACCGATGGTAATCGCCGCATCGGCCAGGTTGAACACCAGGAACGGCCGCCATTCCCCGAAATGGAGATCGGCATAGTCGATCACGTGGCCGAAATTGAAGCGATCGCGGATGTTGCCCAGCGCCCCGCCCAGCACCAGTGCCAGCGCAGCGACATCGCCCAGCGCCCGTTCGCGCAGCATCCAGATCAGCACCACCAGCGCAATCGCCGAAGTGAGCGCAACCAGCAGCCAGCGCATCTCCATCGAATCCGCCGTGAGCATGCCCAGCGAGACGCCATAGTTCTCGGTCCAGGTCAGGCGGAAGAACGGCACCAGCTCGATCGAACCAAGTTTGCGCAGCTGCAAGGGGCCAAGCATCAGCCCCTTGATCCACTGGTCAGCCACAAACACCCCGGCGGCAAGGCCGAGTCCGATCAGGCGGAGGCGGGTAAGCGCAGTCATTCCGCTGCGTCCATGGCCGACACAACCTGTTCGCAGCGTGAACAGAGTTCGCCATCGGCGGTCACTTCAGGCAGGTGACGCCAGCAGCGCCCGCATTTGTGGTGGGTGGTGCGGGTGACGGTGATTGAGTTAGTTACGCCAACTTCAAAACTCGAAACGATGCAGACCTCGGCCAGATCGAGCCTGCCCAAGTTGGCCAACACGAACTGATCGTCGAGCGGATATCTAACTTCGGCTTCCAAGCTTGAGCCAACTTCCTTTTCTCTGCGAAGCGGCTCAATCGCCTCAGTGACTGATCGACGCATTTGCCTGATGCTGTCCCAGAACCAATTATAGCCATCTCTACCAGCCACATCGACCTCAACAGGCAAGTCGCCAATCCGCTCTTGATTCCAAGTTGGATCGATAACCGGCCATTCCAGCAAATGCACCGAACCACCATCCGGATAACGGCTGCCCCACACCTCTTCCGCCGTGAACACCAGCACCGGCGCGGCATAGCGCACCAGTGCGTGGAACAGGGTGTCGAGCACCGTGCGGTAGGCCATCCGTTTGGGATCGTCCGCCGCATCGCAGTACAGGCAGTCCTTGCGGATATCGAAGAAGAACGCCGACAGGTCCTCGTTGCAGAAATCGGTCAGCGCGCGGACGTAGGTATTGAAGTCGTAATCATCGACCGCCACCCGCAGCGTCGCGTCCAGCTTGGCCAGCAGGGCCAGCACATAGCGTTCCAGCTCTGGCATCGCCGCCACATCGGCCACCCGCTCGGCCTCGCTGAACCCATCCAGCGCGCCCAGCAGATAGCGGAAGGTGTTGCGCAGCTTGCGGTACTGGTCGGCCACGCCCTTAAGGATTTCATCGCCGATCCGGTGATCCTCGGTGAAATCGACCGACAGCGCCCACAGCCGGATGATGTCCGCGCCGTTGACCTCCATCACTTTCAGCGGGTCGATCGTGTTGCCGAGCGACTTGGACATCTTCATGCCCTTGCTGTCCATGGTGAAGCCGTGGGTCAGCACGGTCTTGTAGGGCGCATGGCCCCGCGTGGCGCAGCTTTCCAGCAGGCTCGACTGGAACCAGCCGCGATGCTGGTCGCTGCCTTCAAGGTACATGTCGGCGAGCGGCCCGGTGTAGCCCTCTGGCCGCATCAGGTCCGGCCAGCGCCCGCTTTCCAGCACGAAAGCATGGGTGGAACCGGAATCGAACCACACATCCAGAATGTCGGTGACGCGCTCGTAATCATCGGCGCGGTAATCCGGCCCGAGGTATTCCTGCGCGCGCGCATCGCTCCACGCATCGACCCCGCCGGCCTTGACCGCCGCGACGATCCGCGCGTTGACCGCCGGATCGCACAGGTACTGGCCAGACTTGCGGTCAACAAACAGCGTGATCGGCACGCCCCAGGCGCGCTGGCGGCTGAGCACCCAGTCGGGTCGCCCTTCCACCATCGAACCAATCCGGTTGCGGCCCTTTTCGGGGACAAAGCGAGTCGCGGCAATCGCGGCCACGGCTTTTTCGCGCAGGGTCCCGCCGGGCGTCTCGACTTCGCTCGACGCGAACGGAACCTGTGTTTGATCCTCAACCCTACCGCCGTTCGTGTCGAGCGAAGTCGAGACACCGCGCGCAATCGCCTTGTCCATCGGCACGAACCACTGCGGGGTGCAGCGGAAGATCACTTTGGCCTTCGAACGCCACGAGTGCGGGTAGGAGTGCTTGTAATCGGCTGACGCGGCGAGCAGCCCGCCCGCTTCGCGCAGCGCAGTGCAGATCGGGCCATCGGGCGCGTTGAACTTGGGATTGATTACCGAGCCTTCGCCGCCGAGCCAGAGCCAGTCGGCGCGGTACTTGCCATCGCCTTCGACCGCGAAGACCGGTTCGATCCCGTGCGCCTTGCACAGCAGGAAGTCATCCTCGCCGTGGTCGGGCGCCATGTGGACGAGGCCCGTGCCGCTTTCGGTGGTGACGAAATCCCCCGCGAGCAAGGGACGGGGCTTGGCGAAGAACCCGCCGAGGTGGTGCATCGGGTGGCGGGCGATTGCTCCCACGAGCGCACCCGCTGGCAGATCATGCTGTTGGTCGATCTCCAAGCCAAGTGTGATGCCCAGCTCCTTGAGGCGAGCTGCCTCTTGAACGTAGCGGTCGATGAACTGTGGCAGGAGCGATTTCGCGACGATGAAGTCGCGGTAACCGGAATTTTCCATGTCTTGCTGTGCGACATCGACGTCGGACATCATCGCATTGATCACGACGTATTCGACGTCAGTACCATAAGCCAAAGCCTGGTTCACCGGGATCGTCCAAGGCGTCGTCGTCCAGATCACCGCGTAAGCGCCGACTAAACTGGGAAGGTTCGGAGCTTCAACAATCTCAAACGCCACATCCACCTGCGTCGAGACAATATCCTCGTACTCGACCTCGGCCTCGGCCAGCGCCGTTTTCTCAACGGGCGACCACATCACCGGCTTGGCGCCGCGATAGAGCTGGCCGCTTTCCGCGAACTTCAGCAGTTCAGCAACGATGGTCCCTTCGGCCTCGCTGTCCATGGTGAGGTAGGGGTGGTCCCAATCGCCATTGATGCCGAGGCGCTTCAACTGCTCGCGCTGGGTATCGACCCAGTGCTGGGCATAGGCGCGGCATTCGGCGCGGAATTCTTCCGCCGGAACCTCATCCTTGTTGAGCTTCTTCTTGCGGTACTGTTCCTCGACCTTCCATTCGATCGGCAGGCCGTGGCAATCCCAGCCGGGCACATAGGGCGCGTCCAGCCCCTTCAGGTTCTGGGTGCGGCAGACCATGTCTTTCAAGATATGGTTGAGCGCATGGCCGATGTGCATATCGCCATTGGCATAGGGCGGGCCATCGTGAAGAATGAACTTCTCACGCCCGGCGCGGGCATCGCGCAATTGGCGATAGAGGTCCCCGTCCAGCCAGCGCGCCAGAATACCGGGCTCCTTTTGGGGGAGGCCGGCCTTCATGGGAAACTCGGTCTTCGGCAGGAAGACGGTAGGACGATAATCGCGCGGTTCAGTCATAACCCGCGCGCCTTAGCGAGCGCGGCGGCTTTGCGCAATTTTTTGGAGCATCGGGCGGGATGTCCTGATTGGCATCGCGGGCCGCAGCGCGTGCGGAGGGCTCCGAATGGTTCGCGCAGAGACGCAGAGAAGAAAGGGAGACGCGGAGATGTTGCTTGCGCCGCAGGCTCTTTCATTCCGCAACGCCGCCCGAACCGCAGGGTGCAAGGAGGGAGCGGCCTTGCCGCTCACACTACGCCTCTGCGTCTCCCTTTTCTTCTCTGCGCCTCTGCGCGAACCATTCCATTCTGGCATGCGACCGAAACGCTGGCGGCCATAAATCTACCGCCCCAACAAGTTCCGCGCCTGACTCGCAACCTGAGCCAGCATTGCCGGCGCCACCGGCACCGCGCTTTGCGCCCGGCCGACCATGCTGCGGAACTGGCGGATTGACGCCTCTTGCGCGGCGGCCCAGCGTTCCACCGCCGCTTCGGCATCGCCGCGCTTGCCCATACCGCGGCGCAGGAAATCGAGCCGCATCTGCTGGAAATCGCGCGCCAGGCCGTTGACCAGCAGCCGTTCCCACGGGTCCGACGGGCTCATCCGGGCGGCAGTCATCTGCGCCCAGTCAAGCCCGAGCCGCGCGCCGAGTTCGGTGAAGGCGCGGGTGATCGAACTGGCGGACTGGCCGCTGTCCTTCGCCAGCCGCGCGAGGCCGATCGTGCCGTCCAGATCGTACAGCGTGGCGACCATGCCTGCTTCCGCCTGTGGCGCGCCCATGGCAGCAAGATCGGCCCGCATCCGGGTCGATTGCGCCAGCGCCTCGCCCGAAAGCAGGCCCATGGCCGATTGGCGCAGTTCGCCCACGCCCTTGGCCAGATCCGCGACCAGCCGCGAAGGTTCGCTGGTGCCCAGCCCAACCCGCAACAGGTCCGCCATGTGATCGGCGGTCGCCGCAGCGGCGCGCTCAAACAGCTGGATTCGCGCCAGTTCGGGCATGGCCGTGCTTTCCAGCGCAGCCCAGACCGCATCCAGCCCGAGCAGGCGTTCCGCCGCAACGAATGCAGCGACGACCTGCGGCAGGGTCACCCCTTCTTCCTCGGCCAGTTCGAACGGATGGATCAGCCCCAGGCGGTTGATCATCCGGTTGGCCAGCTTGGTGGCGATGATTTCGCGCCGCAGCCGGTGTTCGGTGATCTCGCGCTTGAATTTGCCGCGCATCGGGGTTGGGAAAGCGTTCAGCAGGTCTTCGGTCAGACCCGGATCATCGACGACCGCCGAATGTTCCAGCGCTTCCTGCAGGACCAGCTTGGCACTGGACAGCAACACCGCCAGTTCGGGGCGAGTCAGCCCCATGCCATCGGCGGCGCGGCGCGACAGGGTTTCGCTATCGGCCAGCCCTTCGGTCTTGCGGTCAAGGTGCCCGCCCGCTTCCAAGGTTTCGATCAGCCGCAGGTGCGATGCCGTGGCTGCCGGGCCGCCGGCCTGCGCAATTGACAGCGCCAGCGCCTGCAGCCGGTTGTCCTCCAGCACCAGATCGCCCACTTCATCGGTCATCTGGGTCAGCAGTTTGACCCGCGCGGGTTCGCTTAACCGCCCGGCGCGCTTGGCGGCGGCGAGGGCGATCTTGATGTTGACCTCGTTATCGCTGCAATCGACCCCGGCGCTGTTGTCGATAAAGTCGGTGTTGATCCGGCCCCCGCTCAGCGCGAATTCGATCCGGCCGGCCTGGGTGCAGCCCAGATTTGCGCCTTCGCCAATCACTTTGGCCCGAACATCGCCGCCGTCGATCCGCAGCGCATCGTTGGCCGGATCGCCGACCTGGACGTTGTTTTCGGCGGCCGATTTCACATAGGTGCCGATCCCGCCGAACCACAGCAGATCGACCTCAGCCTTGAGAATCGCAGTGATCAGGCTGTCAGGGTCAATGCTTTCAGCTTCCAGCCCCAGCATGTCACGCACCTGCCGGGACAGCGGCACTTCCTTCAGGCTGCGTGCGAACACGCCGCCGCCCTTGGAAATCAGGCCCTTGTCGTAATCGTCCCAGCTCGATCGCGGCAGCGCGAACATCCGTGCGCGCTCGGCCCAGCTTTTGGCCGGATCGGGATCGGGATCGAGGAAGATGTGGCGGTGATCGAACGCCGCCACGACCTTGAGCGACTGGCTGAGCAGCATGCCGTTGCCGAACACGTCGCCCGACATATCGCCGCAGCCCGCGACGCGGACCGGGTCGGCCTGCACGTCCACGCCCTGTTCGAGGAAGTGGCGCTGGACCGAGAGCCACGCGCCCTTGGCGGTGATCCCCATCGCCTTGTGGTCATAGCCCTTGGACCCGCCGCTGGCGAAGGCATCGTCCAGCCAGAAATCGCGTTCTTCGGCCAAGGCATTGGCGGTGTCGCTGAAGGTTGCGGTGCCCTTGTCGGCGGCGACCACGAAGTAGGGATCTTCGCCGTCACGCACGGCCACCCCCTTGGGATGGACCACTTTGCCGTCCACGATATTATCGGTGATCGACAGCAGGGTGCGGATGAACAGCTTGTAGCTGTCCTTGCCCTCGGTCAGCCAGCCGTCACGGTCACGCATCGGATCGGGCAGCTGCTTGGGATAGAACCCGCCCTTGGCCCCGGTCGGCACGATCACCGCGTTCTTGACCCGCTGGGCCTTCATCAGGCCCAGCACTTCGGTGCGGAAATCGTCGCGCCGGTCAGACCAGCGCAGCCCGCCGCGCGCGACTGGCCCGGAACGCAAGTGGATCCCTTCAACCCGCCGCGAATAGACGAAAATCTCGCGCCAGGGCAGCGGTTTGGGCAGGCCCGGGACGAGCGCGGAATCGAGCTTGAAGGCCAGAGCGTCTGCTCCGGCGGGGGCAAAGGCATTGGTCCGCAACATGGCATCGACCACCGCCTGAAACTGGCGCAACAAGCGGTCGTCGTTGATCGCAGCCACGCGACCAAGGCCATCGCGGATGGTTTCGAGCGCATCGCCTTCTGCCCTGGCACGCTCACCCTTGAACGCCGGATCGTGCCGCGCGACGAACAGCGCAACGAGCCCGCGTGTCACCACTGGCGCATTCTGCAGCGCATCGACCGCAGTCGGCACCGAATAGTTGAGCCCGGCCTGGCGCAAGTAACGATACCATGCGCGCAGCCAGCCCGCGGCGCGGGCCGACAATTCGACCGTGGTAATCAGGCGATTGAACGGATCATCCTCGGCCGCGCCGTTGAGCACATCGGCCAGCGCGGCCTCGATCGTGGCTGAACGGGCGAGCAGGGCAGCGGCGTCGATCCCCGTGGGCAGGGCCAGCGTGAAATCGTGGATCGTGCCCATCCGGCCTTGATCCAGGTCGGTCGGCACGTCCTCGATCACGCGGAAGCCGAAATTTTCCAGCGCCGGGACCGCATCGGACAGGGCCAGCGCGCCATGCCGCTGGTAAAGCTTGAGGTGCAGTTCATCCCCGCGGGTCAGCAGCCGCACACCGCGCCACAGGCCTTCCTCGCCCTCACCAGCCAGGCGGCGCAGGCGCATGATGTCGGCGGCGGCTTCGGCCGCGCCAAACTCGCTGCGATAAGACAGCGGAAAGCCTTCGGCGAAACGGGCGGCAATCGCGGCGGCGCGCGATCCGTCTTCGCCCTGTTCCAACTCGGCCTCAACCGCTTCGGACCAGCCGCGCAACATTGCCTGAACGCGGGCATCGAGCGCGGCCTCATCGGGCAGTCTGGCCACTTCGGGCAGATCGAGCACGAAGCGCAGCAACGCAAGGCTGCCTTCGACCTGCAAGGCCCAGTCGAGCACCGGGGCATCGCAGGCCGCTTCGAGCATGGCCGCGATTTGCAGCCGGGTGCCAGTGCTCATGATGTCACGCGGCAACCACACAAATGCGAAAGCGTGACGGTTGAGCGGCGAGGGGACCATGACCAGCTTGGCGCGCGGGCGATCGGTCAGGCTCATCGTGGTGGTGGCGACGCGTTCCAGATCGGCATCGTCAAAGCACACCAGCAGATCGTGCGGCAGTGCGGTCATGGCATGGACCAGCGCCTTGCCGGCGTGGCCCTGCGGTGAAAATCCAAAACGCTGGGTCAGCTCGGCCAGCTGCGCGCGCATCCGCGGCACCTGCATCGGCGGTGCAGCCAGCGCGGCGCTGGTCCAGATCCCGGCATGGGCCGACAGCGCGGTGAGCTTTCCGCCTTCGTAGATCGGGAGGATGAACAGATCGAGCGGGGTGCGGCGGTGGACATTGCTGATCCGGTTGCTCTTGACCACCAGCGGCGCGCGGGCACCCTGCTTTGCTCCCTCGAACCAGGCAAAGGCCCGATCCCACGACACCGGGCCAAGCAGCACTTTCGCGCCTTTCTTGCAGATCCCCAGTGCCCCGGTCTGGCTGCCATCGCGGTGGCGGGTCATGTGCCCCAGCTGGGTCAGCATGCCATCCTTGAACCAGCGCAGCAGCGCCGCGCCTTCACTATCAGGGCAGGCATCGGCATCGCGGCCCATCACATCCTGCATCCGCGGCCAATCGGCCACCGCCGCGCGGACATCGGCCAGCGTCGCTTCAAGCGCGCTCTCGACCTGGCGGCGCACCCGGGCATCGGCGCGCTCGGTCTCGAGGTAGATCATCGATTCGCGCTTTTCCCCGGCAGCATCGCCATCGAGGACCTGGGTCAGCCGACCATCGCCGTCGCGCCGTACTGGCAGCACCGGATGGACCAGCCGGTCGATCGCGAGGCCATGCGCGGCAATCGTCGTCGCGATTGAATCGACCAGGAACGGCATGTCATCGTTGATCACCGCGATCCGCATGAAACGTTCGCCCGCCGCGCCCGATACGGTTTCGATCCCCAGCGCCGGTTCGCCGCCCTGTCGCTGGCTGGCAGCGGACAGCACGAAGGTCGCGACCGCGCTCAGCGCTTCGGGGGTGAAGGGTTGGTCCCCGGGCAGCAAGGCGGCGGCGATCCGCGCGGCCAGGGCCTGAGCCAACGGGCTGTTCTCACCAGACGGGGCGGGCTGTGCACTCATCGCTTGCGCTCTCCTGCAGGCGACCGCGGCCGCCCGAACCTGCGTGTTATATAATTGCTATCACTTGTAGCATTTTTACGCAGTGTAAGCCCAAGTGGTCACCGTTGCAACCAGTTGCGCCTAGGGAAAGCACCCTAAACCAAGGCTTTTATCGTTAATTCCAGCGAGCGGTGCCGCGCCATGGGATCAAATGTTGACCCGGCAACGATCAGTTCATCAGCCTTGGTGCGTTCAACGAACCGGGCAATCCGTTCCCGCACCGTCGCAGGCGAACCCACGGCGCTGGCCTGGCGCATGTGTTCAAGCATCGCCAGAATCGAAGGCGGCAGGGTCTGGCGATAGCCCGGCACCGGCGGCTGCAACCGCCCGGGATTGCCGGTGCGCAGGGCCACAAAGCTCTGGTCCAGCGAACTGGCCAGCAGCACCGCTTCTTCATCGCTGTCTGCCGCGATCACCGTCATCGCCGCCATGGCATGCGGCTTGGCAAGCCACTGCGACGGACGGAATTCCTTGCGGTAGAGCGCCAAAGCGGCATCGAGGTGATCGGGCGCGAAGTGCGAGGCAAAGGCATAGGGCATCCCGATCATCGCCGCCAATTGCGCCCCGAACAGACTGGAGCCGAGCATCCACATCTCAACCTGCGCGCCATATCCGGGCGTTGCCCGCAGCTGCAGTTCAGGTTCGCCCGTCAGCAGCGCGCGCAGTTCGACCACGTCATGCGGGAATTGTTCCGCAGCGCGCATCAGGTCCTTGCGCAAGGCTTGCGCCAGCCGCCCGTCCGCACCCGGCGCGCGTCCCAGCCCCAGGTCGACCCGGCCGGGGAACAGTGCATCGAGCGTGCCAAATTGTTCGGCAATCACCCACGGGTTATGGTTGGGCAGCATGATCCCGCCCGAGCCGATCCGGATCGTGGCCGTGGCATGGCCGATATGCGCAAGCACGACGGCGGTAGCGCCGCCCGCGATGCCATCCATCGCGTGATGTTCCGCCACCCAGAACCGCTTGTAGCCTGCAGCTTCGGCGCATTTGGCCAGCGCGGCGGCATCGGCCAGCGCTTGCGGAACCGAACCACCGGCAATGACCGGGACGAGATCGAGGACGGAAAGGTCTATCACGGCACCGATGGTGCGGCGACTGGCCCCAGTTGGTCAAGGTATTGCTGCGCGCGCCGTGCAGCCTCGCTATCGGGCGTGGCCTTGATCACCGACTGAAAGCTGCGCCGCGCAGCGTCATCGCGTCCGCCCAGCGCGGCGATTACGCCCGCTTCCAGCCCCACTTCCGGATCAAGCGGGGCCAGGGTGGCGGCCTGTTCGATCTGCTGCTGCGCCTCTGCCAGCTGGTTCAGCCGGCGCGACAGCGTGGCCGAAAGCAGCCAGGCCTGCGGATCATCCGCCGCGCCGCTGCGCGCCTCGGCCAGCGCGGACAGGGCGTCGCTATCGCGCTTGAGCAAGACCAGCGCGCGCGCGCGGTCGATCGAGAACAGCGCGGCGAGGTGCGGATCGCCTGCCCCCAGCGCATCACCGTGCGCCGCATCCAGTGCGGCCAGCGCGCGGTCGGGCGCGCCGTCGGCAAGCGCTGCGTTGCCCGCCATGGCCCCCAGCCGGGCGCGGTTGGCGCGTTCATTGGCGGCAGTGTCATCGCGCGCGGCAAGGAAGGCGCTTTCCGCCTGGCCCCATTGCTCCTGCGCGCTAAGCGCCACCCCAAGGCAACGACCCGGTTCAGCCCGGGCCGAGCCTTTGGCCTTGGCCAGCCAGGCCTGCGCCAGATCTTCCGCTGCGGCGGGATCGCTTTTCGCCAGCGCCAGACACTGTTCGAGCGGCCCGGCCAGCCGGATCGCGGGACGCACCGTTGCGCCGGGCGCCGGCTTGCGGCGTTGGATCTCGATCGGCGCCTGCGGCAGGGCCGGGGCATTGCCCGCTTGCAGGGCCAGCGGCAGAAACAACAGAGCAGAAAGCGGCATGAAAGCTCCGGATCAGGGCAAGGCTGCGATGGTCCGCAGCAACAGGGCAATATCCGCCTCGCGGCTGAGGCGGTGGTCCCCGTCCTTGATCAGGCTGACCTGCACGTCGGCTGAACGCAGCGCAGCGGCAAGCCGGAGCGACAGTTCCCACGGAACGTCGGGATCCTCCTGGCCCTGGATCAGGCGCACCGGAGCATCGATCGCGATCTCGCCGCCGAGCAGCAACTGATCCTGCGCATCGGCCCAGAAGGTTGGGAATGTCGGCGTCGGCTGAGGGCCATAGGCGTTCTCTTCCAGCACCGTTTCACCCGCGAGCAGATCGGCCTGCTGTTCATCGCTGTAACCCCAGGCGGTAAAGTCTGGCGCGGCGGCAATCCCGACCAGCGCGTGGACCCGCTCAGGCATGGCCAGCGCCGCCAGCAGCATCACCCAGCCGCCCATCGACGAGCCAACCAACACCACCCGGTCTTGCATTACGCCCCGGACCAGATCAATCACATCGCGCGTCCACCCGCTCAGCGTCTGATCGGCAAACTGGCCCTCGCTTTCACCGCAGCCCGAATAGTCCAGCAACAGGCAGGCCCGCCCCTGCGCGCACGCCCAGTCCATCAGCGCAGTCGCCTTCGACCCGCTCATGTCCGACATGTAGCCGGGCAGGAACACCAGCGTCGGGCCGGAGCCGGGCACATGCCGATAGGCGATCCGGCGGGTGGGAGAAGGGCTGAACCAGCGCGTTTCGGTCATGCCCCGACCATGCCGCAAGCGCCGGGTTCAGTCACGCAGGAACACCTGTTCGATCGCCAGTTCGAACAGATCGGCGATCCGGAAGGCCAGCGGCAGCGAGGGGTCATACTTGCCGGTCTCGATCGCATTGACGCTCTGGCGGCTGACTTCCAGCCGCTCGGCCAGATCCTGCTGGCTCCACCCGCGCTCCGCGCGCAGCACCTTGAGACGGTTGTTCATCGATCCGCGTCCTGCCGGTCACGCCGGGACAGCAACAGGTTGCCCAACCCCAGTCCGATCGCCCAGACCGGGACGGCGGCCCAGCCAAACGCATGCGGCACGAGCCCGAACGTTTCGAGAAAGCCCCAGAATGTCGCTACCCCCAGCAGCAGACCGGTTGCGATCATTCCGGCCAGGGCCTGGCGCTGGCGCAGGTATTCGTCGGTTTCTTCGGCCAGGTAGCGGGCCATCGCCCAGATGAAATAGAGGATCGGCAAACTGGGCAGCACCGCAATGAGCCACAGCAGCGGTCCTTGCGGATGCAGGTTGTTGCGGGTGGTGACGGCTATCCCCAAAGCCACGACATAGGCCAGCGACCAATGCAGTGAGCGGCGGTTGTAGGCGCGCAATGCCGGAGACATGACCCCGCACGAAGCCGCGCGGTTATTGGCCGCCCGCGCCATCGGTATCAATGCGCAGCTGAACAGCGCGACCAGCACCAGATTCCACGGCATGACGATCGCATCGCGGTACTCCAGCCAGGCGATCAGCGCCATCCCGCCGCCGAATACCGCTGCCCAGGCAACGGGACTTCGTCCAGGGTAACTCATGCCGCTTGCTCCCGCGCTCGACAGCGGCCCCGCGTCGCCACCCACAGCGCGGGGAGCAGGGCGAACATCATGGTGGCGTCCTTGTCGGCGATCAGGCCGACACGATTGGCAAATGCCAGAGCAAGGAACGCGCTGGCCCAGCACAGTGACTTGGTAAGTTTGGTCATCGGCAGTCTCCACGAATCGATGTAAAGGCAACTTGTCATTGTACACTCGATTTGTCAAGCGTCGTTGACATAAAGTCGTGCTCACTTGACCAATTGGTGCCATTGCCCTGTCACGAAACGCTGTTAGCTTGCGCCGGATAGAGTCCAAGGGAGACCCCGCATGAGCCTGCCCCCGCCTGCCCCAGCGCCGCTGCTCGCAACTGACCGCCGATCGCTGTTCAAGCTGGGGGCCGTGGGGCTGATGGGATTTTCCGCGCCGCTGCGCGCGGCTGTTGGCGGTGGATTCAGCCATGGGGTGGCAAGCGGGGAGCCGGGGCCTGACCGGGTCTTGCTGTGGACGCGCTATGCCAGCGGCTCTGATACCGCGCTTAAGTGGGAACTATCGGACAGTGAGGATTTCGCGCGGGTCACCGCCAGTGGAGACTGCACCGCCAGCCCGGCCAATGACAGCTGCGCCAAAGCCTGGGCGAAAGGCCTGGAGCCGGGCAAATGGTATTTCTATCGCTTCATCGCCCCGAACGGCGAAAAGTCGATCACCGGGCGCACCCGCACGCTGCCGGTGGGCAAAGTCGGGAAATTCCGGATCGCGGTGTTTTCGTGCTCCAACCTGGGGTTCGGCTGGTTCAATGCCTATGCCCACGCCTGCGAGGCCGGTGATTTCGACCTGACGATGCACCTGGGCGACTATTTCTACGAATACAAACGCGGCGAATATCCCAGCGCGAAGCAGACTCTGGAAGGCCGCTTCATGCCGGAGAATGAAGCGACGACGCTGGCCGGCTACCGTGAACGCCTTGCCACCTACCGGCTCGATCCCGACCTGCAGCGGCTGCACCAGCTGTGGCCGATGGTGCCGATGTGGGATGATCACGAAGTGGCCAATGACACCTGGGCCGGCGGCGCCGAAAACCACCAGCCGGATGAGGGCGATTGGCCCGCACGCAAGGCGGCTTCGGAACAGGCTTACCGCGAATGGCTGCCGGTTTCCGATGATTACTGGGCCAGTTATGAGATTGGCGACCTGGCCACGCTGTTCAAGCTGGAAAGCCGCCACGTGGGGCGGGTGGAAGCGCTCGACTTCCTGGAAGTCTACAAAGGCGCAGCGCCCGATGCGGTGGCGGCAGCCTTGACCCGGTTCCGCGATGGCCCGCTGCACGATCCAAGGCGGACATTGCTGGGCGCTCAGCAGGAAGCCTGGCTGGCCGGTGCGCTCAAGGCTTCGACCCGGGCCCGCAAGCCCTGGCAGGTGCTGGGCCAGCAAGTGATCATGGGCGAACTCAAGATGACGCCCAAGGTGCTCGACGGCATGGATGCCCGATCGCCCGAATGGCTCAAGACCCGCATTCAGGCCTCGGTCGCGGCGGGGCTCAATGGCGTGCCGCTCAACATGGACATGTGGGATGGCTATCCCGCCGCGCGCGACCGGCTGCTCAAATCCGCGCTTGAGGCCAATGCCAACCTGGTGGTGTTGTCGGGTGACAGCCACAATGCCTGGGCCTTTGATCTTGATCGCAAAGGCCAGCGTGTCGGCGTGGAAATGGCCGGGCAGGGGGTCACCTCGCCCGGCGCCGAAGATTCGCTGCGCTGGATCAAGCCGGATGAACTGGCGCGCGAAAGCGTGGCGGCCAACCGCCAGCTCAAATGGTGCGACACGCGCCAGCGCGGCTACATGGCGGTCGAACTGACCCCCAAAAGCGCCACCAGCGAATGGCGCTTCATGGCCACTGTCCGCCAACGCAGCACCGCGCTGTCGGGGGTGAAGCGGATGACGGTGCTGGCGGGGCAGCGGAAGTATTCGGTTTGATCTCGGACCTTGGGTTTGGGGGATAGGTCGGAATGGTTCACGCAGAGACGCGGAGGAAGAAAAGAGGCGCGGAGGGGTGGCGCTGAGCCGCAGGCTCTCTTTACGGTCAGAACGTCCGGTTTGACCGAACCGACGAAGGATAAATCGACTTCGCCGGAATCCCGACCGCCTCCGCGTCTCCCTTTCTGCCTCCGCGTCTCTGCGTGAACCATCCAAACACCTCCGCCCCAACCCAAGGGTTTGAATTATTCACCATTGCCTGCTATCCCCGCTAGCGATGAGCACGCCGCGCGCCTTGACGACTACTACCACCACCCCGGGCTTCCCGGGGCGGACCGCGATCGCCTGACGCGAACGCGCGCCGCCGTCCGGGTTCGGGCGGTTGGTGTCTCCTCCCCGAACCTGCCGAAACCAGACACCGCCCCTTCCGGTGCGCCCCGGCATGTGCCAAAGCGCCCCAAACGGTGTTGAGAGTATCGCATGTCCGAAATGTTGAAGATCAGCCTGCCCGACGGTTCCAGCCGCGAACTGCCGCGCGGATCGACCCCGGCGGACCTTGCCGCTGCAATCGGCCCGGGCCTGGCCAAAGCCGCACTTGCCGCGCGGATCGACGGTGAACTGCGCGATCTGACCCGCCCGTTCGATGGGGACTGCGAAGTTGCGCTGGTTACCAGCCGCGACGAGGCCGATGCGCTCGATCTTGCCCGCCACGATTACGCCCACGTCCTGGCTGAAGCGGTGCAGGCGCTGTTCCCCGGCACGCAGATCACCTTTGGCCCCAGCACCGACGACGGCTTCTATTACGATTTCGCGCCCCCAAAAATTGATGGCAAGGACCGCCCGTTTACTGAGGAAGACCTGCCTGCGATCGAGGCCGAAATGCGCCGGATCATCCAGGCCGACAAGCCCTTGCGCCGCGAGGAATGGAGCCGCGAACAGCTGATCAGCCGGTGGAAGCAGCAGGGCGAAAGTTTCAAGGCCGAATGGGCCGCCGAATTGCCGGAAGGCGAACCGCTGACGATCTATTGGTCGGGCGAAGACTGGCTCGACATGTGCCGCGGCCCGCACCTGCCCAGCACCGGCAAGCTTGCGCCCGATGCTTTCAAGCTGACGCGCGTGTCCGGCGCTTACTGGCGCGGGGACCAGAACAACGCCATGCTCAGCCGGATCTACGGCACCGGCTGGCTCAACAAGAAGCAACTGGCCGAACACCTGACCCGGCTGGAAGAAGCCGCCAAGCGCGACCACCGCAAGCTGGGCGGGGAAATGGACCTGTTCCACCTGCAGCAGGAAGCCCACGGCAGCGTGTTCTGGCACCCCAAGGGCTACCTGATCTGGCGCGAGCTGGAAGCCTATATGCGACGCGCGATCGACGGCGCGGGCTACCGCGAGGTCAAGACCCCGCAAGTGATGGACGCGCGCCAGTGGGAGCAGTCTGGCCACTGGGGCAAGTACCGCGAGAACATGTTCGTCATTCCCGACGAAGTTCCCAACGTCGATGATGAAGGCCCGATCATCTCCAACGATGCGGACTGGATGGCGCTCAAGCCGATGAATTGCCCGGCGCACGTGCTGATCTTCCGCCAGGGAATCAAGAGCTACCGCGACCTGCCGCTGCGGATCTATGAAAACGGCTGCTGCCACCGCAACGAGCCCCACGGCGCGCTGCACGGGCTGATGCGGGTCCGCCAGTTTACGCAGGACGACGCCCACATTTTCTGCCGCGAAGACCAAATCGTGGCCGAAGTGCAGGATTTCTGCGCGCTGGCGGACCGGATCTACAAGGATTTCGGCTTCACCTATTCGATCAAGCTCGCGCTGCGCCCCGAAAAGCGCTTCGGCACCGAGGAGATGTGGGATCAGGCCGAAACCGAACTGCGCGACGCCGTGGTCCGCGCTGGCCTCGCTACCGCAGAGTATGGCTGGGAGGAACTGCCCGGCGAAGGCGCCTTCTATGCACCCAAGCTGGAATGGCACCTGACCGATGCGATCGGGCGGACCTGGCAGGTCGGCACGATCCAGTCTGACCGCGTGCTGCCCGAACGGCTCAACGCGAGCTACATCGCCGAGGATGGCGAAAAGCACCGCCCGGTGATGCTGCACCGCGCGATCTTCGGTTCCTATGAACGCTTCATCGGCATCCTGATCGAACATTTCGCCGGCAAGTTGCCGGTGTGGCTCGCCCCGGTGCAGGCGGTGGTCGCGACGATCGTGTCCGATGCGGACGCCTATGCCACCGAGGTGACCCAGCAGCTCAAGGCCGCCGGAATCCGCACCGACTGCGACCTGCGCAACGAGAAGATCAACTACAAGGTCCGCGAACACTCGCTGCAAAAGGTCCCGCACCTGCTGGTGGTGGGCAAGCGCGAGGCCGAGGAAGGCACCGTCGCGCTGCGCACCCTGGGGGCCGAACATCAAAAGGTCATGCCGCTGGCCGAAGCCATCGCCCTGCTGAAGGGTGAAGCCACCGCGCCGGATTTGCGCTGAACCCGGCATGCCGCTAGCTTTGCGGAATGCCAGATGAAAAGAGTGCAGAAGCCGGAGCACGGCACAGTGACTTTATCGTCTATGTCGATGAAAGCGGCGATCACGCGCTTGAGAGCATTGACCGTGAGTTTCCGGTTTTCGTCCTCGCTTTTTGTGTATTCTATCAGCAGAACTATATCGACCGGGTGGTACCGGCGGTCGAACGTCTGAAGTTCGACACGTTTGGGCACGACATTGTAGTTCTGCACGAACGCGATATCCGCAAGGAACTGGAACCATTCAAATTTCGAGACCGGCCCGCAAAGGACCGGTTTATCGGCAATCTCACGGAGATCATCGAAGGCAGCAATTTCATTCTAATCGCCAGCTTGATTGACAAGCGCAATGTGGGACAGCCCGCTGCGGAAAGCATGAATTGCTACCACATCGCGCTCGGCGCTTGCCTTGAGGCACTTTTTGATCTGATGGCCGAAAAGGGGCAAGAAGATCGCGAAACCCACATCGTGTTTGAACGCCGGGGCAAGCGCGAAGACAACGAACTTGAGCTGGAATTCCGCAGATTCTGCGACCGCAGCAATCGGCATGACCAGCATCTGCCGTTTCGCATCGTCTTGGCAAACAAGCAGGTCAATTCGACCGGCCTGCAGCTTGCTGATCTAGTAGCCCGGCCAATCGGAATCAAGTATTTGCGCCCGAACCAGCCCAACCGCGCTTTCGAAGTCTTGCGTCGAAAATTCTTCTGCAAGGGTGGTCGCAGTGCGCTTGGCCTGGACTTTGAGGGTTGGGGCCTGAACTTGTTCCCTGCTCCAGAAAGCGAAAGACCCCGGTGAACCCACCGAGGCCATAACGCCGACCGGGAACCCCCAATCCACTTGCTACGATCATGGCAGGCGAATCGCCTTTTTGCAAGGCAGGAATCGAAGTCCGCGTTGAGTCAATTGATAGTCTTCCACAGCTTGTGGAAATTCCGGGGCATTTGCTCGCTGCCGATTGACTGCCTCGTCGGAATAGCCACACACGCAGCCATGCTAGACCTCACAACCCTGCAAATCGCAGTCGCGTTGTTCGCAGCGCTGGGCGCGGCGTTTGTGCGCGGGCTGGCCGGGTTTGGCATGGCGATCCTGCTGGTCCCCGTGCTCGGCCTGGCGATTCCCCCGCGTGAGGCGGTGGTGGTGGCCAACTGGCTGGGACTGCTGATCGGGTTCGTCGGGCTGAAGCGGATCATCCAGGACAGCGAACGCAGTGCGCTGACGATTGCGGTGATCGCAGTGCTGGCGACACCGCTGGGAGTCATGCTGCTGGCCTGGGCCGATCCGGCGCTGGCGCGGGTGCTGATCGCGCTGATTGCGCTCGGCTCGTTCGTGCTGGTCCTGCTGCCCAAGCGCCCGGCCGACCATGTCCCGACCGCGCTGGAAACCGGGACGACAGGACTGCTGTCGGGCGTGCTGACCGGGTTTGCCGGGATGCCGGGACCGCCGGTGGTGCCCTATTACCTGCGCCGCGCGATCCCGCCGCAACTGGCCCGCGCTTCGATGATGGCGATCTTCATGGCCACCTCGCTCGCCGGCGTGATCGCCGCCTCGGTGCTCAAAGTCGCCACGGTGCGCGAACCGCTGCTCGCACTGCTGCTGTTCCCCGGCGTGCTGCTGGGCAATCATCTGGGCCACAAGGCGTTCGGCAAAGTCAGCGACACCGCCTGGCGCAGCTTTACCGGGCTGGTGCTGGGGCTCTCAGCCGTGGCCGCGTTATGGCGACTGATGGGGAGTTGATGTGAGGTCGGGCCACCCCGGCCCGCGCTCCCTGCCCGACCACCCATAGGGTAAGATCAACGGGTGGTCGGGCAGGGAGCGCGGGCCGGGGTGGCCATCCGCGTCAGCGGACAAAGGATCTGGAGCGGGTAAGGGGAATCGAACCCCTCTAGCCAGCTTGGAAGGCTGGAGCATTACCACTATGCTATACCCGCCCGGCGTCATATCGACGCCCGGCTGGCGCACCCGACAGGATTCGAACCTGTGGCCTCTGCCTTCGGAGGGCAGCGCTCTATCCAGCTGAGCTACGGGTGCAAGCCGGAGCGGAGCGGTTAGCAGCGCCGCACTGATTTCGCCAGCCCCTTATTTGATTGGTTGCGTTCGCACCGTGCGATACCGCAAGTCGCTTTTTCGCGAGTTTCGCAAGCGGCCTTTAGCGATTTGGCAAGCAGCCCCGGGTTATGGCCGGGCACCATGAACGCACCGACCAGCTTTGGACCGCCGCTTACAGGCATTGCCCCCGCCCTTCCCGGTGCGGGGCGTCCCGAATTCGGGCAGGCTTCGGCCAGCGCGATGAGCATGAAGTGGTCAGCGCTGCACGATGCCGCCAATGTCGTTGCCATGCTGGCGGGGATCGCGGCCGAACCGATGCGGCCCGACGTGCGCAATTTTCCGGCCGTGATGCGCGATACCGGAGGCTGGCGGCGCGATCTGGCCGAACAGGGCGTGGACGATCTGTCTGCGATCATGGAACCGGGAATCGCCGCGCTGCTGGCTGTGAACGCCCGCGGGATCAGCCCCGCTGCAGCCGCCCTGGCACTGTGGCAGGAATTCCACGCCGCCCGCGCGGGTCTACTGAGCCTGGCTCCCCCGCCCGAACAGCAACAAGCCCAGCAACGCCGCTTCATGTAGGAATGCGCGCCGTCGAATCGGCGCAGGCGGCCCGGGCCTGACCCGCAATCACATTCCCAGTTCGGCCCTGAGCGCTTTGCGATCGAGCTTGCCGATCATGGTTTTGGGCATGGCTTCGCGCACCACCACCTGATCCACCCGTTCGTGCTTGCCGATGCGGGTATTGAGCCAGTCGCGCAGCATGTCGCCGGTCTCGCTTGCGCCTGCAACCAGCGTGACATAGGCGCGCGGAACTTCGCCAAGATAGGGTTCGGGCACGCCGATCACCAGTACTTCCCTGACTGCGGGATGATCTTCCAGCACGGCTTCGACCTGACTGGGGAAGACCTTGAAACCGCCAACCGCGATCATGTCCTTGATCCGGTCAACCACCCGCAGATAGCCGCCCGCTTCCAGCACCGCGACATCGCCGGTGCGCAGCCATTGTCCATCCGGGCGCTGGGCAAAGGCCGCGGCGGCAGCTTCGGGACGCTGCCAGTAACCGCGCATCACTTGCGGGCCCTGCACTGCCAGTTCGCCGGGTTCGCCGGGCGCGGCGTCCTGTTCGGGATCATCGCGGCCCAACAGCCTGATTCGCGTTCCGGGCAAAGGCTGCCCGATCGTGCCGACGCGGTTTTCGCCCGCATAGGGATTGGTTGAAACCACGCCCGAGGTTTCGGTAAGGCCATAGCCTTCGACCAGCCGCGCGCCGCTGGCGGCCTCGAACCGGTCCTTGACCTTTTCCGGCAGCGGTGCCCCGCCCGAAATGCAGACCCTGAGCGATGAGAAATCGGTTTTCGCCATCGCCGGGTGATCGAGCAGTGCCTGATACATTGTCGGCACCCCGGGAAAGGCAGTGGCGCGCACCCGCTGGAGCGTCCCCAGTGCCTGCCCGGCATCGAAGCGCGGCAACATCGCGATGCAGCCGCCGTTGACCACGGTGCGATTGAGCACGCAGACATTGGCGAACACATGGAACAGCGGCAGCACGCCCATGATCACATCGCGCTGCCCCGCTTCGGGATCAATCGCGTTCACTTGCCGGGCATTGGCGCTGATGTTCTGGTGGCTGAGCATCGCCCCCTTGGGCGTGCCGGTGGTCCCGCCAGTGTACTGGATCAGGGCCAGGTCTGTTTCGGGATCGAGCAGCACGGGCTGCGGATCACCCCGGCCCAGCATATCCGACCAGCGCAGCACATCGCCGCGCGGCGGGATCGGCGTGAGCGACTTGCCACCCAGCAGCCGCAGCGCCAGTCCCTTGAGCGGCGGCAGCAGTGCGGCGAGCGAGCCGACCACCAGCGTTTCGAGCGCCGAGCCATCAAGCACCTTGAGCGCGGTAGGCAGCAAAGCGGACGAATCGATCGTCACCAGCAGCCGTGCACCCGAATCCGCCACTTGCGCGCTGAGTTCCTGCGCTGTGTAAAGCGGACTGAAATTGACCACCACCGCGCCCGCCAGCAAGGCGCCGTAATAGGCTGAGACATAGATCGGCACATTGGGAAGATAGAGCCCGATCCGGTCACCCTTGACCACCCCCAGCGCCTGCAGCCCGGCGGCAAAGGCCTGCGCCTCGGCAAACAGTTGGCGATAGCTGAAGCGGCGACCCATGAAGTCCACCAGCGGCTGCGCGCCATGCCGCGCCGCGCTTTGGCTGAACATGTCCGGCACCGACAGCGCAGCGAACTGCTGATCCCAAGTGCAGGGGTGTGCGTAGTGCTCGCGCCAGGGCTCGTCAGCGTTGCTTACAGACATGTCAGCAGATTGCCCGATCGGCCAGCGATACGCAAGGGCAGCGGGGCGGTGCGGATCGCCCGTGGGCGCTCAAAATCCGTTTTCCTACATCGCCGCAATCTGTCATCGCTGCAGCTCTGCTCTTTGACATTGTTGGCTTGCACAGGCGGTTTTGGGCCAATTTACGCCCAAAATCGCAAATGTGTCACCTTTTTTGGCGCAAAGAGCTGAAAAGGCGCGGAAAACCAGCCGGACACCCTGTCACCCAATTGTCACCTTTTGGCCGGGAATGACACCCTGCGTCACCCGGCCGAAAAGGAATTATTCCTCGCCCGCAGCCTCGGCAGCGCGCTTGGCTTCGAGCCAGGCCTGGGCTTCGGCTTCCTGCGCGGCTTCGGCCGAGGCCTTGACCTGGGCTTCGCGTTCAGCGCGCAGTTCCTCGATCAAGGCAACGCGGTCATCACCCAGCCGCGCATCGTCACCGGCCTGATCGTCAAGGCCAGCCTTTTTCGCGGCCTTGGCCACGATCGCGTCCAGCTCGCGCTGGCTGCACAGACCCAGCGTGACCGGATCCTTGGGCTGGATATTGGCGATGTTCCAGTGGCTGCGATCGCGGATCGCGGCGATGGTGTTGCGGGTGGTGCCGATGAGCTTGCCGATCTGCGCATCCGACACTTCGGGGTGGTTGCGCAGGATCCAGGCGATGCCATCGGGCTTGTCCTGACGCTTGGACACCGGGGTGTAACGCGGACCCTTGGTACGGTTGACCTGCGCCGGGGCCTTTTGCATTTTCAGGCTGTAGTTCGGATCGGCCTGACCCTTTTCGATCTCGGCCATGGTCAGTTCGCCCGACCGCACCGGATCGCGGCCGGTGTACTTGCTGCTGGCCAGATCATCGGCCATCGCCTGCACTTCCAGAATGTGCAGACCGCAGAATTCAGCGATCTGTTCAAAGCTAAGCGCGGTGGTATCGACCAGCCACGAAGCGGTGGCATGGGGCATCAGCGGGGTGGGCTGGGTCACGGCCAAAAACTCCGGTCAGGAGAACAGTATTCTCCGTTCAAAATAGATAGGGCCGCCCCTTGCGGAGCGGCCGTTCGTGGGCGCGTTTAGGGCGATTCACACGAAAGAGCAACCGTTCATCCGGCCTTGAGCACGATCTTGCCAACGTGCCCGCCCGATTCCATCCGCGCATGGGCGGCCGCAGCCTCGGCCAGCGGGAAGCACTGGTCCATTACCGGACGCAACCTGCCTTCTTCGACAAACGGCCAGGCGTTGCGGGCGATTTCCTGGGCGAGCAGCGCCTTGAACTGGTTCGAGCGCGGGCGCAGGGTCGATCCGGTCAGGGTCAGGCGGCGGCTCATCACCTGGGCCATGTTGATCGTTGCCTGCAGTCCGCCCTGGACCGCGATGGTCACATGGCGGCCATCCTCACCCAGGCATTGCAGGTTGCGCGGCACATAATCGCCCGCGACCATATCGAGCACCAGATGGACCCCGGCTCCGCCGGTGATCCGCGCCACTTCGGCAACAAAATCGCTGGCCTTGTAATCGATCGCGTGATCCGCCCCGATTGCCAGTGCCTGCGCGCATTTGTCTGCATCGCCGCAAGTGACGATCGCGGTCAGGCCGAACAGCTTGCCCAGCATGATCGCCATGGTGCCGATCCCGCTGGTCCCGCCGTGGACCAGCACGGTCTCACCCTCACGCGCATAACCGCGTTCGAACACATTGTGCCACACGGTGAACAGCGTTTCAGGCAGCGCCGCCGCCTGATCCAGCGGCAGGTCTGCAGGCACCGGCAGGCAGTGATCGGCCACGGCGAGGCAATATTCGGCATAGCCCCCGCCCGAAACCAAGGCGCAGACGCTTTGGCCCAGCAGCGCCGGTTCCACCCCTTCGCCCAAGGCCACGATCTCACCCGAAATTTCCAGCCCGGGGATCGGTGAAGCCCCCGGCGGGGGCGGATAGAAGCCGCGGCGCTGGATCACGTCGGGCCGGTTGACTCCGGCATAGGCAACCCGGATCAGCACCTGCCCTGCGCCCGGGCTGGGGACGGGCAGTGTTTCAAGTCGCAGCACTTCGGGCCCGCCGGGCGCATCAAAGCCTGCCGCATGCATGAATTCCGGAATATTTCCAGTCATTTGCCCCGTTCCGTTGCGCAAGTGCCACGCTGGCGCCACCTAACGCTTTGCTTGGTTGACAGCAAGCACAACAGGCATGATTCTGCAACGCGATGGACGATGATCTGCCTCGGCCCAAGGGCGATGCCGCCAGCGCGCTGGCGAAGGAAAGCCTTGATCCCTATTCGCAGGACGAACTGGCGGAACGGATCATGCTGCTGGAAGCCGAGATTGCCCGGATCAAAGCCCACCGTGACAAGGCCGCCGCCCACCGCACCGCCGCCGATGCCCTGTTCGGGCCAAAAAGTTGATCGCATGACCGGCGCCCCTCCCCAATTCCCGGAGGCGCCCCATATAGGTTTGGTTAACCACGCTCATTCATAGTCCTCCCTCATCGGGGGGTCACCTTCGCCAGTGAAAGTCTGACAGATGCCCAGTTTTGCGCAAAGCCTTGAAAAGACGCTCCACGCCGCGCTCGCCAACGCGTCCGAACGCGCGCACGAATATGCGACGCTGGAACATCTGCTGCTGGCGCTGATCGACGATGGCGATGCGGCGCAAGTGATGCAGGCCTGCGGGGTCGATCTGGGCGAGCTGGGCGATGTGGTGCGCCAGTACCTTGATCAGGAATACCAGAGCCTCAAGACCGAGGAAAAGGGCGATCCCGCCCCCACGGCGGGCTTCCAGCGCGTGATCCAGCGTGCGATCTTGCACGTGCAGAGCAGCGGCAAGGACACGGTTACCGGCGCCAACGTGCTGGTCGCGCTGTTTTCCGAACGCGATTCCTATGCGGTCTATTTCCTGCAGCAGCAGGACATGAGCCGCCTGGACGCGGTTTCCTACATCAGTCACGGGATCGGCAAGGGCGGCAAGCGGATCGAGGACCGCAATCCCAAGGGCGCCGAGAGCGAAAGCCCGGCCGCCGAGGAAAAGAGCCAGGCCAAGGACGCGAAGAAGGAAACCGCGCTTGACCAGTTCACTGTCAACCTCAACGAAAAGGCGCTGAACGGCAAAGTCGATCCGCTGATCGGGCGCGGTCCGGAAGTGGACCGCACGATCCAGATCCTGTGCCGCCGCTCCAAGAACAACCCGCTCTATGTCGGCGATCCGGGCGTCGGCAAAACCGCCATCGCCGAAGGTCTGGCGCGCAAGATCGTTGAAGGCGAAGTGCCCGAAGTGCTGGCCGAAGCGGTGATCTATTCGCTCGATATGGGCGCGCTGCTGGCCGGCACACGTTATCGCGGCGATTTCGAGGAACGGCTCAAGCAAGTCGTCTCCGAACTCGAAAAGATGCCGCATGCGGTGCTGTTCATCGATGAAATCCACACGGTTATCGGCGCCGGGGCAACCAGCGGCGGGGCCATGGATGCCTCGAATCTGCTCAAGCCCGCACTGTCGGGCGGGTCGATCCGTTGCATCGGCTCAACCACCTACAAGGAATTCCGCAACCACTTTGAAAAGGATCGCGCGCTGCTGCGCCGGTTCCAGAAGATCGATGTCAACGAACCGACGGTCGAGGACACGATCAAGATCCTCAAAGGGCTGCGCAGCGCATTTGAGGACCACCACAAGGTCAAATACACCCCCGACGCGATCAAGACGGCAGTCGAACTGTCGGCACGCTACATCAATGACCGCAAATTGCCCGACAAGGCGATCGACGTGATCGACGAAGTGGGCGCGATGCAGATGCTGGTGCCGCCAAGCAAGCGCAAGAAAACCATCACCGCGCGCGAAATCGAAGCCGTGATCGCAACCATGGCGCGAATTCCGCCCAAATCGGTATCGAGCGACGACCGGACCGCACTGGAACACCTGGAACGTGATCTGAAGCGCGTGGTGTTCGGGCAGGATCAGGCCATCGAAGTGCTGTCGAGCGCAATGAAGCTGAGCCGCGCCGGGCTGCGCGATCCGGACAAGCCGATCGGCTCGTTCCTGTTTTCCGGCCCGACCGGGGTCGGCAAGACCGAAGTCGCCAAACAGCTCGCCGCGATTATGGGGATCCCGATCCAGCGCTTCGACATGTCCGAATATATGGAGCGCCACTCGGTTTCGCGCCTGATCGGCGCGCCTCCGGGCTATGTCGGCTATGATCAGGGCGGCCTGCTGACCGATGCGATCGACCAGCAACCGCACTGCGTCCTGCTGCTCGACGAAATCGAAAAGGCCCACCCGGATCTGTTCAACATCCTGCTCCAGGTGATGGATAACGGCCGCCTGACCGATCACCACGGCAAGACTGTCGATTTCCGCAATGTCGTGCTGATCATGACCACCAATGCCGGAGCCAGTGACATGGCCAAGCAAGGCATCGGGTTTGGCGATGTCAGCAAGGCAGATGCGGGCGACGAAGCGGTCAAACGCATGTTCAGCCCGGAATTCCGCAACCGGCTCGATGCGGTGGTCCCGTTCGCTTATCTCGGCACCGAAGTGATCGCGCGGGTGGTGGACAAATTCGTGCTGCAACTGGAACTGCAGCTGGCCGAACAGAACGTCCATATCCAGTTCGACAGCGACGCGCGCGAATGGCTGGGCAAGCGCGGCTATGACAAGCTCTATGGCGCGCGGCCGATGGCGCGCCTGATCCAGGACAAGGTCAAGCAGCCGCTGGCGGAAGAACTGCTGTTCGGCAAATTGCGCCACGGCGGCGAAGTCCATGTTTCGATCAAGGACGAGGTACTGGCTTTCGAGCTGACTCCGGCCCCGCCCAAGCTGGATCGCCGCGCCAAAAAGGCGGCAGAGGCCAAGCCCAAACGGAAAGGCAAGGCCGAGCAGGAGCCCGGCAGCGACAGCGATTGACCCTGGTCAATTCGCTGGTCGCCGCACCGGGCTATGCCCGGACTGCGCAGTCTTGCCTTGAAAGAACCGCACGTGAGCGAAGCCCAGACCATCGAAGCCCCCGCAGCCACGCCCTATGACCGGATCGGCGGGCTCGACGTCATGCGTGAGGTCACCCAGCGCTTTTACGATCTGATGGAGCAGGACCCGGCCTATGCCGAACTGCGCGCGATGCACGCCCCGGACCTGACCGAAATGCGCCGCTCGCTGCCGCTGTTCCTGGCCGGCTGGGCGGGTGGCCCGCGCATCTGGTGGGAGGAAAACCCCGGCAAATGCATGATGAGCGCGCATGGCGGGTTCAAAATCGATGCCCGAACCGGCGCACAATGGGCCGAGGCGATGCGCCGCGCGATTGCTGAAACCCCGGTGGCCGACCGCGAGATCGCCGATGCCATGGCCGATGTGCTGGAACGCATGGCCAGGGGCATGGCGCGGGATTGACTTGCCGCCACGCTACCCTCGTCGCTAGTCAGGGCTGATGCAAAGCTACGACCGTCCGCGCCGCTTACTCGCCATTCTGGCCGCGGCCCTTGCGGGCTATGTCGATGCGGCAGGATTCCTCTCGGCCAATCGCTATTTCGTCTCGTTCATGTCGGGCAATACTACGCGGCTGGGGGTCGATCTGGTGCAGGATCCGCGCGCAGCCGTGGTTCCGGCGCTGTTGCTGGCGCTGTTCGTGGCCGGGGTGACTGGCGGTGCGCTGCTGGCAGCAAAGGCGGGAGACCGGCGCAAGCGCGTGGTGCTGTGGACAGTCGCAATGCTGCTGGCCGGCGCGGCGGTGGCGCACCAGGGCGGGCTTGCGCTGGCCACGCTGGCGCTGCTGGTCATGGCGATGGGCGCGCTCAACAACACGTTCCAGCGTCAGGGTGAAGTCGCGGTCGGGCTGACCTATATGACCGGCGCGCTGGTCAAGCTGGGTCAGGGGCTGGCGGCAAGGCTGAACGGCACAGGCGGCGAAGGCTGGATCGGCTGGCTGCTGCTGTGGAGCGGCCTTGCGCTTGGCGCGGTGGCCGGGGCAGCGACATGGCTGCATTGGCCGGGGATTGCACTATGGCTGGCGAGCGGCTGGGCAGCTCTGCTGGCTTTGTTCGCAGCGCGACTGCGCTAATCCAGGATCTGCACCAGCTTGTCGCGCCCGGTTGCGCCGCGCAACATGCGAAGTCGTGACGTCGCCAGGCCCAGCGCCGCGGCCAGCAATTCCAGCACGGCAGCGTTGGCCTTGCCGTCTTCGGGCTTGGTCCGAACTTTCACCAGCAGCTTGCCTTCGCCCAATTCCAGGCCTTCGACCCGCGCACCGGGAGTGACGCGCAGCGCAAGGCGGCCTTGGCTGTCAGCCAATGCGCGAATCGCCACAGCGGGCGGGAAGTCAGCCTTGGGGCGCGCCATCGGCCATGGCGTCCAGCGCGGCCTGGTGATGCTTTGCATTGACCACATAGTGCTGGACGCCCAGCTGCAATCCGCCAAGCGCCGCATCGGTCAGCTCGCGCATGAAAGTGGCGGGGCGGCCGCTCCACAGCTGGCGGCTCGGGATACGCTTGTTCGGGGCAAGCAAGGCCCCGGCGGCGAGCATCCCGTCGGCCTCGATCACGCAGCCGTTCATGGTCTGCGCGGCGAACCCCACGAAACCGCGATCCTCGATTACCGTGCCGTGGATCATCGCCATGTGGCCGATCAGCACATCATCCCCGATCAGGGTGGGATAGCCATCCGGCGCGCCGGGCATCGGGCTGTCACAATGAATCACAGTGCCGTCCTGCACATTGGTGCGCGCGCCAATCACGATCCGGCTGACATCGCCGCGCAGCACGCAATTGTACCAGATCGACGCGTCAGGCCCGATTTCCACGTCGCCGATGATCCGGCAACCGGGGGCTACAAAGGCGCTGTCATGGATGCGCGGGGTCTTGCCATGGATCGAGATCAGCGAAACGTCGGGTCGCAGGGTCATTGCGGGGCTCCAAGAAAATTGCGCCATTGGACATAGGACAGGATCGAAGCATGGTCATCTGTCCAGATGCGCGCGGCAGGTTTGACGAGTGGCCGCCATTCCTTGTCCGGGGCGGATTGGGCAATCAGGTTCAGCTGCTGCGGATCGCGGCTGACCGCGACGAAGCTGGACGGGGTCAGTTCGCTTTCAGGATCGGGATAGTCATCCCGCACCATGGCATGCAGGCCGCGCGCTTGCAGTGCGGCGGCCAGCGGGGGTTCCAGATCGATAAAGCGGTTGGAAATGTGCACCAGAATCACCCCTTTTGGGCTGAGTGCGCGCAAGTACACTCCGAAAGCTTCGTGGGTGAACAGGTGCATCGGCACCGAATCCGATGAAAAGGCATCCATCGCCAGCATATCGAAGCTGCCGGGCGCGGCCTTGGCAAGGGCCAGCCGCGCATCGCCCAGCTCGATCCGGGCAGCGGGGGTGCAATTGCGCAGGAACGTGAACGTGCCATTCTGCGAATAGGCCAGCACTGCCGGATCGATCTCGAAGATGGTCCAGTCCTGGCCCGGTTTGGCAAAGCAGGCCAGTGTCCCCGTGCCCAACCCCAGCACCGCCATCCGCGCGTTTGGCCCAAACAATATTGGCGCACTGGCATAAGCGATCGCCACACCGGACCCTGGACCATAGTAAGTCAACGGCTCACGCGCCCGTTTGGGGTCGGTCGATTGTTCGCCGTGAAGCGTGGTTCCATGGGCCAGCGTGCGCAGCCGCTGTTCGGGATAGTCGCGCACGGTGTTGATCCCGAAATAGGACCGCGTGCGGATATGGTCACGGCTGTTCTGCACCGTTTCCAATCCCCCCTGCACCAGCATGGCGCCAAGCAGCAAGGGCAAGACCAGTGCGCGCCACGGGACCAGCGCCAGGCCGATCAGCGCCAACGCCGCCCCCCATGGCAGGCGCAAATGCTCGCTTTCCTGCCAGATCGTGACGTCATGGATTTGCCACAGGCACAAACCAGCGATCCCCAGCAGCATGGCAATGCCAAGCCGGACCATTTCCGGTTCCAGTCCGGGCAGGCGCCGCCAATCAGGCAAAGCCTCGCGCGGGAGCAAGGCCGCGGCGGCAAGCACCAGCATGGGATGTTCCCACACCCAGTCGAACAGCACCGGGGCAAGCAACGCGGTAAACACCCCGCCCAGCGCGCCCCCGGCAGACATGGTGAGATAGAACAGCGTCAACCGGTCCGGCCCGGGCCGCAGGTCATACATCCGGGCGTGGAGTGCAGTGCAGACGAAGAACAGCAAGGCGACGCTGGCGATCACCGGCAGCAGACCCTGCGAGCCGCGCGCGATCATCGCCAGCGTGCCCGCGGTCAGGATCATCACCCAGGCGAGCGCCGAAACGATCCGCGCCGGCGTGCGGTTGTCCGCAAAGGCCACGCTGAAGCTTAACAGATAGATCCCGAGCGGAATCACCCACAGCAGCGGCATGGCGAACAGATCGGTGGTGAGATGCGTGGTGGTGGACAGCATCAGCCCCGAAGGCACCGCTGCCAGCACCAGCCACAGCGCGATCCGGCGGCGCGGCACCGGCGCCGATGTGACCTGTTCTGCACGGGGCGCTTCCGCCATATGCCAGCGAGTGCGCGCCGTCAGCGCGATCAGCACGAACAGCAGGCCATAGCCCGCAGTCCATGCCCATGACTGGTAACGCAGGGGCAACAGCGGTTCGGCCAGCAAGGGATAGGCGATCAGCCCCCCGAAACTGCCCAGATTGGACGCGGCATAGAGCGCCCAGGGCGCACCCGCCTGCGGATCGGCGGCGAACCAGCGCTGCATCAGCGGAGCTTGCGCGGAAACGACAAAGAACACCGGCCCGATCGACAACGCCAGCAAAGCCGGGACCCACAGCACTTCTGTTCCGGCGCGCGCCGGGGAAAGGTTGACGAGGCCGACCGGCAGGGTCAGCGCGGCCAATGCAAACAAGGCAAGGTGGATCTGCGCCTGCCGTTTCAGGGGCAGCTGCGACAGGCGGTGGGCATAGTAATAGCCCCCCAGCAGCAGTGCCTGATAGACCAGCATCGCGCTGTTCCATACGTTGGGAGCGCCACCGAGGCGCGGCAGGGCCATGCGCGCGACCATTGGCTGGATCAGGAACAGCAGGAAGCTGCCGGTCAGGATGGTCAGGACATAAAGCGGGCGAGTGGCGCGCTGGTTCGGCGCACTGCTCATGCCGGACGATCGATCGTATAGACGAGGTGGCGGCAGAGCGGATGGCCCGGTGCGAAAGAAGGATGATCAAAATCGAGCTCTGGCCGGTGGACCATGCCAAGCCGCAGCATCAGGCCCCACGAAGCGCGGTTGGCTGGAACCGTCCAGGCCGCGATTTGCGCATCGCTGCGGTTGCGCCAGCCCCAATCGAGTGATGCCGCCGCCGCTTCGCGCGCATAGCCCTGTCCCCAGGCCTGCCGGGCAAGCCGCCAGCCGATCTCCAGTTCGTCCGGCACCGGGGTTCCGGCGTGGCCGCCCCGGCGCAGTCCGCAGAACCCCAGCAAGGCCGCATCCCCCTTGCGCTCAATCGCCCAGAAGGTCTGGCCTTGCTCTGCTTCGCCGCCCTGCAGCCGCGCAATCACCGCATCGCTTGCCGCGCGGTCGATGGTTCCACCCAGATGCTGCATCACATCGGGATCAGCGCTCATCACGGCAAAGGCCGCGCAATCCTCCGCGCGCCACGAACGCAGGATCAGGCGATCGGTTTCGAGCCGGAACTCAGCCAAGCAGTTTCGCCGCATGGGTTGCGTGGTAGGTCAGCACGCCGCTGCACCCGGCCCGTTTGAAGCTCATCAGGGTTTCGAGCACCAATGCGTCGCGTTCGCCCGCACCGGCGGCCACGGCCGCTTCGATCATGGCGTATTCGCCGCTGACCTGATAGGCGAAGACCGGCACTTCGAACGCGTCCTTCACTCGCCGGACGATGTCGAGATAGGGCAGCCCGGGCTTGACCATCACACTGTCGGCGCCCTCGGCCAGGTCCAGCGCAACTTCGCGCAGGGCTTCTTCGGCATTGGCCGGATCCATCTGGTAAGTCTTCTTGTCCCCCTTGAGCAGCCCGCGCGAGCCAACTGCATCGCGGAACGGGCCATAGAAGGCGCTGGCATATTTGGCGGCGTAAGACATGATCTGGACATTGGCGTGGCCGGCACTTTCCAACGCCTCGCGGATGGTGCCGATCCGGCCGTCCATCATGTCGCTGGGCGCAATGACGTCAGCCCCGGCACTTGCCTGGTTCAGCGCCTGCCCGACCAGCACTTCGACCGTGGCATCGTTGAGAACATAGCCCGCGCCGTCAATCAGCCCGTCCTGTCCGTGGCTGGTATAGGGATCGAGCGCAACGTCGGTCAGCACGCCGATGTCATCTCCGCAGGTCTGCTTGATCGCGCGGATCGCGCGGCACATCAGATTGTCGGGATTGAGCGCTTCCTCGCCGTTCTCGCTGCGGCGCTCTGCCTGGGTATTGGGAAACAGCGCGATGCAGGGAATGCCCAGCGCCGCCGCTTCCCTTGCCCGCGCCGCGATCAGATCAACCGACCAGCGCGACACGCCAGGCAGCGATCCAATCGGATCTTCCACGCCGGCACCTTCGGTAACAAACAGCGGCCAGATCAGATCGGCGGGGGTCAGCACCGTCTCGCGGTGCAAATTGCGGCTCCACGCGCTGGCACGGGTGCGGCGCAGGCGGGTCATGGGAAACATTCCGGTCATGGGAAAAGTGTCTAGTGATCCCCTGACAGGGAAGCAACACTGGGCCGGAAGTCTGTACGGGTTCGGCAAGCTTGCGCCGCAAGTCTGCAGCGCCCTAGCGCGAGAGGCGGTCAATCTCGCGATCAGGACTGGCCACAGCGGCCTGACGGGGTGCCAGGCTCATCAGTGCGGCCCCGGGTTGAACTGCCTTCAACGCGGTCAGCCGGGCCTTGAACGCCGCCAGTTCCTTTTGATCAACCTGATTGTTGACCGTGAAGCTGACCGACAACGGGTTCACTGTCGCCCCGTTCTTGTAGAGTTCGTAATGCAGGTGTGGCCCGGTCGATAGTCCGGTTGAACCGACATAGCCGATCACTTGCCCGGCCCGAACGTGGCTTCCAGGGCTCACCGCGATCCGGCTCATGTGGCCATAGCCGGTTCCGAACCCGCCGCCGTGTTCCAGCCGGACATAATTGCCATGCCCGCCATGCCAACCGGCGATCGCGACCCGGCCATCGCCGACCGCGAAGATCGGGGAACCATAACCAGCCCCAAAATCGATCCCGGCGTGCATGCGCGTATAGCCCAGGATCGGATGCCGCCGCGCGCCATAACCCGATGTGATTCGGCCCACCACGGGCATGATCAGTCCGGTGCGCTGGGCACCCATCCCACTGGCTTCGAAAAACAGGCCATCATTGCCCCAGCGCAGCAGCTGTGCCGCAGCGCGACCGCCACGTTCGACCCCGGCGTAAAGCAGGTCACCAACCTGGCTTTCCCCGCTGCCTGAACGCTTGTAGGCCACTACCAGGTCAAAGGTATCACCCGGTTCGAGTGCCGTATCGAGCGTCAGGTGCTGGTCCAGCACTTGCAAGTACTGCTGGATCGCTTCGATCGGTGCGCCCGCTGCACGGGCCGATCGGTAGAGGCTGGTCCCCACCGTACCCCGGATCCTGAGCGGAGTGGTGTCAACCGGGATTGCCCGCGATTGCAGCGCCAGCCCGGACGGGGTCCGCTCAATCGCCAGATCAAGGTCGAACCGGGCACGGAAAGCCAGCCGGTCGAGCGGGCGCGGTGCAGTTGCATCGCCGCGCCGACCCAGCGTGATGTCCACCTGAGTTCCGGGCAGCACATCGCCCAGCGGAACCGCTCCTCCAACCAGCGCTTCAACCCTTGCGGCATCCCCGGCGTTGACCCCGGCCCGTTCCAGCATGCGGCGAAAACTGTCACCCTGACCCAGAGTTGCGGTCAATTGCACCAGGCTGCGTTCGGGCGCGGCAATCAGGGGAACGACCAGGGCCGATGGCCCCATCCGCGCGCCGCTATCTGCCCCCAATGCAAGCGGCGCGATGGTCTGACTGCGGAATTCGTCGCGCTGGCGACTGTTAAGCGGCATCGCGGGCGGGGCGGCAATCGCTTCAAAATCCGGCCAGAATGACACGGTGAACAGGGCCAGTCCCAACATTGTGCCGAGCCCGCGGAACCACCGGCGGCTGCCGATATCTTCGGCAAGGTCGGGTGCGAGGTCATAGGTCTGGAGCCAGGTCAAAGCCTGTTCGCGCCGGGCGGTCCACCGCGCGATCAGGTCAGTCGGTTTTTCCACCGCTTCGATCTGTGCATGCGTCAGCGCAGCCGCAATCGCGGCGGGGCCGCCATGGCCCGATTCCGGCACTTCGCGCGGCTTGAACAAGCTCAATGCCCCCGATTGCATAACGCACGGAAATCCCTGCACAAGGAAAGTTAATCTTGTCCTAATCCGGGACAGCGATGCGACGAATCGTCGATCCACCGGGTCTGGGTGCCCCACCCGCCTTGCGAAGCGAACGGCCCTTGTGTCACACCGTGGCAGGTGAGCGCGCGAAATGACAAGTACGGGGGAGACAGCCGGATCAAGGCTGTGCTGGGCCCCACCAACACCGGCAAGACGCACCTTGCGATCGAGCGGCTCTGCGCACATTCGTCGGGCGCAATCGGGTTTCCACTGCGGCTTTTGGCACGCGAAGTCTATGACCGGGTCTGCGCGATCAAAGGGGCCGAGCGGGTCGCCCTGATCACGGGGGAGGAACGGATCGAGCCCCCCCATGCGCGCTGGCTGCTGTGCACAGCCGAAGCCATGCCGGTTGGAGCGGATCTGGCCTTTGTCGCGCTTGATGAAGCGCAGCTCGCGGCGGATCGCGAGCGCGGGCACATTTTCACCGACCGCCTGCTCCATGTCCGCGGCCGCGAAGAGACAATGATCCTGGGGTCCGCCACGATCGAACCCCTGGTTCGCTCCCTGCTGCCCAAGGCCGAAGTGATCGAACGCCCGCGCTTCTCGACGCTGAGCCATGTCGGTGCGAAAAAGCTCTCGCGCATTCCGCCACGCAGCGTGATTGTCGCCTTCAGCGCCGAGCAGGTCTATGCCGTGGCCGAGATGCTGCGGCGGTTCCGCGGCGGAGCGGCAGTGGTGATGGGGGCGCTAAGCCCCGAGACGCGCAACCGGCAGGTAGCATTATACCAGTCTGGCGAGGTCGATTACCTGGTCGCGACTGATGCGATCGGCATGGGTCTCAACCTCGATGTCGGGCATGTCGCCTTCGCTTCGCTGTCCAAGTTTGACGGGCTGCGTCAGCGGCGGCTGAGCACTGCGGAAATGGCGCAGATTGCTGGCCGCGCAGGGCGGCATCAGCGCGACGGGACTTTTGGCACGCTTGCCGGGACCGGCAGCCACGATGCGCTGTTCACGCCCGAGGAGGTTTATGCGATTGAGGAACATCGCTTTCCCGCACTGACCAAGCTGTTCTGGCGCGAGGCGGAGCCCGATTGCAGCAGCGTGGCCAGTCTGATCGATGATCTGGAACGCGGGCCAGACCAGCCAGAACTTGCCCCAGCCCCGCTGGCGATTGATCTGGCTGTGCTCAAGCGGCTGGCCGAAGAGCCCGACCTTGCCGTTTTGCCGCGCGACGAAGCCATGGTCCGCAGATTCTGGGACGCTTGTTCGCTACCCGATTTCCGGCAAGCCGGGGTCGATACCCATGCGCGCTTTGTCGCGCGGCTGTGGGAAGATCTGCGCCGCGGCCAACTTGGCGCAGACTATGTCGCGCGCTCGATTGCCAAGCTCGACAACCCCTCGGGCGATATCGATACCCTGCAAATGCGCATCGCCGCGATCCGCAGCTGGGCCTATATCGCCCAGCGCCCCGATTGGGTTGTGCCGCGTGAGGAAATGGCCGCCCGCGCCCGCGCTGCAGAGGCACGCCTGTCGGATGCCCTGCATGCGCGCCTGACCGAGCGTTTCGTCAATCGGCGCACCTCTGTGCTTATGCGAAAGCTTGGCCCCGATGCCGGGCTGCTTCCGGTTACGCTCCATGAAGACGAGGTGCGGGTCGACGGCGAGCCGATCGGCCATCTGTGCGCATTTCGCTTCGTCGTTGATCCAGAGGCGCGGTTGGCTGACCGCAAGCTGCTGCTGGCTGCGGCCGAACGTCACCTTCCCGGCTTGCTCGCCCAGCGCGCGGCACAGCTGGTCAGCCAGATCGATGCCGGGGAGCCTCCCTTGCTGCTGGATCGGGAAGCGGTGCGCTGGGACGGGGAGACGATCGCGCGGCTTCAGCCTGGCAAACAGCGGCTGGAAACCAGGCTGGTCGCGGACCGCTCGCTCAGCGCGATCCCACCAGAGCCGTGCCAGCAGGCCTTGGCCGCAATTGACCGTTGGCTGACCGCAGTGCTCGCTCCGCTCGAGCCGCTGCGCGCACTGATCGAAGCCAGCGCCGATCCCGAAGCCGGCCCGGAGCTGCGCGCCGTGCTGATTCGGCTGTGCGAAGGCGGCGGCACAGTGGAGCGCGCCGGATCGGGAGTGGACGTGCTTGCTGCGGAGCAGCGCGCCAGACTGCGCGAGCTGGGGGTACGAATTGGCGGGCTTGACCTGTTCATGCCCGCCATTCTCAAGCCAGCACCGCTGACCGCCTGGCGCGCTTTGCAGAGCGCGCGCGGAGTGGACTTGCCAAGCGTTGTGCCAAGCATGCCGGTGGTAGTCCCGCTCCTCGGTAAGACCCGCCTTCCCCCTGGCTACCGGGCGTTGGGTAACCAGGCCTTGCGAATCGATATGGCCAACAAGCTGTTGCTGGAAGTTCATGAAGTGCGAACCCGCGAAAAGCGGCGGCATTTCCCGATTGCCAGTGCACGGCCGATTTCGATGGGGCTGACCCTGCAAAGCTTTCACCGGCTGCTGCGCATCGCCGGGTTTCATCCGCTACCGGCGCGGCTCCTGCCTGATGGCGCTCAGGGTCCGCCAGCACCGATCCACTGGCGTTGGATCGATCCGCCGTCCATCGCCAGACGCGGTGCAGCAAGCAAGCTGGCCGAACCGACCGGTGCCTTTGCAGCGCTGGCCAAACTGGTGAAGTAAGGCGAGCCGGCGCGATGCGGAATGTCGCCTCGTGAGGATCGATAAGCTGCTTTGGTTCCTGCGGTTGGCAAAAAGCCGCAGTCTTGCCCAGGCGCTGATTGGCGAAGGGCATATCCGGCTCAACGGGCGCCGCGTCGAAAAGAGCGGGACCGCGATTCGGGTGGGTGATGTACTCGCCCTGCCGCTGCCCCGCGGCGTCACGGTGATCGAGGTCCTGGCCCTGCCTGAACGACGCGGCCCTGCCAGCGAAGCGCAAACTTGCTATCGGGTGCTTGACGTAGGGCTTGGTGCTGCCTTAGCAGCGGATCAGAACGAAACACCTCTGGGGATCCGCCTGCCATGACCTATGTCGTCACCGAAGCCTGCATCAAGTGCAAGTACATGGACTGCGTCGAGGTGTGCCCCGTCGATTGCTTCTATGAGGGCGAGAATATGCTGGTGATCAACCCCAGCGAATGCATCGATTGCGGCGTTTGCGAACCTGAATGCCCGGCCGAAGCGATTCTGCCCGATACGGAAAGCGGGCTGGAACAGTGGCTTGAGCTTAATGCCAAGTACTCGGCCGAATGGCCCAACCTGACCACCAAGAAGGACAGCCCCGCCGACGCCGACGAGCACAAGAGCGAAGAGGGCAAGTTCGACAAGTATTTCTCGGCCGAGCCCGGCGAAGGCGACTGATCCTGGCTGGTCGGGCCGGCCATTTGGCAGGGCCTTTGCACCACCGCCCAGACCCCAAATTGCGCCTGTCCCGGCGCGGGATTCTCCGCGCTGGTAATTTTGTTGCGGACATGCTATATAATCCGCGACTGACGGGGCTTTCCGCCTCGCTGGCAGATGCAGATCTTGAAAGGCAGGACTGGCAAATCGGTTGATGGAGCCATCGAACCGGGTCGCAATGCTTTACCCGTTCGCTGTTCCCATACCCAGTTTCCAGCCGCGTTTCGGCGGCGGTGCAGTCCTGACGATTGAAAGGATGTTACATGGTGGTCAAGGCGCACGCCTTTGAAGTTGGTGACTACGTTGTCTATCCCAAGCACGGGGTTGGCCGGGTGATCGAACTGCTTGAGCAGGAAATCGCGGGCATGACTCTGGAGCTTTATGTCCTGCGATTCGAAAAAGAACGCATGACGCTGCGCGTGCCGACCAACAAGGTCGAAGCGATCGGAATGCGCAAGCTGTCTTCGGACAAGACCCTGCGCGAAGCGCTCGATACGCTGAAAGGCAAGCCCAAGGTCAAGCGCACCATGTGGTCGCGCCGCGCCCAGGAATACGAAGCCAAGATCAATTCGGGCGATCTTGTATCGATCGCCGAAGTGACCCGCGATTTGTTCCGCGCCGATGATCAGCCGGAACAGAGCTATTCCGAACGGCAGATTTTCGAAGCCGCTTCCTCGCGTCTGGCGCGCGAACTGGCTGCGATGGAAAAGACCGACGAACCGGCTGCGCTCAAGAAGATCCTTGCGATCCTCAACGAACACGCGCCCAAATATTATGCGGAAGCGGCTGTCACGGCCTGATTTTTTCTGAAACCGGATTGCCAGAAGGGCCGCTTCCTCGGGAGGCGGCCCTTTTTTCATGCCAACCCCTTGCAGGCGGTGCCTTGCCGTATTATATCGATAATACACAACGCAGGAGGTTTTCGATGAAGCTCAAGCTGGACAAGTTGGTCAAGGCCCTTGGCCCCGCGATCGCGCTGGTCCTTGCCGCCGGGGTTTCGGGCTGCAATGGAGCCAACATCTCGATCAACGGGGAAGAGGGCAAGCCGCTCTCCGAGCTCGACCTGTCGGGCACACCGCCGCAGGAATTGGTGCTGCTGGGGCCGGACCAGGTCCACATCACTCAAGGCGACAAGCTGACAATCGCAGTCGAAGGCGATCAGGAAGCCAAGGACGCGCTGCGTTTTACCCTGAAGGACGGATCATTGGGGATCCTGCGCAAGGACAAGCTGTTTGAAAAGAACGGCAAGACCGCCGTGATCACCGTGACCATGCCCGCACCCAGGGAAGTGACCATGGCCGGATCGGGCAAGATCCAGGCCGACGCACTCGCGAGCGACGCAAAAGTAACCATCGCGGGTTCGGGCGATATCGAATCGTCCAATCTGGCCGGCGACAAGCTGGACCTGACGATTGCCGGTTCAGGCAACTTCCGGGGTGCGGGCAATGTCAAGCAACTGGACCTGACCGTAGCTGGCAGCGGTTCGGCAACTATGGACGCGCTCAAGGCCGAAGGCGCCAAGGTTAAGATCGCCGGGTCGGGCAGCACCAGCTTCGCTTCTGATGGCGATGTGGATGCCAAGATCGTCGGATCGGGCAATATCACAGTCAAGGGCCGGGCACGCTGCAAGCTCAGCTCGCTCGGTTCGGGCAAGCTGGTCTGCGAAACGGTCACCCAGAAGGACTGACCGCGCCGGAATTGCGATGAACCGCCAGTCCCGGTTCATCGCCGCGCAACCCCGTGCTGCTACGATCCACAGGATCGTCATGCAGCGCGGGGTTGTTTTATGCAAAAGATCTGGGCCGGAGCCATGGCCATGCTGCTGAGCGGCTGCGGCGCAGCGGGGGCAGTTGTCGATCTGGCCTCTCTGCCAGTGCGCGGCACAGGCAAGGCGGTGGAAGCTGGCAGCACTTTGGTCGATGTTGCCACGGTCAGCCAGAGCGAGCGTGACCAGCGGCGCGGACAGACGATTCGCCGCCGCGAGGAGCGGCTGGGCGAGCTGGACCGCGAATACCGCAAACAGTCAGAGCGCTGCGCTCGCGGCGATCAGGAAGCTTGCCGCAAACGTGAAGCTGCGTGGTACGAAATGCAGCGGCTGATGCCGAGCGTTCCCTATGAGGCGCGCTAAGCCGCGGCCCGGCGCAGCCGATCGTTGATCGCCGCACCAATCGCTTCATCGGGAACCGGCGCCACGGCAATGCGCGGTTGCGGTGCCGCCGCAGCCTGGTGCAGGCAGTGGTAAAGGCACGCCGCCGCTTCGGCGAGATCTCCGCTCGGTGACAGGTTCGTGTGGCCTTCGATCCGCCCGAACCCGATCATAAACTCGTCCGCCGCCGCACTATCGACATTGAGCCGCACTGGCTTGCCAGGAGCATAATGGCTGACGAGCTGGCCGGGTGCCTCGATCTGAAGTGACGCCACGAGGCCAGGTTTGGAGCCAAGAACCGCAGAAATCTGGGCCTGCGTGATCGGCCCCGGGCGCAGAACTTGCCAGGAACCATCATCGCGCAGAGCAACGATGGTGGATTCGATTCCATCCGTGCAAGGACCGCCATCAAGCACCAACGGCACTGCATCGCCCAGCGATCCCACGACATGCTGGGCGGTAGTCGGGCTGACCCCTCCGCTGCGGTTGGCCGATGGTGCCGCCAACGCCAGGCCGCTCTGCTCCAGCAGGGCGCGCATCGCAGGATGCGCCGGGCAGCGCAGTGCGAGAGTGGGCAAGCCTGCCGTCACCGCCGGGGCTATTCGTGCACTTGCCTTCAGTGGCAAAACCATGGTCAGCGCGCCTGGCCAGAACGCTTCAGCCAGCGCCTGCGCGCGTTCATCAAGCTGGACCAATGCCGCAGCTTGTTCGAGACCCGGTACGTGGACAATCAGCGGATTGAAATCCGGTCGACCCTTGGCGCGATAGATTGCCGCCACGGCCTCGGCACTATCAGCCCGTGCAGCCAGGCCATAGACTGTCTCAGTTGGCACCGCGACCAGCCCGCCGCCGCGCAGAAAGTCTGCCGCCGCCGCAATTCCGGCCGCATCTGCACTGCGCACCACGGGACTGACACTCTTGCCGCTCATCCCGCTCCCGCTATAGGCGAAGAACGGCAAAGCCAAGGAAAAGGCGCGTCACAATGGAATACACTGCTCCCACCGCCGATCAGATCCTCGCGATTAAGGTCAATGCCGGGATCGAAGAGATCGCCGCACATGACCGTTTCGCCGCTGCCAGCCCGGACATGGTCGAAGCCATCGTCGAAGGGATCGGCCAGTTCGCCGCCGGCGAATGGGCTCCGCTCAACCGGGCAGGTGATCTGGAGGGAGCGGCGCTCGCCAATGGCACGGTCACCTTGCCCGCGGGCTATGCCGAAGCCTATCGGGCCTATGTCGAGCAGGGCTGGAACGCGATCTCGGGCGAAGAAACGCACGGTGGGCAGGGGCTGCCGTTTACCCTTGCCGCCAATGTGCTGGAAAATGTCGGCACGGCCAACATGGCCTTCGGCCTTCTGCCGATGCTGACCGTTGGCGCAATCGAGGCGCTTAGCCATCATGGCAGTGACAGCCAGAAGGCACTGTATCTTGCCAGGCTGATCAGCGGCGAATGGTCGGGCACGATGAACCTGACCGAGCCTCAGGCCGGATCGGACGTTGGTGCACTGCGCACTACGGCCATGCCGATCACTGCTGGCGAACACGCGGGCAGGTACAGGATCAAAGGGACCAAGATCTTCATCACCTGGGGTGAGCATGATCTGGCCAGCAACATCATCCACCTGGTTCTGGCCCGCACTCCGCAAGCTCCGGCGGGAAGCCGCGGAATCAGCCTGTTCGTGGTGCCCAAATTTCACGTTGCTGCCGACGGTTCGCTGGGCGGGCGCAATGATGCGCGCGTGGTCAGTCTGGAACACAAGCTGGGAATCATGGCCAGCCCGACATGCGTGATGAGCTTTGGCGACAATGACGAATGCATCGGCGATCTGGTGGGGCATGAGAACGAAGGCCTGAAGGCGATGTTCACGATGATGAACTCTGCCCGGATCAATGTTGGAAATCAGGGCGTGCAAATTGCCGAACGCGCGTTGCAGCAGGCGCAGTACTATGCCCGCGAACGCGTCCAGTCGGCGCGCGCAGGTTCGCCCGGCAAGGACCCGGTGGCAATTATCGAGCATCCCGATGTGCGCCGCATGCTGATGCGGATGCGCGCGCTGACCGAAGGCGCACGGGCGCTGCTCTATTACACCGCCGGGCAGGTTGATCGCGGCGCGCTCGGTGTCCCTGGCGCACAGTCCCGAGCCGACTGTCTGGTTCCGCTGATCAAGGCCTGGGGCACCGACATCGGCTGTGAAGTTGCCAGCCTGGGGGTCCAGATCCACGGCGGGATGGGCTTTATCGAGGAAACCGGCGCGGCGCAGCATTACCGGGACGCCCGGATTGCCCCGATCTACGAAGGCACCAATGGAATCCAGGCCGCCGATCTGGTCACCCGCAAGCTGGGATATGAAAGCGGCGAGGTGCTGATTGCCTTGCTGACCGATGTAGCGCGCGCTGCCGAAGGGGCTGCGCCCGAACTGAAAGCGCTGGCTGACGATTGCATCGGTGTGGCGCGCTGGATGGCCAGCGATGCTTCGCTGGATGACAAGCTCGCCGGATCAGTGCCGTTCTGCACGATGTGTGCGGTCGCGGTCGCAGGCTGGCAGTTGCTGCGCCAGGCCGCGGCGGCCGATGGCGCGCTGGCCGCGACCAAGCCGGTGGTTTCCGCCTGGTTCAACGCTCACCTGGTGTCCGAAGCGCGCGGCTTGAAAGCCTCGGCCCTGGCCGGTGCGGACCTGCTCTATGCCCTGAGCGCCGAGGCGCTGGCGGGATGAGCGATCAGGGTGACCCCCTGGCGCGCATTGCTGAAGCGCTTGAGCGCCTGGCACCACGCACAGTGCCAAGTCCGGACTGGCATGCCGCTCCGGCCTATGTGTGGGACCAGCAAGGCGCCCGCTTGGTGGCACAAATCAAGGCTCCGCCGCTGGATCTGCTGCACGGGATCGATGAACAGAAAGCCCGTGTGGTCAGCAATGTCGCGCGGCTCGCCGCCGGTTTTGCGGCGCATGACATGTTGCTGTGGGGATCACGCGGAATGGGCAAATCGGCCTTGCTGCGCGCCAGCGTAGCGACCGCTCAAGCTGCTTCGCCCGGCACCGTCGCGCTGGTTCAGGTCGCGCCTGAAGCTTTGTCCGGTCTCGCCCCGTTGTTCGCCGCGCTTGGCGCAGTGGACCGCCGATTCCTTGTATTTCTTGACGATCTTGGTTTTGAGGATGGCGATTCCGCTGGTCCGCGTGCCTTGCGGTCCTGGCTGGAAGGCGGAGTGGAAGCGCGGCCCGGCAATGTCCGACTGGCGGTAACGTCGAACCGTCGCGCGATCGTGCCGCGCCATCTCAGCGAACAGGACGATCCGATCAACCCGCGCGATGCGGTGGACGACCGGTTGGCGCTAGCTGACCGGTTCGGCCTGTCGATCGGCTTCCCCAACTGCACCCAGGACGACTACCTGGCGATCGTCAGCGGCTACTGCGCCGCGCATGGACTGGAATGGGATCAGGGTGAAGCGCTGGAGTGGTCCAAACGGCGCGGGCAACGCTCGGGCCGGGTGGCCTGGCAATTCGTCACCGAACTGGCAGGCCGCGCCGGCAAGCACCTATGACCGATCCGGGCAGCGCAGTGCCTTACTGCTGCTTGACCTTCTGATCCTGTCCGAAGGCGCCCTTGTATTGGGCCATAGGGTCCCCGTTGAGATTGCGCTGCGGAGGCATCCGGCCAACCTTGACCGGCTGGATCGGCACCGCAGGAACCGCGCCGGGAGCCTCAACCCGCCAAATGATTCCGGCCGTATCGTCACTGACCAGCAAGGCGCCGGTCTTGTCCCAGGCCAGCCAGGTCGGACGACCACGGGTCTTGCCGTCTCCGGTCAGGAAGCCACTCAGAACCGGAACCGGCTTGTCCAGCGGATTGCCATTGGCATCGAACCTTACAAAGACCACATCATAGCCCGACAGAGGCTTGCGATTCCACGATCCATGTCGCGCCACGAAAGCGCCATTGGCGAACTGCGGCCCCATGCGTTGGCCGCCGGTGACAAACACCAGACCAAGCGGGGCCACATGCGCGCCGAGGGCATATTCGGGCTTGCGCACGAAATCGTCGATAAATTCGGGCGGGGCCGATAGCACGCGGTCATCGTCGTACTTCTTCCAGTAGATCCACGGCCAGCCATAGTGCGCGCCGACCGGGACGTTGGTGAGATAATCGGGCACCAGATCCGGGCCGAGCTGATCGCGTTCGTTGACAACGGTCCACAATTCGCCACTTGCCGGGTTCCAGGCGAGCCCATTGGGGTTGCGCAGGCCCTGTGCGTACTGACGAGGGTATCCGCTCTTGAGGTTAAGCTGCCACACTGCGGCGCGGCCCTTTTCGAGTTCAAGCCCCTTTTCGGCAATGTTCGAGGCCGAACCAACCGCAACGTAAAGCATCTGACCATCAGGCGCGAGCAGCAGGTTGCGCATCCAGTGGTTGCCGCCGGCAGGCAAGTCCATCAGCTTTTTGGGTGCGCCAGCCAGCGTGGTTTCGCCCAGCTTGTAAGCAAAGGCCAGCACGGCATCATGGTTGGCGACATAAAGCGTATCGTTCAGCCAGGCGAGGCCCGAGGGCGAGGCGAGGCCGTTGCCCTGGCGCAGAGTAAACTTTTGCTCGGCCACGCCGTCACCATCGCCGTCGCGCAGCAGCACCAGCGCGTCGGGCGATGTGCCGTGTGCCCCGGCGCGCTTCATCAGCATCGCACCAACCTTGGCCGTAAGGCCGCTGCCCATATTGCCGGCCGGCGCATCGGCCTGAGCCGCGATCACATCGCCGTTGGGCAGGGTGTAAAGCACGCGCGGATGTTCCAGCCCTTCGGCGAAGCGTACTACCTTTAGGCCCTGGGCGGCCTGCGGCGCTTCACCGGCCTGCCAGCCAACCGGGCGGGCGATTGCAACCGAAGGGATCTCTTCCGGTTTGGGTTCGACCAGCACAGGATCGCGCCCCGACAGTTCATCCAGCGAATGCTCAGCGGGCACCCCGCGCAGGATGTAGAAGACGAATCCGCCGATCACGAGCAGGAACACGGCGAGGGCGACAAGCAGTTTGCGTTTGGTCGACATGCGCCAAGGATAGGCGCAGCGCGGCTAGGCGGCAACACTTGTCTCCTGTAATGGAGCAAGCCATGTTCGCCTTTACCCCCGATCCCGCCCAACCCAAGCCCGAANCCCAAGCCCGAAATTTACCGCGATCTGGTGACTGCGGCCCGCGCGCTGACCGATGGCGAGCGGGATGCCGTTGCCAACATGGCCAATCTCGCCGCGCTGATCTGGCAGTTTCTGCCAGCGCTCAACTGGGCGGGTTTCTACCGCGTGATTGATGGAGAGCTGGTGCTGGGGCCCTTTGTGGGCAAGCCTGCCTGTATCCGGATTGCTATTGGCCAGGGGGTCTGCGGTGCCGCAGCGGCAAGTGGTGAAACCCAGCTGGTTCCCGATGTTCACGCCTTTCCCGGGCATATCGCCTGCGATGCGGACAGCCGCAGCGAACTGGTGGTTCCGGTCCGCCGTGACGGCATGGTCATCGCCGTAATCGACCTCGACAGCCCTAGCCCGGCCAGGTTTGACACCGAGGACGCCGCCGGAATTGAAGCGCTGGCTGATGCCATCGCCATGTTAATCTGACTTTGCCGGACTGCTCCGAAACGGGACAGCGCGGAGTCAGTGTCTAGGCCACGCTTGGTTTCCGGCGCTGGACGATGCTAAATTCCACGTTAACGCCGGGATTCGCCCTGGCCCGAACAGGGGATTGCAATGTCGCTCCGTCAGATCTTCACGCCGCTCTGCCTGATTGGTGTCCTGGGCATGGCCAATGCCGCGCAGGCGCAAAGCGCTGGCGATGCCGTCATGGATGCAGCGGGCCGAGTCTATGGCAATGCCATGCCGGCTCCCGCCATGCCAGCACCGTCGATGGTGATGTCCGCCGCGCCTGCCATGCCGCAGATGGCAGCACCCGCCGCACAGATCGCTCCGGCTGGAGCGCCTGGCTGGAACCATGCGGGTTGGGAACAGGCCAAGGCCGATTGGCTCTATGAATGCCGTCGCCGCTATCCTGCCGGCAAGAAGAGCACGACGCTGGGCGCGGTGCTGGGCGGCGTGGTCGGCGGGGTGTTGGGCAACCGCATCGCCGGACGCGGTGACCGCACGGTTGGCACGGTCGCCGGCGCAGTGCTGGGCGGAGTGGCCGGGGGTGCGATCGGCAACAGTGCCGACCGCAGCCGTTCGCGTGATTATTGCGAGAGCTATCTCGACGATTACCTCTCGCGCCAGCAGGCCTATGGTCATGGCCAGCCGGGCATGACCTATGGCTATGTCCAGCAGCAAGTGACCATGATGGTCCCGGTGATGATGATGCAGCAGCATGCCGCCGTGCAACCGCAGCGCGAATGCAAGGAAACGATTGTGACCGAGGAATGGGTTCCCGTCCGCGCCAAGCGCCGGGTGATCTACAAGACCGTCACCGTTCCCGACAAGCGGGTCCGGATCGTTCCGGACAAGCGTGTGCGCACCTATTGACCTGCTAGCCAAAGGGGAGCCAGCCGCTCCCCCGGTATGCAAGACCCCCGGCCCGAAACCGGGGGTCTTGTTGCATTTGTCGCGTCCTTGCTGTTCCTGCGAGGCAGGAAGCGGGCAACCCCGATCCGTTCCGCCGTCGGGCGGAAATCAGAGCGACCGCCCGATCAGTTCCTTCATGATCTCGCTGGTCCCGCCAAAGATCCGGGTGACGCGCGCGCCGCGCCATTGCTTGGCGATCGGATATTCGTTCATGAACCCGGCCCCGCCGTGGAGCTGCAGGCATTTGTCGACAACTTCGCCCTGCAGCTCGGTGTGCCACAGCTTGGCACCCGAAGCTTCGACCGGAGTCAGCTCGTGCTTGATGTGGCGCGCGATGCACCAGTCGATATGGGCCCAGCCGACCTGGAGTTTGGACTTGAGATCGGCGAGCAGGAACCGGGTATTCTGGAAATCGAGCACCGGCTTGCCGAAGGCTTTGCGCTCGCGGGTGAATTCCACCGTCATGTCGAACGCGCGCTGTGCCGCAGTCTGGGCGGAGATGGCAATGCCGAGCCGCTCCTGCGGCAGTTCGCTCATCAGATAGATGAAGCCCTTGCCTTCCTCGCCAAGGCAATTGGTGATCGGAACGCGCACATCCTCGAAGAACAGTTCCGACGTGTCGGCCGCATCGAGCCCGACCTTGTCGAGGTTGCGTCCGCGCTTGAAACCGTCGCGGTTCGCATCGACCAGCACGATTGACACGCCCTTCCATGCCGGCTGCACCTCGGTATCGGTCTTGCAGCAGACCAGGATTAGATCGGCATTCTGGCCGTTGGTGATATAGGTCTTGCTGCCATTGATGACATAATGGTTGCCGTCCTTTTTCGCAGTGGTGCGCAAGGCCTGCAAGTCAGAGCCGGTGCCCGGTTCGGTCATCGCGATCGCAGTGACGATCTCTCCGCTGACCATCTTGGGCAGCCAGGTCTGCTTCTGCTCTTCCGAGCCGTACTGGATGATATAGTTGGCGACGATGTCTGACTGGAGCGAGAAACCCGTGGCGACATCGGTGCCATAGCCGATTTCCTCATCGATGATCGCGTTATAACCGAAATCGAGGCCGAGCCCGCCGTACGCTTCAGGCACGGTCGGGCAGAGCAGGCCCAGTTCGCCCGCTTTGGGCCAGACGTCCTTGGGAATGATGCCTTCCTCGTCCCACTTGGCGGCATTGGGTTCCAGCTGTTCGGCCACGAAGCGGCGCACCGTGGCCCGGAAGGCTTCGTGGTCTTCGGAATAGCAGGTGCGGTTCAGGTTATCGAGCGACATCGCGGCAATCCTCTCGCAAATGACAATTGGCGAGTGGGTTAGGGCGCGTGAAGGGGCTCGGTCAAGCCAATTTAATCGCTCGGTTAAGGGATGCCGATCGCAATCTGGGCTGCGGGTGCAGTGGCTACCAGACGCAGACGGCCAAGCCGCAATGAAGCGTGATCGCGATCAAGCCGCAGCCCGCTGCCAAGTTCGTGCCGGACCCCCAAGACCGCGGCACTGCCTGCAACGACGCGCAAGTGATAGTCGCCATAGGGCACTGAATCGAACAGCAAGTAGCCATCGAAATCGCTGGGCGCGACGGCGACAACCCGGCCGCCGGCATCGACCAGTTCGATCGGCACTCCGGCGCGTGGCTCGCCATCGGGGCCCAGTAGCACGGCTTCGATCTCGCCAGTCGGAGCGAGCGGAAGCAAGACCTTGGCTGCCACGCCAGGGCGCGGCACCACGACGATGCCCCGGCCCTTGGGCTGGAGCAGCGGATCGGGCAGGCTGCCAGTGTCGATCGACACCAGCACCGGGACATAGGGCATCAATCCATCAATCACCGCGCGCCCGGCCTTGTTGGTGGCGCTTTCGGTGTGACGGAAGCCAGCCTCGACGTTGACGCCTTCAATCGCGGCTTCACCGGGTTGGCGATAGCCATCGCCGTTGTCGTCGCGGAAGACTTCAATGCTCGCCTGACCATCCTCGGCCAGACGTTCGCGTGACACACGCCAGCCACCGTCGACCGGATCCGGCCCCAGACTGAAGCCCAGGGTCAGGCCCAGGCGCTTGCGCCCGTTATTATCGACACGGCCTTCGGCGCGCAGTGCGAACCGCTTGAATTGCTTTACATAACCCAGCATCCATTCACTGCGGCCAGCTGTCGCGTCATATTCATAGCCGCCGCGCAGGGTAGAGCTTCGACCAAGGCCCTTTTCCGCCACCACTTGCGCCGCTTCAAACCCCTGGTGAGGCCCGGCCAGCCCGAACCGCGCTGTGCCGCGCAACCTGAGGCCCGCGAGCGAGGTGTTGCCAATCAGGTTGAGCTTGGTACCCAGATCGCCGCGGGCCACGCCCAGCACCGGTCCCACGGCGCTGCGCCGCAACAGTTCGGCTGTCAGCGTCACACGATTCAGGTGGAATGCCCCGCGCGCTAACCATTCGTTAACCTTTGTCCCGTCGCGGGCGATTGTCTGGCGCGCGCTTGTTTCTATCGGCAAGCGCCAGTTGCCCAGGTGCAGGGTGGAATTTAGCCGGAGGCTGTATTCGCGCCTCTGCTGCGAGGTGACCAGTTCGCTTTCGAAGTCACCCTGGACCCAAAGCACCTGCGCATCGAAGCGCACCGGGCCGATCCGGCCCAGCGTATTCGCCCGCAAGGCCCGGCCACCGCCAAGCTGGCTCGCACCGGCTACTTCGACCAGCATCGGCCCCAATCCACGCCGCAATGTGGCTTCGATGTAGTGGCGACGGCGGCCAGTCAGCACCAGGCTCTGGTACTCGACCCCCAGCGTGGTTCTTCGGTCAATCCCGCGTTCCACGCCCACGCCCCAGCGCCAGCCAGTCTGCGGGTTGGTAAAGGTGCGCGACAAATCTACCAGATCGCGCGAGCTGTCGAGCATTCCAGCCCAATAATAGGTCTGACCCGGACTGACGCTTTCCTGCCCGACCGGCATTGAGCTGCGTTCGTGCTTGATCTGACCTTGCGGGCCATAAAGCACCACTTCGAAGTCATTTTCACCGAACAGCAGCTCGACATTGTCAAATTGGTAACGACCATCGCCGCGATCGGCCTGGAAGGCGCGCAGTTCGCCGTTGCGATAGAGTTCGGCGTCCCATCCGGCCGGCAGTGTGCCGCGCAGCGTGGTTACGCCAAAGCGTGCGCCGCGATTGAGCGGCTGGTTGGAAATGAATGCGCCGCGGCCATAGGCCGATTGTCCGGTCAGCCCGCCACGAAGCGTTTCGACATCTCCCACGGCAATCTGTGTGGCCTTCAGCGGACCCAGCAGGCCGCCTTCAGGGTCGTTACGGAACAGGCGCAGTCGCAGCGAATCCGGCACCGGGCCGTCCACACCGGCGACGCGCGCGGTAAAGCTCATGCCCAGAGCCTCTCCGGCCGCGAGCGCTTCGTAACTGGCACTTACTCCCGACTTGCTGGTCCATTCGCCTTGGAGCTGGACATCGACCGATGGTGTGCGCCAGGCCTGATAGGGGGCCTGGGCCTGTGGAAGCTTGGCCAGGTCAAATTGGGCGAGATCGGGTGTGCGAAGTCGCGCGGCGCGACTTCTGCGCTGAATGGCTTCGAGGAATGGCAGCTTTTTGTCTGATTCGAGCGTGACCAGCAGATTGCCAAGGTCCGATTTGAACCGCACTCCCATCCAGGCGGACAGCGCGGACAGTTCAACGCACCAGCCTTCCGGGGTGTCCGTAATCGCACCGGTAGCAATCCCACGCGCACCGTTCACGTTTTGTACCGTATTCGAATCGCGATCGATCACCAACCGCTGGTCTTCCGCGAACAACCAGCCGGTTGCGCGGCGCGACTTCTTGTCGAGTCGCACTGGCAGGTCGATTGCCTGGATCATATCGGCGAAATCAACGCAGACGCCCTTTGGAGTCTGGTAAGCGCGCAGCGGCTCGCCCAATTTGTAGGCGCCGCTGCGCAGTTCGAGCAGAAGTTGCTCCTCAGGATCAGGTGTCCAGCTTTCAGCCTGCGCCGGTGCACCAACCCACAGGCCAAAGGCCGCTGCCAGCAGGGCAGCGGCCTTAGCCATGGGTGGTGATCGCCGGGTCATGACGTCATTTCACATTTTATATCTATTGTTCATTATGTTACCGGATCGCCGTGGTCATCTCGGCGATCAGTTGCCCGCCATTTTCGGGCATTTCGCGGTATTCGATCCGGACAGGTCCGGCGGTCAGCTTTGCCTGCTGTTCGGCATTGAGCGGGACCCGCACACTGCGGTGCGCCACTTCCGGATAGACCGCCACACCGCGCAGGTTGAACAGGGTTTCACCCCGGACACCCTTGCCGATCAGTTCGCCATAGACCGAGCGGCTGCCGCTGCGGTTAACCGTTATGTCGAGCAGGATTTCCTTGCCTGACTTGACCAGGTGCGGGTTGGCCAGTGTTGCTCCGGCCGCGAGCTGACCCTTGCGAACGAAAACCGGAATCGTGATGCCATATATCGGGGTCAGACGAATTGAGAGACCTCCCGCCGCCGCCTGCTTTTGAGCTTCTTCCGGGCTGAGCGCCGGGGGAATTGCGCGAAAGCTCATATGCACGCGATATTCGCCATCGGGCAATTCCGGGGCGGGTCGGGCAGACAGGCGTACCGCCTGCGGCTGACCAGGCAGCAGGGTTATCCGGCGCGGAGCATATCGCACCATTTCAGCAGCGGCCTTTTCCGCCGCATTTGCCTCAGCATCGGGAACATCAAGAAAGTCGCCGTTCTCGGTCATCCGCCGCAGCTCGACTCCGATCCGATAGGTCGCTTCGGTCGATCCGATGTTGCTCAGGACCAGCTCGGCGTTACCGCCATTGTTGAGTACCACCCGGGTCGGCGCGACGAGCAAGTCACCCTGGGCCTGGGCGGGCGCACTCAGCATGGGCGCAGCCAGAGCCGCAGTAGTCAAGATCAGGCGGCGAAGAAGCTGAAGCTGAAGCATCGGAATTCCCTGTGTATGATGACCACAGGACGCATTGCGCCCCTAGGGTTTACCCGTAGGTTTTAGGAAAACAGGGTTAATTTTCGGCTAAACTGGCGCCGTCCTTGGCCCACGCGAAAGGGCCGCACCCGCGCAGCGGATGCGGCCCTTGCTGTTCATCCGTCCGCAGACGGTTGTAACTTACTGGTATTCGACCGAAACGTCGAAGGTGCCGCTGTAAACGCCAGCAACCTGGGCGCTCGCCACGGTCAGCGTACCGCCAACCGAGAAGGTGCCCTGGCCGGTGGTGCCATCCAGCTGGAAAGCACCGTTCGGGTTGCTGTTCCAGCCCGACAGGCTCATCGTTTCAGTGCCGCCCGAACGGGTCAGGGTAGCGGCCGAGCTCGGCAGGGTCACAGCGACCATCGCGCCCTGGCTACCGCTGACGGTGAAGCTGGCGGGAGCACGGGTACCGGTTGAAACCAGCGCGCCGGTCGACGCTACGGTCGAATCGGCATTGACGGTGACGGTGCCGCCGGTGTTGGCAGCGATCTGGCCGAAGTCGAGCGCGCTGTCGGCGGTTACCGACAGGGTGCTGAGCACTTCAGCGGTGGCGGTTGCGGTCGCGGTGGTCGCGGCATTGGCGGCCGAAGCAAACGACATAGCGCCGAGTGCGGCGCCAACAACAGCAAGACGAAGCGAAGTACGCATAATAAACTGGTCCCTTCCAAGCATTCACGAGCAATGCAGCGCGGGAATGCGCCGCCCGAATGGACGGCTTGCCCCCATTCGCAGGACCCTATGTAGAACCACGGTGTTCAGTCTTTACTGCCCACTATGGTTAACAGATCACAGGAAGGTGTTAAGGTTTGCTCAGGTAGAATCCCTGATTTCCGGGCCTTATCAGATCCCGCCACCGGTCAGCCGCTGGCAAATCAGGTCCAGTTGATCGAGCGTACGATAACGGATCGTCACTGCACCGGACCGCGGGTCGGCATCGGTATTGATTCGCACCGACAGCCCCAGGAACTCCTCAAGATGGCTCTGCACGGCGGCAATATCGGCGGTTGCGGCCGAATCGCGCTCGCCACGCGCCCTGCGCGGACCGACAGGAGGCGCGTTTTTGCGCCGCGCGAGCTTCTCCACCTCGCGCACCGACAATCGGCGTGCCACAGCTTGTTCGGCCAGTTCCTGTGCCCGCTCAACCCCTACCAGAGCACGGGCGTGCCCCATCGAAAGCTTACCCTGCTCGACGAGGTCGATTACCGGCTCCGGCAAGGCCAGCAGCCGCTGAAAGTTGGCGACGTGGCTGCGGCTTTTGTCGACCATCTTGGCGATCTCTGCCTGGGTCAGGCCTTCATCTTCCGCAAGGCGGTGATAGGCGCGCGCTTCCTCAATCGGGTTGAGATCCTCGCGCTGCAGGTTCTCGATCAAGGCCAGCGCCATCACCTCGCGCTCGCTCAAGTCGCGAATGATGGCAGGAATCTCATGCAATTGCGCGCGCTGAGCCGCACGCCAGCGACGTTCACCCGCGACCAGGCGATAACGCCCCTGCCCCAGCGGCGTTACGATGACCGGCTGGATTACGCCGCGCGCCGCGATCGATGCAGCCAGTTCATCCAGCGCGGCATCGTCAAAGTGGCTGCGCGGCTGACCGGGCAGCGGCACGATGTCCGCCACCGGAATCGCAGCCAGACCGGCGGTTGCAGATGCAGCGGGAGTACCGCCTGTCGCCATGTCTTCACGCTGCACCACCAACGGCTCTTCGCGCCGCGAATCGCCCAGCAATGCACCAAGTCCGCGGCCCAGCGCCGGGGGGCGCTTTTTCGTGGTGCCGACAATCTGCGGCACGGAAACACGGAAAACGGGCTCATCGCTCATGCTGCTTTCTTTCGTTCGGGCAGGCGGGAAATCAGTTCGCGGGCCAGGGCCATATAGGCGCGGCTGCCAGTGCAGGTATGGTCATAGACTAGCGCAGGCAGCCCGTGGCTGGGTGCCTCGGACAAGCGGACATTGCGCGGAATCACCGATTCGAACACCAGCGAACCCAGGCACGATCGGACATCATCCGCGACCTGATCGGTCAGGCGGTTGCGCCGATCGAACATGGTCAGCGCCACGCCCACGATCCCAAGGTTGGGATTGAACCGCTGCTGCACTCGCTCAACCGTCTGAAGCAACTGGCTGAGCCCTTCGAGGGCAAAGAATTCGCATTGCAAAGGCACCAGCAAGGTATCTGCCGCACAGAGCGCATTAAGCGTGAGCAGGCCCAGCGAAGGCGGACAATCAATGAAGCAAACGTCATAGGCAGCACCAGCCCCGCCGTTCAGCGCATCGCGCAGCCGGTCGGTGCGATTGTCTACCGCAACCAGTTCAACTTCGGCGCCAGACAGGTCAACCGTTGCCGGAACCAGATCCAGCCCGGGGATTCGGGTGGGCATGACGCATTCGGCCAACGGCGCCTGATCGACCAGCAGATCATAGGATGAAGTGGTTCGCTCGGCGGTTCCAACACCAATCCCGGTCGAGGCATTCCCCTGCGGATCAAGATCGATCAGCAATACCCGCCAGCCGGTAGCGGCCATGGCGGTGGCGATGTTGATCGCTGTGGTAGTCTTGCCCACCCCACCCTTCTGGTTGGCGATCGCCACGCGAATCACGGTTTTTTACCCTTTCCGGCCTGCTGAGCGGCCAAAGTGCCGAGAATGACCCCGGCTTCACCATCGGTGAGCGATTGTTCCACGTGGAACATGTGCCGCCAGCCGCTGAGTTCGGACAATTCTTGGGCCGCAGAGCGCCCCTTCGGCAACAGCCACATGGTGTCCGCTGTGGAAAATCGTGCGGATAGCTCAAGCAAACGCGGCAAAGGTGCGAAAGCGCGTGCTGAAATGGCACGAACCGGCAAGGTCTCTACCTGTTCGAGCCGCGCTCCAAGCACTTGCGCCTGTTCCAGCCCCATGGCGATTCGCGCGCGCTCAAGCCAATCGATTCGCCGCGCCCGCGATTCAACCATCAGCACTTTGCATTCGGGCCGCAGTGCCGCGATCACCAGTCCGGGGAAACCGGCCCCTGTGCCAAGGTCGAGCCATGGCGAAGATGTTTCACGTGAAACATGTCGCAGCAGCTGGGCCGAATCCGCCACATGGCGCCTCCACACCTCGCTCAGGCTCGCGGCGGAAACCAGATTCTGGGTCTGGTTCTCCTCACCCAGCAAGCGCACCAGCAATTCGAGCCGTTCCGCCGCAGCCACATCCCATTCGGGTAATTGCGCAAGCCAGTCTCGCGCTTCCACCTCGGTGCGCAACCCCATACTCACGCCGCACGCCTGCGGGCATGGACCAGCAGCGCCGCAAGCGCCGCCGGGGTAACCCCAGCCACGCGGCCCGCTGCCGCCAGTGTCGCCGGCCGGGCCGATGTCAGCCGCTCAACCATCTCCCGCGAAAGGCCTGGGATCGCGGCATAAGGGAAGTCATCCCCCAGCGGCAGTGCTTCGCCCGCCCGCAAATCACGCAGCTCGGCATCCTGCCGCGCCAGATAGGGTGCATAGGCCGCATCCTCGACCATTTCAGCCTCAAGCTCGGGATCGTCCAGCGTGACGTCACCCAGCCACGGCAGCACGGACGCCAGCTCAACTCCGGAAAAGCGCAGCCATTCGCGCAGCGCCAGACGCCCGGCATCCGGCCGCACCGGCAGCCCCGCCCCTGACAGTTCGGCACTGGTCACCGCGCGGTCCAGCGCCTGGTCTAAGCGCTCCCGGCGCTCCTCCCGCCGCGCAAACCACGCGGCGCGCGCCGATCCGATACATCCCACGGTGAGCCCAAGCGGAGTCAGTCGGCTCGCGGCATTGTTGGCGCGCAGCCGCAGTCGGTATTCGGCGCGCGCAGTCAGCATTCGATAGGGCTCGCTTACCCCGTGCAAGGTCAGGTCGTCGATCATCACCGCCATATAACTGTTGGCGCGGTCCAGCCCCGGGCCTTCGCGCCCCAGCACCACAGCGGCGGCCTGCATCCCGGCGACCAGCCCCTGCGCTGCCGCCTCTTCATAACCAGTGGTGCCGTTGATCTGCCCAGCGCAATAGAGCCCAGGCATCGGCCGCAGCTCCAAAGTGGGCCGCAAAGCGCGTGGGTCGATATGATCGTATTCGACAGCATAGCCGGGCACGTCCATGACCACCTGTTCCAGCCCCTGCATCGTCCGCAGCATCGCCAACTGAACGTCAGTTGGCAACGAAGTGCTGATCCCATTTGGATAGACCAGGTGCGTGCTTAGCCCTTCCGGTTCCAGAAACACCTGATGCCCGTCCCGATCGGCAAAACGGTGAATCTTGTCCTCGATCGAGGGGCAATAGCGCGGACCCGATGCTCCGATTGCTCCGGTAAACATTGGTGAGCGGTCCAGATTGGCGCGGATGACCTCGTGGCTGCGGCTGTTGGTGCGCGTGATGGCGCAGAATAGCTGGGGGTTCACCCGGCCCTGTCCCATTGCTGACATGCACCACGGCTCGACGTCGCTCGGCTGCTCTTGCAGCCGCGCCCAATCGATCGTCCGCCCATCAAGCCGGGGCGGCGTACCAGTCTTTAGCCGGGCCATCGGCAGGTCCGCATCACGCATTTGCATGGCAAGCCGCTGCGCAGAGGCTTCGCCGATCCGCCCGCCGGTCATGCGTTCTTCACCCCGAAACAGGGTCCCGCCCAGGAATGTGCCAGTGCACAGCACCACCGCAGCAGCAGACAGCACCGTGCCGTCAGCAAGTTCAATCCCCGTCACACGCCCGCCGTTCAGCTTCAGCGCAGCCGCTTCACCCGCAATCAGGGTCAGATCGCCCTGGTGATGCAATTGCTGCTGGACCGACGCCTTGAACAGCTTGCGATCCGCCTGCACGCGCGGCCCCTGCACCGCACTACCCTTTGAGCGGTTGAGCATCCGGTAATGGATCGCCGCCGTATCCGCCGCCTTGGCAATGATTCCGTCAAAGGCGTCAACCTCACGCACCAGATGGCCCTTGCCCAACCCGCCAATCGCAGGGTTGCAGCTCATCGCGCCAATCGCAGCCAGATCAAAGCTGACTAATGCGGTCCGTGCCCCCATCCGTGCCGCGACCGCCGCCGCTTCGACCCCGGCATGGCCGCCGCCGATCACCAGAACATCATAGTGCTGCATATGCCGCGCCTTAGCGCATTCGTGTTCCACGTGGAACAGGTTTGGTGGGGATGAGGATGAGCGGGGATCGAAGGAGGTGTGCGCTGGCTGCACAGAGCCCGTCAGCCCAAAGAACTTGATCCAGGACCAACCAGCGTTGGTTTGGATGCTGAAATTACCGCGCTAGCCTGCAATGTTCCACGTGGAACACTCATTTCCCAATGCAGAATCGTCCAAACAGCGTGTCGAGCATGTCCTCTGTAGTGGTCCGCCCCAACAGTCGGTCAAAACAGACCCGCGCGAGCCGCAGGTTCTCCGCCACAAGCAAAGGATCACTGAGCCCTGCCGCGCCATCGAGGGTGATCCGCGCTTCATCGAGCAAGCGGTGCTGGCGCTGGTTCAAGGCAGCCTCGCCAGGGCGCGGCAGGGCCAGGCGCGCAGTCTCCACCAGATCGCCGCGCAACCCGTCCATGCCCTCACCCGACAGCGCCGAAAGCCGGTGGCGCGGCGCGCGCTTGCTGCCAAGTTCCGGACGGTCGCACTGCGCAGCGATTTCCCACGCTGCGGGCGGTCCTTCACCTTCGGGGCCGAGCCACAACACCAGATCAGCCTGCCGCATTGCACCCTGCGCCCGTTCGATCCCGATCGCCTCAATCGTATCGCCTGTCTGCTCGCGCAGCCCCGCCGTATCGAAGAACCGAAACGGCACCCCAGCCAGTGCGACCGGGTGGGTCAAGACGTCGCGCGTGGTTCCCGCCACCGGGGCGACGATTGCCGCCTCACTTTCAACCAACGCATTGAATAGAGTGCTCTTTCCGACATTTGGCGGTCCTGCCAGCACCACCCGATAGCCTTCCTTCAGGGCTTCGGCGCGCGGCCGGGCCAGCCAATCACCCAATTCCGCGGCAAAAGCCGTGATTCGCGCGATGAAGTCGGCCGGGAGCAGTGCGACGTCATCCTCGTCGCTGAAATCGAGCACGGCTTCGACCGAAGCTGACAGCATCAGCAGGCGTTCACGCCAGGCCGCGACCTGCCCGGAAAACTGCCCGCCCGCCATCGTCATGGCCGACAGCCGCTGCAGTTCGGTTTCGGCGGAGAGCAGGTCGGCCAGCCCTTCGGCTTCGGCCAAATCGATTCTGCCATTGGCAAAGGCGCGGCGGGTGAATTCGCCCGGCCCCGCCCGGCGCAGCCCTGGCAGCGCAGCCAGCGCCGCCTCTACCGCCGCGATCACTGCACGGCCGCCATGACATTGCAGCTCAACCGTATCTTCACCGGTATCGCTGTTTGGTCCGGGCAGCCATAGCACCAGCGCCGAATCGAGCATGGCACCGTGCCCGTCGCGCAGCCGCATCAGCACGGCACGGCGCGGTGCGGGCAGACGGCCAGCCAGTGCCGTCAATGCGGCACCGGCCTGCGGCCCGCTGACGCGAATCACGCCAATCGCGGCGGGCGGAGCGCCGCTCGACAGGGCAAAAATCGTCTCACTCATGGCATCGGCAGAACGAGGCTAGTCGTCCTTCTTTTTCGTCCCACCAGCAAAGGCGCTGCTGCTTTCAACAAATTGCTGGAACAGCTTGAGCCCCATCTGGCCCATCGGCGCGATGCCCTTGGCCAGATCCTGCAGCTGATCGATATTGGCTGCGCCTTTCATCCCCTTGGCGATGGCATCGACGTAGAACTGGTTGGCTTTCGATACGTCGGGCAGGCCCAGGAACTGGCGCGCTTCCTCGGGGGTGCAATCGATCTCGACATTGATCTTCATTTCGTCCTCCAGGCAGCAGTGTCAGTCTCCCTGTTCGCCAAGCTGGCACAGGCCCTTGGCAAAGTCCACGCCAAGCGCTTAGGGCGAGGTGAAACAAGCTTCACAAGGAGAAGTGCGATGTTCGAACAGGTAGCGATCCCGGCGCTGAACGAAGCAGGCGCGATCCCCGCCTATCTGGCCCGTCCGGCCGGCACACCCAGCGCGGCGATCATCGTCATTCCCGAAATCTTCGGGGTCAATCCAGGCATCCGGCAAAAGTGCGACAAGTGGGCCGAACAGGGCTATCTCGCGGTTGCACCCGACATTTTCTGGCGCTTTGCCCCCGGCGTGGAGCTCAACCCCGATGTCGAGGCCGAATTACAGGAAGCCTTCGGCTATTTCGGCCAGTACGATCCGGACAAAGGCATTTACGACATCGAAGCGACGATCAAGTGGCTGCGCAGCGTGCACGGCGTGAGCAAGGTCGGCTGTGCGGGCTACTGCCTGGGCGGGCGGCTGGCCTATATGGCGGCGGCGCGGACCGATATTGACGCCTCGGTCGGCTATTACGGGGTGATGATCGACCAGATGCTGGGCGAATCGCACGCCATCGCCAATCCACTGATGCTGCACATCCCGACCGCCGATCACTTCGTCGGACCCGAAGCCCAGGCCGCGATCCATGCCGGGCTGGACAGCCATCCCAAGGTGACGCTGCACGATTACGTCGGTCTCGACCACGGCTTTGCTGCGGAAATGGGTGACCGCCGGAACGAGGCGGGCGCGCAGCTCGCCGATGCGCGAACGACGGAGTTCCTGGCCGCCAACCTCGCCTGAACCCTACTCGTACCGGCCAATCGCCTGAAAGATGCGGCCGATCGCCTCGCGGTCGGCAGTGTCGATTTCCGGGCGCCAGATCTCGAACAGCAGGATCACGCGTTCCTGGCTGCCATCGTTCTTGGCCTCGTGGTTGATCGAATCGTCGAACACCAGCGGCACCCCATGTTCCCAGCCGCGCGTCTCGCTCCCCACGCGAAACCAGCACTGCGGCGCAGTGAGGATCGGGATGTGGCAAATCAGCCGGGTGTTGAGCATGCCGGTGTGCGGGGCGATATGCGCGCCGGGCAGCAATCGCGACCAGTGCGCGTTGGGGGAACGCCCGGGAATCTGCGGCAAGGGCGCGTGGCTTAACGCTTCCATCGTCGCCGGGCAGCGCGCGGCATTGCCCTCGTCCAGCTCGCCATCGCGCCAGAAGTGGAACGCGGTCCAGTCCTGGCTGTCGAGCAAAGGCGTGTTGGGCGCGGGGCGGTGCTGCTTGCGGTGGACATAGGGAGCGAACCCTTCGGCCCCCTCTCCCAGCACTGCGGCCAGTTCAGCCTGCATTTGCGGCACCAGCGCCAGCATTGGCTGAAACCAGGGGAACTCCGCCGGGTCATAGAAACGCTTCTGCGGCAGCCCCGGATAGTAGAATACCGAGGGTTCCTGCAGATAGAGCTCGCGCTTGCCGGTCAGCAGCTCGATTGCCTCGGCCATGGTCGGGGACAGTGCGGTGCCGACCTGATCGATCAGATAGGCTTCAAATCCCTTGTCCGCCTCGCCCAGATAGCGGCCGGCATGGGCGTGAAGTGCAGCGAGCGCGGGCGGCAAATTGCCTTCCAGCGCCGCCTGACCCAGCGCGGTGCGATAGAAACTGCTCGCCGCGCGGGCATCGCGGGCCTGTTCGCGCAAGTAAGCCTTGAGCAGCAGCGCGCCAACCTCGCGGGGTTTGAGCAGCAATTGCTGGTCGATCGCCGCTTCGGCCGCGTCATTCTGCCCCAGCGCCAGTTCGGCATTGGCAAGCGGCACCCAGGCCATTTCGGCCAGCGGCGCGGTTGTGGCGGCCGCACGCAGCAGTTCCGCCGCCCGCTGATGGTCGCGCGCCTGCAATGCTTGCATGGCCTGCGTGATCGCCTGACGATAGTCACTGGTCATGACGGCAGGCATAGGGCAGGCTGTGACTTCAGGGCAAGGAGAGGATCATGAGTGCACAAACCGGCGTGAAGCGCTGGCACGACTATATGAACAGCGGGGCTGATGCCGATCTGCTTGGTGCGATGCTGGCGGATGATGCTGTGTTCCACTCGCCCGTGGTCCACTCACCGCAAGTGGGCAAGCCCAAGGTCATGCTCTACCTGCTCAGCGCCGCCAAAGTGCTGGGTGGTGACCAATTCCGCTATGTCCGTGAATTGCTTGACGGCAATGACGCCTGCCTGGAATTCGAAGCCGAAATCGATGGGATCCACATCAACGGGATTGATCTGATCCGCTTTGATGACGCAGGTTTGATCAAGGATTTCAAAGTGATGGTCCGTCCAGTTAAGGCCGTGAACAAACTCTGGGAAATGATGGCGGCACAGCTTCAAGCGGGAAGTTGAAGCAACGACCTCACAACGGATAATCGCTCCTCAACCCCCGCCAGCGGCAGATCGATCACGTCATAGCCATAGCGCCGCCACGCTGCGATGATCGCCCGATCGCTCTCCACCGCCTCTTCCCAAGTCTGGATACGCTCGGCATCCTGGCGATAGATTTCCGCCCACGGCGCCGCGCGCAGGATTGGGCCGTGATAGCGGATGGTACGGCAAACCTGATCGAGCCGCAGTGGAATGGCTTGGCCCGTTAGGTCATAGAAACCAACTACATCGGGAAACCCGCGATCGAACATCACTGGCTGCACTTCGCCCGAAAAGCGCTGATACTCGCGCAAATGCGCGTCAAGCATGGCCTCGGCGAACAGCAAGGGGTCCGTCTCGCGCAAGGCCATTCCACCGGGCTGGCGCAGCAATTCGCGCGCCAATTCCGGTGAAGTGCGGATGCCCGCAGCACCCGCCGCATCGAGCAAGGTTGTCTTCCCCGCCCCCGGCGCGCCGGTCAGCACGGCGTGGCGGGGCCGAACGCCGGTCAAATGCTGCTCGATCCGTCGATCCTTAGGCCCCCGCCCGCGCTCCATTCAGCCTCAAGCGGCGGTTCCCACAGACCTTCCATGAAATCAAACATTTGCTTGTTCACTTCCATCGCATAGGTCTCGCCGCGCTGCGTGTTGCGGCGGTTGACGCGAAACCAGCGGAGGTCAGCGGGGACATCGATGAAGTGGACCACGGCGGTCAGTCCAGTCTCGGCGGCAAGTGCTCGGAATTTGTCACGGTGGGCCAGTTTGGTGAAGCCCAGATCGAGCAGCGCCGGCACCCCGCGCTCCGCCAGTTGCCGGACCATGGCAAAGATCTGCGCCTCGCAGCGATTGACGCGCTCCATCGTCCACGCGAACTGGATCGGCTGCGGGCTATCGGCCCAGAACAGCGCGGTCATCCATTCATCAATCGAGAACCGCACTGCCCCAAGCTCGTCTGCTAGCTTGCGGGCGTAGGTCGTTTTGCCGGCCCCAGTGCAGCCAACGATCAGAATCATGTCGGCAGGCATACAACTTCACTTCCCGGGCAACGCGCCCTCACCCGCTCATCCTGAGCTTGTCGAAGGAAGTCAGCCCGCATTCGCATCCTTCGACAAGCTCAGGGCGAGCGGGGCTGGATTGGGGTCGCAATTGCGCAACAGCGGCCCCAATTCACAAATCCCTTACTGATTCATCGCCGCAAAGAAGTCTTCGTTGCTCTTCGAATCCTTCATCTTGTCGAGCAGGAATTCCATCGCATCGATGGTGCCCATCTGCATCAGGATCCGGCGCAGCACCCACATCTTCGACAGCTTGTCCTTACCGACCAGCAGCTCTTCCTTGCGGGTGCCGCTCTTGCCGACATCCAGCGCCGGGAAGATGCGCTTGTCCGCAACCTTGCGGTCGAGCACGATTTCGCTGTTGCCGGTGCCCTTGAACTCTTCAAAGATCACTTCGTCCATGCGGCTGCCGGTATCGATCAGCGCGGTGGCGATGATCGAGAGGCTGCCACCTTCCTCGATGTTACGGGCCGCGCCGAAGAAGCGCTTGGGGCGCTGCAGCGCATTGGCATCAACGCCGCCGGTCAACACCTTGCCCGAACTGGGCACCACGGTGTTGTAGGCCCGGCCGAGGCGCGTGATCGAATCGAGCAGGATCACCACGTCACGTTTATGTTCGACCAGTCGCTTGGCCTTTTCGATCACCATTTCGGCCACCTGAACGTGGCGGGTGGCGGGCTCGTCAAAGGTTGAGGAGATCACCTCGCCCTTCACGCTGCGCTGCATGTCGGTGACTTCTTCCGGGCGTTCATCGACCAGCAGCACCAGCAGGAACACTTCGGGATGGTTGTCGGTAATTGCCTTGGCGATGTTCTGCAGCAGCACGGTCTTGCCGGTGCGCGGCGGGGCGACGATCAGCGCGCGCTGGCCCTTGCCCTGCGGCGAAATGATGTCGATCACCCGCGCCGACTTGTCCTTGACCGTCGGATCGAGCGTATCGAGGTTGAGCCGTTCATCGGGATAAAGCGGGGTCAGGTTGTCAAAATTGACCCGGTGACGGACCGCCTCGGGATCGTCGAAGTTGACGCTGATCAGCTTGGTGATCGCAAAATAGCGTTCGCCGTCCTTGGGCGCGCGGACTTCGCCTTCCACCGTATCGCCGGTGCGCAGGCCCCATTTGCGGACCTGGTTGGGCGACACGTAAATATCGTCGGGCCCGGCAAGGTAGTTCGCTTCGGGGCTGCGCAGGAAACCGAATCCGTCAGTCAGCACTTCGATCGTGCCCTGCCCGATGATTTCCTCGCCGTCCTCGGCCAGTTCCTTCAGGATCGCGAACATCAGATCCTGGCGGCGCAACGTCGATGCGGCTTCCACCTCAAGCTCTTCGGCCATTTCGACCAGCTCGGCGGGGGTTTTCTTCTTGAGTTCTTTAAGATGCATTGCGGGGGTAAATCCGTGTGGGAGTGTCAGTCTGAATGGCCGGCGGATCGATGGGCTTGGGGAAAGCAGATCATGCCGCGCATGGGGCGCGGGCTTGTGCCGGTGGCGTGCAGATAGGCTTTTGCGGGCGAGAGGTCAATGATTCACGCGGAGGGGCGAGGAAGAAGGAAGGGGGGTTCACGCAGAGGCCGCAGAGGAAGCAGAGAGGCGCGGAGGGGTTGTGCTGGCGGCGAGGCCGCGCTGCAGTACCGACGTTCCGGCAGGTCGCACCGTTGCAGGAAAGCAAGAGCCTGCGGCGCGAAACAGCAACTCTGCACCTCCCTATCTTCTCTGCGGCCTCTGCGTGACCCTGTCAGGATTCTAGGCTTGCGCAGAGGCGGATCTTCTCAGGAGAGAGACGGTATTGCCGCAATGATCGGAATGTTGGGGGGAGCTGATATTAGGGATTGAGCTGAACCCAGATGACCGTCACGCCATATTTTTCCGCCCAAGCCCCCGCAGCCGCAAGGGCGGTCTCCAGCGAAACATCGTCCTCGGCTAGGGAGCCGTAGCCTACCCATTCCCCTGTCTGTTTCCATGAACCGCCGGAGCCGTAAAACTGGCCACCGACTGCTTCTACGACAAGCCATCGCCCCTCGTCACCCACATTGGGTACGGGTTCTCTTGGTGAGAGGTAAACAACATCGACCACAATGCTTTTTTGCGAACTTTCCCCTTAACTGCAATGTCGTCGTGTCCGGAATGTCCGGTCTACGTCACCGCACGACCTCCAATTCAGGCAGACCGAAACGCATTCGTAATCGGATAGCGCCGATCCCGCCCAAAATTTCGGGTGCCGAGTTTGACCCCCGGCGGGGCCTGACGGCGCTTGTATTCGGCGAGGTTGAGCAGGCGTTCGATCCGGACCACCACGTCGCGGTCGAACCCTTCGCTGACCAGTTGATCGACGCTCTTCTCGTGTTCGACCAGCCCGAGCAGCAGCGCGTCGAGTACCGGATAGGGAGGGAGTGAATCCTCGTCCTTCTGGTCGGGGCGCAGTTCGGCGCTGGGTGGGCGGGTAATGATTCCGTCGGGCATCACCGGGCCGTCGGGGCCCAGCCCGATCTTGGGCCTGTGCGCGTTGCGCCATTTGGAAATGGCGAAGACGGTCATCTTGTAGGCGTCTTTCAACGGGTTATAGCCGCCCGCCATATCGCCATAGATCGTGGCATAGCCGACGCTCATCTCGCTTTTGTTGCCAGTGGTCAGCAGCATCGGCCCGAATTTGTTGCTCAGCGCCATCAGGGTCACGCCGCGGATGCGCGACTGGACGTTTTCTTCGGTGATATCGACTTGCGCGTCGGCAAAAGTGCCTTCCAGCATCGTGTCGAAAGCATCGACTGCCGGGGCAATCGGAATCGTATCGTACCGGCACCCGATCATCCGCGCGCAATCGGTGGCCAGATCAAGGCTCAGCTGGCTGGTGAAGCGGCTCGGCAGCATTACGCACCACACCCGGTCTGGCCCCAGTGCATCGGCAGCAATCGCTGCGCAAATTGCGCTGTCGATCCCGCCCGACAGCCCCAGCACCACGCCCGGGAAGCGGTTGCGATCCACATAGTCGCGAAGCGCCAGGACCATGGCGCAATAGATGTCCTCGGGATGATCGGCGAGCGGGGCGATCTGTCCCTTGTCGCAGCGCCAGCCGGTCGCGGTGCGTGTCCAATGGGTGGTAACCTCCTGCTCTTCCCAATCGTTCATCTGCACGGCCAGACTGCCATCACCATTGACCACAAAGCTGGCCCCGTCGAACACCAGTTCGTCCTGACCGCCAACCCGGTTGAGATAGGCTAGCGGCAATCCGGTATCGACTGCGCGGCGCTTGGCCACCCCGTCGATCCGCAGCGTATCCTTGTCGATCTCGTACGGGCTGCCGTTGATGCAGATCAGCAGTTCGGCGCCGAAATCGGCAAGGTGGCGGCAAACGTCGGGATGCCAGATGTCTTCGCAGATCGGCAACCCGATCATCACGCCCTTGAACACAACCGGTTCAGGCAGCGGGCCGGGCTGAAACAACCGAACCTCGTCAAAAGTGCCGTAATTGGGCAATTCGTGCTTGAAGCGAACCTCGGCAATTCGGCCTGAATCGAGCAAGGCCACGCCGTTATGCAGGCTGCCGTCGCGCACGAAGATCGAACCGACCAGCATCGCGGGCCCGCCATCAGCCGTGGCCTGCGCCATGGCCTCCAGCTGTTCTGCCGCGCGCGCGACAAAGGCCGGTTTGAGCACCAGATCCTCAGCCGGATAGCCAACCAGCTGCATTTCCGGAAACACGATCAGGTCAGCCCCGGCGCTGCGTGCCCGTTCGCGCGCCGCCAGCATTGCCGCCGCATTGCCAGCAATATCGCCAACCGACTGGTTGAGCTGGGCAAGGGAGATGGAAAGGCTGTCGGTCATCGTCGCACCCTAGGCGGGGGGCAGGGTCCAGCGCAAGGCTCAGAACGGGCGGACCACCACCATGATCACGATCACCGCTGCCGCAAGTCCGGGCACTTCGTTTACGATTCGCAGCATCTTGCCGCTCCAGCGGCGTTCGCCCCGCGCCAGCGCCTGCGCATAATTTGCAAGCCACACCTGATAGGCCGACAGGGCCAGTACGGCGGCCAGTTTCACGTGGAACCAGCCTTGTCCGAAATAGCCCATCTGCCAGGCAATCATCAGCCCCAGCACCCAGGCCACAACCAGCGATGGCCACATGATGATCTTCAGCAGGCGCTGTTCGCGCTGAATCCACAGCGCATTGTCAGGCGAGTCCGCCGCGCATTCCTGATGATAAACGAACAACCGCGGTAGCATGAACAACCCGGCCATCCAGAAGATCACGAAAATGACATGGCCGGCCTTGAGCCAGAGATAGGTCACGGAAAGCACCCATTCGACGTGTTCGGTCATACGCAGCCCTAACCCTTTTGCGCGCACCTGCAAGTGGGGTCACGCGCCGGGATTTAGGAAGTGCGGATCACTTTCGCCAGCCCCTGACCAGCGCAAGCAAAGCTTCGACCTGTTCGATCGGGGTGGTCTGACCGATTCCGTGCCCCAGGTTGAACACGTGCGGGCGGCCCGCAAAGGCATCAAGGATCCGCAGCGCCTGCTTTTCCAGCTCGGCCCCGCCTGCCAGCAGCAACAGCGGATCGAGATTGCCCTGCACCGGCAGACCCGCCGGCAATTCGCGCGCGGCCCAGACCGGGTCGATCGTTTCATCGATCCCGACCGCATCAACCCTTGTCTCACGGGCATAGGCCGGAAGCTTTTCACCCGAACCCTTGGGAAAACCGATCAGTGGCACATCGGGGAAGCGCGCCCGGATCTGGCTTACAATTGCGGCGTTGGGGGCGATCACCCAGCGTTCGTATTCGGCGGGAGCCAGGCTGCCGGCCCAGCTGTCAAACAGCTGCACTGCTTCGGCACCGGCCTGGATCTGCCCAGCCAGGTAATCCACGGTCACTGTAACGATGGCATCGATGATCGCCTGGAATGCCTGCGGATCGCGATAGGCCATAGCGCGGGTTTCGTGCTGGTCACGGCTACCCTCACCCGCCACCATATAGGTCGCGACAGTCCACGGGCTGCCGGCAAAGCCCAGCATGGTCTTGTCCGCGGGCAAGGCTGCCTTGACCAGCCGTACGGTCTCATAGATTGGGCTCAGTCGTTCAGGCACCGCGGTCAGGCTGGTCAGCGCATGATCGACCAGTCGCGGCGACAGGTGCGGGCCTTCACCGGCAAGGAATTCCAGATCCTGCCCCATGGCATAGGGCACAATCAGAATGTCCGAAAACAGGATTGCGCCGTCGAACCCGAACCGCCGGATTGGCTGCAAGGTGATCTCGGCCGCCGCTGCGCTATCATAGACCAAGGGCAGAAATCCGCCCTTTTCAGCCCGCAAGGCGCGGTACTCCGGCAAGTATCGTCCGGCCTGGCGCATCAACCAGACTGGTCGCTCAGGGGCATTCTCACCGCGCAGGGTACGAAGCAACAATCCGGGCATCGAACGTGGTTCCAATCAAATACAAATAAGATTCTATATAAGGATGTAGATAGTAGTTGGCCTGTGGATAGCGCGAACAGCCGCGCCTTGCCCGATTTGTCCCGGTCTGAACAGGGGGCACGCGCAGGGCCGAATCCCCGCCCTTGCCGGGTCAAGCAGGACTTATCCTCTCTATCCCCAGCCTGTGGGAATCACTTTGCACATGTCCACAAGTACCCCGCAGAAATCGCGTTAGCGGGCAGGAAACACAGTCCGAAACTTGTCCCCGCCTTACTCCCGTGGTTTATGCAAGCATCTGTCCACAGGGATGGCGCATGCCCCGGCTCAACCTTCACCTCCTGTCCGATTCCACCGGCGAAACGCTTGAAGCCATCGCCAAGGCGGCGCTGGCGCAGTTCGAAGGCGCAGATGTGGTGCGCCATTTTTGGCCAATGGTCCGCTCGCAGCAGCACCTTGACCGGATCATGGGCGATGTCGCGGCCAATCCGGGGCTGGTATTCTACACCATGGCCAGCGCGGAACTGCGGCTCAAGCTGGAAGAGCGCTGCGGGGTGCTGGGCTTGCCGGTTGTGGCAGTGCTCGATCATGCGATTGGCGCGCTAGAATCCGCCCTCGGCCAGCATCCACGCGCCCGGCCCGGCCGCCAGCACGTGATGAACGAGGCCTATTTCGCGCGAGTTGATGCGATTCACTATACCATCGCCCATGATGACGGGGTGGCGTGGGAGGATTGGGAAGAGGCAGACATCGTCCTGGCCGGCGTGTCGCGCACGTCCAAGACCCCGACCAGCATCTACCTCGCCAATCGCGGCTACAAGGTCGCCAATATCCCGATCGTGGTGGAAAGTCCGCCACCCACAGCCTTGTTCGGCTTGAAACACCCGATGGTCGTGGGCCTGACTACCGCGCCAGACCGGTTGATCCAGGTTCGCCGCAACCGCTTGCTCTCGCTCAACCAGGCTCCAGAGACTGCCTATGTCGATGCCGACCGGGTCGCGCGGGAATTGGCCTTTGCGCGGCGGATGTACGCTGACAATGACTGGCCGGTAATCGACGTCACCCGTCGTTCGATTGAAGAGACCGCGGCGGCGGTGATCAACCTTTATAACCAGTCGCGCACCCCCAAGGATTTCGGCGCATTATGACTCTGGTGCTCGCCTCGCAAAGTCAGTCACGCCGGGACATGCTTGAAGCCGCCGGGATCGCGTTCGAAGCCTGCCCGGCGCGGATCGACGAGCGCGCGCTTGAGGCCGGCATGGCGGGCGCCGCCCCGGCCCAGATTGCGCTAGCCCTGGCAGAAGCCAAGGCCCTGGCAATTTCACAGGCCCGCCCTGGCGCGCTGGTGCTGGGCAGTGACAGCCTGGTCCAGGTCGGCGTTCGGCGGTTTGACAAGCCCGCCAGCCGCGCAGAAGCCGCCGCGCATCTGCAATTGTTCTCGGGCCAGACCATGGAATTGCACAGCGCCGCCGCACTGGCGCGTGATGGCGTGGTGCTGTGGCGTCATGGCGAAGTGGCGAAATTGCAGGTCCGCCCCCTTTCGCAAAGCTTCATCGACAGCTACCTCGCCCGCGAATGGCCCCAGGTGGCGGGCTGTGTCGGAGTGTTCCGGATCGAGGCCTTGGGGGTGCAATTGTTCGACCAAATCGAAGGCAGCCATTTCACCGTGCTGGGCATGCCGCTGCTGGCTGTGCTCGGCGCGCTCAGGGTCCATGGGGACCTGGCCGCATGACCGGGCGCGCGGATCGCCCGCTGCCGCTGCTGGCGGGGTTGATCGGCTGGCCGGTGGCCCAATCGAAATCGCAGAAGATCCACGAATTCTGGCTTAACCGGCTGGGGATCGACGGGCATTATGTGCGGCTGCCGGTGCGCCCGGGCGAAGTGGCCCGCGCCTTTCGCGGGATGGTCGCGCTCGGCTTTGCCGGGGTTCAGGCCACCATGCCGCACAAGCGCGCCTGCTATGATCTGGTCGATCACCACACGCCTGCCGCCAAAGCGCTGGGCGCGGTCAATACCGTGATTGTCGAGGAAGACGGCACCCTGACCGGGGAAAACACCGATCTGCCCGGCTTCGTCGAACCGCTCGCGGGGTTGGACCTGTCGGGCGAACGGGTCACCGTGCTCGGCGCGGGCGGAGCAGCGGCGGCGGTGATCGCCGGACTGGTCAGCCTGGGCGCGCGCGACATTGCCGTGGTCAATCGCACGGCCGAAGGGACCGCGCGGCTGCTCGATGATCTGGCCGCCACCTTGATGTCTTGCCGGGTCGAGGCGCTGGGCTGGGATCAGGCCCAGCAGGCCGCCGATCGCAGCGCGCTGGTCGCCAATGCCAGCTCGCTGGGCATGGAAGGGTTTCCGCCGCTGCCGCTGGCGGTGGATAGCCTGCGCGGCGATGCGATCGTCTATGACATCATTACCCATCCGCACGACACCCCCCTGCTCCGCGCCGCCGCCGCGCGCGGTCTGCGCACGCATGACGGGCTGGAAATGCTGGTCGGCCAGGCGCGCGAGGCGTTTCGCCGGTTCTATGATGCCGAACCGCCGAAGGATGGCGATGCGGACCTGCGCAAGCTGCTGATCGGATGAGCGCGAAGCCGTTCATTCTGGGCCTGACCGGCTCGATCGGCATGGGCAAAAGTGCGGTCGCGGCGATGCTGCGTGGGCTGGGCGTGCCAGTGTTCGATGCCGATGCCGCCGTCCATGAATTGCAGGGGCCAGGCGGGGCCTGCATCGAACCGATCGAACGCGCCTTTCCCGGCACGACCGGCCCGGACGGGGTTGATCGCCAGAAACTGGGTGCGGCAGTGTTCGGCAATCCTGAAAAGCTCAAGCTGCTGGAAGCAATCGTCCATCCCGAAGTGGCGGAAATGCGCCGGGCCTTCCTGGCCGATAATGCCAACGCACCGCTGATCGTATTCGATATTCCGCTGCTCTATGAAAAGACGGGACAGCACGGACTGGATGCGGTTGTGGTGGTTTCGGCCCCGGCCGCGATGCAGCGCGAACGGGTCCTGGCCCGGCCCGGGATGACCCCGGAAAAGTTCGAAAAGATCCTCGCGCTGCAAGTGCCGGATGCGGAAAAGCGTGCCCGCGCCGATCATGTTATCGATACTGGGGTAAGCCTGGCTGAAACGCGTCACGCGGTGCAAGCCCTGGTTCATGCCATCACGGCGGGCCTGCCGCCAAAATAGCGTCACAAATAGCGCGCTGGCCCCCTTGTCAGCCGCGCCGGACAGGCCCATGTTCGCTTTGAAATGCGTGAGATTATTTTCGATACGGAAACCACCGGGCTCGATCCGCGCAGTGGTGACCGGCTGGTTGAAATCGGCTGCATCGAGATGGTCAACCGGGTCACCACCGGTGAAACCTTTCACTGCTATTTCAACCCCGATCGCGATATGCCTGCTGCCGCGGAGGCGGTGCACGGCCTGTCTGCCGCTTTCCTCGCAGACAAACCCCGCTTCCATGAGCGCGCTGCCGATTTCCTCGATTTCATCGGGGATTCGATGCTGGTTGCGCACAATGCCGGATTCGATTTCGGCTTCATCAATATGGAGCTTGAAGCTTGCGGGCTGGAACCGGTCAGCAAGACCCGGATGATCGATACCGTGGCTCTGGCCAAAGTGCGTCATCCGGGCGCCAAGCTGTCGCTTGATGCGCTTTGCACCCGCTATGGAATTGATCGCAGCCACCGCACCTTGCACGGGGCCTTGCTTGATGCCGAATTGCTGGCGCAGGTCTATGTCGAGCTGACCGGCGGGCGCCAGATTGGCCTCTCGCTTGCGGCTGAATCCACCCAGATTGTCGCTGCTCCGGTGGAAACGCCGGTCCGGCAGCGCACCTTTCGCCCCGCTCGCCCGCACCGGGCCAGCGAAGCGGAGCTGGCGGCGCATGCCGCTTTCCTGGAATCGGTGAAATCGCCCTTATGGAACGAATGATCTGGTCCCGACGATAACCACAGGAGAAGGTACCGCATGGATATTCGTGTTTCCGGCCATCAGATCGAAACGGGCGAAGCATTGCAGGTCCACGCGCAGGATCGGCTGACGGCGATTGCCGACAAGTATTTTGCCGATGCCATTTCCAGTCAGGTCACTTTCAACCGCGCACCCGCGGGCGCCTTTCGTTGCGATATTGTGACCCATGTGATGCAGGGTCTGATCCTGAAAGGTGCGGGGATTGCCCATGATGCCCATGCCGCGCTGGATCAGGCAGCGGAAAAGATCGACAAGCAGTTGCGCCGGTACAAGCGCCGGATCAAGGATCGTCACGAACAGTCTGCCCATGCCCTCAAGACCGAAGAGGCCGCTTACACGGTTTTTGTCGAGCCCGATGAAGATGCCGAGGAAGTTACTGTCGATGCTCCGGTGGTGATTGCCGAAACCCGGGTCGACGTGCCCGAAGCGACGGTTTCCGACGCGGTGATGATGCTCGACCTGCGCAACACCAACGCGCTGCTGTTCAAAAATGCTGGCACCGGCAAGCACAATATGGTTTACCGCCGCGGAGATGGTTCAATCGGCTGGGTTGAACCTTCCTAGCGCCGGGAGTAAAGGCGCGCACAATTTCCGGGTGAGTGCGGGGGTTTCTGCTGCGGTTCGGTCCGTGGCCCCGGTCCCCTGTTCTCACCCGCCACGCAATTTTCGGAACACAGCGCCCGCCTATGACCGCATTATTCACCTTGTTGCCCGAAGCTGTCGGCACGATTGATGCCGATAGCAAACAGGCCATCCTCGAACAGCTCGCGAATCGGTTCGCCCAGGTTTACGGGCTCGATCCCGTCCTGGTGCTCGAACGCATCGAAGAACGCGAAAAACTGGGCTCTACCGGGTTCGGGCGCGGCGTTGCGATTCCGCATGCGCGGATCCCCGATCTGGTGCGCCCGGTTGCAGCCTTTTTCCGGCTTGGCTCCGCTGTTGCCTTTGATGCGGCCGACGGGATGCCGGTGGATGTTGTGTTCGGGCTGCTTTCGCCCGAAGGCGCGGGAGCGGCGCACCTTCATGCGCTCGCTGCGATCAGCCGGATGATGCGCGACGATGCGATGCACGCGGCACTGGGCGAAGCCCCTGGGGCCGAAGCGATCTACGCCCTCCTCGCCAATGTCATCGACCGCGACGCCGCCTGACAGCGCGCCGGTCGGCGCTGAACTGCACTGGCGGGCGCTCGAAACGCTTTATGCTTCCGCGCCCGTCAACGCCTTGTTCGATTCGGCCCTGGCGATCCAGGGCGAAGGTCGCTCGCGGATTGAATTCACGATTGACCGCAAGTTTTACCATGCCGCCGGCGCGGCGCATGGCACGGTCTATTTCAAGATGCTGGACGATGCGGCTTTTTATGCGGCCAACACGCTGGTTACGGACAAGTTCCTGCTGACCACCTCGTTCAACCTCCATTTCAGCCGTCCGGTCAAATCGGGCCGGGTCGTGGCCGAAGGACGGTGGATTTCGGGGCGCCGCCGGGTGCTGGTTGCGGAAAGCCGGCTGATCGATGCTGACGGCGAGGAGATCGGGCGCGGCACTGGCACTTTCATGCGTAGCCGGATCGCGCTGTCCTCGCTTGCGGGCTATGCTCCTCCGGTGATCGGCTGACCCGCTTGGAACCGCGCCTGTCCGCTCACCTCGAGATTAACGCTTTGATCCGGCGGGTTGCCGCCGAGGGCGGCTTTGGCAGCGTGCTGCAAAAGGGTGAACCCGACGCCGGCACAATCCTGGTCGTTTTGACCGAAAGGGGCGGAAATGCGCGGGTTTTTGAACGGATGCCCGACCATGACGGGCACCGCAAATGGACCCTTTCAAAGCTTCAAAACCCTGAAAATAAACGCGAAATCGATGAATGGCTGGACCGGCGCGGGGCTCAGGACCCGGATCTGTGGATAGTGGAACTGGATATCGTAGATGGTGAACGGTTCATCGGATTGACCGACTGAGCAGGTTGACTTTGCTGCGCTGCGGAATCAAGGGGCGGCACTTTCGTTGCGCAGGCGGCGCTTTGGGCAGACAGGCCCGGGACGCAAGCACGCAGACGGGGGGCAGCCGGCAGGATTTCCGGCTTGGGGCATGGGGCCGTCAGGCTGATTGAACCAACCGATCCTGCGCCGGGCGCGTCCACCGCCCAGTTAGAATTAGGCATGAGTAAGCAATTGAACCGGGCCTCGGCGATCGCCGTTGCCGCTACTTTCTTGACAGTACTGATTGGCACCCAAGGGTCCGGTGCCGCTGCGGAGAGCAAGACTCCCGTGGAAATCAAACAGGAACCCGCCCTCCATCCCGGCCTGTTGTCCAGCCGCTGCCCGGCGAAAGCGCCGTTGTGCCTGCGCAGGACCAGACGGACAGCGATACGCCTCCCGCCGCCACGCTTGGCGCGCTGGTATCGGCCCAGCCGCAACCGGGCGAACTGTCGCGCGAACTCAACTGCCTCGCCGGGGCAATCTATTTCGAAGCCAAGAGCGAACCGTTGGCCGGTCAGCTGGCCGTTGGCCGGGTGATCGTTGCCCGCTCCAAATCGGGCCGCTTCCCCAATTCCTACTGCGGTGTGGTGTTCCAGCCCTCGCAGTTCTCGTTCGTGCGTGGCGGCGGCTTTCCAGCGATTGCCCGCAAGTCGGCGCAGTGGAAGAACGCGGTCGCTCTGGCCCAGATCGCCCACGAAGGCACCTGGCGCAGCCCGGTTGAAGGTGCGCTCTATTTTCACGCCACCAGCGTGAGCCCCGGATGGCGCATGAAGCGCCTTGGCCGGGTAGAGAACCACGTATTCTATCGCTGAGAATGCGTTGACGGGATCGGCCAAGCCGATCCCTCGCGCGACACCGGCCCGCTGCCGTGACCCGAAGTCGCAAAACGTCCGGGGGACGTTTTGTCGGGGCGCCCCGACCATCCGTTGGCCGGACCCTATAGGTGGTCGGGCCGGAGGAGTGGCCCGGTGTTGCCTTCCGCCGCGAGGCGGCAATTAGCGTCTGAGCTGCACCCAGACCGGCGCATGGTCGCTGGCCTTTTCACGCCCGCGATGCTCCTTGTCCACGCCGCAGGCCTCCAGCCGGTCGGCCAGTTCCGGGCTAAGCAGGGCGTGGTCGATCCGGAACCCGTGATCGCGCTGCCAGGCACCGGCCTGATAGTCCCAATAGGTCCAGATCCCGCCCTGGGGATTGTGGGTGGCCAGCGCGTCGGTCCAGCCCTGGTTGAGCAGGCGCAGATAGGCGTCGCGCGATTCGGGCTGCATCAGGGCGTCTTCGGCCATGGCCTTGGGGGCCCAGATGTCGCGATCGGTCGGGATCACGTTGAAATCACCGGTGACGATGGCCGGTACTTCCTCGGCCAGGATCGCGGCCATGCGCGCGCGCAGCCGTTCCATCCACGCCAATTTATAGTCAAACTTCGGCCCAGGCCGGGGATTGCCATTGGGCAAGTAGATGTTGACCACCCGCACCCCAAACACCTCGGCTTCAAGATAGCGTGACTGTTCGTCGTCCGGATCACCCGGCAATCCGCGCTGCACTTCCACCGGCTGCGCGCCGTCGGCCAGAATCGCCACGCCGTTGAAGCTTTTCTGGCCGTGCCACAGGGCATGATAGCCCAGCTTGTGGAACTCGTCGGCGGGAAACCCTTCGTCCTGGGTCTTGATTTCCTGAAGGCATGCAACCGCCGGGCGCGTTTCTTCGAGCCATTCGAGCAGGCGCGGCAGGCGTGCCTTGATCCCGTTGATATTGAAAGTTGAAATCCGCATCAGATGGCGAATGATGACCCGCAGCCGCAGCCCGAGGCCGCCTGGGGGTTTTCCACCTTGAACGCCGCGCCGCCGAGCGATTCGACATAATCGACCACCGAGCCAGCGACCAGATCAAGGCTGACGGGATCGACCACCAAGGTCACCCCGTCGGTCTTGACTGCCAGATCGTCTGCGTCAGCTGCATCGGCCAGGCCGAATTTGTATTGAAAGCCTGAACAACCGCCGCCTTCAACCGAAAGCCGCAGGATGGCCGGCTTGCCCTGCTTCGCCGCAATCGTGGCAACGCGGGCCGCAGCGGAGGGGCTGAGTGTCATGGTCTGGATGTCCATCCAGTGGATGTAGGCGCTCCGGCTTCGCCAAACAAGCTCAGGCGCTCTGGATATAACTCCGCATCGCCTCGGCCTCGCTTTCGATCCGGTCGATCCGGTATTTCACCAGATCCCCGATCGAGACGAAGCCCTGCACTGCGCCGGATTGGACCACTGGCAAGTGGCGGATGCGGCGGCGGGTCATCAGGCCCAGCGCGTCCATCACATCGGTGGCGGGATCGACCGTGATTGCGGGCGCGGTCATCACTTCGCCAACGGTCTTTTCCAGCATTGCGGGTCCATGCGCGGCGAGCTGATAAACCACGTCACGTTCGGAAAAAATCCCGGCGATCACGCCGTCGCGATAGACCGGCAAGGCACCGATCCTGCGCTCGGCGAGCATGGCCACAGCCTCACGCACACTGGCGCTGGCATCGCAGCTGACGATTTCCGGAGCATGGCCTTCGATCAGGCGCGCAATTGTCATCACCGCTCTCCCGCATCGTTATGATGCGTGAAGATGTCACGATTCGCCGCGCTTGGCGAGTCCGGGCTTATGCGGGCGTTTCGGGGTAGAGCCGGAACTCTTCGACCGGTGCGCCGCCGACCAGATGTTCCTGGATGATCCGTTCGAGCACCGGCTGGGTGCACGAATGGTACCAGACCCCTTCGGGATAGACCACGGCGACCGGCCCGGCGGCACAGATCTTGAGGCAATCCGCCTTGGTCCGGGCAATCCCGCCATCGCGGTCAAGCCCTAGTTCCTTGAGCCGTTTCTTGAGGAATTTCCACGCCGGGGCACCCACGGCGGCGCTGCAACACTCACCTTTCTGGGCCTCGGCGCACAGGAAGATGTGGCGGCCGATCTTGTCGCCGCCGCAGGTTTCCAGCGCGGCGCGGGCGCGGGTCAGTTCGGCGGGATCGGCGCTCATGCCCGCAATACCCATTGTTCCAGCGTGGCGCGAAAGGCATCGGGCAGCGGGGCCGGGCGGTCATCGCGGATGCAGACCAGGGTGGAGCGGGCAAAGGCGATCGGCTTGCCTTGCTGGATCAGCATCTGAACCACCGTCCAGCTGCTGCGGCCCAGTGCCTCAACCCCGCAATGGACCGTGATCGGCAAAGGGAAATGCCCTTCGGCCAGATAGGCAATTTCCGTGCTGGCAACCATCGCGCGGTGGCCAACCATGCCTTCCCTGAACCCGCTGCCATGGTTGAAGCGCACCCGCCCATCCTCGAACATCGCCGCCAGCGCGACGTTGTTGAGGTGGTTGTTGGGGTCCATGTCCGCAAATCGGGTCGAGATTTCATGGACGAAGGGATAGCGCCCCGCGCTCAGCAGGGCCGGATCAGGTTTGGCCATGGGCGGGCTATTGGCCTTTCTTCAGCCAGCGGTCCAGCCAGCTCATCACGGTTTGGTGCCACTGCTTGGAATTCTTGGGCTTCAGCACCCAATGGTTCTCATCCGGGAACACCAGCAGTTCGCTGGGGATGCCGCGCCGCTGCAGGGCAGTGAATGTGGCCAGCCCCTGCGTGTAGGGGATGCGGAAGTCCTTCTCGCTGGTGATTACCAGCATCGGGCTCTGCCACTTGGCGACATGGTTCACCGGGTTCCACTTTTCGAACGCCTCGGGCGCCTCGTAATAGGGGTGGCCGCCGTGTTCCCATTCGTCGAACCACAGTTCCTCGGTTTCATAGGCCATCGCGCGGGCATCGAACACGCCGTCGTGCTGGACCAGACACTTGAATCGGTCGGGCCACTGGCCCGCGATCCAGTTCATCATGTAGCCGCCATAACTGGCCCCCAACGCGCAGGCGTTACTGCCATCGAGCTGCGCATCTTTGGCCAGCGCCGCAGCGAGCCCTTTCTGCAAGTCTTCCAGCGGCTTGCCGCCCCAGTCCTGATTGATTGCATCGGTAAAGGCCTGCCCGTACCCGGTGCTGCCATGGAAATCGACCGAGACCACGGCATAACCCTGACTGGCAAAGATCCTGGGGTTCCAGCGGAATGACCAGGCATCGTTAAAGCTGCCCTGCGGTCCGCCGTGGACGAACAGCAGCACCGGCAGCTTGCCGCTGGCCCCGGCTGGCTTGTGGATCTGCCCCCAGACGGTATCGCCCTGCGCCCCGGCAAAGCTGAACCGCGCGGTCGCAACCGGATTGAGCGCGCCAAGCTGGGCATCATTGGCCTGACTAAGCGGCACACCGGGCTTGCCCTTGGCGGCCAGATAGACTTCAGCCGGTCCGGCGGCGCTATCGCGCGTGTACAGCACGCGCCCGTCCTTCAGCACGCTGACATTACCGATATGGCCCTCGGTCTTGCCCTTGGGCACCAGCTTCAGGCGTTCTGGTTTGCCGGTGGCCAGATCAATCCGGAACAGCGGTTTGTCCAGTACATCCTCCGCGGTCACCAGCAGTGCCTTTGAATCCGGGGTCCAGGCGATCGAGCCGACCGAACGGTCCCAGTCCTGCGTCAGCGCGCGCTTTTCTCCGGTCTTGAGGTTGAGCAGGGTCAGCACCAGCCGGTCAGCTTCGTAACCCGGGCGTGCCATTGCGGCATATGCCAGCCATTTCCCGTCGGGAGAGGGCGCTGGCAAGGTATCGCTCGCGCGGTTCTCGTGAGTCAGCACAAAGGGTGCCTCCCCATGAAGTTCGCTGAACCACAGGTTGGTATCGGTGGAGGTCGGCTCGTTGCGGTCAGCCTGCCGGGCGGTGAAATAGACCCTTTGCGAATCCGCTGCCCATGCCAGTTCCTCGGCCCCGCCCATCGGCTTGGTCGGGGTATCGCCGGTCAGGGTGCCGACCGGCCCGTCAAGCGCCACGGCGTCACCCGCCACCTTGCCGTCAGCACCCAGCGCCAGGGCAAAGCCGCGGCTGTAGTTGCCGGGGGTTTCCCACGCGTCCCAGTGCCGGACAAAGCCAGCGCCGTCCTTGAAATGCCGCCCGCTGCCGGGGCCGGGCTGGCTGGTGTCGCCGCTATGTTCGCAGCCCAGCGTGGGGCAATCGCGTGCGACATCGCCCCAGACCAGCACGCGCTTGCCATCGGGCGAGAGCAGGAAGCCCGCGACATCGGTTTTGAACGCGCTGGCCTGCACCGGCTGCGCTCCGGCAGTGGTGAGATCAAGCAGCCACAGCTGGTCGCTGCCCGACTTGCCGGAAAGGAAATAGAGCCGCTGGCCATCGGGGCTGAACGCCGGGCTGTTTTCTCCCGCGTCGGGCAAGTCGGCGATGCGCTGTGCCGTTCCGCCCTTGGCAGGCACGCGCCACAGCCCGGCAGCGCGCTTGTAGCTGGCGGGATCGGTATCGGTTTGCTGCCAGACCACCCATTTGCCATCGGGCGAAGCGACCGGCGCGGCGATCCGCTTCAGGGTCAGCAGGTCTTCGACCGACATGGTGCGCGGGGTCTGTGCGGCGGCGGGTGCGGCGCACAGGGCAAAGGCGAGCGCGCTGAGCGCGGTGGTGATGTGCTTCATGCAGGCAAGGGTAGCGCCAAGCCCCCCTGCTGGAAAGGCTTCAGCCCTTCTTGCCGACGATCCGCGCGATTTCCGCCGCAACCATCCGTTCGACCAGCGGCGGCAGATTGGTGTCGAGCCATTCGGCCAGCGCCGGACGCAGCAGTTCGCGCGCCAGCCCTTCGAGCGAGGTTTCGCCCGACCGGACGATCTGCGGGCGGGCCGACGGTTCGGCCAGCATGGCCAGCGCGGCGAGTGATTCGCGCATCGAGCTGGCGGCATCACTGGTCAGCAAGGGAGCATCGGCGGCGCTGTCCTGATCTTCGATCAGCACGGCTTCGGCATCGAGTTCGAGCACTTCGTCAGCGTCGTCCGCATCGTCGGCCACGGTCATGCCGCGATCCTCACGTTCGCGCCGCACTTCGGCCGCGCCGACTCGGTTGTCACGCGCGATCACCTTCTTGATCGATTCAAGAATTTCCTCAACCGACGGTTCACCGGCCTGACGCATCGCCCACTTACCCCCAGAGCGGTCCCGCAGCGGGACAGAATCACTGACCCGGTACTGAACCGTCCTGCGGCTTGGTGTCAACGGTGCGCGTGGCCTGGGCGACCGGGGCGGGATCGTTTGCCCAATCGAACACATTGTCCTTCACGTGGTCATAATTGACCACCGGATCATACAGCGCGCCGCCATCGAGCCCCAAATCACGCGATTCGGCCTTGCCCATCGTGGACAGCAGGTTGAACCCGGCGACATAGGCGTTGCGCTTGGCCGTTTCGAGCTGGACCTGCGCGTTGAGCAGTTCCTGCTGAGCGTTGAGGATGTCGAGAATCGTGCGGTTGCCAACGGTGTTTTCGGCGCGCACGCCTTCGAGGCTGAGCGTTGCGGCATCGACGGCAGACTGGGTTGCAGCGATGATCTCGCTGGTCGCGCGCCAGCTTGCATAGGCGGAACGAACCCCGGCGATGACCTGACGCTCGGTCCCGATTTCCTGCTCCAGCGTCGCATTTTCGCGCGCTTCGGCCTGACGTTTCTGCGCGGCTGGCAGCCCGCCCTGGAACAGCGGGATCGTGGCGCGCACCCCGGCGGTGGCAGACGTGAAGCCCTGTTTGGTCACGGCAGAAGCCGGGCCGCCATTGGTGCCCATGTAATCGGTGTACCCGCCGCTGGTGAACACGCTGACCTTGGGCAGGCGGCCCGATCCGGCCACGTCACTATCGAACCCGGCGGCCTTGCTGCGCTGGCGCGCGGCGAGCAGATCGGGATTGCTGTCCAGCGCGGTCTGCACCGCCTGCTCGACGCTGGCGGGCAAGCCGGGCAGCGGCGGCGGGGCCTGCAGATCGACCGGTTCCTTGCCGACGACCTGGATATAGCGTTCGCGCGTCGCGGTCAGGTTCGCTTCGGCAGAGCGGGTCTGGCCCTGCGCCAGCGACAGGCGCGCTTGCGACTGGGCCACGTCGGTCCGGGTCAGGTCGCCGATTTCGAACCGGTCCTTGGTCGCCTGCAGGTTGACCTTGAGCACATCGACCTGGTTGCGGTTGAGCGCGACCACGCGCTGGCCCAGCAGCACGTCCATATAGGCCGCGACCGTCTGGCTGAACACGCCGCTTTCGGCCGAGCGCAAGTCAGCCCGGCCGGCTTCGACCCGGGTCTTGGCGGCGCGGATCGAATTGCGGATCGCACCCCCGGCATAGAGCGGCACACCCAGCGTAGCCGTTGCATCCAGCGACCGATCGGGCGCGCCGACCGACGGCGTAGACAGCTTGGCGAATTCGGTGAAAGTGGCCGTGCCGCTCAGCGAAGGAAGCGCAGCGCTCTTGGCGATCGGCACCCCGGCATCGACCGCGCGCTGCTGCGCCCGGGCGGCTTCCAGCGTAGGGTTGGAATTGTACGCCATAGTCAGCGCGCCGCGCAGATCATCGGCCAAAGCCGGGGCTGCGGCCAGGGCGATCCCCGCCAGCAAGAAAATGCGACCCTTGCGCATCATGTTCAGAAGCTCCAGCGTTTCGGCGCGGCGAATTCGCTCAGCACCGGAATACCAACATCGGTCAGCGGCTGCAGCGCAACCGAACCGGCCACCTTGCGGCCGGTGGCGAGGCGGGTCACCCCGCGATCGGCCAGGCCGGTAACGATCCGCCCGCCTTCGTCCAGCGCGCCTGCCAGCCCATCGGGCAGCTGTTCGATCGCGCCGTCGATCAGTACCAGGCTATAACCACCCCGGCCGGCATAGGCCGCACCATCGGCGGCGGAAACCACATCGACCGAACCGGCGAGGCCCGAAAGCAGCGCGGCAAGGTACTGGCCGCTGCCGCTCACCAGCAGCACTTTGTCCTGCGGCGTGGGCGCGGCTTCGGACAGGATCAGGCCATAGACCAGCGGCGCGGCCAGCGCCCGGCCTTCGCCCAGCGGGATCGCCCGGTCGATATAGGCATGGGCGCGCACATCGGCAGGGACATGGTCTTCGCGCGGGACGCGGGCCATCGCGTTCAGCACCCAGTCCGCATTGACGCCGCTGACGCGCAGCTGGCTGTCGATCATGGCGCGGCGCGCCTTGGCGAAATCGATCGTGGTTTCGGCAACAGCAGTCATGTTTCAACCCTTTGGCCGCACTGTATTGCACAGTTAATACAGCAGCGCAATCGCCTGCCTTCTAGGCGAAGCAGTTGCGCTCGCCAAGCGCTTTGACGGGGGTAAATGGCGGGCCTATGGGGACCGGGAAACCCCCACGGTGCCCAAGGAGCTTGTCATGGCCGAAATGGTGACGATCCGCGAACAGGACCTGATCGACAGTGTCGCCGATGCGCTGCAGTTCATCAGCTATTACCACCCGATGGATTACATCCGCGCGCTGGGCGAAGCCTACAAGGCAGAGCAAGGCCCGGCGGCCAAGGATGCGATCGCCCAGATCCTGACCAACAGCCGGATGTGCGCCGAAGGGCACCGTCCGATCTGCCAGGACACCGGCATCGTCAACGTGTTCGTCGAATGGGGCCAGAACTGCCGGCTCGAATCCGATCGCTCGATGCAGGATGTGGTCGATGAAGGGGTGCGCCGCGCCTATAACCATCCGGACAACAAGCTGCGCGCCTCGGTGCTGGCAGACCCCGCCTTCACTCGCCGCAACACCCGCGACAACACCCCCTGCGTGCTGCACGTGACCATGGTGCCGGGCAGCAAAGTCAGCATTGATGTCGCGGCCAAGGGCGGCGGGAGCGAGAACAAGTCGAAGTTCAAGATGATGAACCCCAGCGACAACATTGTCGATTGGGTGGTCGAAATGCTGCCGCAGATGGGTGCGGGCTGGTGCCCGCCGGGGATGCTGGGAATTGGCATCGGCGGCACGGCAGAACACTGCATGCTGCTGGCCAAGCAGGCGCTGATGGAGCCGATCGACATGGCGCAGCTCAAACTGCGCGGGCCTCAGAATGACATCGAGGCGATGCGGATCGAGATTTTCGACAAGGTCAACGCGCTGGGCATCGGTGCGCAGGGGCTGGGCGGGCTTTCGACCATCCTTGACGTCAAGATCCTCGATGCGCCGTGCCACGCCGCAGGCAAGCCGGTGGCGATGATCCCCAACTGTGCCGCCACCCGCCACGCGCATTTCACGCTCGACGGATCAGGCCCGACTTTCCTCGAAACGCCCAAGCTGGATCAATGGCCCGATGTCCACTGGACCCCGGACAAGGCGGCGAAGAAAGTCAATCTCGACACGCTGACTGCCGAGGAAGTGCGCGGCTGGAAACAGGGTGACCGTTTGCTGCTCAATGGCAAGATGCTGACCGGCCGCGATGCCGCACACAAACGCATCAAGGACATGCTGGCCAAGGGAGAAGCTCTGCCGGTCGAATTCAAGGGCCGCGCGATCTATTATGTCGGCCCGGTCGATCCGGTGATGGGCGAAGTGGTCGGCCCGGCCGGCCCCACCACCGCCACGCGGATGGACAGCTTCACCGACATGATGTGCGAGCTGGGCCTGCTCACCATGATCGGCAAGGCCGAACGCGGCCAGGGCGCGACCGAAGTGATTGCAAAGCACAAGGTGGCCTACCTGATGGCGGTCGGCGGCGCGGCCTATCTCGTCGCGCGGGCGATTCGCGAGGCCAAGGTGGTGGCCTTCGCGGATCTGGGCATGGAAGCGATCTATGAATTCACGGTCGAGGACATGCCGGTGACCGTGGCGGTCGATTCGGAGGGCAACAATGTCCACCAGCTCGCCCCGCTGGTCTGGAAGGACAAGATCGCCAAGGAGCATTTGCTGGGGTGATCATCCTTCGACGCTGGGGGAGGTGGCTCGCGCAGCGAGACGGAAGAGGTGCGTTGCCGCCATTGCAGCTTGGTATGTGATGCGTTTGAAGCGATCATTGGGGATCAAGGGTGGCTGCGCCGCAAGAACCACCTTCTCTGCGCCTCTTTTCTGCCTCTGCGCCTCTGCGTGAACTAATCTGGTCCATCATGTGCTTGTCCGGCCACGGGGCGGGCGGACTGCGCGGTTTGAATGGTTCACGCAGAGGCGCAGAGGCAGAAAAGAGGCGCAGAGAGGTAGCGCATACGGCGAAGCCTTTGTTCTTCTCCAGCATCGCGTCAAACGGATGGTCGAAAGCGTAATCAGCGCCTGCGGCGCGGAGAGGAGTGGCCGAGCCGGAGGTTCCCACAGTTACTCCTACGAGCCTGCGTCAATCAGCACTCATAGTCCCTCCCGAAACGGGAGGGGTCATTTGCGGTTGATGCAGGTTGGTTTCAGGCCTTCGCTCTTCTGGCTCCACTCGACCAACGCGCGAGTCCTTTCGACCAAGCTGCTGGCCTTAGCGGGGCAAAGCGCGGTAACCTTGCGGCTGAATGGATCCTTCTGCCGCCTTGCTGCGCGTTCCCGTGCGCACCGTGCTCGCCTCGATCGTGGCGCTGTGGCTGACCTATTTCGTGCTCGCCACGCTGCGCGGCTGGCTGGTCGGGCTGGAACTGCTCGATGCGCTGCTGTGGCGGCGGATGCTGGTGATCCTGGCTTCGATGGCAGTCACGCTGGCGCTCTGGCCGCTGCTGCGGCTGCTCGATCCGCAGCCCGTGCGGCACAAGATCGTGGCGGTGTTGCTGATGACGCTGCCGGCCTCGCTGCTGCTGGCGGCAATCAACCAGTGGGTGTTTGCCTCGATCGAAGGCCAGGTGGTGGCCAAGATCGGCGAACGTGAAGGGCTGAGCGTGCGCAGCGATGAAAGCGGCAACCTGCTGGTTGATCCGCTTGACCGCAAGGAAGTGCTGGCCCCGTCCGCTCCGGTGCCCCCGGCCGATGCTGAACCGACCGACCCGGCCACTCCGGCGATTACCATCGATGCCCAGACGGTAGAGGACAACCGCTGGCGCCAGCTGACCGATGTGGCGCTGGGCCGCTATTTCCTGCTGATCGCCTGGGCGGCGCTCTATTTCGCGCTCGCCAATGCCGAACAGGCCCGCGCCGCCGAACGCCGCGAGGGCGAATTCCGCCGCGCTGCCAAGGCCGCAGAGCTGCGTAGCCTGCGTTATCAGGTCAATCCGCATTTCCTTTTCAACACGCTCAATTCGCTCTCCGCGCTGGTCATCACCGGCAAGACCGAAGCGGCCGAACAGATGATCCAGACGCTGTCCACGTTCTATCGCCGCAGCCTGGCCGAAGATCCGACCGGCGATGTTGCGCTGGAACAGGAAGTGGCGCTGCAACGGCTCTATCTGGAGATCGAGGCGCTGCGCTTTCCCGATCGTCTGATAACCCGCTTTGCCGTGGCCGAAGGGCTGGGCGATGCCCGCGTGCCGGGGATGATCCTGCAGCCGCTGATCGAAAATTCGGTCAAGTACGGCGTCTCTGCCACCAACCGCGCGGTCACGGTGACAATGTCCGCGCGCGAGGAATATGGTCGGCTGGTGCTGGAAGTGAGCGACGATGCCCCGGCATCGCGCAAGGGGCCATCGGACGGCTTCGGGATCGGCCTGGCCAATGTCCGCGATCGGCTCGCTGCGCGGTTTGGTGACGGTGCGCAGCTGGCTTCGGGTCCGGTCGAGGGAGGCGGCTGGCGCACTTTGCTGCGGCTGCCGCTGGAACGCCATGCCGGATAACGAACTGCGCACCCTGATCGTCGATGACGAGCCGCTGGCGATCGAGCGGATGCAGGTAATCTGCGCCGCCTTGTCGCAGATCGCGGTGGTGGGCACAGCGATGGATGGCAAGGCGGCGCTGGCGGCGATCGAGGCGCACGCGCCTGACCTGGTCCTGCTCGACATGACCATGCCCGAACTGGACGGGATCTCGGTTGCCCGCACGCTGGCGCACACACCGCAGGCTCCGGCGGTGATATTTGTCACCGCGCACGATAATTTCGCGGTCGAGGCCTTTGATCTTGATGCGGTTGACTATGTGCTGAAGCCCGTCACGTCAGAGCGGCTGGAACGCGCTGTGGCCCGCGCCGTGACGCGGCGCGGCGAACGCGCAGCGGGCAAAGGCGACTGGCTCAGCGAATTCTGGGTGCCCTACCGGTCCGAACTGCTGCGGATCGCCGCGACCGATGTTGACCGGATCGATGCCGAGCGGGACTATGTCCGCCTGCACGTGGGCGAACGCAGCTATCTGCTGCTCCAGACCGTTTCGGGGCTGGAAGCGCGGCTTGATCCGGACCAGTTTATTCGCCTGCACCGTTCCACCATCCTGCGCCGTGACCGGATCGCCGGGCTGCGTCATGATGGGCTGGGGGTCTGGTCGGCAGAGCTGGATGATGGCGCTACGGTGCGGATTGGCCGCACCTATCTGGCCCGGGCCAAGGCCATGGCCGGGCGATAAGGCGATCCTTGCCATGTCCGACCCGCCGCGACGAAGCGCCGGGCCGGATCTGCCGCAGGCTGCGCCAGACACTCGATTTTCCTACATGCTGACGATCTGATACAGCGATTCGATTGTTTCAATCGGCTCTTTGAAATCGTCAAACCGCCTGCGATCAGGCTTGTCATGCGTGCGGAACGGCCATTTCGCGCGTCATTTTTCCGTTTTTCGCGATTCTGTCACCTTTTGCACCGAATTTCCCCATGAACTAATTGAATTAAAACGATAAAATATGGGCATTTCCGGGTGACAGGGGTGTAACCTTTTGTCACTTTGTGTCCGCCCCGTCACCGTCCCCAAACCGGGCATGATGCCGCCTGGCCCCTGTGTTTCCGTGCCAAAGCTGCGTTCAGACTGGTTTGGTGTCACCGAAACAAGGTGTCACCAGGCCGGTGATGCTTCCACGCCAGTAGAACATACTCTAGAAAGGCGCGCATGGCGCTGTTCTTCGTCCTCATGTTTGGCATGGCCAACTTTACCCTGCACCGCGCCGTACTGGAACGTGGGCATGGCTTGTTGGGCCGAGCGCCGTGGTTTCAGCTGCTGGGCGGGAAATTCAGCCTGACGCTGGAATTCGCGATGTTGCTGGGGGCCGCCCTGATGGCGGGGCAAGGGTCAAGCGGCTGGGCGGCGTTCTATGTGATCTACAGCATGGTCAATGCCGCGTCGGCCTGGTTGATCCTGACCGGACGACTGTAACCATGGCCGCGGCCACTCTGCTTTATCACGTCAGCGATCTGCATTTCGGCTTTGAAGACCGCGATGCGCTCGATTGGTTTGCTGCGGAAGTGGCGCGGGAACGGCCTGCGCTGGTGATCTGCACCGGCGATCTGACCATGCGCGGTTCGGCGCGGGAATTTGCCGCTGCGCAGGACTGGCTGGGAGCTCTTGCCGCGCCGGTGGTGCTGACCCCCGGCAATCACGATGTACCCTATTACCACCATATGCTGCGCCGCCTGATCCACCCCTATGATCGCTACCGCGCGCTTGCGGCAGACCTGCCGGTGGCGCGCTTGCCGGACGGCGTGGCCGTGGTTTCGCTCAAGACGATTGCCCGGGCGCAGTTCCGGCTCAACTGGTCCAAGGGCCGGGTCAGTACGCGGGATCTGGACCGCGCATTGCAAGGGTTGTCGCATCAGGCCGAAAAGCGCTTGCGGATGGTCGCAGGGCATCATCCGCTGGTCGATGCCGATACCGAATCGCGCGGATCGACCCGTGGCGGCAAGGCGGCGCTGGCCGCGCTGGCGCGGGCCGGGGCACAAGTGGTGCTGTCGGGCCATGTCCACGATCCGTTCGACATGACGCTCGAACTGGATGGCCAGTCGATCCGGCTGGTCGGTGCGGGCACGCTCTCGCAGCGGCTGCGGATCTCTGCGCCCAGCTTCAACCGGCTGGTCTGGGATGGCAGTGCGGGACTGGTGGTGGAGCCCCGGTTTCTCAACTGAGCTTGCGGGCGCGGACCCGGGCTTCGACCGAATGGAGCACGGCAAGCAAATCCTCGCGGCTGACATCCATGACCTCGTCCCACTCCGCCAGCACCGCATCAAGATCGGCATCGTCGATATGGCCTGACCAGGCCGGGACCACCGGAACTGACACGGCCTTGTGCGGATAGGAATGCCCGGTCAGCCGGTGCCAGGCCAGCCCGCAAGCGATCAGCAGCAGCACATTGGGCAGGACCGGAAAGGCCAGAAACTTCCAGCCAAGCTGCGCCACGGCCGGGCTGGCCAAGGCCGTCAGCACGGCGGTTCCACCAGCCGGCGCGTGCAGGCAGCGGGCCAGGCTCATCAGCGCAGTGGCGATGCCCACCGCCAGCGCGGCGGCGAGCCAGGGCAGGGGCACCACGGTATGGCAGGCCAGTCCCACTCCGGCGGCGATAAGGTGCCCGCCCGCCACCGGCCAGGGCTGTGACAACGGGCTGGCCGGCAGGACAAACACCAGCACTGCCGAGGCCCCCATTGGCGCGATCAGCCAGGGCAGATCCGGCGCCGCACCCAGCGCGGCCTGGCTGATCCAGCCGGTCACCAGGATCGCCAGTCCCGCTCCAAGCGCGCCCGGCAGCCAGCCGATCTTCCCGATCACCGGCATTCGCGCAGGGGTTGCGGCGGCAGATTGGTCTGCGGTCATGCGGTCTCCAACGAAAAAGGGGCCGACCTTGCGGCCAGCCCCTGAATCCAGCAAGCAGAGCTGCTTAGCGCTTCGAGAACTGGAAGCTCTTGCGCGCCTTGGCCCGGCCATACTTCTTGCGTTCGACCGCACGGCTATCGCGGGTCAGGAACCCGGCAGCCTTGACGACGCTGCGCAGGACCGGCTCGAACTTGGTCAGCGCCTGCGAGATACCGTGCTTCACGGCACCCGCCTGGCCCGACAGTCCGCCGCCCTTGACGGTGGCGATAACGTCGTACTGGCCTTCGCGCTCGGCCACCTGGAACGGCTGGTTGATCACCAGACGCAGGGTCGGACGGGCAAAGTAAACTTCCTGATCGCGGCCGTTGATCACGACCTTGCCGGTGCCCGGCTTGATCCAGACGCGAGCCACGGCATCCTTGCGGCGGCCGGTAGCATAGGAACGACCCTGAGCGTCCACTTCCTTTTCACGAAGCGGCATGGTCGGGGCAGCGGGAGCGACCGGGGTTTCGGCGATATCGCCGAGGTCAGCCAGATCGGTGACGGTGTTGTCAGACATTATGCACCCACCTTGTTCTTGCGGTTCATGGCAGCAACGTCGAGCGGCTGGGGCTGGGTGCCCGCATGCGGATGCTCGTCGCCGGCGTAGAGATGCAGCGCGCGCATCTGGGCGCGGCCCAGCGGACCGCGCGGAATCATGCGCTCAACCGCCTTTTCGAGCACGCGCTCGGGGAAGCGGCCATCGAGCACCTTGTCGGCGGTCACAGCCTTGATCCCACCGGCATAGCCCGTGTGCTTGTAATAGGTCTTCTGCTTGAGCTTGTTGCCCGTCAGCCGCACCTTGCCGGCGTTGATCACGACCACATGGTCGCCGCAATCGACGTGGGGGGTGAAGCTCGGCTTGTGCTTGCCGCGCAGATGATTGGCGATGATCACGGCGAGACGCCCGACCACCAGCCCGTCGGCATCGATCAGATGCCAGTTCTTTTCGACCTCGGCCGGTTTGATCGACCGGGTCTGCTTGCTCAGCGCCTTCATGGCTTCGAATTCCTTTGGTCCGTTCCAAAAGCCCCGTGACGGATCACTCCAATTGCACGGGAAGGGGCGCCCTTTCGCGGAACGGGCGCGGCAAGTCAAGCTTTTCGGGCACTTTGCCGAGAGGTAAAATAATACCGCCGACTGAACGGGGCTTCAGCGCGTGCCCATGGTCCACTGTTCGCGGGTGACAGACTCGGTCCCGTCGAGCGACGTGGTGACGGTCCGCTCGACCGAACGCGGCAGTGTGCCCGGACTGGCGCGGTCCACTGCGATCGATACCGCCACTTCGCCTTTCCCGCCGCCAGGCAGGTGCACCACTTTGTGGTCCTGACGCAAGCTGCTGGCCGGATTGAACAAGTCCACCGGCCAGGCCACCCCGCCGCGCGCCGCTCCGATCACCTGATCCAGCATGGCCCGGGTCTGCTGCCGGGTTTCCGCCGCCAATGGAGCATTCGCGACCAGCGCAGCCCCGGCGCGGGACAATTCGGGATGGCTTGGCGTGGCGGTCGGCGCGGCGACCGGGGTCTGGATCCGGCCCTGCCGATCCAGCCGGAACGGGAAAAGCCCGGGTTCGCTCCGTTGCCGTTCCAGCTCGGCCAAGATCGCCAGCTGCGGCGGCGCATCGACTGCGGCATCGATGAGTGTGCCATCGACCCGGTAGCCATCGCCATCCGGGGTTATGGTGATCGCATAGCTGCGCTGCACCTTGATCGCCTTGCCGTCATGCAAGCCGCGCCACACGGTGCGGGTCAGCGTCATCGGCCCGCTTGGCGGGCTAAACTGGCGTTCGGCACTATCGGGCGCGGTGGCGACAAGCGGCGCCGATAGCGGTGCCAGTGCAGTCATTCCCAACAGCATCAAGGCCCGTTTCTTCACCATGAGCGGTTCCCGGCAATGCAGAACGCGGTGTTGCCTTCAGCGGGAAGGGTCTGCTTTGGATGCAGGTCGCCAAGGCGCATGCTTGCGCGTTCGATCAGGGCCGCGCTCACCGTGAACAGCACCCCGGACTCCTCCGCTTTGCAGCGCCAGCCAACCGGGCGCCACCTTGCGTATATTTGCTGAGCTCCATTCGCGCAGGCAATCGCACTTTCGTCAAGGGGCATTGCAGGTCTTGCATTGTCGCGTAACGCGGCCGTTCATCCCTTGATCCGGCCCAGGACATGTGTGCCCCAAACCGCCGCCGCAAGCGTCAGGGCGCCGTTGAGCTGGTGCGCGACAGCGAGCCACAGCTCCATCCCGCTCCAGATCGCAGCGATCCCCAGTACGATCTGCGTACCGAATGTGCTGTGGATCGCGATCGAGGCTGCGCGGCGCGGTTGGCGCACCTGCCGGGCGAGCACTACCAGCATGGCGACGGCCAACCAGGCCCACCAGCGATGCAGAAAATGGACCAGGAACGGATCGTTCAGTGCTGCATGCAGCGCCCCGTCGATCCAGTCGATGCCGGCGGGGATCAGACGACCTTGCATCAGTGGCCAGGCTTCCCAGCTGAACCAGCCAGCACCCGCGACATAGCCCGCCCGCAACCCCGCCACAAGCGCGCCCAGCACCAGCTGGATGCCCAGCACGCCCAGCGCCGCCGCACCAAAAGCGGTGAGCCGCGCGCGGGACTTCCCTTGTGCAAGCGCGCGCAGGTCAAGCGCGGTCCAGATGATCGCGGCCATGGTGATCAAGGCCAGCATCAGGTGCGTAGCCAACCGGAAATGGCTGACCCGCACATCAGTGGAGATGCCCGATTTGACCATCCACCAGCCCACCGCACCTTGCAGGCCGCCCATGGCGAGCAGCACCAGCAAGCGCAATTTGTACCCTTCGGGAATCGCGCGCTTTGCCCAGAACCAGGCTAGCGGCAGGGCAAAAGCCAGCCCGATGCTGCGCGCGATCAGGCGGTGGAACCACTCCCAGAAGAAGATCGTTTTGTAGGTGGCCAGTGTCATCCCGGCCGGTCCATTGATCTGGATATATTGCGGGGTCTGGCGATAGGCGTCGAATTCGGCCTGCCATGCAGCCTCGCTCAGTGGCGGCAGAGTGCCGCTCACCGGTTTCCACTCTGTAATCGAGACTCCGCTTTCGGTCAGCCGGGTAATCCCGCCGACGGCGACGATCAGCACGATCATTGCGGCCACCATGAACAGCCACCGCGCGATTGCCAGGGGACGCGGGGCAGGGCCGGATTGGTCAATAGCCATGGGCCGCTCCCTGCGTCGGCGGACAGAAAATCGCAAGCCATTTGCACCCAATCACCGCCACACCCTTGCTAGATGTTACATCGTCACATACATGGGCGTCGCCATGCGTGATGCCTTCATCTCGATTCGCAACCGACTCGACCGGGTTGGAATGCTCCTGTCGGGGCTGTGCGCGCTGCATTGCGTGGCAGGGCTGCTGCTGGTTGCCGGGCTTGGGCTGGGCGGAGAATTCATTCTGGCGCCCGCCATTCACCGGGTCGGACTCGCGCTGGCGATCGGGGTTGGTTCGATCACGCTGGTTCTGGGCGTGGCCCGTCACGGCGATCCGTTGCCGCTACAGGTCGGGGCGGCGGGAATCGCGCTGATGGCGGTTGCCTTGTTCACCGGCCACGGCATGGCCGAAGCCCTGTTTACCATTGCCGGGGTGGGCCTGCTCGCCTGGGCCCATCTTCGCAACTTGCGTCACAGCCACTGATTGCTATCTGCGAGGGCATGACTGCCCAGCTTGCCCTTACCGTCAACGGTGAACCGCGCCGCGCCGCGCCGGGATCGATCGCCGATTTTATCCGCACGTTGGAACTCGATCCGGCCAAGGTCGCGGTTGAGCGCAATGGCGATGTGGTACCGCGTTCCACCCTGGGCGATGTCGCACTGGCAAATGGTGACGTGCTGGAAGTGGTGCATTTCGTGGGCGGGGGTGATCACGCGGCCGCCGATAGCGGAGCCTGCAATGACTCTGATGATACCTGGACCGTTGCGGGCCGCACGTTCCGCTCTCGCCTGATCGTCGGAACCGGGAAGTACAAGGATTTTGCCGAAAACGCCGCTGCGCTGGCCGCTTCCGGCGCGGAAATCGTCACTGTGGCGGTGCGCCGGGTCAATGTCAGCGATCCCAAGGCACCGATGCTGACTGATTTCATCGATCCGAAACAGGTCACTTACCTGCCCAACACCGCAGGCTGCTTTACGGCCGACGAAGCGATCCGAACGCTGCGCCTTGCGCGCGAGGCGGGCGGCTGGGATCTGGTCAAGCTGGAAGTGCTGGGCGAGGCACGCACACTCTATCCCGACATGCGTGAAACGCTGAAAGCGACCGAAGTGCTGGCCCGCGAGGGTTTTCTGCCGATGGTCTATTGCGTTGACGATCCGATCGCGGCCAAGCAGCTGGAAGAAGCTGGTGCAGTTGCGGTGATGCCGCTGGGCGCGCCAATCGGATCGGGGCTGGGAATCCAGAACCGGGTTACGATTCGGCTGATCGTGGAAGGGGCCAAAGTGCCGGTATTGGTCGACGCCGGGGTCGGCACGGCCAGCGATGCCGCGGTGGCGATGGAACTTGGCGTCGATGGCGTGCTGATGAACACAGCGATTGCCGAGGCCAGGGATCCGGTGCGCATGGCCCGGGCGATGAAGCTGGCTGTCGAGGCCGGACGAGACGCCTATCTGGCGGGGCGGATGGCGACGCGCAAATATGCCGATCCGTCCAGCCCGCTGGCCGGGCTGATCTAGGTCACAGTCCCATAACCAACGCCTTGCCACGGGTTCTTGCCGTACAATCAGGCCGGATGAACAACCTCCTGAAAGCTCACATCTAGCCCGCTTTCCGCAGGGTGATCATGACAAAGCGCGAAACGCCGCCTTCATAGCCGCGCCCTTCGCCGGTTTCGGTTTCAACTCTGGCCCAGCTTCCCGCCTGGTCATAGCAGGCGCGCAGCTCAGTTTCGGTGGGATAGTTGTAATAGCGCCCCAGCCGATCGCGCCCTTCGCCGCCTGCCGTCTTGTACGTCGCCACATGCCAGCCGCCGGGCTGCAACGCGCGCCAGATCCGGGCCAGCACTTCAACCAGCCCCTCTCGCGGGACGTGCAGCAGCGAATAGGCGGCGACGATTCCGTCATACAGTTCGACTGCATCAAGTTCGTCGAACCGCATCACCCTGACCGGACGGCGCAATCGCGCCTCGGCCTGGGCCGCCATTTCGGGCACGCCATCGGTTGGATCGACCACGAACCCGCGCGCTTCCATCTGCGCCGCATCACGCCCTGATCCGCAGCCCAGTTCCAGAATTCGCGCGCCGGCAGGCAGGCGATCAAGAAACCCTTCAAGATGCCGCCCGATTCCGCCCGGACCACTGGCGGCATAATCGGGTGCCTCCTTGGCGTAGAAGGCCAATGTCGCTGCGTCGAACAAAGGCATGATGCGGTCCTCTTTCGGTCTTTCCCCTAGTTCAATCGAAGCATTGCGTCAGCCATCATGGTTAACGGGATCATAACCATATTCTGGTGATCTGTGTCTGACCATCAATGGGGGCATGACAATGGCCAGTACGGGTACCGCATCGCTGACGATCAACGAACTGCGCGAATTTGCCAGCTTCAGCGCCAGCGAGCAGCGCTATATCAAGCGCAGCCTCGATGTCGGGCTGGGGCGGCAGGACGCGTTCAAGCTGTGGGCGCGCGATGCGGCGGAAAGCGCATCGATCCGCAGCCAGTATGTCGCCTATCAGGAACTCAAGACCCTGCGCGGGCAAGTGCCGACCGATACCTCGTTTGAAAGCCTCGATGGCTATATGGGCAAATTGCTCAGGCTGGCGGCGTTTGATCTGGCCCAGGAACGGATCGAAAGCTTCTCTGCTTTTCGCTTCCTCTATGAACGGCTGCTGGGCGCGGAAGTGCGTCCGTTTCTGCCCAGCGCCTTTTGCGCAGCGTCCGCGCTCCCGCAGATTCGCCCTGATCGGCGCAAGCATCTGCTCCAGTCGATCAGCGAGGCCGCCGCGACGGCGCCAGGCTGGTCAACTCGCGAGCCCAGCTTCTATCCCGAATGGGTTGAAAAAGAGGCTGCTTGACAGTGGCTTAGTGATTACTGGAAGGCCGCTTAGGCCGAAGGTGGCTGGCTCTGGATACGAATTTTCTGGCCTCATGACAAAAAATCCATCGACGAAGCCCTCGTAACGCGCCAAAACGCGCGTCACGTCCGCCACTGGCGGGCGTCGCAACAAACGAGGGGGTTACCCAATGAAGAAGATTGCTCTGTTCGCCGCCGTCGCGGCTGGCTCGCTTGCCCTCGCCGCCTGCGGCGAAAAGAAGGAAGAAGCTGCTCCGGCTGCTGAAGAAACCACTGCTGCCACCGAAGCCGCCACCGACGCTTCGGCTGCTGCCTCGGACGACGCCGGCGCTGCCGCCGAAGCCGCTCCGGCTGCAAGCGAAGCCGCCCAGTAAGGCGATCCGATGAACGATCAAGGCCGGGCGCGCGGGTGTGGACCACCGCCGCGCCCGGCCTTTTTCTTTGTCCGCCTGGGGCGGGGCCATTCAGCTATCCCTTGTACAAGGCGTCCAGCCGCGCGCCGTACCGTTCCTTGAGCTTGTGGCGGCGGATCTTGAGGCTGGGGGTCATTTCCTCGTTGTCGATCGCAAAGGCTTCGTCGGCGAAAGTGTACTGACGGACTTTTTCCACCACTGACAGATCCTGATTCACCCGGTCAATTGCCGCGCGCACAGCGCTGCGGAAGGCGGGCAAGGCTTGCAAGGCCTTGAAATCGAACTTTTCACCATTGGCGCGGGCCCATTCGAGCGCCCATTCGGCATCGGGAACGATCAGTCCGGCGATATAGGGGCGCTTGTCCCCCACCACCATCGCCTGGGCGATTTCGAGCTGGAGCGTCAGCATCCCTTCGATCTTCTGGGGTGAGACATTGTCGCCCTTGTCGTTGACGATCATGTCCTTCTTGCGGTCGGTAATAACGATTCGGCCCTTGGCATCGATATGGCCAATGTCACCGGTGTGCAGCCAGCCGTCCTGCAGCGCCTTGGCGGTCTCGGCCTCGTTGCGCCAGTATCCGTGCATTACCAGCTCGCCACGCACCAGGATTTCGCCATCTTCGGCGATCCGCACCTCGACCCCATCGAGCGGCGGTCCGACCGTATCCATCTTGAGCCCGGCGGCAGGGCGGTTGCAGCTGATCACCGGGCCGGCTTCGGTCTGGCCATAGCCCTGCAGCATGGTCAGCCCCATGCTTTCAAAGAAGATCCCCACATCGGGGTTGAGCGGCGCCCCGCCCGAAACCATCGCCTTGATCCGCCCGCCGAATTTCTGCCGGATCTTGGGGCGCAGGGCCTTTTCCAGCACGAAATCCATCGGTTTGTCGCGCAGCCGGGTCTTGCCTTCGCGGCGGGCAGCGGCGGTGCCGATCGCTATGGCCCGGCCCATCATGTAGTTCGCGACTCTCTGCTTTTCGATCTGCTTCATGATCCGGGTGCGCAGCACTTCGAACAGGCGCGGGACCACCACCATGATCGTCGGGCGCACTTCCTCGATATTGCTGGCGAGCTTTTCCAGCCCCTCGGAATAATAGATCTGCGCACCTACCGCGATCGGCAGCATCTGCCCGCCGGTGTGTTCATAGGCGTGACTGAGCGGCAGGAACGACAGGAAAGCATCATCATCGTCGAGGCCGAAATCCTCTGCCAGCACGATTGCCGCGCCATTGGCATTGCACAGCAAGGCACCGTGGTGCTGCAGCACCCCGCGCGGCGCGCCGCCGGTACCACTGGTGTAGATGATACAGGCGGTGGCATCGCGCTGGATCCTGGCGATCCGGTCTTCCACCAAGGCCCGAGCCGATGCGGCGTCACCTTGCAGCAGCGCCGTCCAGTCATGATACTCGAACGAACCGGTCTGGGCGATACGCAGCGGTTCGATCCCGATTACGTGCTTGGCGATCGAGCTGCGCAGCACGGCGGGCAGCAGTGGCTTGGCCAGCTTGTCATCAGAAACGATCACCGCTCGCGCACCCGAATCATCCAGCACGTGCTGGTGATCGCGTTCGGTGTTGGTGATATAGGCGGGAACGGTGATCAGCCCGGCGGCCATGATCGCGAAATCGGCAATACACCATTCAGGACGGTTTTCGGATACCAGCAGCACCCGGTCGCCCGCATCCAGCCCCAGGCCGCGCAGGGCTTCGGCCAGCAGGCAGACTTGCCGCGCGGCATCGGCCCAGCTGATCGGCTGCCAGGCCCCGCCACGCTTGGCCCACAGGAACGGAGCATCCCCACGCTCATCGGCGCGCGCCAGAAACAGCTCCACCAGATTGCGCCGACTGCGCAGATCGGAAATGTCCACCTGTACCGCCCCTCTTCCACTCTTTGTGGCGGAGCCTAAACTCCGTTTTACGCAGCGGCAAGCTACTCGCTGATCGCCTGGCCCTCGCTGCGCGGATCGGCTGCGCCGACCGGCTTGCCGTTGACCACTTCAATCGCATTTGCCTTGAGCGGCAAGACCCGCGGGACAATCGAGGTGTGCCCCAGCGCCTGCAGTTGCGGGGTGAAGCCTTCCAGCCAGGATCCCTTTTCGACGAACACCGTATCGACCCCCGGAGCGAACACTACGGGCAGGCCCAGCGCATCTTGCGCGGGCAATTTCCAGTCGATCACACCGATGATGGCACGGATCACCTGCGCCGGGATGGTCGCCCCGCCAGCCGCACCGACGGCCAGACGCAGCTTGCCATCCGGACTCCAGACCAGGCTGGGCGACATTGAACTGCGCGGGCGCTTGCCGCCCTGGACGCGGTTGTTGGCGGGCTTGCCGTCAAACACCGGGTTCATATCGAAATCGGTGAGTTCATTGTTGAGGTAGTAGCCGCCCACCACCAGCCCTGATCCGAAAGCGCTTTCGATGGTCGAGGTATAGCTTACCGCATGGCCGCGCCGGTCTATCGCAGAGAAATGCGACGTGCCGCGTTCCTCGCCCGGTTGTTGTTCGGCGATCGCCAAATGCTCTGCACCTGGCGGTGTCCCGGCTGAAACACTGGCCATGGTCTTGCCCGGATCGATCAGCGCAGACCGCTGCGCGAGGTAGCCCGGATCGATCATCCCGGCGACCGGAACGGGTACGAAATCGGCATCGGCAGAATATTTGGCACGGTCGGCATAGGCGAGGCGCATCGATTCGGCGATCAGGTGCCAAGCGACCGGATTGTCCTTGCCCAGCGCGGTCAGATCGAACCGTTCAAGCTGTTTCAACGTGGCCAGAACCGTCGTCCCACCGGAACTGGGCGGGCCCATTCCGCAGATCCGGTAGAGCCGGTAGGTCCCGCAGACGGGCGCGCGGTCCTTGGCCCGATAACCAGCCACGTCCGCCAGGGTCATCGGTTCGGGGTTGCGCGGAGCCGTTGTGACCCGCGCCACGATCCCGCGGGCATTGGCTCCGGAATAAAAGGCTCGGGCTCCCCCGCGCGCCACAGCTTGGAACGTGGCGGCCAGCGCTGGATTCTTCACGGTGGTGCCGATCGGCAAGGGTTGCCCGTCCGCGCCATAGAACAGCGCCTTGCCTTCGCTGATAAATGCGCCTGAGCCTGAGCTGTTCTTGAGCATCGAAAAGAACCGCGGGGTGATCTGAAAGCCGTCCCGGGCCAGCTTGATTGCCGGGCCAAACAGCTTTGCCCATGGAAGTCGGCCGTGCAGGCGATGCGCCCGGGCAGCGAGGGCGATATTGCCAGGAACCCCGACGCTGGTGCCGCCAGGCACGGCATCGGGATAACTCATCACTTTGCCATCGCGCACGAACCACTGATCATTGGCGGCCCCCGGTGCGGTTTCGCGCCCGTCGATGGTGCTGACCTTGCCATCCGGACCGGCTTCGACAAACAGGCCGCCGCCGCCGATGCCAGAGCTGCCCGGTTCCACCAGGGTCAGCGTCAGCATTACCGCGATCGCCGCATCGGTAGCACTGCCGCCCATGCGCAGCATGGCCGCTCCTGCCTCGCTCGCGCGTGGGTCGGCGGCGCTGACCATGCCTTTGGCATAGACCTGCGGGGCTGCCTTTGCGGCAAGCGGGGCGGGCAGGAGCGCACCGACCAGCAGCGGTGCGGCGAACAGGGCGACCAGTTTCTTGCTTTGCATGGCGCGATGGTTATTCGGTTCCGACCGCCTCTGCAATGCTGGCAAAACCTTCGGCCTTCATCAGCACTTCGATCCGGCGGGTGACGGCCCGGGCAATCCCCGGTCCGGCATAGGTCATCGCGCTGTACAGCTGGACCAGGCTGGCCCCGGCCCGGATCCTGGCCCAGGCGTCATCGCCGGTCGTAATGCCGCCAACGCCAATCAGGGGGATTGCGCCGCCCGTAGCCTTGCGGAAATCGCGCAGCCGCTGCTGCGCCAGGTCGCGCAGCGGCGCGCCGGAAAGCCCGCCAGTTTCACCTGCCTGCGCGCACTTCAGCGGCGGGCGAGAAATGGTGGTGTTGGACACGATCAACGCGCCAAGCCGCTTCTCAAGCACGATCCGGGCAATTGCATCGATATCGGCGGGCTCCAGATCCGGGGCAACTTTCAGGAATACCGGTGGACCATGCCGCCCGCGCGCGTCCAGCACCGCATCAAGCAGTGCGGTCAGCGCGCCTTCGTCCTGCAGCGCGCGCAGCCCGGGGGTGTTGGGACTGGAAACGTTGACCGCAAGGTAGCTGGCGAGCGGGGCCATCAGCCGCGCCATGGTGGCATAATCCGCAATCCGGTCGGTCGAATCCTTGTTGGCGCCGATATTGATCCCGACCACGCCGGGCCGGTCAAACCGGCGGGCCAGCCGCGTCACGGCTGCTTCTGCCCCACCGTTGTTGAACCCCATACGGTTGATTACAGCGCGGTCGGCTTCCAGCCTGAACAGCCGCGGCTTCGGGTTGCCCGCCTGTGGTAATGGCGTGATTGACCCCACTTCGGCAAAGCCGAAGCCGAGCCCCAGCAAGGCATCCGGGATCTCTCCATCCTTGTCGAACCCGGCCGCCATGCCCAGCGGGTTGGGAAAGCGGATTCCAGCGACCGTGGTGGCCAGCGGACCATTGGCCTGATCGCTGCCGCCCAACGGAAGTGTCTTGAGCGCGGCAAGCGCAGCGCCGTGGGCGCGTTCAGGATCAAGCAGAAACAGGGCGGGGCGGATCAGGCGGTAGAGCATCGTGCATCGCCTATGGCAGCACGTTCAGACAAAGTCATCCTGCTGCGATGGCCGGCAGGGCAACCTGTCGAATCCATACAATTAGCCCGGCGTCCGACCGGCTATTCCACACTTGCGACCCGAAGGGCCTCAGGCAATCCTGCCATGGGGTTCTAACTTCAAAGGCGGTTCTCCGGCATTGTCCGGGGGGCCGCCATTTTTTTCGCGCCATGCGCCGCATGGGCGTTTGCAAGGCATTGCAAACCGCTCGCGGCGTCCCTAGGTGAAACCGGAAAGAATCAGTCCGATTTAACCGGGATCGCCCAAATGCGCCTTTCTTCCATGGCAGACTATGCCGTCGTCACGATGAGCGCCGCCGCGCGCCATTGCGGCGGCGTGCGCGTTTCTGCCGCGCAACTGGCCGATGAAACGGGCCTGCCGGTGCCGACCGTGCAAAAGCTGGTCAGCCGACTGACTTCGGCCGGACTGCTGCGTTCGACGCGCGGTGTGGGCGGCGGGCTCAAGCTGGCGCGGCCGGCGGCAGCGATCACGCTCGCGGATATTATCGAAGCGGTCGAAGGGCCGATCGCGCTGACACCTTGCGTCGATTCGGGCCGGTCTGATTGCGCGCTCGATCAGGGCTGCTCGGTCAAGCCGCACTGGGGGATCGTTGGCACGGCTGTGCGCAGCGCCTTGGCTGATGTCCCGCTGACCCGGCTGGCGGAGCAGGTGCGATGAGCGAAGAAGCCACCATCAAGGACCAGGCAGCACGTGATGCAGCGGCCAAAGTCGCCGACTATGAGCACGGCTGGTCAGCGGATATCGCAACCGATTTCGCGCCCAAGGGCCTGGATGAAAGCACCGTGCGGTTCATTTCGGCCAAGAAGAACGAGCCCGAATGGATGCTCGACTGGCGCTTGAAGGCGTTCCGCCACTGGCAGACGATGGCAATGCCCGACTGGGCCAAGCTCAACGTCCCGCCAATCGATTACCAGGACGCCTATTACTACGCCGCGCCCCGGGCCAAGCCCAAGCTTGCCAGCCTGGACGAGGTCGATCCTGCAATTCTGGAAGTCTACAAGAAGCTGGGCATCCCGCTTGAGGAACAGAAAGTCCTCGCCGGGGTCGAAGGTGCGCGCCGGGTTGCGGTCGATGCGGTGTTTGACAGCGTCAGCGTTGCGACCACTTTCCGCGAGGAACTGAAGAAGGCGGGGGTGATCTTCCTCTCGATCTCAGAGGCGATCCGCGAGTACCCCGAACTGGTGAAGCGCTGGCTGGGCAAGGTCGTGCCGATGCACGACAACTTCTTTGCCGCGCTCAACTGCGCGGTCTTTTCCGACGGGACTTTCGTTTACATTCCCGAAGGGGTGCGCTGCCCGATGGAGCTGAGCACCTATTTCCGGATTAATGCCGAAAATACCGGGCAGTTCGAACGCACCTTGATCGTTGCCGACAAGGGCAGCTACGTCAGCTATCTGGAAGGCTGCACCGCGCCGATGCGCGATGAAAACCAGCTCCACGCCGCTGTGGTCGAACTGGTCGCGCTCGACGATGCCGAAATCAAGTACTCGACCGTGCAGAACTGGTATCCCGGCGATGCCGAGGGCAAAGGCGGGATCTACAACTTCGTCACCAAGCGCGCGTTATGCCAGGGCAAGCGCAGCAAAGTCAGCTGGACGCAGGTCGAAACCGGCTCTGCGGTGACCTGGAAATACCCCAGCTGCGTACTCAACGGCGAAGATTCGGTCGGTGAATTCTACTCGGTCGCGGTCACCAACAATTACCAGCAGGCCGACACCGGCACCAAGATGATCCACAACGGCAAGGGCACCCGCTCGACCATCGTTTCGAAGGGCATCTCCGCCGGGAAAAGCCAGAACACCTATCGCGGCCTCGTTCGCGTAGCCCCCCAGGCGGAGGGCGTGCGCAATTTCACCCAGTGCGATTCGCTGCTGCTCGGCAAGGACTGCGGCGCGCACACCGTGCCCTATATCGAGGTCCGCAACCCCAGCGCCCAGATCGAGCACGAGGCGACCACCAGCAAGATCTCCGACGACCAGCTGTTCTACGCGATGCAGCGCGGGCTGGATCAGGAAGCGGCGGTGGCGCTGATCGTCAATGGATTCGCCAAGGAAGTGCTGCAGCAGCTGCCGATGGAGTTTGCGGTTGAAGCGCAGAAGCTGCTGGGAATTTCGCTTGAGGGGAGCGTGGGATGAAGGCTCGCTTGCCTTGCGCCCTCGCTATTGCGGTGCTGCTATCCGGCTGTGCGTCGGACTGGCAGCGCAGCGTCGCGCGCTGGGACCAGTTGGCTGCGGACACGCCGAACGGGAAGTTCTGGCAATGGACGACCTGCATCGACCGCAATTCGCGCAGGCACGAAGAGCCCTTGTCTGCAGAGGCCAGAGCCAAGGCAGAAGCCGAATGGGACAAGATCAAGAACAACCCCGAGAAATGGGACAACGATGCCTCAGGCTTTGCAGGCGTCTTGGCCGATTGCCGCGATCTCATGAAAGGTCCGGCCTGGCGCGGACTGAGCGGTAAGCAAGTGCAGCAAATGCTTGGCGATGCCTGGCAACATTATCTGAATGTGCAGGCCGAATTGGGCGCTGCCGATGTGCAGGCGATTATCTGATGACCAAGAAAACCCTCACCGTCCGCCCGCTTGACGAGCGCACCGATGCCCCCGCCTTGCAAAAGCGTGGGCGAGGCTGGGCGATTTCGGACAAGCGGCTTGATGCGATCCACGATCAGGCGCGGCGCAACCGGATGACGCCCAGCCCGGCGCAGACGCTGCTCAGCGAAAAGCTGACCGAGGCCAATCTTGGCAAGTACAAGCTGACCAGCCAGCAGGTGATCGGCTCGGCGATTGTCGATTTCGCCTGCAATCCGCTCAAGATCGCGGTGTCGATCGACGAAGGCGGCGATCCGGCGCTGATCGCGCGGCGTGACAAGAGCCTTGAGGCGGTGGGCGTGCTTCTGTTGCGCTTTCCCGCCGCGCGCGTGCTGGAAGAAGCAGATGCCGTGGTGGCCGAAATCGTCGCGGCGATGAAGGCCCGCTACGAAGATCGCGGCCGCGCGCGCAAGCAGCACTACCAGACGCAGGGCGCGCCGCGGCGCTGACAGGAATGACCATGCTTCAAATCGAAAACCTCCACGCCACGGTTGCCGACAAGCCGATCCTCAAGGGCTTGTCGCTGACTATCAACGCGGGCGAAGTCCATGCAATCATGGGCCCGAACGGCGCGGGCAAGTCCACCCTGGGCTATGTGCTGGGCGGGCGGCCCAGTTATGAAGCGACCGATGGTTCGGTGGAGTTCCTTGGGCAGGATCTGCTCGCGCTGGAACCGCACGAACGTGCGGCTGCCGGGCTGTTCCTGGGGTTCCAGTATCCGGTCGAGATTCCCGGCGTGTCCTTCGTCCAGTTCCTGCGCGAAAGCGCCAATGCCCAGCGCAAGGCGCGCGGGGAAGATCCGCTGTCGGGCGGCGAATTCCTCAAGCTCGCGCGAGAGAAGGCAGCGCTGCTCAAGCTTGACATGGACATGCTCAAGCGTCCGGTGAACGTCGGCTTTTCGGGCGGGGAAAAGAAGCGCGCGGAAATGGTGCAAATGGGGATTCTGGGTCCCAAGTTGGCGGTGCTGGACGAGACCGATTCGGGGCTGGACATCGATGCGCTGCGGATCTGCGGCGAAGGGATCAACGCGGTCATGCGCGCGCCGGACAAGGCGGTGCTGCTGATCACGCATTACCAGCGCCTGCTCGATTACGTGAAGCCGGACTTTGTCCACGTGCTGGCAGGCGGACGGATCGTGCGCACCGGCGGGCCCGAACTGGCGCTCGAGCTGGAGGAACACGGTTACGAGGCGGTGGCCGCGTGATTGCCTTGCTCGCCTTGCTGCTGGGCGTCGCTTCGCCCGATCCGGCGCCCTTGCGCGCCGCAGTGGAAGGGTGTGACCGCACCTCTGTGGCCGACCTTGCCCGCGCCGAACCGCGCCGCCGGGCCGAATGGGCCGGGGCGGTCTATGCCGAACAGCGCGCGATTGCCGCAGCGCGGGGCGGGCTGGCCTCGGCCGATGCCGCCGCCCTGGCCGGGCTCGACCAGCGCCAGCAGCAGCTCGACGACGCCCGTGCGGTCGAACGTGCCTGGCGCGATTATTACGATGAATACCGTTCGGATTTCCTCGCTTCGTGTTCCGGGAGGAGGCGCGACGATGGCAATTAGCGCCACTCTTCCGACCCACCGTGACGAGGACTTCCGCTATGCGGACCTAACCGCGCTCGCGCCGCTTTGGCCGGTTGCGGTCGAGCGGATCGTGCTGGCGGCGGGCGAGGAGCGGGCGCTCAGCATCGCCAATCTGGGCACGGGCGCAGTCGCACGCGAACTGGAAGTGGAACTGGGTGATGGCGCGCGGTTTGACCTGCACGTGCTGAATGCCCCGCAGGCCTATGGACGGATCGCGGTGCGGGCGGTGCTGGGGAAGGGGGCGCAGTTCCACCTCGGCGCGGCGCAGCTGGCGGGTGCAACGCAAGTGGTCGAACTTGTCACCCAGGTCACCCATGCCGCGCCCGATGCGGTCAGCCGCCAGGTGGTGCGCTCGGTCGCCGGGGGCAGTGGCACTGTCAATTACCTTGGCAAAGTGCTGGTCCGGCCCGGCGCGGATGGAACCGACGGCAGCCAGTCGATCCGGGCGATGCTGCTCGACCGCACCGCCACCGCCAATGCCAAGCCTGAGCTTGAAATCCACGCCGACGACGTCAAGTGCGCCCACGGCTGCGCGGTCGGTGAACTGGACCCGGGCGCGTTGTTCTATCTCGCCCAGCGCGGTTTGCCGCCTGAAACGGCGAAGCGGCTGATGTTGCAGGCCTTTGTTGCCGAAGCCCTGGTTGGCGCGGCGGATGAGGAGACCATGCTCGAACGGGCCATCGCCGCGCTGGAAGCGATGCTGTGAACGGCAGCTCCACCCCGGTGACCGAGCGCGCCCTGTCGCGCTGGGAAAATGAAGGCGGCACCCCGTTGCCCGCAGCGCTGCGTGACGAGTTCCCCGGCCTTGCGGGCGGTTGGCACTATCTGGACAGCGCCGCGACCGCGCAAAAGCCGCAAGTCGTGATCGACGCGATAGTGCGAGCGATGGGCGCGGACTATGCCACGGTCCATCGCGGGGTCTATGCCCGCTCGGCCGATATGACCCTTGCCTTCGAAGCCGCGCGGCGCAAGGTCGCGGCGTTCCTTGGCGGACGCGAGGACGAAGTGGTGTTCACTCGCGGCGCGACTGAGGCGGTCAATCTGGTCGCACAAAGCTGGGGCCTGGCCGAGCTTAAGGCCGGGGACCGGATCCTGCTTTCGGCGTTGGAACACCATTCCAACATCGTCCCCTGGCAATTGGTGACCGAGCGCACTGGCGCGGTGATCGATGTCTGCCCGCTGACGGCCGATGGCCAGATCGATCTCGATGCAGCGGAGCGGATGCTGACCCCGGCGCACAAGCTGGTCGCCCTGGCCCACGTTTCGAACGTGCTGGGATCGGTGCTCGATGCCCCGCGTGCGGTGGCGCTGGCGCATGGGGTGGGGGCGAAGGTCCTGCTCGATGGTTGCCAGGCCGTGCCGCGCCTGCCGGTCGATGTCGCGGCGCTGGGCTGCGATTTCTATGTGTTCAGCGCGCACAAGCTTTATGGCCCGACCGGGATCGGCGCCTTGTGGGCCAAGGCCGAACTGCTGGCTGCCATGCCGCCTTGGCAGGGTGGCGGGGCGATGATTGACCGGGTCAGCTTTGCCGGCACGACCTATGCCCCCGCGCCGCAGCGGTTCGAGGCCGGAACCCCCGCGATTGTCGAGGCGATCGCGCTGGGCGCGGCGGTTGACTATGTTTCCGGCATCGGCCTTGGGGCGATCCATGCCCATGAAGCGGCGCTGGTCGCCACCTTGCGTGACGAACTGAGGCGGATGAATGATGTGACCCTGTTCGGGCCGGAACAGAGCGCGGGGATCGTATCGTTCGCCCTCGCCGGGGTTCATCCGCATGACCTTGGCACTATCCTGGACGAGGAAGGGGTCGCGATCCGCGCCGGGCATCACTGCGCCCAACCCCTGATGGACCACCTCGGCGTGCCCGCCACGGCGCGGGCCAGCTTTGGCCTTTACAGCGATGAAAGCGATATTGCCGCGCTACTGCGCGGGATCGAACGGACCAGAAGGATATTCGGGTGATGGAACAGCCCAAATTCACCATCGAGGAAGTGGACAGCGTGGCACCGCCGCCGCGCGCCAAAGTGGACGATGCCGAAGCCCCGGCTGACAAGCTGGCGCGCAAGCGCGACTACCTTGAAGGCTTCTTGAAAGAACAGCCGCAGGGCCTGGCCGGGCACGAACCGGGCGGCGACCTTTACGAAGCGGTGATCGACGCGCTCAAGGACATTTTCGATCCGGAAATCCCGGTCAACATCTATGACCTGGGCCTGATCTATGGGGTAGAGATCGACGGCGAAGGCGGAGCCGTGGTGACCATGACGCTCACCACCCCGCATTGTCCGGTGGCGGAATCGATGCCCGGCGAGGTCGAATTGCGGGTCAGTTCGGTCCCCGGGATCCGCGATACCGAAGTCAATCTCGTCTGGGATCCGCCGTGGGACCCGGCCAAGATGAGCGACGAAGCCCGGCTGGAGCTTGGAATGCTATGACCACCGTGACCACCCGCCAGCGCCCCGCTGCCGTGATTCTGACCCCCTCGGCCGAGGCGCGGGTCGCGAAGCTGATGGCCGAAGCACCCGTGGGTGCCATCGGGGTCAAGCTGTCCACTCCGCGCCGGGGCTGTTCGGGGCTGGCCTATTCGGTCGATTACGTGACCGCCGTGGACCCGCTGGATGAACAAATCGAGACGCCGGGCGGGCTGTTCTTCATCGATGGCGGATCGGTACTCTACCTGATCGGCAGCACGATGGACTGGCAGGAAGATGATTTCACCGCCGGGTTCGTATTCCAGAACCCCAATGCCAAGGGCAGCTGTGGCTGCGGAGAAAGCTTTACCGTCTAAACCTTCAGTTCCTCGCCGGTTTCCTCGGCGATGAAGGCCAGCAGGGCTTTTTCCAGCGGGTCGAGCTCTTCGTCTGCATCGATATGGTCGCGCAGCCACAACTCTTCGGCAGGGTCGAGGCGTGCCGCTTCTTCGGACTCATCAGCCACGTCCTGAGCATGGGGGTTGATGCTAAGCAGGCTGCCGAACTCGCGATCGATTTCGGCATCGATGTCGCTGTTCAGCATCCGGCGCAGGAAGCCGCCAATTCCAGCGCCCGGCGCGTTCATGAAGGCTTCCAGATCGGCGGCCTTGTCGCGGCTCAGCGGCTCGTGGCCGCCAAAGCCCAGCAGGTAGTTGGCAACTCCCTGGACGAACAGCTTTTCCCATTCGGGAGCATTGACCTCGTAAACGGTCGCATCCTTGATCCGGAACAGCATTTCTGCCTCGGCGCGGCTGATGCTGGCCGGGCGGTCGCCGCCTGCGGCAAAGATCAGACGCCGCATCAGCGCGCATTCGGCCGCATTGATCCCCTTGGGATCAAGCGAGCCCTGCCGGGTCGGACCGTCACCGTGCAGCACGGCCTGTTCGATCTGGGTCAGCGCGAAATTCTTGAGTGCGGCCGGAGTGTGAAGCGCGGTTTCGAGCACTTTCACCAGCAGTTCAAGCTCGGCCATGGTCTCGATCCGGCCATCTCGGCTGATCCGTTCGATCAGCTCGTCCCCCATCAGATCGTCGACATACCCCTTGGGATCGACCGTGTTGACGATGAACTGGGTCAGCGCCTCGACGAAGAAATCGCGCCATTCCGGGCTTGGTTCGCGCAGCGCTTCGTTGGCAAGGAACAGGGATTCGGCTTCTTCGGGGTCCATTGCCCCGTCGGCCCATCCGGCCTGGCGCAGCGACAGAATCTCGTCCGCCCCGATCACCCCGTCGGCAGTCGCCTGCGCGGCCAACTGGCTGAAATGCATGCTCATCGGCAGTCCGTCCCACAGTAAAAATGTGGGGCGAGCTATCGCAGAATATCCCTAACGGGTGCTTAATTCAGCGCTTTCTGAGTGCGCTGACGCAGGCTGCCCGGTCCACATCCTGCCCGTCGCTGGCGCGGCGGGCGTCGACATAAGTCGCTTGCAGATCGCGGGCAGAGCCTTGCGGATAAAGATAGACATCAAGCACGCAGGCGCTGCCCGAAAACTGCAGCTTGCGTGCATCGCCTTCGATCACGTCAAGCCGGGCCGGGCCGAATTGGCGCACCAGATCGTCACCACTCGCGCCGATTACTCCTTCCAGCCCGGGGGTAACCTGCAAGCGTGGCGGCGGGGGGCTGACGCGGACGGGGGTGCGGACCGGAGGTTTGGCATTGCGCGACGGTGGTGCAGGCACGCTCGAAACCGAGCCACTGCCGCATGCGGCCAGCAGGGGAACGAACGTCAGCGAAATCAGCAGTTTGCGCGGCATCGGGCGATCAGTCCTTGCGATGGATCAGGTGGGCGGCGGCGGCGGCGCCCAGGAATGGGGCGAACAGGTTGGCAAAGGGCACACTCAGCAGCACTGCGCTGATCCCGCCCAGCGTCAGGCGCTGGAGCACGGAAAGCGGCGCAGCGGACTGGGCCGAAGGGCGGTGACGCAGCCAGACCATGTCCTGCAATTCGCGCCCCAGCAGCACGGCGTTGACCGCCAGGAACACCAGCGGCGCGCCCACGCCCGTCACCAGCAGCACCAGGGCAAAGGGCAGCGCCAGCAAGTTGAACAGCAGCGCGCGGCCCGCGCCTTTGAGGCCGTTGGCCAGCTCTTCGTGCCAGCCAAGTTTGCGGGCGCTTGCGGCGGCTTGCGGATAGTGCCGCGCTTCGACCGCCTGGACTACTTCGTCAGCGAACAGCTGCAGCACGGCAATCGCCAGCACACGCCATAACAGCACTCCGGCGGCCAGCACGCCTACAGCAGCCAGCATAGCGCGCAGATCGCCAGCGCCCGCAACCAGCCCTTCATCGAACCCGGCCCAGGCCATGAACCGGTCCGCCGCCCAGACCCCGATCAGCCCAAGCACCACGAACAGCAGCACGGTAACACCAAGGCTTTTCAGGAAGATCCGCAGCACCTGGCGATCGGCCAGCTGGGTCAGGGCAAGGGCATAAGCGCGCAGCATTGCTCAGGGGCATTGCCCGCGCGCGCCGCCCTGTCAACGGCTCTACCCTTGCCGAACGCCTTGCCGCTCGCTAGGCCCCGCGCGTTTTCAGACAAAGTGTTAGGACCCCTGCCGCATGACCCAGCCCAGCACCGACGTGATCGCGATCGGCAACGCCATCGTCGATGTGATGGCCCCGTGTGATGATGCATTGATCGAACAGCTGGGGTTGATGAAGGGCGGGATGACCCTGATCGATACCCAGCGCGCACACGATTTGTATGATGCAATGGGCCCCGCGCGCGAGATTTCGGGCGGGTCGGCTGCCAACACCTTGGCCGGGCTTGCCGCGCTGGGGGCCAACTGCGCCTTTATCGGGCAGGTTGCGGACGATCAGCTGGGTGAAGTGTTCGCGCACGATATCCGCGCTGGCGGGATCGCCTTTGACACCGCCGCGCGGGCGGGCGATCCGCCGACCGCACGCTGCCTGATCTTTGTTACGGCCGATGGGCAGCGGACGATGAACACGTTTCTGGGTGCATCGCAGTACCTGCCCGCCGCTGCGCTGGATGAAGCGGCGATTGCGGATGCCAGGATCCTCTACCTCGAAGGCTATCTGTGGGACCCCGAAGAACCGCGCGCGGCGATGCGCCGGGCCATTGCGGCGGCGAAGAGCCATGGCCGCAAGGTTGCCTTCACCCTGTCCGACGCCTTTGTGATCGAACGGCACGGCGCCGATTTCCGCGCGATGATTGAAACCGGAGAGATCGACATCCTGTTCGCCAACCATGTCGAGCTGGAAGCGCTGACCGGGCATGGGGACTTTGACAAGGGTCTGGCTGATCTCGCCCCCAAAGTCCCACTGCTGGTGGTGACGCGCGGTGCAGAAGGCGCGGTTGCGATCCATGCCGGAGAGCGCTTTGAAGTCAGCGCCGAACCGATCGAGCGGGTGGTCGATACCACCGGCGCGGGCGATCTGTTCGCCGCCGGGTTCCTTTTTGGCCATGTCCGCGAGCTGGCGATCGACCAGTGCCTAACCATCGGCGCGATCGCGGCGGCTGAAGTGATCTCGCACTACGGCGCGCGGCCCGAGGCGGACTTGCAGGCCCTGATAAAGGCGCGGCTGGGCTGATCCGAAGCGGGACCCCACGAACCTGAATCGATTCGATTTCCACTGGTTTTTACCGTAGTTTTCCACAGGCAGGCGATTCGGCCTGGCGGCGGGGCACGGGAAATGAAGCTGGCGACTTTGCTCGATAGCGGGCTCGAATGGAGCAACCCGGATCGCGGCGGCGAACATCCGGGTGTTGTGATTAACGACATCGCCAACCGGCCACGCCCGCAGGCACGCGTGATTACGGTCGCCAACGAAAAGGGTGGAGTGGGTAAGTCAACCCTGGCCTTTCACCTCTGCGTTGCTCTGGCTGATGCCGGCTATGAGGTACTTGGTGTCGATCTGGACCGACGCCAGCAAAGTCTGTCACGCGCCTTGGTAAACCGCAGCGCCACGGCCAATCGGCTGCGAGTAAAGCTGCCACAGCCGCGCCATGTGGTGCTGCACCACCAGACCGGCGCCATGCTGGCTCAGGAAATTGCCCGCCTTGGTGCAGCTTGCGACTATGTGGTGATCGATGCTGCGGGGACCGATTGCGGGATTGTCCGCCGCGCAGTGGCAATGGCCAATCTGCTGATCTCGCCGGTGACCAGCTCTTTTGTCGATCTTGATCTGCTGGGGCGATTGCATCCCTTGACCCGCGCCTATCGCGGGCCTGGCTGCTTTGCCGAAATGGTTTTGGATTTGCGCGCGGCACGCCGCGCAGCGGGACTTGCGCCGCTCGAATGGGCGGTACTGCGCAATCGCCGGCGTCGTGACAACAGTCATGATCAGAACCGGGTTGAAGCTGCGCTACAAGAGCTGGCGGGGCAACTCGATTTCAGACTGGGAGAGGGGCTGTCCGAACGCGTGATCTATCGCGAATTGTTCCTGCTCGGTCTGACCCATCTGGATTTGGGGCGGATCCCAGACCTTGCGCGCTCGCATTCAGTGGCCGTCAGCGAAGTCCGGCAGTTGCTGGACCTGGTTTGCCCGGCAACACTGGCCGCCTGCGCGGCATAGATCCCCTTAGCCTTTCGCTTCGCGCGCCACTTCGCGCCAGCCGATGTCGCGGCGGCAGAACAGGTCGGGGGCTTCAAGCAGGTCGACCGCAGCATAGGCTTTCGCCTGGGCCTCGGTCACACTCGCGCCGCGCGCGGTGACGTTGAGGACGCGGCCGCCGGTTGCGATCAGCTGGCCATCGGCCAGCGCGGTGCCGGCGTGAAACACTTTCGCACCGCCTGCTTCTGCGGCGTCGATTCCGGCAATCGAACCGCCCTTCTTCGGGGTCCCGGGATAACCCTCTGCCGCCATGACCACGGTCAGCGCGGGTTCGGCTGACAGGCGCGGGGGCTGGCGGGTGGCGAGTTTGCCTTCGGCACAGGCGAGCAGCAGTTCGCCCAGATCGTCTTCCAGCCGCAGCATCAGCACCTGGCATTCGGGATCGCCGAAGCGGGCGTTGTATTCGATCAGTTGAACGCCCTGCTTGGTCAGCATCAGCCCGGCATAGAGCACGCCGGAATAGGGCATGCCTTCTTCCGCCATGGCCCGCACAGTGGGCACCACAATCCGTTCCAGCGCCTCGCCTTCCAGCAGCGGGGTCAGCACTCGCGCCGGGCTGTATGCGCCCATCCCGCCGGTGTTGGGTCCGGTATCGCCATCGCCAACCCGCTTGTGGTCCTGCGCAGAGCCGAACGGGACCACGGTGTGGCCGTCGGTCAGGGCAAAGAAGCTCGCTTCCTCGCCATCCAGGAATTCTTCGATCACGGCTTCGGCCCCGGCCTCGCCGAACCGGCCCGAAAAGATTTCGCGCACGGCTTCCTCAGCTTCGGCCATGACCATGGCCACGGTCACGCCTTTGCCTGCAGCCAGGCCATCGGCCTTGACCACCACTGGCGCGCCGAACCGGGCGAGCGCGGCGAGGCCTTCGGCCTCACTTGTCACCCGCGCAAAAGCGCCGGTCGGGATATTGTGGCGGGCGCACAGTTCCTTGGTGAAGGCTTTACTGCCTTCAAGCTGCGCCGCCGCTTTGCTTGGCCCGAACACTGCAATGCCTTGGCCGCGCAGGCTGTCGGCCAGTCCATCGACCAGCGGCGCTTCGGGGCCGATGACGACCAGACCGATCCGTTGCGCCTCGCAGAACGCGGTCACCGCCGGGTGATCGGCGGCGTCCAGCGCGACCAGTTCGGCGTGATCCGCGATGCCCGGATTGCCGGGGCTTGCGAACAATTTGTCACACAGCCGGGATTGCGCGAGCTTCCACGCCAGCGCATGTTCGCGCCCGCCCGACCCCAGCAGCAGGATGTTCATGCCCGGTCCCTCTTACCTTGATAACGATGATACTGGCGGGCTGGTAGCGAAGCCAAGCGCCGGGGACAACGCCGAGGCACTGTCCGTCAGCGAGATTTCCGCCGCCTTGAAGCGCACGGTCGAGGACCGGTTCGGCTTCGTGCGGGTGCGGGGCGAGCTTTCGGGGGTCAAGCGCGCGGCTTCGGGCCACCTGTACCTTGCACTAAAGGATGAGAATGCCCGGCTGGACGGGGTGCTGTGGCGCGGCAATGCCCAGCGCCTGTCGTTCCAGCCGGAAGACGGACTGGAAGTGATCGCCACCGGCAAGCTGACCACCTATCCGGGGCGTTCGAACTATCAGATCGTGATCGACCGGATGGAGATCGCAGGTGAAGGAGCGCTGCTCGCGCTGCTCGCCAAGACCAAGGCGCGGCTTGAGGCCGAAGGGCTGTTTGCCAGCGAGCGCAAGCGTGCCCTGCCGTTTCTGCCGCGTGTGATCGGGGTAGTGACGAGCCCGACCGGGGCAGTGATCCGCGACATTCTCCACCGCCTTGCTGACCGCTTTCCCACCCGGGTGCTGGTCTGGCCGGTGCTGGTCCAGGGGCAGGGTGCGGCAGAGCAGGTTGCCGCTGCCGTGCGCGGCTTTTCGGCGCTGCGCCCCGATGGCCCGGTCCCGCGCCCCGATCTGGTGATTGTTGCGCGCGGCGGCGGTTCGATCGAGGACCTGTGGGCCTTCAACGAAGAAGTGGTGGTCCGAGCCGTGGCGGATTGTTCGATCCCGGTGATTAGCGCCGTTGGGCATGAGACGGACACCACCTTGGTCGATTTCGCCGCTGATCGCCGCGCGCCGACCCCCACCGCTGCTGCCGAAATGGCCGTGCCGGTGCGCGAGGAACTGCGTGCGCAGTTGGGCGAGCTTGGCCTGCGCCAGCGCCGTGCAGTGGTGCGCCCGCTGCAATTGGGGCGCGAGCGGCTGGTCGTGCGGGCCGAGCGCCTGCCGCGCACCGAGAACCTCCTCAGCCCCTATGTCCAGCGGCTTGATGACCTGGCCGAACGGCTGCGGCGCGGACTCAAGGATCGGATCCAGTTCGCCCAGCAGGCCTTGCAGGCAGACCGCGCCCGGCTTTCTGCGCCTCTGCTCGCGGCCCGGTTTGAGCGGGCGCAGGATCGGCTGGGCGCGGTGCGGTTTGGCCCCATCGTGATTGCCCAACGGATCGGGGCCGCGCGCGAGCGGCTGGACGCCCTGGCGCGGACCGCGCGGTCGCTCAACCCGGATGGCATTCTCGAACGCGGTTATGCCAGGGTCACCGCTGCGGACGGCCGCACCCTGACAAGCCGCGCTGCCGCTGCGGATGAGGCCGCGCTGGCATTGCATTTCCGCGATGGGGTGCTTGAAGTGGTAACCCATGCTGATCCGGCAACCCGAGCCACGCCCAAGCCCAAGGCGTCCCCGCGCCCCGCCCCGCCAGAGCAAGGCAAATTGCTCTGACGGCAATCTGCGGCTAGGAGGATGCCATGCTGATGAAGAACTCCGACCGCGCGGCCACCTTGTTTTACCAGGCCAATGGCTTTCGCGTGATGACCCCCGGCAGCCACGTGGTCTGCGCCGTGACCGCCCAGGCTATCCCGCTTGAACTGCTCCGTTACTGGAGCGCGGCGCGGCAGGAGGCCTATGCCGATGCCGCCGCTGCAACCCGGCGGCTGTGCGGCGGCAAGTGAATCGGCGGAGCGTAATGCTGGGCGCGGGCATGGTCCTGGCCCTGGGCGCCGCACTCGGGGCCGACCTGGGTGGAATGCGCGCGCGCGCCGCCGATGCGCTCGGGCTGGCACCGCAGCTTGACCTTGCGCTGACCGGCGAGCTTACCCAGGGCGGATATGCCCGCGGGCTTGCTCCGCGCGGAATCAATGCGCTCAGCTTCAATGGCAAGCCCGTGCCGCTTGGTCCGGATGGGCGGTTCCTGATCGCCTTTGATCGCGATGCCGTCCCGGCTGCCGTGCTCGTCGCCCGTCTGGCCGATGGACGCAGCGTCACTCAGTCGCTGACGATCGCCAAGCGCGGCTGGCAGCTGGAATATATCCCGATCGGCCCGCGGCCCGGCACCGCGCCCAATGAAGAATTTGCCCGCCGCCGCGCCGGGGAACTGGCGCGAATCAACGCGGCCCGCGCTGTGGACCATGCGGCGGACGGCTGGCGGCAAAAATTCATCTGGCCGGTCTATGGCCGGATCTCCGGACGGTTCGGATCGCAGCGGATCTACAATGGCACGCCCGGCAGCTATCATTCAGGAATGGATATCGCCACCGGGGCCAGCGGCACACCTTTTGTCGCCCCGGCTGACGGGGTAGTGATCCTTGCTGCGGAAAGCCCGTTCTCGCTGGAAGGGCGGCTGCTGATGATCGACCACGGCATGGGGCTCAACAGCGCTTTCCTGCACTGTTCGAAGCTGGCGGTAAAAGAAGGCGATGTGGTGCGGCAGGGCCAGTACATCGGCAACATCGGCATGACCGGCCGCGCAACGGGTCCGCACTTGCACTGGTCGATGAAATGGCGTGATTCCCGGCTCGATGCCTCGTTGTTTGCCGGACCGATGCCCCGGCGCTGACCGGGCCTTACGCGTCGACACGGATGTAAGTTGCGCAATTTTCCTGCGTAACGTAAAAATATTGCGCGCGTGTCACAGCCCTGTGGCGCACATGCAACAGGCGTCAACCGAATGCGGCTGATCCTTGAAAATCCTTTGATCCGCACGGGTTCATTCGTCATTCACGCCTCATCTATCCGCATTTTGGGCGGGGCATATGCCCTGTCTGGCTGGGGATGATCAGGAATCCGTGCGGCCCGTTCGCCGGATCTACAGAGGGACTGACCTGTGAAAACCATCAAGAAATCGCTCCTTTCGAGCGCGACCTACATGGTCGCCGGCGGCGCCATGGTGCTGCTCTCGTCGGCTGCTGCCTATGCGCAGGATGCCGCCGCGGATGAATCTGCCCCCGAAGACCAGACCATCGTGGTCACCGGCTCGCTGATCCGTAACCCGAACCTGACTTCGTCGGCTCCGGTTGCCACCATCGGCAGCCAGGAACTCGAACTGCGTCAGTCGAACGTCGCTGAAGAAGTGCTGCGCACTCTGCCTGGCGCTGTTCCTTCGGTCGGTTCGAACGTGAACAACGGCAACGGCGGTTCTTCGTACGTCGACCTTCGTGGTCTGGGTTCGAACCGCAACATCGTGCTGCTCGATGGTGACCGGATCGTCCCGGCTGACCTTACCGGCCGTGTTGACCTTAACAACATCCCGCTTTCCCTGATCCAGAACACCCAGGTCCTGACCGGCGGTGCAAGCTCGACCTACGGTGCTGACGCGATCTCGGGCGTGATCAACTTCATCACCAAGAAGGATTTCGCCGGCATGGTTGCGACCGTGTCCGAACAAGTCACCGAGCGCGGTGATGGCAACACCTTCCGCGGTGACGTGACCCTGGGCGCCAACTTTGACGATGGCCGCGGCAACGCCGTGCTGTCGCTGGGCTACCAGAAGGCCGATCCGGTGTTCTTCGGCGGCGATCGTCCGCTGTCGGAAGTGACCCTGGAATCGTATGACGAAACCTTCACCGCTGGTCAGGGTTCGTCGACCACCAACCCGGCCCGTTTCGACATCGCCGGCGGCAACCTGCAGGTCACCGATGATGGTACCGCGCTGAAGGCTTACAACAAGCCCTTCAACTTCAACCCGTACAACGTGTTCCAGGTGCCGTTCAAGCGCTTCAACATGTTCAGCCAGGCTCGCTATGAAGTGGCTGACGGGATCGAAGTCTATGCCCGCGGCATGTATTCGAACAACACCGTTGACACCGTGATCGCGCCGTCGGGCGTGTTCGCTTCGGCCGTTTCGGTGCCGGTTTCGAACCCGTTCATCACCGCTGCACAGCGCGCCACGCTGTGCGCCCGCGCTGCGACCAACGCTGCGCTGGGTGGTGGCACCACCATGACCGCTGCACAGTGCGCCGCGGCCGCCACGGCCCTGAGCCCGTCGGATCCGAACTACCGCACCTTCAACTTCGGTCTGCGCTGGCGCGCAGTTGAAGTCGGTCCGCGTATTTCGAGCTACAACAGCCAGGTGTTTGACATGCGCGCCGGTGTGCGCGGTGACATCACCGACAACATTCACTTTGACGTGAATGGCTCGCACGGCGAATCGAAGAAGCTGCAGACCATCCAGAACTACGTGCTGCTTTCGCGCGTGCGTCAGGCTCTGCTGGCAACCAACCCCAACAGCTGCTTGACCAACACCAATGGCTGCGTCCCGCTGAACATCTTCCAGCCGGGTGCCGTCAATGCTGCGCAGGTCGATTTCATCAACGACAACTCCACCAACCAGGTCAACACCAAGCTTGACCAGGTCAAGGGCGTGATCAGCGGTGATACCGGCATCAGCTCGCCCTGGGCTTCGGACGGGATCAACTTCGCGGTTGGGACCGAATACCGCAAGTATCAGGCAGAGCAGGCTTCGGACCTTCTGGCCAAGACCGCTGGTGAACTGGGCGGCGCCGGTGGCGCAGCTCCGGACATCAAGGGCGGCTATGAAGTGTACGAAGGCTTCGGCGAATTGATCGTGCCGCTGGCACAGGACAAGCCGATGCTGCACCAGCTGTCGGTCGAAGCAGGTATCCGTCAGTCGCACTACAAGATCGCGACGGCCGGTAACCCGACCTACAATGCCACCACCTGGAAGGTGGCCGGCACTTGGGCCCCGACCCCGGACTTCAAGTTCCGTGGCAACTACCAGCGCGCGGTCCGCGCCCCGAACATCGGCGAACTGTTCTCGCCTGTGTCGACCGGCCTGACCAACCTGGGCACCGATCCCTGTGCTGGTGGTGCACCGAACTCGAATGCCAACCTCCGGGCGGTCTGCCTTGCACAGGGCGCTCCTGTGGCGACCATCGGGTTCATCAACAACCCGACCGCTGGCCAGGCCAACATCACTGCTGGCGGTAACACCAACGTGGGTCCGGAAACGGCCACCACCTGGACTGTCGGTGCGGTGTTCACGCCTGCGTTCCTGCCGGGCTTCTCGGCCACGGTCGATTATTATGACATCAAGGTGAAGGACGCGATCACCACGCCGACCCCGGCGGACCTGATCTCGGCCTGCTTCGGCAGCCTCAGTGCTTCCAGCGCCACCAACCCGGCCTGCACCTCGATCCGTCGTAACCCGATCAGCGGCGCGCTCGACGGTCCACCCGACACGACCTTCGGTCTGTTCGGCGTGCTTTCGAACCTCGGCAAGCTGGCCACCAACGGTATCGATCTGAGCATGAACTACACGACCGGCATCGGCACGATGCTGGGTCAGGAAGCTCGTGTGTCGTTCGCCTTCCAGGGCAACTACACCGCGCATTCGAAGTTCCAGGCGACCCCGACCTCGCTGGATCGTGACTGCGTCAACCAGTACTCGATCAACTGCTCGTCGATCCAGCCGAAGTACTCGTTCAACCAGCGCACTACACTCAGCCTGGGTCCGGTGGACATCTCGCTGCTGTGGCGCTGGATGAACAAGGTGCATCTGGAAGACCAGCAGCTGGCTGACGACATTGCGGCGGCCGAAGCGGCCAACCGCAACTCGGCTGGTGTTTTGCTGCCGGCCGCTCAGCAGGGCTGCCCGAACTACACCACCGACGCTGGCGACGCGATCGCCAATGGCGGCGGCGGCTGCTTGATCGATACCAAGTTCCGTACGATCAAGGCCTACAGCTGGTTCGACCTGACCACCCGCTTCGACGTGACCAAGAACTTCGACGTAACCATGTCGGTGTTCAACCTGTTCGACAAGAAGCCGCCGCTGGTTGGTGGCACCGTCGGCACCACGTCGCAGAACGGTGGCAACACCTATCCGTCGAGCTACGACGCGCTGGGTCGCCGTTTTGCGGTGAGCGCCCGCGTGAAGTTCTAGTCGGAACTGCACTCGAAACGTCAGGGGGCGGGCAGCAATGCCCGCCCCCTTTCGTTTGTGTGCCAGACGCTCTGATCTGAAGTATGATCTGAAGGCAGTTGGACCGCGCCGACCGGATGGTCAGGCGATCAGCGGATGAGGCAATTCCATTGCGATGCCCGCCGCGCGTGCCACTTCTGCGGCCCACAGCGTAACTTTGCCAATCTCATCGCCGTGCGCGGCGCGCGCCTCGGCATATTCAATCCCGCGCCGGGCGGAATCGAACCTTTCACCGGACTTCGAATGCCGCGAGAACACCGGACTGCCGGCCATAGCGGCCAATTGCGCGGGATCAGCCTGCAGCTGATAATGCCGCGTTGCGGCCCGCAAGACATCGGCGGGCCGGGCGGTCAGAACTTCTGAATCCAGCGTGCGGATCCGGCCAGGCCCCAGTTTGGCCGCCAACCGTTGAAACAGGGCATGCTGGGCCAACCAACCTATCGCCGCAATCTGCAGGTCGCTCTGGCGGAAATAGTCCTGCGGAGTGAACCCCAGGTCCACCGCCCGGTCGGTCAACAACCCTTCCAGCAGCTCGCGCACCCACAGGCGGCACCACAGCCCCTTGCGGACCACCGATATCAGAAATGTCTCCAAAGGAGCATGGAGCAGGATCGCATTGCTGTCAGCCCGCAGGGCGAGCAGCAGTTCGGCCAAAGGGTTGAGTACGTTGGAGGGTTTGACCACCGCCAGCTCTTGCGGCTCAAACGGCCGGGCAAGCAACCGCGTTGCGCCATCAGCCAGCCTTGCCACTGCTGCAGGTTGAGCGCCGCGCCGACGAAATCCAACCAGATCGTTGAGCAGCACCGGTTCAGACAAGCCCATCGCCACCCCTGGCTGATCGAGCGCGGACAGCAGCATGGTCGATCCGCAGAACGCCGAATGGAACAGAAAGCCCATCCGCCGGGGGGCAACCTCGTCAAGGCATTGGGCCACACCGCGCTCGTCTTGTGCCCGCGCCGCGCCAAGGTATTCGTCGGTCAGAAACGGCACGCGGCGGTGATCGCTGCGTGGCACGTGGATGAACCGCACCCGGTCCTGACCCTCCAGATGGCGGTGCGCCAGCCACTCAGGATCGGTCAGGGCAAATTGGGGCAAGGCCATTCCGGCAGCCTAGGCAAAGCCCGGCCCGCCTGCAACTCTCGCTTGCGGCGCCGCCGAGCCCGGCTTATCCCGGCCCGCATGGCGGATACTACCGATCAGGCGCGGCTCGCCGCCGCTCGAGAAGCCAATGCCGAGGGCATGGCTGCCCTGCGCGCAGGCAACGCCGCCCTTGCGGTAGAGGCCTTTCGCCGCGCTACCGCTCATGATCCGCTGGCGGGCGCGCTGTGGCGCAATCTGGCGCATGCCTTGCGCGATAGCGGAGACGACAAGGGTGAGCTGGCGATCCTCAACCAGGCGCTCGACCTTGATCGAACCGATTTCGTCGCGCAGCTGCGCAAGGCCCAGAACCTGCAACGCATTGGTGACGAGGAAGAGGCCCTGTCTGCCTGGACCGGCGCGCTGCAACTGGCCTTGGGGATAGAGAATCCGGTTCCCGGGCTTGATGCGGAACTGCAAATCGGTCGGGACTTCGTTGCGGAAATGCAGCGCCGGATCGGCACCGATGCCGACCTCGCCTATGCCGAGCTTGACCCGGTGCTGGACGAGACTGAGCGCCGCCGGGTCCGCGCCTTCTATGATCATTCGATCGGCCGTCGCCGGGTCTATTTCAACGAATGTGCCGGGCTCTATTATCCGTTCCTGCCGGCTGACGAATACTTCGATTTCAAGCATTTCCCATGGCTGGCCGAACTGGAAGCAGCGACGGATGACATCCGGGCAGAGCTGCATGGCCTGCTGGAAGAAGGCAATCCGGCGATCATTCCCTATGTCCAGATGGAACCCGGCGCCCCGCAGAACAAGTGGTCTCCCCTTAGCCACAATTATGACTGGAGCGCCTGCTTCCTCTACGAATATGGCCAGCCCAATCAGCCCGTGCTGGAGCGTTGTCCCAAAACTGCGGCGCTGCTGAAACGGCTGCCGTTGCAGCAAATTCCCGGCAAGGCGCCCAACGCCTTCTTTTCGATGCTCAAGCCGCACAGCGCTATTCCGGCCCATACCGGGGTTACCAATACCCGCGCGATCGTCCATCTTGCGCTTGATGTGCCCCCCGATTGCGGCTTTCGCGTCGGCGGGGAAACACGGCCGTGGGTAGAGGGCAAGGCCTTTGCTTTCGACGATTCGATCGATCACGAGGCCTGGAACAACAGCGATCAGCGCCGCCACATCCTGATTATCGACACCTGGAACCCGCACCTGACCACGGCTGAGCAGCAGGCCATCGTGCGTTACTTCGAAGCCACAGGCCGTTCGCTGGCACGGCCCTGATCGACGAACGACGCGGTTCCACGCTTGCCTTGCCCAGCGGGCAAGGATAACCTCCGGCCCATTCAGCCACTTACGGAAGTTGGACTCTTATGACCCTGTTTCCCGTCATTCTTGCCGCCGCCATTGCCAGGACGGCTTCACCGAGCGTTCCCGAACCCGATCCCAGCCACATGTCGCTGAAGGAAATCCGCGCCTTCAACAAGACCGTCGGCAAGGATCATCCCTATTTCATCCGCTGCCGCCGCGATGTCGAAATCGGCAGTGTGGCCAAGGCACACACCGTATGCCGGACCAAGCGGGACTGGGCCCGGGCCGATGATGATGGCAACCGTGCCGCGCGCGACACCGTCCGCCTGATGAATGAGACGGCGGGCCAGGTCGGCAGCTAGGGTCAGGACCTATCAACCGCGCCTTCGCGGCGGCAGAATGGCCCAGCGCTTCGTCAGGAAGTGTTGAAATATCGACATATTCCTGCGCCTTCCTTCCTGACCCTAAGCAGCCGCCCCGGCTACTGGATCCGGATTACCCGGGCGTTCTGGCCGCGGCCGATCTTGGCAAAGAAGCTGCCGAGCGAAGCTTTTTCAATATGGATCGGGTCGCCCTTCTTGGCATAGGCGGGGCGGCCATCGATCTGTTTCCAGCGCGCGCCATCGGCCAGCACGAACACAAAGTTGCCATCCCGCGCGGCATAGGTGCTTTCGATCGTGCCATCGATCGCCACCACATCTTCACTGTCGCCCCCGCCAAACAGCTTGATCTTGGGTAGCGCGAGGCCGAACAGTCCCTTGCGAGCCTCGCGCATGGTGGCGCGGTCCGCCACAACCAGATCCTTGGTTTCCCGCGCGCTCGCCATCGCGCCGACCGTGCGATCATAACAGGCCAGACGCTGCGCGGGATCGGTCAGGTCCTTGCATTCGATCACGGCCTGAAACACCGGCGGAGGAGCCAGATTCTCATCCTTGTCCTTGTCCTTCGCTAGTGCAGCGGTGGCGCAGGACAGGGCAATCAGGCCCAGAATGGAACGGTGAAACAGGCTCGCCACGGGATCTATCCCCCTTCAATTGGTCTGCAGCGATCTTGCCCCTTGCCCGGCGGGGCGTCAATCGTCACGGCACGGCGCACAGCCTTGATTTGCCGAGGCGGAACGCCCAGTGCAGGCAGGCTATGCCGCGCCGCCTGATCCTTGCCCTGCTGCTGATCGCCGCGCTTGCCCCCGTCACCTGGCTGCGCAGCCCCTTGCGGCCCTTCTCCCTGGCGCAGGAACTGACCATCAAGGCCCTTCCTCTGCCGGCTGACTGCTGCCGCATCGGTCCGCTGCATCTTACCGGGGCGTGGCAGCTGGCCAGCCCGAACCAGCAGTTCGGCGGCTATTCCGCGCTGGTCCAGTCTGCCCCCGGACGCCTGCTGGCGATCAGCGATGCGGGCTATACGCTGGAGTTCCCTGAACCCGGCGAGCGCGGGCCGGTTCATTTGTCGACCCTGTTTGCCCCCCGCGCCTGGCGCAAGCAGGACCGCGATACGGAAGCGGCCCAGCGCGATCCCGCCACAGGCCGGCTGTGGATCGCTTCAGAAGGACGCAATCTGGTGATGCGGTTCGATCGCAAGTTGCAGATGGAGGCCTATCACCAACCCGCTGCGATGCGCCGCTGGCCGGCCAATACCGGGCCCGAAGCGATTGCGCGGTTGGCCGATGGCCGCACCATTGCGCTGTGCGAATGCACCACGCGCTGGCGTGATCAGGCCGCCCATCCGGCATTGCTGTTCACTGGCGATCCGGCGGAGGGAGCAGAACCATTCCCATTCTATATCGCCGGGCCTTGGCAGTTTCGTCCGACTGACATGGCCGTACTGCCCGATGGCCGCGTGCTGGTGCTGCAGCGCCGCTTGATCTGGCCCTTTCCGATGCGCTTTTCAGCCCGCCTTGGCCTGCTGGACCCGCGCGGCATTGCCCCCGGGGCTGTAGTGGAAATGAAGGATCTGGGCGAGTTTCCCGCCGATGTGCCAATGGACAATTACGAAGGACTGGCGCTTGAACCGCTGGGCCAGGGCCGAATGGCGGCCTGGATGATCAGCGATGACAACAATGCCGATCTGCAGCGCAGCCTGCTGCTGGCCTTTGAATTCCAGATGCAGGACCTGCCGCAATAGCAAAAGGCGCGCGGGTGGTCCCACGCGCCCTGCTGTTACCCTTTACAGGGATTGGTTCAGGCGGCCTGCTTCTTGACGAGCTCGCGCTTCACCTTGACGGCGCTTTCCGAAAGCTTGCTGTCCGAGGTCTTGAGCAGCCAGTTGTCCAGCCCGCCGACGTGTTCGACCGAGCGCAGGCCCTGGGTCGATACGCGGAACTTGAAGCTGCGATCCAGCGCTTCGGACATCAGCGTGACGTTCTGCAGGTTGGGCAGGAAGACGCGCTTGGTCTTGTTGTTGGCGTGGCTGACGTTGTGGCCTACCTGGCGGCCCTTGCCGGTCAGTTCGCAAATACGGGACATGGTAAAACTCGCTTCGAATGTTGCCGCCCATGACGGGAGAAGGCGCGCGCATACCGATTCACCCTTGCTTGGTCAAGCAGAGTCTCTGTTTTGTGCGGGATCTGCCTCCGCAGACCCCTTGGCAACACCGGCCCGCGCCCCCGGCCCGACCACCCGTTGATCGTACCCTATGGGTGGTCGGGCCGGGGGCGCGGGCCGGTGTTGCCAAGGCAAGGACGGATGTCCTTGCCGCACCCATGAAAGCGCCCTATTTCCACGCAAATGAGCCGTTGGCCGCTGCCCGAACCGATGCAACTGGCCCTGAGCGAGGCCCGCAAGGGCGAATCGGCGGGTGAAGTGCCGATTGGCGCGGTGGTCATCAAGGACGGGCAAGTGATCGCCGCAGCCCACAACCAGCCACGCGGGCTGCATGATCCCACTGCCCATGCCGAACTGCTGGCGATTCGCGCTGCCGCGCGCGTGCTGGGGAGCGAGCGGCTGACCGGCTGCGAGCTGTGGGTCACGCTGGAGCCTTGCCCAATGTGCGCCGGGGCGATCAGCCATGCGCGAATCGGCAAGCTCTATTACGCGGCCTCTGATCCCAAGGGCGGCGCGGTAGAACACGGTGCGCGGGTGTTCGAGCATGACCAGTGCCTGCACCGGCCCGAAATCTATTCCGGAATGGGCGAGGCCGAGGCGGCGGAGTTGCTGCGCGAATTTTTTGCCGCGCGCCGGGCCTGAATTGGCCCGGGTGGACACACTGGACACGGTTCAGGGAAAAATTCCAGCCCCCCGGTTGCCAGCTCTCCGCAGATACAATCCAGCGCCACCGCCACTGCGGATACCGGAAACAAAACCCAACAATTTCAAAGAGCAACTGGCTTCATACCAAATCGTTGCCGTGTAGGAAAATCAATCAGAGCCCGCGCCACACCTTCAGCGGCATATCGTTCTTCGGACCAAAGCTGCGCCGGTCACAAGCCGCTGGTTTGAAGTCCTTGCCATAGCAAAGGCGCAGTTCGCGCAGCCAGCCGCCGTTGCTGGCCAGGATCCCGATCGACGATTCGCGCCAGCCGGGGTTGGCGGCGAGGAAAGCCTGCCGCAGATCGCCCATGGTCACGCCGGGCTGGCGAGACAGCTTGTCGGCATCGGGCAGGCGCAGCGAGTTCCACAGGATCGCCGCGACCTTGAAATAGGCCTTGGGATTGGTAGCCATGCAGCTGCCATGCTTAGCCCATTCGTGCTCCATCAGCCACGGCACCGGGGTCATGCACAAGTTGGCCTTGAAATCTTCCATGCTTGGACGCGGGCTCAGCGCGCACCATTGCGGCGCCGGGCCTTTGGCGGCCTCGGGCCACAGCCCGTGGAGCACAAAGCCGAATCGCCCGGCGCTGCCGTTGCATTGCAGATTGTCCGGATCGCTGGCGTTTTTGCCCCGGCAGAATTCGGGCGACCAGCTCACCGCCAGAGTATAGCCGCTGACCGGCGCACGCACGGTCTTGCCATCGGGCTGCACGGGACGCGGCATGGCCAGGTTTTGCGGCACGCGGCACTGATAGGCCTGGGCCAGAGCGGGTGCGGGCAGCGCAAGCGCGATCAGGGCAAGCGCGGCCCTCACAGCGGGGTAAAATCCAGCCCCACGTCCGCCGCCGGGGCACTTTGGGTCAGGCGGCCGACCGAGACGTAAGTGACGCCGGTGGCGGCGATGGCGGCGATGGTGTCAAGCCGCACCCCGCCCGAGGCTTCGCTGGGGACGCGCCCGGCGATCAGTGCCACGGCCTGCCGCAGCATCGGCACGTCCATATTGTCTAGCAGCAAGTGGCTCGCGCCGGCAGCCAGCGCGGGTTCGATCTGATCGATCCGGTCAACTTCGCAGATGATCGATTTGACCCCGGCCTCCCGCGCGCGGCGCACCGCTTCGCCCACGCCGCCGGCCACCAGAACGTGGTTGTCCTTGATCATCGCTGCATCCCACAGCCCCATGCGGTGATTGGTCGCCCCGCCCATCCGCGTCGCGTATTTTTCCAGATGGCGCAGCCCGGGGATGGTCTTGCGGGTATCGAGCAGAGTCGCGTGCCCTTGCATCGCATCGACATAGGTGCGGGTCATGGTGGCGATGCCCGACAGGTGCTGCACGGTGTTGAGCGCGGCGCGTTCCGCCGTCAGCATGGCCCGGGCATTGCCTTCGATCCGCATCAGATCGGTGCCGGGGCCAATTTGCGCGCCGTCTTCCACCAGCAGCTCGATTGCCATGTCGGGATCGAGTGCGCGGAAAAAGGCCACGGCGATGCCTAGCCCGGCCACGGTGATTGCATCGCGGCTGTCCATCACGCCCGAAAAGCGGGCATCGGCCGGGATCACGCTTTCGCTGGTCACATCTTGCCCGCCGCCCGGCAGGCCGAGGCCGAGATCCTCGTCGAGCGTGGCGCGAACGAAGTGGTTCAGATCAAAACCGGGGAGGGAGAAAGTCATTGGGGTTCAATACCAAGCTGACCGGAGCTGTCGAGAACCAGATCCTCCCTATTTTTCCCGCAGGGACAAATGGGGAGGTGGCAGACGCCGAAGGCGGCTGACGGAGGGGTCATGCGGCGAGGCTCTTACCCCTCCGTCTCGCCCTAGGGGCGATCCACCTCCCCATTTGCGGCAGAGGCCGAAAATAGGGAGGAACTTAGTGGTTCAATGCACGAACCGCGCTACCACATCGCGGTAGCTTCGGCTGACTTTCAGCTGCGCGTTCGATTCCAGCACCAGGAAGCATTCGCCATTGGTGTGCGGCTTGACCTGGCGGACCTTGTCGAGGTTGACGATGGTCGAGCGATGGACCCGCTGGAAGGCGCGCGGATCGAGGCGGCGTTCGAGGTCTTTCATCGTTTCGCGCAGGATATAGCTGTTGTCGCCGGTGTAGATGCACATGTAATCGCCGGCCGCTTCGACATATTCGATCGAATCGACATCGACCCGGAAGATCTGGCCGCGATCCTTGATGTTGATCAGCTTTTCATAGCGCGCGGTCACCTCAGCCTCTTCGGGCATGGCCTCCATCGCGTCGGGGGCCACTTCGGCCAGCACGATCTTGAGCTTTTCGGCCTCTTCCGCCGCGTGCTTTTCGCTCAGGCGCAGGCGCACGCGTTCCAGGGTGTCGGCCAGCTTGTCCTCGTCCACCGGCTTCATCAGGTAATTGACGGCATTGGCTTCAAACGCGCGGACGGCGTGTTCCTGATAGGCGGTGACGAACACGATCAGCGGCGGTTCGATTTCCATCACGCCTTTGACCACGCTGAACCCGTCAAACCCGGGCATCTGGATGTCGAGGAACACCAGATCCGGCTTTTCGGTCTTGATCTTGCGGATCGCCTCGCGCCCGTTGTTGCAGGTGTCGATAATTTCGACATCGGGGAACTTCTGCAGGCGCAGCATCAGCCCCTGGATGGCGAGCTTTTCATCGTCGACGATGATGGTGCGGATGGTCATGGGGACTGGTTCCGTTTCAGAGCGCCTGGAGCGGACGCTGGTCAGCCCCGGGCACGGCAGGATTGGGGTCGCGGCGCTCGTATGGCAGTTCGATCAGCACGGCGAAGCCACCCTCCGGCGGTTCCATCGTTTCGAACCGGTGGTCCTCGCCATAGGCCTGGGCCAGCCGATCCCGGATATTGGCCAGACCCACGCCGGTGGATACCGGTTCGCCGCCGTCGAATGTCACACCACTCAACCTGTTGCTGGCGGCATTGTTTTGCAATCCCGGGCCGGTGTCGGAGACGGTGATGCGAAGGTTTGGACCGACGAGTTGCGCCGCAATGGTGATTTCGGCCCCCGCTTCCTGCGGGCTGACGGCATATTTGATGGCGTTTTCGACCAGGGGCTGGAGCAACAGCGAGGGCAGCAAGGCCGGTTCGGTCACCGGATCGATCCGGAAACTGGTCCGCAACCGCTCTTCAAACCGCATCCGCTCGATGTCGAGATAGAGCTTCAGCGTCTCCACTTCCTGCGCCACGGTCACCCGCCCGGCCGGTTCGTTGACCAGGGTATAGCGCAGAAAGCTCGACAGGCGGCTCAGCATGGCATTGGCCGGTTCGGTCTGTTTCAGCAGCACCAGGGTGGAAATCGAATTGAGCGTGTTGAACAGGAAATGCGGGTTCAGCTGGTAACGCAGCATCGCCAGCTGCGCGCTCGTTGCCTGGTTTTCCAGCTGGATCAGCTGATCGTTCTGTTCCTCGATCTGCAGGAAGAAATTGATCGCGTAATAGAGCGCCGACCAGCTCATCAGCAGGGTCGCGTCGATATAGAACCCGCCGATGAAGCGTTGGGCAAAGCCGACCGCGCTGGTGCCGTAATAGAGCCCGTTCACCCAGGCATCGATGAAAGCATAAAGCGCCACCGCGAACGGCAGCAGCACCGCGGTTACCCCCCAGGTGATGATCGGGCGGCGGTTGATCAGCTGGCGGTAGATCACCGAAAGGATCAGGGTGATCGAAAAGCCGGTGATGGTCTGCAGCAGAACCAGCACGAGGTAGGACAGCGCCAGGCCATTGGCGATCCCCGACATCGCGCGCAGCAGCATCGCCCCGCCCCAGCCGACCGCCTGCAGGCGCCAGAACGCGCGGTTCTTGTTCGCGAAAAACGGGGTCGGGCGAAAGGGCAGCACGGCCATGAGGGCTATCTAGTCATTCGCGGGCGAAGTTCCCACCAAAAAGCAAACGGGGCCCGCCCGGCCCGCACCATGCCTCAGGCGCCCCGTTCTTCCGCGATCGCCTTGGCCAGCAGGTCGCGGCCGACGGCGCCGCTGAACATCTGGCCGCCGATGACCCAGGCCGGGGTGCCATCAAACCCCAGAGTGCGGGCATAGTTCAGGTTGCCTTCCAGCTCTTTCGCCACGCTGGCATCGGCCACGAATTTCTGTGCCCGGGCGAGGTCAAGCCCGGCGACGCGCGCGGCGGCTTCGATCGTGGTGGCATCGGGGCGGCCCGCGGCGAACATGGCGTGGTGGAACGCGGCATAGCGGCCCTGTTCCGCCGCAGCCAGGCCCCACTGCGCCGCCACTCCGCTTTGCGGCGAAAGGATCGGCATATGCCGCACCACCACCTTGAGGTCCGGGTTGGTCTTGATCAGGGCTTCGACATCGGCCACCGAACTGCGGCAATAGGTGCAGGCGAAATCGGTGAATTCGACCAGGGTCACTTTGCCCTGCGGATTGCCCAGCACCGATCCGGGGAACGGCGCAAAGATCGTTTCCGAAACGCTGGCCAGCGATTTGGCACTTTCGCGGCGCTGCAGTTCCTGCATCGCCTGCGGCAGGATTTCGGGGTTTTCGAGAATGGTCTGCTTGACCACCTCTTTGGTGCGGCGGCTTTCGTACCACCAGCCCCCGGCGGCCCCGACGATCAGCAGGGCCAGTCCGGCAAGCGAGAGCAGCAGCGAATTTGCGGTTTTGCGATCGGTCATGGGCAAGCGGCCTACCTGCGTTTGCCCTTGCGTTCAATCGCCGCGCGCGCTTGCATCGCGATGTCCTGCGCGCGCAGCCAGTCAGCACTGCCCTTGGGCAGCATCGCTTCGGCGGCTTCGGCGCTGCGCAGTGCCTGGGGCATCTGAAGGCTCATCACCTGTTGTTCGGCGCTGGCGAGGCGCGCGCGGGCCGTGTCGCCATTGGCTTCATAGACCACGCCGAGCTGGTACCAGGCGAAGGGGTTTTCCCGGTCACGCGCGACTGCGGCCTTGAGCACGCGTTCGGCTTCCCTGAAATTGGCCGGATCCTCGGTCGCGATCAGGGCGTGGCCGAATGTGGTGGCAATCAGCGGCTGGTTGCTGGTCAGATCGACCGCGCGGCGCAAGGGGGCAAGCGCATCGGCAGGCTTGCCGCTTTCGAGCAGGATCTGGCCCTTCAGTTCAAGGAAATAGGGATCGTTGGGCGCGGCGGCGAGCAAGGCGTCGGTTTCGGCCATGGCCTTGTCCATCAGCGCGTCCTTGTGCCAGGCATAGGCCCGGGCATAGCGCGCGGGCACCCCGGTCATGGTCACCGGATAGTCGCGCAAGGTTGCCTGCGGTTCGGCGACATAGCCATAGAGCTTGGCCTTGACCCGCTGAAACCGCGCTTCCAGCGCCGCATCGCTCGACCGGGTCCAGGCCGGGTCCTGCTGATAGGTATCTTCCAGCGTGGCGATCCGGTCAGCCGTCATCGGGTGGGTCGAATAGAACTCGCTGTCGGCATCGCGCTGAAAGCCATAGCGATATTCCATGTTCTGCAGCTTGCGGAAGAATGCGAGCGAGCCCTTGCCCGAAATCCCGGCCTTGGAAAGATACTGTGCCCCCGCCGCATCGGCGCTCGATTCCTGGCCGCGGCTGAAGGCCAGGTACTTGCCCATCGCGGCCTGTTGTCCGGCCATGAAGACGCCCATCGCCGCATCGCCTGCCCCGGCCGCCGCCGCCGCTGCGCTCAGCAGCAGGCTGAGGATCGAAATCCCGGTCGCGGCCTTGCTGCCGCCGTCACTGATCACGTGGCCGCCGGTGATATGGCCCAGTTCATGCGCGATCACGCCCTGCACTTCGGCCGCGCTGGTCGCCGCATTGATCAGCCCGGAATGGATATAGACCGCTTGCCCGCCCGCCACGAAGGCATTGATCGAATTGTCGCCGATCATCACCACGTCGACATTGGCGGGATCAAGTCCTGCAGCAGCGATCAACGGGCTGGCCATGTCATGCAGCAGGGCTTCGGTTTCGGCATCGCGCAGGATCGATTGCGCCATGACCGGCTGGGCGGTCAGGCTAAGCGCGGTCAGCGCGGCAAGCAGGCGGGACAGCAGACGCATTGCGGTCCGATTAGCCTTTCGGTGCCTGAACGGGTGCTGAAGCCGCGCCGTGCGCCGCCAGGAAGCCCAGCACCGCGTCAAGCTGGCGCCGGTCGCGGTTGAAGGGCGCGGCCAGCAGCTTGACCGTATCCTCGTGGTTGGCGCCCTTGATCACCACGGCCTGGGTCGGCTGCCCGGCAGCGGTCAGCGCCTTGGCCAGGGCAAAGGAATTGCGCGGTTTGACCGTGGTGTCGGTATCCCCGGTCAGCAGCAGCATCGGCGGGGCATCGCCGCGCACGTGGTTGATCGGCTGGGTCACTCCGGGATCGGGCATATGGCCAAAGGCATTGCGCGCCGAATCCGAGGTAAAGGGGTAAAAGTCATAAGGGCCGGACAACCCGATAATCCCCTTTACCGCGCCATCGGCCACGCCCTCGCGCCCCAGCCATTGCCGTTCCAGCCCCAGCATGACCACATTATAGGCCCCGGCCGATTGCCCCATCAGAAACAGCCGCTGCGGATCGCCGCCCAGTTCTGCCGCATGATCCAGCGTCCAGCGGACCGCCATGGCGCTGTCTTCCAGCATGCGGGGATAGGTGCCTTCGGGCACCAGCCGGTATCCGGCCAGCACCGTGACATAGCCGGCCCGGGCAAATTGACGGCCGATGAAATGATACTGCCCCGCCGTTCCGCTGTGCCACCCGCCGCCCGGCACCCAGACCAGCACCGGATGCGGCCCGGGTGTTTCCGGCACGAACACGTCCACTTTCTGCGCGGGGAGCGGGCCATAGGCCGCCCCATCCAACACCTGCCGCGCGCCCTTGGTCCCGGCCATGGTCCGGTCGGCCCAGTCGAGCATGGCCAGGCCGTGGTTGCGCACGCCATAAACGAACGCGCCCGCCAGCAGCGCCAGCAGCGCGGCGATTGTGATGAGAGTCCAGCCCAATTTGCCCGGTTTCCTGAATGCCATGAAGCGCAGGACTAAGCATATTGTGCGGATTGGGCAAAGCCGAAAGGCAGGGGGATGGCTTGCGCGACAGGTTCGGCGATTGGGCTGGCGCTGCGTCATTTGGGTTCACGCAGAGGCCGCAGAGAAGAAGAGGAGGCGCAGAGGTGTCGCGCTGGCGGCGAAGCTGCACTCTTATACCGACTTTCCGGCAGGCCGCACCGCTGCAGGAAGGCAGGAGCCTGCGGCGCAAACCACCGTCTCTGCGTCTCCCCTTCTCCTCCGCGGCCTCTGCGTGACCCTGTCAGGGTGCGAGCTCTCCGCAGGACCGGCCGCTTTCATAGGAGGCAAGGCAGCGCAATAATGGCTGGAATGTTGGGGGGAGGGGACGCGCTTCCCTCCCCACCCGTCACCCCGGGCTTGACCCGGGGTCCAGCTNGCTCAGTGCTATGGCGCAAGGCAGCTGGACCCCGGATCAAGTCCGGGGTGACGAGTTGATTTGGGTCCGCAATGTCATCGTGACCGGAACGACTGTTTTGCGGTTTGATGTCGACGAAGGCAGACATTCAACCCGGCATTCGAATTCATCCGCACAACCCCACCGCCCCACAGCAAACGGGCGCCCTGTCCGAAGACACGGCGCCCGTCCCCCTCGCAGTTGGACAGATGGTTAGCCCAGCAGGCGGCGCGCGGCCTTTTCCAGCAGGGGCACGTCTTCGGGCACTTCGCCTACCAGTACCACTTCGCCAGAAGGCAGGCGGCGGGCGATGAGCAGGGTGAATTCGCTGCCTTCGGGATCGATCGCGTCGAAGCCTTGCGGTTCGATCTTGCGCAGCTTGCGGGCCAGCGCTTCACGCGGGGTTTCGCGCGCGTCCACCGGCTTGCCGCTGTCGGCGCGCTTGAACTTGCGTTCCTCGGTGACCACGCCCTTGAGCCCGCCGGGGGCCTGGGCGAGATAGCTGGCCAATTCGCCCCGGCCCAGCCCGACGCGGTGGGCATGGCCCAGCGCGGTGGCATATTCGGTCAGGCGGGTCTTGTCGTATTCGGCGCCGAACACCAGCTTGACCACCGGGGTCATCGGTGCGCGGTCCTGCACGGTCAGGCCGCTGTCAGCGACCAGTTCGGCAAATTCGTCTTCGCGTTCGCCAGCGGCGATCGAGAAGTCATAAGCCCGCCCAATCGCGGCATAAAGCGCGGTGCGGGTGCGGTCTTCGCTGCCGCGTGCGGCTTCGGCCAGTTCGCGGGCCGAGGCGAGCCAATCGCCCAGTCCCATCGCTTCGGGGTCCGGTTCGCTGACTTCCAGTGCGGGCAGGCTGCCCCAGTCATCGTCATTGGTGGCAAATACCGGATCGGGCATTTGCAGCCCGCCCGGCGCGGCGGGAGCCAGGCTGGCGAGATCCAGCACGTCTTCGTCTTCGTCCTCGCCGGCGGTCATCGCAGCGGCCATGGCGGCCAGACGGTCTCCGGTCGATTGCTGGTCCGCCGGGCCATCGGCCCAGTCGGTCAGCGGTTCGTCTCGGCGCGCCGCCGGGCTTTCCAGCGCCTGATCGATTTCCAGCAGCAGTTCATCGGTGGTGCGCTGGTCGGCCAGTTCCTTCCAGTTGATCACGCCATAGATAAAGTCGATCGTGTCATCGTCGCTCGAAAACGGCAGCAGGATCCCGCGATAGAGGATCGTCTGTTCGCGCTGGTTGACGAATTCGGCCTCGAACCCGATCGGGGCCTGATTGGCCAGAATCTGCATATAGTGATCGGTGATGCGTGAAAGCAGCGAGCGGCTGGGCACGTCGGACAGGGTCTCGATCGGCCCTTCGGCGCCGCATTCCAGGGCCAGCTTGTCGCCCAGGAACTGGATCGACGGGTTTTCAAGCCCGCCGGTAAAATCGAGCAGGACCGAATGCGGCCCGAAATCGGGCAGGTCTTCGGGATCGAGATCCTCGATCGACGGGAAACTGCGGCCATCGAGCAGGCTGGCCCAGAAATTATAGGCGCGCACCTGCATCCGGCGCTCGTCCTGCCCTACCGGGCTGGGCGGCACTTCGCGGGCGATTTCGTCGTCCTCGTAATCATAGTCCGGCGTATCGCTGTCCATGCGATCGATGAAATTGCCCCGATACGTATCCATGCGGGTTCCCCAAGAAGTCCCTTTTCAAGACCCCTTGTGGCGCAACATGGTAAACGAAGGGTTAAGTTGCGCTGGATGAGTTATTTCCGCCTCACGGCGGTACGGGAAAGAGTCCTTGTTGGGTGCGCTGATCGCCTCCGCGATCAGCTTGGCCTGGCCGGCCCACTCCCCCGGCCNTCCCCCGGCCCAACCACCCACAGGGTACCTTAAACGGGTGGTTGGGCCGGGGGAGTGGGCCGGCCAGGCCAGGGAATGCCGGATGGCATTCCCGCACCGCCGTCAGGCGGACAAGGACTCCCTTCCTCCCCCGTTAAACCACCTTCACCCGGCCTTCGTCGGGCCCGGGCATCGGTGCGAACCAGCGCAGCACCAGACTGGCGATCAGCAGGGCGGCTGAAAGCTGCACCGCCTGGCTCAGCCCGACCACGTCAGAAGCAAGCCCCATGGCATAGGCACCCAGCGCCATGCCGCCAAAAGTCACCGCCTGATAGATCGACAGGCAGCGCCCCAGGATCGCTTCGGGCGAGCGCAGCTGCATCGCCACGTTCAGGCTGGTCAGCGTCGCCACCCAGGCCCCGCCCGCAATCAGCACCAGCACCAGCAGCGCGGGCAGGCTGGTGATCGTGCTGGTTGGCAGCAGGGTCAGCGCGAAAATCAGGGTTGAGACGAACACCACCGCCTCGCTGCCAAACCGGCGGCGGACCGGCGAGATCCACAGCGCGACCACGATCGAACCGATCCCGAACGCGCCCAGCACCAGTCCGAACTGGGTTTCGGTGCCGTGCAATTGTTCGCGCACCAGCAAGGGCTGCAGGCCGAGATAGCCCGCCGCGCCAAAGCCGAAGGCAAAGCCGCGGGTCAGCACGCGCCGCACCGGGCTTGAACCCGCGCAGAACCGCAGGCCTGCCGCGATCGAGGCCAGCATCGGCTGGCGTTCGCGCGGGGGGTGTTCGGGGTGCCAGTTCATCAGCACCACGATCAGCGCGAGATAGCTGAGCGCATTGAGCGCAAAGGCCATCGCCGGGTTGGTCAGCGAAATCAGCACTCCGCCCAGCGCCGGGCCAACCGAACGCGCCAGGTTGAAAGCGATGGTGTTGAGCGAGATCGCTTGCGGCAAGTCTGCCGGGCCAACCTGCATCCGCACCGACGCCTGCCAGGCCGGGCCGTTTAGCGCGGTGCCGCAGCCGACCGCCAGCGTGAAGGCCAGCAGGGAAAACGGGCCGACCAGCCCTTGCCAGGTCATCAGCGCCAGCGCGGCGGACAGCAGTAGCATCGCCCACTGTGCCCACAGCATCACCGCGCGGCGGTCAAAATTGTCGGCGATGGCTCCGGCGAAGATGCCCAGCAGCATCACCGGCATGGTGACCGAAGCCTGGACCAGCGCGACCAGCTGATGCGACCGGGTCAGGTCGGTCATCAGCCAGGCCGCCGCGGTCGACTGGATCATCGAGCCGAGGTTGCTGGCCAGGTTCGCGGTCCAGATCGCGCGGAAAGCGGGGAACCGGAACGGCGCGAGCGCCCGGCCGGGTGCAGTCAGGCCGGTTGAAGCAGGGCTTGGCGCGTCATCGCTCACCCGGCCGGGTTAGGCAGGGTGAGCGGGTGATGCAAGGGTTGGGAATCAGCCCCGGCCGCGGTGCGGGCTGCGGCCGCCCTGGGCATTGCCGCGCGGGCCCTGACCACCCTGGCCGCCGCCCGGACGGCGATCGCCGCGCGGGTGGGCGGGGCGGTCACCGCGATGCTCACCGGCCGGACGCTCGGCGCGCGGCTGGCTGTCGCGGCGGGGCAGTTCGCCGAACGCGCGGGGCTGGGCCGAACGGTCACCGCGCGGGGCGGGGCGTTCATCGCGGTGCGGACGGTCTTCCACCGCGCCGCGCCCTTCGGCGGCAAGCGGGTTGAACACCGGGCCACGCGCCGGCGCGCTGCCCTGGCGGTCGTTACGCAGCCAGGTGTCGCGCGGCTGGCCGTTGCGGCCCTGCCCGCCCGGGCTGCGGTTGCCATTGCCGCGCTGGCCGCCGCCACTGCGACCACCACCGCCACCACCACGCGCGCCGCCACGGCCGCGCGCATCGCGTTCGTCGCGCCGGGCGTCCTGTTCAGCCTCGGCTGGCTTGCGGGTGGGCAGCGGCAGGCGGGCGGCTTCCTTCTGGAAGTCTTCCGGCAGCGGTTGCGGCATCAGCTTCACGCCGGTCAGGCGCTCGATGTCCTTGAGATAGGCCTTCTCGTCCGGTGCGCAAAAGCTTTGCGCCACCCCGTCCGCCCCGGCGCGCGCGGTGCGGCCGATGCGGTGGACATATTGTTCAGGCACATTGGGCAGTTCAAAGTTGAACACGTGGCTGACCCCGGTCACGTCGATCCCGCGCGCGGCGATGTCGGTCGCGACCAGCACCGGCGTGGTGCCCTTGCGGAACGCCAGCAGCGCGGCGGTGCGCTGGGCCTGGCTCTTGTTGCCGTGGATCGCCGCGGCATTGACCCCGGCGGTGGACAGGTGACGGACAACGCGGTCAGCGCCGTGCTTGGTCCGGGTGAACACCAGCGTGCGTTCGATCGAACCATCGGCCAGCCCGGCGCGCAGCCGCAGCGAGAGCAGCGCCTGCTTTTCGGACTGGTTGACGAAGGTGACGAACTGATCGACCCGCTCGGCGGTCGAGGCCTGCGGGGTCACTTCGACGCGGACCGGGTTGTTGATGAACTGCTTGCCCAGATCGGCAATCGCCTTGGGCATGGTCGCCGAAAAGAACAGGCTCTGGCGTTCCTTGGGCAGCATCGCGGCAACGCGTTTCAGCGGCACGATAAAGCCCAGGTCCATCATCTGGTCGGCTTCGTCGAGCACGAAGATTTCGACATGGCGCAGGGTCAGCGCGCGCTGGTCGATCAGGTCAAGCAGGCGGCCCGGGGTGGCGACCAGAATGTCGGTCCCGCCCACCAGTGCGCGGGCCTGCTTGCCCACCGGCACGCCGCCGAACACGCATTGCACGGACAGGTTGAGGTACTTGGCATAGCCGCGCATGTTTTCGGCGATCTGGGCGGCCAGCTCGCGGGTCGGGCTCAGCACCAGCATCCGGCAGGCGGCATTCTTGCGCGGCTGCGGATCGGCGGCGAGGCGGTGGAGCGAAGGCAGCGAGAACGCAGCGGTCTTGCCAGTCCCGGTCTGGGCAATGCCCAAAAGATCGCGGCCCTGCAGCAGCGCGGGGATCGCCTGCTTCTGGATCGGGGTCGGGTCAGCATAGCCCTTGGTCTCAAGCGCGCGCAGCAAAGGCTCGGCCAGGCCAAGGTCGGAAAAATAGGACATTGAAAAATCTCACAAAAATAAAGCGGCGCGCACGGAATGGTCCCGTGCCGCGAAGCGAGGTGTCGTTAGATGCGACCCTGCGTGAAGAAGGAAGCTTCAGCGATAACGGCGACCGTAAGTCCGGGCTGGTCAGGCGTTGAAACGCCAACCTCACGCTGCCGGGACTGCGGCGGGAACAAGGCCCGCGCGCCGATTGCTGAGGGGCTGCTAGCGGAGATTGCGGGAAATTGCAAGATAATTGCGCGGCGGCGGGATGGGAAGGCCCCGGCAGCCAAAGCATATTGCGGGGAGGCGGGCCTGCCCCTACCCTTGTCCCCATGACCCGCACCCTCATTCTCGCCGCCGCTCTCCTCACCGCCTCGCCCGCGCTGGCCGCGCCGCCGACGCCGCAGGAAAAAGTCATGATCCAGACCGTCGATGCCGAACAGGCGCGCTCGCTGGCCTTGCTGGAACGGCTGGTCAACCAGAACTCGGGCAGCCGCAACCTTGATGGGGTGCGCAAGGTGCGCGACCTGCTGGTGCCGGAATTCGAGGGGCTGGGCTTCACCGTGCGCTGGGTCGATCAGGCCGGTGTCGGCCGCGCCGGGCACCTGATCGCCACGCACAAGGGCAAGGCCGGGCGCAAGCGGCTGCTCTTGATCGGGCATCTCGATACGGTGTTCGAACCCGATCATCCGTTCCAGAAATTCAGCCGCAAGGACGCCGATACCGTCGCCGGGCCGGGTGTGGCCGATGACAAGGGCGGGGACATTGCCATGCTCGCCGCGCTGCGGGCGATGGCGCGGGCGGGTACGCTGAGGGACGCCAATATCGAAGTGGTGCTGACCGGGGACGAGGAAGACGCCGGGCTGCCGCTGGAAGCCGCGCGTGCCGATCTGGTCGCGGCGGGCAAGCGCGCCGATGTCGCGCTCGATTTCGAAGGGCTGGCGCGCGACGGCGGCAAGGACATGGGCTCGATCGCGCGGCGCTCGGCGGGCGGGTGGAAAGTTACCGTCACGGCGAAAAGCGGGCATTCGAGCGGGGTCTTTTCGCAAGCGGCCGGCGAAGGGGCGATCTATCCGCTCGCGGCAATCCTCACGTCCTTCCGCAAGGAGTTGCCCGAACCCAACCTGACCTTCAATGTCGGGATGATTACCGGCGGGGCCAGCGCGGAAATCGCGGCGAACGATGCCAATGCCAGCGCGGCGGGCAAAAGCAATATCATCCCCGGCATTGCCATCGCCAGCGGCGATCTGCGCGCGCTGACGCCCGAATCGATCGCCCGGGCCGAAGCGAAAATGCGCGAAATCGTCGCCCGCCCCTTCAACGGCGGCAGCGCGGCGCTGACTTTTGACGGCAAGTACCCGCCGATGGCCCCGACGCCGGGCAACCGCGCGCTGCTGGACAAGCTCAACCTGGTGAACGCCACGCTGGGGCTGGAACCGATGGGCGCGCTCGATCCGTTGAAGCGCGGGGCCGGGGACATCAGCTTCGTCGCCGCCGATGTCGACAGCCTGGTCGGGCTGGGCCCGGCGAGCGAGGGCGATCACACCGCGAACGAGGTGATGGATCTGCCTAGCCTGTGGCGCCAGGCCAAGCGCGCAGCGCTGCTGATGTCACGCCTGTCACGCGAACCATCGCGCTAAACCTTTGATATTACTAAGGCGGCCGGATGACAAGGTGACACCAAGGTGACACCCTGTCCGGGCATGTTCCGGTTTTAAATCAGCAAGATAGGGCAAACAAGGTGACACTTGCCCTGTTTTGAAAAATATTGCCCCGTTCCCGGCCGCACGGGGCAGCAAAAAGCAGGCGTCTGCCCCATGGGCGACGCCGATCCAGACAAGATCCACAAGTTCAAAGAGCAGCGCGAATCATACCAGCGTGGCGGCGTGTAGGAAAATCTTTTCCGGCGGGCATTTGCCGGGGACTTCAGGCTTGAATGGTTCACGCAGAGACGCGGAGACGCAGAGGGGTAGCGATTGCGGCGCAGCCGCTTGCGATCACTGAGCTTCCGGCAAACGGCGGCTTGTCGGAAGCGAATGAGCCTGCGGCTCAGCGCGCCATCTCTGCGCCTCTGCGTCTCTGCGTGAATCCCCTTAACGGCTTCTCAAATCGGCTCAATTGGTCCGGGATCGGCCTAGGCGGCGTGGACAAATTTGAGCCAGTATCTGGCGGGGGCGAGATGGACCATTCCAAGGAAGCTGTTGGCAAGTTGGTCGTAGCGGGTGGCGATGGCGCGGTTGATCTTGAGGTATCCGAACATCCGTTCGATGCGGTTGAGCTGCTTGTATAGCGCCCGGTCATGTTCGATTTTCACGCGGCGGCTTGACCGACCGGGAATGACCGCTTCGATCTCCCGTCCGGCAAGGTCGGCACGGATCGCATCAGCATCGTAGCCCTTGTCGGCGAGCAGCGCATCGGGCGCACGTTCGGGCAGGCTGATCAGAGCGTCAGACGCTTTGCAATCTGCCGCTTCACCACCCGTCAGGATGAAAGCGAGCGGTCGTCCGAGGGCATCAGCCAGGCAGTGAAGCTTACTGGTGAACCCGCCCCGCGAGCGGCCAAGAGCGCGTCGATGAGTCCCCCTTTTCCGCCCGCTGCCGACACATGGGCGCGAACGGTGGTGCTACCGATGCTGTAGTGGCCGCTGTCCGCCATGACTTCGGCGAGTGTCACGGCAACGGTTTCCCAAACCCCAGCCTCGCTCCATCGTCGGAACCGGCGATAGATCGTGTTCCAACTGCCATATTTGGGCGGGACGTCCCGCCACGGCGCTCCACACCGGAGCCGCCAGGGTATGCCGTTGATGATCGAGCGGTTCTGCTCGGGACGCCTGCCGCGGCCACGGTTTTCAGGTTCAATCGGCAGCAAGCCCTTCAAAATGCGCCATTCCGCTTCAGTAAGATCGCCCCTGCCCAAACCGGCCTCCAAAAGGCAGCCTTGAATCAACCCATTCGGCTGGCGTCAATCGTGTTCAGATCACCATTCGTTGATTACGCGAAGGTGCCGGGGTAATCATGAGCGATGATATGGTGGGATTGGACGTGGCCGCAACGGGTCGCTCTACTGACAGCTTATGCTGGTATCGCAGCCTTGCCGGGTGCGCTGGCAATGATTACGGGCTCATGGCCCCTTGATTGGCGAGCGCTTCTGGGAAGCTGCGCGTTCCTATTCATCCCGCTCTTGCTCGGAACCATGCTTTTCGTCGGCCTACGAACTGGCAAAATGCCATCACGAGGGCAGCCCGTGATCAGAGCGACAAGCCCCTTCTGGTTCTGGATGACCGGTGCCCTGTATTGCGTTGCACTGGCCGCCTACTTCGGACTGATGATGCTCGTCGTCGTTGACGCAGCCTCAGGTTAGTTCTGCAGGTATCGGTCGCCCAATTTGTCCACGCCGCCTAAGGCCTCGCTCGGTGTTGGGGTTTTCGGCTTGGGGAAGAAGGATTCACGCAGAGACGCGGAGACGCAGAGGGGTAGTGCTCGCGGCGCAGTCGCTTGCGATCGCCGACCATTCGGCAAACGGCAGGTTGTCAGAAGTGAATGAGCCTGCGGCCCAGCGCGCCATCTCTGCGCCTCTGCGTCTCTGCGTGAATCCCCTTAACCGGTCTCTCAAACCAGCCCGGCCAGCCCCGGATCGATAAACCCGTGATGGCGGCGCAAGGCCGCGCGGGCGAGGCGTTCGGTTTCGGCTTTGCGGCGGGCGGCGGCGAGTGGGACAGTGGCGGCAGGGCGGAGGATTTCCGCGTCATAGCCATCAGCCACGATCAGCCCGCAGCGTTCGGGCAGGAATGCCGGATCTTCCATACAGGCGCGGTCGAGATGCGGGGCCAGTCCCCAATAGAACCGGTCGCAAAAATCCAGGTAATCGGGCCATTTGGCATCGCCCAGCAAATCGGCGCGGGCGACCTTGATTTCCACGATCACCAGATGGCCTTTGGCATCGATCCCCATCAGATCGGCGCGGCGGCCATTGCGCAGCGGCATTTCCGGCAGGCACCAGATGTCATTGCGGGCAAACAGCCGCCCGATCCCGCGCGCCACGGCCTGCGCTTCTCGCGTGAACGAATCATCCGGAACTGGTGCTGCAGTCATGCCCGCAGTTTAAGAACGAAAAGGGAACTTTGCAACCATTGCCAGCCGGGAGCGAGCCGGTGTTCCCCGTTTCCGTCTCACGGAAACAGATTCTAGCCGTTGATCGCTACTACCGTATCGTCAACCCCTGCCGCACGCGGGGCGAACCGGCCATCAACCTGCGCGCCCTGTTCGATCGTCAGCGCATCATAATGCACGTCGCCGTGGATCCGGGCGGTCTTGAGCACCACCAGTTCGCGCACGGTGATCGTGCCCTTGACCGTGCCCGCCAGGCGGGCGCTTTCAGCGCGGATCGCGCCTTCGATCAGGCTGCTTTCACCCTGAACCAGCGAAGTGCAGGTGACATCGCCTTCTACGCCGCCGTCAATATGCAGGTCAGCTCCGGCCTGGACATCACCCTTGATCCGGGTGTCGGCACCGAACACGGAAAAGGTCGATCCGGCCATCTGTCTATCCTGCTGGCTGCGCACCGTCTGCGGCGCTGATTTTTTCGAGAACATGGGGCACAGCCTCAAGGAAGGGGCGGGGATTGACCGGCCGGTCGCCAAGCCGGACTTCGAAATGCAGATGCGGCCCGGTGGAGCGGCCGGTGCTGCCGATCAGGCCGATCTGCTCACCCGGCTTGACCACTTTGCCCACCACGGTGCGAAAGCCCGACATGTGGGCATAGCGTGTGACCAGCCCGTTGCCGTGATCGATTTCGACACAGTTGCCATAGCCGCTGCGCTGGCCAACAAAGCTGACCGTGCCGCGCGCGGCGGCATAGATCGGCGCGCCGTGCGGGCCCTTGAAATCAAGCCCGGGATGGAATTCGCCGCCGCCGCCGGTGAAGGGATTGGCGCGGAACCCGAAACCGGACGAGATATATTCGAAGTTCGCGGGCAGCGCCTGGGGCAGGCCTGCAACCGAACGTTCCAGCGCATCCATCCGCGCCAGGCTCAGCCCCAGCCGTTCAAAGCGCGGATCGATCGAGCCATCGGGCTCGCTCGCCAGCCGAATCAGCGGACCACCCTGCGCGTCGCGGTCATCAAGCGAGGCGAGCATCGCCTGCGGGTTGAGCCCCAGCGCGGCGAGTCGCGACTCGGCCTGGGCGGCGCGGCGGTCTGCCATCCGGGTCAAAGCTTCGACGAAAGTCAGCTGGCGGGCTTCGATCAGGGCCAGTCCGCCGGCCTCGGGCAGGGCGGCCGAAACCTTCTTGACCGTTTCGGCAGCAGCGCCCGTGCTGTTGGAAACAGTTTCCCCGGCCTTGGCATCGCGCGGCAGATCACCCAGGTGGGTCTGGACCAGCTTTTCGATGAATTCCTGGCGCTTTTGCAGGTCTTGCTGCACTTTGCCCAGATCGCCGCGATAGGCGGAAACGCGGCTTTCCGCGCTGGTTACCTTGGCTTCGCGGTCCAGCAGGCTCAGCCGGTCACGCGCGGTCAGATATTGCGATATGGCCATGCCGCCGATCGACAGCACCCAGACCAGCAGCAGCACGGCCACAAGGCCGGCCACGCGCATCTGCAGCCGCGATGACAGCTTGATAAAACGAACCTGTCCTTCGGACCGCATGAAAAATTCACGGTCCGGGAACCAGGCCCGCAGACGGTCGATAAACCGCCCTTCGGCCAATTTCTGCAAGGCGACCCCGCGTCCCTTTAGATTTAAGTTGCCGCGCGCTAGCACCTTAACAAGGTCTTAGCGAATCTCCCGGAGGACGGAGTCGTTGAATCGAAGGACTCGCGCGACGAGTCGTTTGCGTAGCTGACAATCGTTCATCCCGGTGCTAGGCGCGGCGCCATCATGAACGCCGCCGCGAATCCGCCTGCCGACCCTGCCGTGGTCCTGATCGATCAGCTTGCCCGCGCTGGCCGTGCGGCGCAGCGGGAACTGGCGCGGATGGATTCGGCGGCCAGGGCGCGCGCGCTCCACGCCGCCGCAGCGGCGCTGCGGACGGATGCTGAAGTGGTGCTTGCTGCCAATGCCCTCGACATGGCGAAAGGCGCGGAAAACGGCCTGTCCGGGGCCATGCTGGACCGCCTGCGGCTCGATCCCGAACGGCTTGAAGGGATCGCGGCGGCGATCGATGCCGTGGCCGATCTGCCCGATCCGGTCGGCGCAGTGATCGATACCGCGCAGCGCCCCAACGGGCTGGAGCTGAGCCGGGTGCGGGTGCCGGTCGGGCTGATCGGGATCATCTATGAAAGCCGCCCCAATGTGACCGCCGATGCCGCCGCGCTGTGCCTGCGTTCGGGCAACGGCGTGGTGCTGCGCGGGGGGAGCGAGGCGGTGCGCTCAAACCATGCGATTCACGCCGCGATGGTGCGCGGTCTGGCCAGTGCGGGCGTGCCCGAGGCGGCTGTGCAACTGGTCCCGACCCAGGACCGCGCGGCTGTCGGGGCGATGCTGACGGCGGCGGGGCTGATCGACATGATCATCCCGCGCGGCGGCAAAAGCCTGGTCGCGCGGGTTCAGGCCGATGCGCGGGTGCCGGTGCTCGCCCACCTCGACGGGATTTGTCACACCTATCTCCATGCCGCCGCCGATCCGGCCAAGGCGCAGGCGATCGCGCTCAATGCCAAGCTGCGCCGCACCGGGATCTGCGGATCGATGGAAACGCTGCTGCTGGATGCGCAGTTTCCGGCTGGCCAGGCCGTGGTCGGCGCGCTGCTTGATGCGGGTTGCGAACTGCGCGGCGATGCCCGCGCCCGCGCGCTCGATTCGCGGATCGGCGCGGCCACGGACGCGGATTGGGATACCGAATACCTTGATGCGGTGCTCTCGGTCGCGGTGGTTGACGGGCTCGACGCGGCGCTGGCGCATATCGCGGCGCACAGTTCCAACCACACCGACGTGGTGGTGACCGAAGATCGGGCGATTGCCGAGCGCTTCCTGACCGAAGTCGATTCGGCGATCGTGATGGTCAATGCCTCCAGCCAGTTCGCCGATGGCGGCGAATTCGGGCTGGGTGCGGAAATCGGCATTGCCACCGGGCGGCTCCACGCGCGTGGGCCGGTCGCCTTGGAAGGGCTCACCACCTACAAATGGCTCGTCCGGGGAACCGGGCAGATCAGACCCTGACCACCATCGGCCTGCTCGGGGGGTCGTTCAATCCGGCCCATGGCGGGCACCGCCGGATCAGCCTGTTTGCGCGCGCGGCGCTCGGGCTGGATGAGGTGTGGTGGCTGGTTTCCCCCGGTAACCCGTTGAAACCAAAGGCAGGTATGGCCCCGCTCGCCGCGCGGCTGGCCTCGGCGCAGGCGATGGCGCGGGGCGCGCCGATCCGCGCGACAGCGATCGAGCGCGAGCTCGGCACGCGCTATACCGTCGATACCTTGCGCAAGCTCGCCCGGCGCTACCCCAAATTGCGGTTTGTCTGGCTGATGGGCAGCGACAATCTGGCCCAGTTCGACCAGTGGAAGAACTGGCGCGATATCGCCCGGCTCATGCCGATTGCGGTTATCGCGCGTCCGGGCTATGATGCCCGTGCAGCCGCGAGCCCCGCGGCGGCCTGGCTTGGTCGTTACCGGCGATCCGCAGCCAGCCTGAAGCACCGGGCAGGATGGAGCGCCCCCGCGCTGATACAACTGCGTTTCGATCCGGATCCACGATCGGCCACGGCCCTGCGCCACGCCGATCCAGACTGGGCCGCCCGTTTTTCCGGGCAGGCCAGCCGCGATCCGCTGACGCACCATCCCGTCGATCCCGACATCGCATGAGCGGCGCGCCGCTCGCTTGCGCTGCCCGCCCATTGGAGCCGATCCCCTTTTCATGACGCCTGCTGAGCCCAATCCGGCCCCCGCCGGAACCCCTGCCCCGCTTCCCGCCGCTGTGCCCGGTTCGCTTCACGCTGCCGTGCTGCAATCGCTGGATGATGACCAGGCGCAGGACATCGTCTCGATCCCGCTTGAGGGCAAGAGCTCGATCGCTGACCACATGGTGATCGCCTCGGGCCGCTCGACACGCCAGGTCGCGGCCATGGCGCAGAAGCTGGCCGAACGGATCAAGCAGCAAGGCTTTGGCCACTGCCGGATCGAAGGCCTGCCCGCGGCTGATTGGGTGCTGATCGACGCCGGCGACGTGGTGGTCCACCTGTTTCGCCCCGAAGTGCGCAGCTTCTACAACCTTGAACGGATGTGGGCATTCGGCGATTCGGGCAACGCCTGACGGTCTGCCTGCATTGGCCGGCTGATCCATGCGCCTGCACATCATCGCCCGCGGCAAAATCGGCCGTTCGCCCGAGGCGGACATGGTCGATCGCTATGCCAGGCGGATCGCCTGGCCATTCAAGCTGACCGAGCTGCCCGATACGGGCGGCGCGCTCCCCACCCCGCTCAGCCCATACCGCGAAGTTCTGCTTGATGAACGCGGGCGGCAGCTCTCTTCCGAGGAATTTGCGGCCCTGCTCGGCAAATGGCGCGATGACGGGGTGCGCGAGGCGCGTTTCCTGATCGGAGCCGCCGATGGCCACGGGGCCAAAGCGCGGGACGAAGCAGACCTCCTGATCGCGTTCGGCGCCATGACCTGGCCGCACATGCTCGCCCGCGCGATGCTTGCCGAACAGCTGTGGCGCGCAACCAGCATTCTGGCGGGGCATCCCTATCACCGTTCGGGCTGACGATCGGCGACGAAGCGATTCCCATTTGCGCCAACAGGTTCTAAGGCTGGCTCCCCATGCAGTTCCGCCCGGTCCTTGTCCTGCTTCCTCTCGCCGCGCTGGCTGCGCTGGGCGGGGCCGTTGCGCGCGGGCAGCTGACTTTCGATACGGTCGAGGATACGCAAAAGGCCCTGGCCGAAGCGCAGGCCCAGGGCGAGGCCGCGCGGCTGCGGGCCGAATCGCTCGAAGCCAATGCCGCCAGCGCCAGCGCCCAGGCTGACAAGACCGCGCAGGAAAGCGCCGCCGTCGCCGCGCGGATCCAGCAGGGTGAAGCCGCGATTGCCGCCAACGAGGCGCGGATCGTCCTGATTGAGCGTCAGCGCACTGGCCTGCGGGCGCGGCTGGCCGAACGCCAGCGCCCGGTGGTCCAGCTGACCGCCGCGCTGCAACGCCTCTCGCGCCGCCCGCCGGTACTGTCGCTGCTGCGGCCGGGTTCCTTGCGTGAGGCGGTCTATTTGCGCGCCGTGCTGGAAACCATGCTGCCCGAAGTCCAACGCCGCACCGCCGGCTTGCGCGCCGAGATCGAACGCGGCCGCGCGCTCCAGGCCCAGGCCCGGCAGGCGAGCGATGCCCTGCGCGCCAGCGAGCGTGACCTTGCCGCGCGCCGCCAGTCGCTCGCCGCGCTCGAAAGCCAGCAACGCCTCGCCAGCCGCGAGGCAAGCGGGGTGGCGGACCGGGAAAGCGAACGCGCGCTGGCGCTGGCCGAACAGGCGCGCGATCTGACCGGACTGATCGGCGATCTGGCCAAGGCCGGGGCGCTGCGCAGCCAGCTCGCCGCGCTGCCCGGTCCGGTGCTGCGCCCGGCCCAGCCGCAAAGCGCCCAGACCGCCGCCGATGCCCCCCTGCCCGCCGCCACCACTGCGCCGCCGCCGCCGGGCTATATGCTCCCGCTCGCCGGGCGGCTGGTTGCGGGGTTCGGTGATAGCCAGCCCGGCCGCCCCGCTTCACGCGGGATCACCCTTGCGGTGCGCGGCGGGGCTCAGGCAGTCGCCCCCGCGGCGGGCCGGGTGGTCTTCGCCGGGCCCTATCAGGGTTACGGCCTGATCGTGATTCTGGAACACCCCGGCGGCTGGACCAGCCTGATCACCGGTCTGGCCGAACTCAACACCCGCGTCGGCCAGCAACTGGTCACCGCCGCCCCGCTGGGCACGGCCGGTCAGGGCCGCCCGGTGATCACGCTTGAACTGCGGCAAAGCGGGCAGCCGGTGAACCCGCTGGAATTCGTGCGCGGATAAGGCTGACCCGGCCCACAGCGCCACGCAAATCCCTTGCGGTTGGCGCTCCGCGCTCTATCGTCTCGCCGCAGGTGGGAGAGCGCCATGGCATTGAAACTTCTGAAAACCTGTCTGGCCGCCGGGCTGGCGCTGGCGGGTACCGGCGCAGCGCAGGCGGAACCGATTGACGATCTGGAACAGGCGCTGGCCCGCAGCCAGACCGCCGCGCAGACGCTCGACACAGCGCGGCAACAGGCCGCCGCCGGGCAATTGCTGGAAGCACTGGCGTCAAGCGAACGCGCGCTGTTTCTGGACCGCAAGTCACAGCCCGCGCGGCTGCTGCATGCCGCGCTGCTGTGTCGGCTGGATGATCCCGGCGGGGCCACAGCCGAATTCTCGCTGCTCCGCAAAGGCGACTTCAAGAAAGCGGACTGGCAGGCCGCAACCGCGCAGTGCCCCGCAGCCGCTACCAAGGGAGCGAAATAGCATGGCCGTGCGCATTCTCATCCGCTGCGGCGCGCTGCTCGCGCTGGGCCTGACCTGCGCGACCCCGGCGCTGGCGCAAGCTGTCGGCACCGCCTCGGCCGTGGTGCGTGAGGCAAAGCTCAGCAATGTCCGCGCGCCCAAACCGCATCAGGTGGCCCTGCGCGAACGCGTGGCGATTGCCGATCTGGTCCAGACCGGCAAGCAAAGCCAGCTGCAGCTGATGCTGCTGGACCGCTCGGTGTTCTCGATCGGTGCCAATGCCCGCCTGACCATCGACCGCTTCGTCTATGATCCTGCGCGCGGCCGCTCGATGGGCGCGACTGTGGCCAAAGGCGCGTTCCGGTTCATGTCCGGCCGCCCCAACGCGATGGGCGGCTCTTCCATCGGCACGCCGGTCGCCACGATCGGGATTCGCGGCACGATTGTCGAAGGGGCGATCGGCCAGACCGCGATCGACATCATCAAGGGTGAGACGATCCGCGCCGCCGCCAAGGATGCCGACAAGGACAATGCCACGCTGGTGGTGCTGCGCGGCCCCGGCGCGGCCAGCCAGGGCGATGCCCAGCCGGGCGCGATCTCTGTGGCGTCGAGCGGCGGTACGCTCGATCTGACCACGCCGATGCTGGCCGCTTTCGTTCCGCGCGCGGGCGCGGCACCGGTCGGCCCGTTCACGATCAGCCAGGAAGGCCTGCTCAAACTGCGCGACGCGATTTTCCCCGACCTGGCGCGTGACAGCGGCAAGACACTGCGGACCCTGCTCGGGGTCGGCGCGGCCGCCGCCGGGGTGCTGGGCGGCGGCGGAGGAGGTTCGGGCGGGACAACACCCAACGCCTGCGTGCGCCGCGATCCGGTGACGGGGCAGTGTTATTGAAGAGTGGCTGTGCGGACACGACAACATTGCGGAGATTACTTTCTCCCCTGATGGGGCGAGGGCTTTGCCAGCTTCCCCCAACATTCCAGCCGAGTTCGCTTTTCGAGGTGAAACGTAATTTCAGCCAAAAGAACACCCCGTCACCCCGGACTTGATCCGGGGTCCAGCTGTTCTTCTGCAAGGGTCCGGAACAATCCAGCACTCCGCTAATTGCAGCCGTTCCCTCTTACTTCTCCGTCGCCGCAAACACCCCGTCCCAACCTTCCGCAGGCGGATCAAGTGCTAGCGCTGCAGTCCGGCTCCGGAACAGTTCCAACGTCTGGCCCAGCCCAAACGCCGCCGCTCCTGGCGACAGCTCCGCAATCGCCCGTTCCGCCCCGGCCCAGTCGCGCGCGCGGTAGGCAGTCAGCAACGCCGCAAAGCCATCGCGCAGCGCGATAAATTCTACGCCCGCCGCCACCGCTTCATCCCCGATCAGTGCAAAGATCGCCTCGGGCGCATCGCGGCCGACCACCCGCACCCGGTCAAGCTCGACCAGCGCGAATTGCGGCAATTGCGCCGCCAGTGCGCTGCCCAGGGCGATGGTGACGCCGTAATATTTGGTCAGCCCCTCGATCCGTGAGGCCAGATTGACCGTATCGCCGATCAGCGAATAGGACAGGCGCTGCGCCGAACCCATATTGCCGACGCAGCACGGCCCGGCGTTGAGCCCGATCCCGATCCTGACCTCGCCCGGCCAGGGCAGATCGGCCCCGCGCGCGGCGGGATCGCGGTTGAGCGCATCGAGCCGCGCCGCCATGTCGAGCGCGGCGCGCGCGGCGTTGACGTGCTGGTCGGGATCGTCGAGCGGGGCGTTCCAGAAGGCCAGAATCGCATCGCCGATGAATTTGTCGATCGTCGCCCGCCGCCCCAGCAGCACGTCGCACATCGGGGTCAGGAACCCGATCAGGAAGCGGATCAGCTCGCGCGGGCCCAGCCCTTCGGAAATGCGTGAGAACCCCCGGATATCGGCGAACAGCACGGTCATCTCGCGGTCCTCGCCGCCCAGTTCCAGCCGCTCGGAACTGGCGGCGATCTGGCGCACCAGTTCGGGCGAGAGATAGCGGTCAAACGCGCTGTGGATATAGGCCCGCCGCCGCTCCTCGCGGTAGAATACCAGCGCGGTCTGGATCAGGTACACCAGCACCAGCGCCAGTGTCGGCCAGACCGGATTGAGCAGGAACCCGCGGCTGACATAGGCCCACCAGCTTGCCCCCAGCATCGCGGCGACCAGCCCCAGCCCCAGCGCAGCCCCGCGCACCGCGCCCAGCCGGGGCAGGACCAGCGCGAGCAGGATCCCCAGCACGATTACCAGACTGCGTTCCAGCCCCGACGCCCAGTCCGGCCGGACCAGAAATTGCCCGGTGATCATCTGTTCCAGCGCCTCGGCATGGACATTGACCCCGGCTTCGCGCTGGCGGATCGGGGTGGATACCAGATCGCGCAGCCCGATCGCGCTGGTGCCGATCAGCACGATCGACCCGCCGACCGCGCGCTCAAGCTCCGCTCCGGCCAGTTCGCCCGACAGGATCTGCCAGGCCGGGATCGTGCGCGGCGGGCGCGCGGCGGTATAGCGCAGGGTCAGCGCGCCCGATGCCGTGGTCGGCACTTCAAACTGCCCGACCTTGACCGCGACCATCCGCCCGGATCCGCCGCCGCCTTCGCCCCCGGCATCGCTGGTCTTCAGCGTGATCGCCCCGGCCCCTTGCGCCAGCCGCAGCGCTTCCAGCGAGAGTGCGGGCTGCAGCGCATCGCTCTGATAGGCGATCAGCGGCACCTCGCGGACAATCCCGTCCTCCGCTGCGGCCAGACTGACAAAGCCGCTGCCCGGCGCCGCCGCGTGGAGCGCAGGCAGCGAGGTCAGCGCGCGGGCAAAGCGCGGTGCGCCGCTCACCGGCGCAGACCCGGCAATCGCAAAGCCGGCCTTGGATTCCAGCGCAGGCCCGGCGCGATCGTTGAGCAGAAAGACCCCCGCCACCACCGGCGCGCGGGCAAAGGCCTTGGCCAGTTCGGCATCGTTGTCGGGCAGGGCAGTCAGCGCCGCAATCGCGCCTGCGCCCGCGCCCTGACGGCGCAGCTGCTCGCCCAAGGCGGCGGGCGAAGTCCGGTCCGGCTCGGAAAAGACCACGTCAAAGGCAATCGCCGAAGCTCCGGCCCCGGTCAGCCGGTCGGTCAGGCGGGCCATGTCGGTGCGGGGCCAGGGCCATTGGCCCAGCCGGCGAATGCTTTCATCGTCGATATCGACCACTTTGACCGCCGCATCCTGCCACACCCGCGGCGCCGCGCGGGCATAGCTGTCCGTCAGCAGCAGCCAGGCCCGCTCGCCAAAGCTCAGCCCCAGCACCTGCGCGGCCAGCACCGCCAGCATGGCCAGCAGCCCGGCCAGCACCACAATGCCGTGCTGACGCAGCCACACGCGCGGCTTCATTGGATTACATGCAAAAGGTACAACGTGAACTGCAAGTTGATTTTCACGTTAGAGTTGCAATATGATGGGCGAGCCGCAAACGCGCCATATATCGCGCGCCGGGCATGGTCCGTATGGAAGTGGGCGTCTTAGCGACCGTCAAATATTAGACCACCGACGCAAGCTGTTACCACACATTGCCAAATGCCAAACAGCACAATGGTTTTGTCGAAAATATCAAATGGAGACAATTCCAAAACAGGCTCTATAAGGATTGTTAGCAAAATTGCGACAATTTGCACCACGCTAGCGCCTAGCGCCAATAAATATTTTTTACCAGCAACAGTCGATGTTTTCCATTTGTTGGATGGTGAGGAAAATATGGCGGCAAGAATTAGTCCGACAACTGGGAGGATTTGCGCGCTCAGCCAGTTGAAAGGAATTGCTGAATCCGAACCATATTTGCCAGCAAGCATTTGCGCAAAAGCGAATGCTGCAAAAAATATCGCCGCGAAGAGCCAGAGCTTGGTCAGGCGCCGAACGGCGATCTCGTGGGTCATGGCAGCCCCAGTGCTTGCTTGTGTTCCCGCATACGAAGTGGATCCCGATCATTTTGGATCAGTTCAGGATCCTTGGATCGACTCGACTTGAATTCGTAGACATACAACCATGCCTTAGTTCCTGGCAAGGCCGTTGCCGCTGACCGTTGATTACTGAGTCCCGGGCGGCCAATTGCCTTCCAATTTTTCAGGTCAGCTTGATCTGCAAATGCTTGATCGTTTCTAATGTCAGCGTCGGTCACTATAAAAACAAACACCCTAAACCGATCATTTTCACCCTTTAAAAGTTTGTTCCAATAGTCATAGATGCTAACGAAACCGCCTCGCTTTCCAACTGTCCAACGATTTTCGGGTGAAATTGACCCATGTCGCGCAACCCTCTCTAGGTCCGTTACCATTGCAAAGCCGCCCGGAACGCTAAAGTACCGCAATGAATCATAGCCTTTTGGAGAGATTCGTTGTTTAATTCTATTGGCAATCGACCCCAAAGACCCTCTAACTTCAAAATCGGCACTGATGTCACCGAGATCGCTCGGTGTTTTCGGTGGCCAAGGGAAAAATGGATTGTCCTGCGCGTTTGGGAAATTGTACAGAAATCGTCGATTTTCATTGGTTTTTTGGGTTAAAATTGATAGCGATTTCTGTAGTTTAACATAACTAATGTCAAGGCGTCTGCTATAAACAGATTCGATATCAACATAATTCGCATGATTGACCGCAGCAATTGGAAACGAAGCAAGCTTTATGCTGTTGGAGACATTTGTATCTATGATAAATTGAAGGTTTGGCGTGTAAAACAACTGGACGTATTCTTTCGTCAGTTTGACGTTAAATTTTTCATCGTCACAGAGTTCGCGAATGTCGCACAATTCGCTAACAAACCAATTGCTAGACAGATCTTGATATGCGGCCACCGCATCATCGAGGGCTTTTACCTGCTTCAGTTCGATCTGCTCTTGGCCATTTACTACGATCGCAGTCGATGCCTCAGAGCGATAGGATTCCGCACGAGCGATTGCCTCTGGGCTACACGAAAGCACCAGATAACTTGCTGTAATAAGCAGGCTAGGCAAATCCAGTTTCAAATCCCACCTCCAAATTCATTATACATGTGTGCCTTTGGACGGCAACATCCTAGATTTGGGGTTGGATGTTCCATTTTGCGTGCTGCAAACTGCGCGCTCCGATTGGAGTGTCGCTATTCGACACCGACAAAGGCTGTCATGAACGAGACTTGGAGCCATTTCGCCAATCCATCTGGTGTTAACCTGCGCGGCGCGATAGGTTGGGGCATGACAATCCGAAAGGCAGTGCCGCCGATGAAGTCCGCCCTTTTGCTCCGCGCTGCGCTGGCCACGTCCGCGCTGGCCCTGATCCCGGTGACCACGGCCGGGCTGGCGGCAGTCGATGCGCGCTCGGGCCCGCAATTCGGGCGGCTGGCCACCGTGTACCAGCTGGTCAAGGCGCAATATGTCGAAAAGGTTGACGACGAGAAGCTGATCAATGGCGCGATCGAGGGGATGCTGGCCTCGCTCGATCCGCATTCGAGCTATCTTGAGGGCAATTCGCTCGAACGGCTCAACACCATGATCGATGGCGGCTATGCCGGGCTAGGCCTGTCGGTCGGGATGGATCAGGAAACGGTCAAGGTGATCAGCCCGCTGCGCGGCAGCCCGGCGGCGGAAGCCGGAGTCAAGGCGGGGGACTATATCACTCACCTCGACGGCAAGCTGATCTATGGCGTTCCGCTTGACGATGCCGTGGCGCAGATGCGCGGCGAAGCCGGGACCAAGATCCGCCTGACGGTGTTCCGCCCCGGCCGGGATGAGCCGTTCGACGTGACCGTGACGCGCCGCGAAATCAAACTGGAGCCCGTCACCTGGGCGCTGGAAGGCACGATCGGCGTGTTGACGGTCAACGAATTTTCCAAGGACGTCGGCAATTATGTGCGCGACGGGATCGCCGATCTGCGCAAGCAATCGGGCGGCAAACTGGGCGGGCTGGTGCTCGATCTGCGCAGCAATCCGGGCGGCAGCCTGGAAGAGGCCGTGGCCCTGTCGGACCTGTTCCTGTCCAGCGGCGATATCGTTTCGCAGCGCGGGCGGATCACCGGTGAAGATATGTATTTCCGCGCCGATGACATGCGCAACTATCCCGATCTGCCCCCGGCCGTGGCCGCGACGTTCAAGGGCGATACGGCGCGCGGGCTGCCGCTGGTGGTGCTGATCGATGAAGGTTCGGCTTCGGCTTCGGAAATCGTCGCGGGGGCCCTGCAGGATCACCGCCGTGCGCTGGTGATGGGGCAGCGCAGCTTTGGCAAGGGCTCGGTCCAGTCGCTGTTCTATCTTGATGGGCGGCACGAACATGCCGTGAAGCTGACCACGGCGCGCTATTTCACGCCGTCGGGCCGGTCGGTGCAGGAAGGCGGGATCCGGCCCGATGTGGCCGTGCCGCAGCTGTCCGATCCCGATGCGCGGCGGCGCTCGCAAATGGCCTTGCGCGAAAGCGACCTGCGCCGCCACCTCGTCAACGAAGCGGCGATCGATGACAAGAAGCTGGAAGAAGACACGCAGGACGATCCGCGCTTCAAGATGACGGCGGAAGAGTTGAAGGCCAAAAGTATCAAGGACTTCCAGCTTTATTACGCAGTCCAGACGCTGCGCCGCACCGGCTCTGGCGTGACCGCCCTGGCCGCAAAGGGGAAGTAGGCGAATGTCCGCAGCACCCTTGCGCCAGGCCGCGCTGCTCGCGCTGCTGACCCCTGCCGCGCTGCTTGGCGGGGCCTATATCGGGCAGTATGTGTTCAACCTCTACCCGTGCGAGATGTGCTGGTGGCAGCGCTATCCGCACTTCGCCGCACTGGCGCTGGGGCTGGTCGGTATGGTCCGTCCGTCACGCCCGGTTGTCGCGCTGGCGGCGCTGGCGATCCTCGCCTCGGGGCTGATCGGGGCCTATCATGCCGGGGTCGAATATGGCTGGTGGGAAGGGCTGACTGCCTGCACCGCCAAGGCCACCGCCGGCGCCGCCGATCCGATGGCCGCGATCTGGGATGCGCCGATCGTGCGGTGCGATGATGTGCAGTGGTCGCTGCTGGGGATCAGCCTGGCGGGGTTCAACTTTCTGATTTCCACAGCCAGTGCAGGGCTGATCCTGCGGCTGCTGGGCCGCGGAGCCAGGCCATGAACAAGGCAGTGACTGATCGCATGCTGCGGGTTGACCATGCCGGGGAATATGGCGCGACGCGGATCTATGCCGGGCAGCTGGCAGTGATGGGTGCGCGATCACCCCACAGCGCGGCGATCGAGCACATGGCGGCGCAGGAAGCGGAGCACAAGGCGCGGTTCGACGCGCTGATTGCAGAGCGCGGCGTGCGGCCGACCGCGCTGCAGCCGTTCTGGGACATTGCGGGCTTTGCACTAGGTGCGGCAACCGCGCTGATCGGGCCGGAAGCGGCGATGGCCTGCACCGCGGCGGTCGAGGAAGAGATCGACCGGCATTACACTCAGCAGCTTGAAGAGCTGGGTGACAGCGATCCCGAACTGTCCGCCACGATCCGCGAATTCCGCGATGATGAACGCGCCCACCGCGATGCCGCGCTGGCGGCGGGGGCTGAGCGGGCTCCAGCCTATCCCTTGCTGGCGGGCGCGATCCGGCTGGGCTGCCGCGCGGCGATCCGGCTGGCCGAACGGATCTGATTGACCGGGCGCGCTTGTTTACCAGAAGCAAGGCGCGGCCGCGCTTCAGCTGTCATTCAGTCCGCAGCTGGCCTATAGGGGCCTGCCGCACCAAGGAGTTTGCCATGCGTCCGTTGCTCGCCATCGCCCTGACCGTTCCGGCGCTGGCTCTTGCCTTGCCCGCCGCGGCGCAGGATGTGCCCGAACCTAAGGTCAACCAGCTGATCGTCTATGGCGATGACAAATGCCCCCCGGCCGACGATGAAAACACCATCACCGTCTGCGCCCGCAAGGCCGAGGCTGAACGCTATCGCATCCCGTCGGCGCTGCGTGAAAGCTCTTCACCGCAGAACGATGCCTGGACCAACCGGGTGATGGCCTATGAACGGGTCGGCCGCACCGGCACGATGAGCTGCACCCCGGTGGGTGCGGGCGGGTGGACCGGCTGTTCGGGCAAGCTGATTGACGCGGCCTATGCCGAAAAGAAGACGTCGCCCGATATCCGCTTCAGCGAACTGATCGCGGCCGAACGCGCCCGGCGGCTTGCGACCATCGACAAGGACGCCGCCGACACGCAGTCACGCGTCGAGGAACTGGAAAAGCAGATCGAGGCCCGCCAAAAGGCTCAGGCCGAAGCCGCAGGCCAGCCCGAAGGCGATTCGCCGAACTAGCTAACTACCCGGCGTTGCGGCCATCGCCGGCCAGAAAGGCCTGGTAACTGCGCGCCACGCCTTCGCGCAGGTCAACCTTGGGTGACCAGCCCAGGTCTCGCAGCCGGCGGTTGTCCATCAGCTTGCGCGGGGTGCCATCGGGCTTGGTCGGATCGGTCACCACTTCGCCGCCGGCATAGTCCAGCACGTCCATCACCAATCGGGTCAGATCGAGGATCGAGATATCCTCGCCCGAACCGACATTGATGTGGCTGTCGCCGGAATAGCCCTGCATCAGATGAACGCAGGCATCCGCGCAATCATCGACATAAAGGAATTCGCGGCGCGGCGTGCCGGTGCCCCAGACTTCGACCGCGCCGCCGGTCTGCTTGGCCAAATGGACCTTGCGGATCAGCGCGGGCAGGACGTGGCTGGCATTGAGGTCAAAGTTGTCGCCCGGACCATACAGGTTGGTCGGCATGGCGCTGATATAGTCGCAGCCATATTGCTGGCGATAGGCCTGGGCCAGCTTGATCCCGGCGATCTTGGCAATGGCGTACCACTGATTGGTGGGTTCCAGTTCGCCGGTCAGCAGGGCTTCCTCGCGGATCGGCTGGTCGGAAAATTTGGGGTAGATGCAGGACGAGCCCAGGAACAGCAGCTTTTCCACGCCGACATCCTGCGCGCCGGTGAAGATCGCGGTTTCGATCAGCAGGTTGTCACGCAGGAAATCGACCGGAAAGCTGGCATTGGCCATGATCCCGCCGACTCTGGCGGCGGCCAGGAATACCGCTTGCGGGCGGGTCTGGCGCATCCAGTCCAGCACGGCGCGCTGGTCGGTCAGGTCAAGCTCTTCGCGGCCTGCGGTCAGGACTTCGCAGTTCTCGCCCGCCAGCCGCCGCACAATCGCGCCGCCCACCATGCCCCGGTGGCCGGCCACCCAGACCCGCTTGCCCGCAAGGTCGAATTGCCCCGCCATCAGTTCCCCAGACCAATCGCCGCGCCGCGCATCACTTCCAGATCGGCCTGGACCATTTCCCGGGCCAGTTCGCGGACCGGGGTTTCATGCTTCCAGCCCAGTTTCTGGTGCGCCTTGGTGGGATCCCCGATCAGCAGGTCCACTTCGGTCGGGCGGAAGTAACGCGGATCGATCGCCACCCGCAGCGCGCCGGTTTTGGTGCAAAAGCCCTGCTCTTCGGCCCCTTGCCCGCGCCATTCCAGCGTAATCCCGGCATCTTCGAACGACCATTCGACAAACTGGCGCACCGTGTTGGTCTCGCCCGTGGCCAGCACATAGTCTTCCGGCTCGTCCTGCTGCAGCATCAGCCACATGCCGCGCACGTACTCACGGGCATGGCCCCAGTCGCGCTTGGCATCGAGGTTGCCGAGGTAGAGTACCTCCTGCCGCCCGAGTGAGATCGCCGCCGCGGCGCGCGTGATCTTGCGGGTCACGAAGGTTTCGCCGCGCAGCGGGCTTTCGTGGTTGAACAGGATCCCGTTGCAGGCATACATGCCATAAGCCTCGCGGTAATTGACCACGATCCAGTAGGCATAGAGCTTCGCCGCGGCATAGGGACTGCGCGGATAGAACGGCGTGGTTTCGCGCTGGGGCACTTCCTGAACCAGGCCATAGAGTTCCGATGTGGAAGCCTGATAGAACCGCGTCTTGCGCTCAAGCCCGAGGATGCGGATCGCCTCAAGCAGGCGCAGTGTGCCCAGCCCGTCGGAATTGGCGGTATATTCCGGGGTTTCAAAACTGACCTGGACGTGGCTCTGCGCCGCCAGGTTATAGATTTCATCCGGCTGGGTTTCCTGCACGATCCGGATCAGGTTGGTCGAATCCGTCATGTCGCCATAGTGCAGCGTCAGCTTGGGATCGGGCTTGTGCGGATCTTCGTAGATGTCATCGATCCGGCTGGTGTTGAACGAGGACGAACGCCGCTTGATCCCGTGGACACGGTATCCCTTGTCAAGCAGCAGCCGCGCCAGATAGGCGCCGTCCTGGCCGGTAATGCCGGTGATCAGCGCGGTCTTCTCGGTCACTGAAACTTCCCCTTGGTACAGGCCGCTTGAAGCGGACCCGCAGATTGCTGACCGTCACTTGCTCAAAGGGCTGTCCTTGGCAACCTTGAATTGCGCGGGGCCGCGCGGGCTGCATTTGCTTCGAGACTCCACTCGACGGGTTTGATAGTCTCAAAAAGAAAAGGGCGCGCAATCCGGGGAGATGCGACCAATGGCCGAACGTGGCGTGCAACAAAAAGCTTCCGATCTGTTCATCGAATGTCTCGAAGCCGAGGGCTGTGAGTACATTTTTGGGGTGCCGGGAGAAGAGAACCTTGATTTTCTCGATTCGCTTTCGCGCTCAAGCAAGATCCGGCTGGTCCTGACCCGGCACGAACAGGGCGCGGGGTTCATGGCGGCAACCTATGGGCGGCACACTGGCAAGACCGGGGTGTGTCTTGCCACGCTGGGCCCGGGGGCAACCAACTTCGTCACAGCGGCGGCCTATGCTCAGCTGGGCGGGATGCCGATGCTGATGATTACCGGGCAGAAGCCGATCAAGAAGAGCAAACAGGGCCGGTTCCAGATCCTGGATGTCTGCGCGATGATGGGGCCGATCACCAAGTACACCCACCAGATGGCCTCGTCCGACAATATCCCGAGCCGGGTGCGCGAAGCTTTCCGGCTGGCCGAGGAAGAAAAGCCCGGCGCAACCCATATTGAGCTGCCCGAGGACATTGCCGACGAACATACCGACAGCCGGCCGCTGCAACGCAGCCTGGTGCGCCGTCCCACCGCCGATGCCAAATCGATCCACCAGGCGGTCCACGCGATGGAAAATGCGCGTGCGCCGGTGCTGGTGATCGGGGCCGGGGCGAACCGCAAGATGACCGGCAAGATGCTGCTCGAATTCGTCGAGACGACCGGCATCCCCTTCCTCACCACCCAGCTCGGCAAAGGGGTGATCGACGAGCGCCATCCTCGCTTTCTGGGCTGCGCGGCGCTCTCAGCGGGCGATTTCGTCCACCGCGCGATCGAGGACAGCGACTGCATCATCAACCTGGGCCATGATGTGATCGAAAAGCCGCCGTTCTTCATGCGTGAGAGCGACGGGCCCAAAGTGATCCACGTTTCGACCAAGACCGCCGAAGTCGATCCGGTCTATTTCCCGCACATCGAAGTGATCGGTGATATTGCGAATGCGGTGTGGCAGATGAAGGAGGCGATCACGCCTTCGCCCAGCTGGGATTTCGACCACATGCTGGCCTATCGCCGCGCCGAGCTGGAACATACCGCCCCGCTCGCCGCCGATGCCCGCTTCCCGATCTTTCCGCCCCATCTGGTCCAGCAAGTACGCGATTGCATGCCTGAAGACGGGGTGATCTGCCTTGATAACGGGGTCTACAAGATCTGGTTCGCACGCGGATACAGCGCTTACCTGCCCAATACCGTGCTGCTCGACAATGCACTGGCGACGATGGGCGCCGGCTTGCCCAGCGCGATGATGAGCGCGATGCTCTATCCGGACCGCAAGGTCATGGCGATTTGCGGCGATGGCGGGTTCATGATGAACAGCCAGGAAATGGAAACCGCCGTCCGACTGGGGCTCAATCTGACGGTGCTGATCCTCAACGACAGTTCCTATGGCATGATCCGCTGGAAGCAGGCCAACATGGGCTTCAAGGACTGGGGGCTCGAATATGGCAACCCGGACTTCGTCAAATATGCCGAAAGCTATGGCGCGCACGGCCACCGGGTTACCTCCAGCGCAAACCTGCGCGATCTGCTGGCCCATTGCCGCGACACGCCGGGAGTGCATCTGATCGATTGTCCGGTCGACTATTCCGAAAACGACCAGATCCTGAACAAGGATCTCAAGGCGCTGTCAAAGGCGCTGTGATGAAGCTGCAAGAGGTCTATCCGCTCTACCTCAACAACCGGGCGGTCCAGCCCAACGCCGATCTGGCGGTGACCGACAAGTACACTGGCGAGATCGCGTTTCGCACCGCGCTGGCCACGCCCGATGTGATCGACGCGGCAATTGCCGGGGCGGTGCGCGCGGCCGAACCGATGGCGCAACTGGCCAGTTTCGAACGGCAAGGCGTACTCGATCACTGCGTCCGCCGGTTTCGCGAGCGGTTCGACGAGCTGGCCTATGCGCTCTGCGTCGAGGCGGGCAAACCGATCAAGGATGCCGAGGGCGAGGTTACCCGCCTGATCGACACCTTCCGGATCGCCGCCGAAGAAGCGACGCGTAACTATGGCGAGGTTCAGCCGCTCGACATTTCGGAACGGGCGCGCGGGTACATGGGGATGTGGCGGCGGGTTCCGATCGGGCCGTGCAGTTTCATTTCGCCGTTCAACTTCCCGCTCAACCTCGCCGCGCACAAGATCGCTCCGGCAATCGCGGTTGGCTGCCCGTTTGTGATGAAACCGGCCAGCCTGACCCCGCTGGGCGCGCTGATCATGGGTGAAGTGCTGGCGGAATGCGATGTGCTGCCCGAAGGGGCGTTCTCGATCCTGCCCGCCAGCCGCGACGGGGCGGATCTGTTCACCACCGACGAACGGCTCAAGCTCTTGTCCTTCACTGGCTCGCCCGGCGTCGGCTGGGATCTGAAGGCGCGAGCCGGCAAGAAGAAGGTGGTGCTGGAACTTGGCGGCAATGCCGCCGTGGTGGTCGACGCGGATGCCGATCTCGATCACGCGATCGAACGGATCGTGTTCGGTGGCTATTACCAGTCCGGGCAAAGCTGCATCCACGTCCAGCGGGTGATCGTGCATGACAGCCTGTACGATACGTTCCGCGATCGACTGGCAGAACGGGTCAAGGCGCTGAAGTGGGGCGATCCAAAGGATCGTGAAACCTTCATCGGCCCGATGATTTCCGCCAAAGAGGCCCAGCGGCTGAAGGGCTGGATCGATCAAGCCGTGGCCGGCGGCGCCCGGCTGCTTGCCGGGGGCGAGTGCGACGGTGCGATGCTTCAGGCAACGCTGCTGGAAGATGTCGCTCGCGACAGCGCGGTCTACCGCGAGGAAGCCTTTGGCCCGGTCGTGATCCTCTCGCGGTTCGCCAGCTGGGACGAGGCGGTAGAGGAAGTCAACGACAGCAAGTTCGGACTGCAAGCCGGAGTCTTTACCCGCGACCTGCACCAAGTGCTCGACGCCTGGGACCGGATGGAAGTGGGCGGGATCGTCATCAACGACGTCTCGTCCTACCGGGTCGACAACATGCCTTATGGCGGGGTCAAGGATTCGGGCCTTGGCCGCGAAGGCGTGCGCTTTGCGATGGAAGACATGACCGAGATCCGCAATCTGGTGATCCGGCGCATCTAGGCCTGAAAGGCTCTGGTCAGTCTCGCCCGGTCGCCAGAAACCGCTCTGCCATCCCGGCAAGCAGTGCCGCCCCGCGCGGCATGCCGGATTCATCCATGACCATGCGCGGCGAATGGACCGAATGGCTTTTCCCCCAGTCCGCGCTTTCATGGGCCAGCGCGTCCGTGATTGCCGCCGGGGGATCCTGCGCCATGGCCGTGGGGGCAGCCATGACGCAGGAAAGCAAATTCAGGCCGGTTCAAGTGCGCCGTATCGCCGGGTGCTCAATCAAAGCTCGCGCCGGGGCGCACTCCCAGTTTCCTGAACAGGCTTGCCGCCGGGCACCAGCCGGTAAAGCTGGCCTGCAGCATGTTGAGCCCGGCAAAAGCGGTCAGGTACAGCCAGGCCGGATGGATCCAGTGGGCCAGAGCCAGACTGGCCAGCACGACCAGACCGGCGAAGCGGAAAACGGCGGAATCGAGCGTCATCGCGAGGGCTCCTTACTTGAACCGCAGCTTGCGGATGCCGAGCGCGTGGAGCGCGAGTTTTTCGTAGAACGGCTCGCTGGTTCCGCGACGGATTTTGTGGAGGAAGTATTTCTCGAATCCGATCTTGGCGAGGTGGACCCATTTGCCCTCGCTGGACCAGTTAAGGTTGCGCGGCGGGATCTGCGGCTGGGCGACGAAGGCCACCCCGCCATCGCCGAAATCGGCCAGACAGACTGCGTTCCAGGTCGCCTCTTCGGTGGGTTCCTGTCCGGCCAGGATCAGCTTGAGGTTGGCAGCGATCGCGGTGACCATGCTTTCGATCATGAACCCGGTCTTGGGCACGCCGACTGGCACCGGGGTCTTGCCCACCGGCGGGATCGCCACGCAGACCCCCAGCGAGAAGATGTTGGGGAAGGCTGGGTTACGCTGATGCTTGTCGGCCAGGATGAAGCCGCGCGGGTTGGTCAGTCCTTCTATCCCGAACACTGCCGGAACCCCGCGAAACGCGGGCAGGATCATCGAAAAGCCGAACGGCAGATCGTGCTGTTGCCTGACCGATCCGTCCTCGTTCACTTCTTCGACGTGCATCAGGCCCTGCTCGACCTTGGCGATCCGCGCATTGGTGATCCACTTGATATGGCGGCCCCGCATTTCGCTTTCGAGCAGGCTTTTGGTATCGCCCACCCCGTCAAGACCGAGGTGCCCGACATAGGGTTCGGCGGTGACAAAGGTCATCGGCACCCGGTCGCGCACTTTGCGGCGGCGCAGTTCGGTATCGACGATCATCGCGAATTCATAGGCCGGGCCATAGCACGAAGCCCCCTGAGCCGCGCCGATCACCACCGGCGCGGGATTGGCGGCAAGCTGTTCGAACATGTCGGCGGCGTGGGCGGCATGATCGGTCTTGCAGACCGATTGGGTAAAGCCCTGCGGGCCCAGCCCCTCGACCTCATCAAAGGCAAGGTCCGGCCCGGTGGCGATCACCAGATAGTCATAACTGAGCGAAGTGCCGTCGTTTAGCTCGACCCGGTTCTCGGCCGGATGGACGCGTCTGGCGCCAACCGCAGTAAAGCCGATGCCCTTTTTGGCTATGACCGGCGGCAGGTGAACCTTGATCGCGTCGGGTTCGCGCCAGCGCACCGCGACCCAGGGATTGCTGGGCACGAACCAGAAATCCTCGCCCTCGTTGACCACCATGACATCGGCCTTGCCTTTGACCGCATCGCGAATCTCATAGGCCGCGATCGTTCCGCCCAGGCCTGCGCCCAGCACCATGATTACCGGCAGAACCATGTCTCTTGCTCCACTTGCTGGCCCTGGATGACCCCAGGGCGTGGTTCGACTCGTCATCTATCTTGGTTGACTAATATAAGTTATAACGTATATGAGCAAGCATAAATATGAGCGATCAGGATTCGCTCTCCGGCAAGGACGCAGTCATGGCATTCGGATTTGGCAAACCCCGCCACCTTGAACTTACCCCGGCGCAGCTCGCCCAGATGTTGCGCGATGATCGCGCCGTGGTGGTGGACGTGCGCGAAGTGGATGAATTTGCCGCCGGGCATATCCCCGGCGCGCTCAACCTGCCGCTCTCCACCTTTCGGGTCAGTCAGCTGCCCGATCCGGGCGCACGCAAGCTGGTGCTGAACTGTGCGGCGGGCCGCCGGTCGGCCATGGCGCTGGAACGCTGTGCCACGGCGCGGGCAGAGGTCGATACGCACCTTGGTGGCGGTTTCGGGGCCTGGCAAGCGGCCGGGATGCCGGTGGAGCGTTGAATGGCACGGAAAGGCAAGCACATGCTCAAACAGGGTGCATTGAGCGCGGCTCTGGCGCTCGCGCTGGCGGCTTGCGGCAGTTCGGAACAGGCCCCCGCCCCGGCCATGGCTCCGGCCGGCCCGCGGCTGGTGCTGGCTCCCGCCGATGCCGGTGCCTGGCAGGATGTCAGTGCAGAGGTCACCACGGTTGATCAGGCCCAGGTCCTGGCTCGCATTCCCGGGATCCTGACCACGCTGTCGGTGCGTGAAGGCGATATGGTTGCCAAAGGGCAAGTGATCGGCCGGATCGTTGACAGCCAGCTTGGCTATCAGGCCGGAGCCTATGGCGCCCAGGCCGCTGCCGCCCAGGCCCAGGCCGCCCAGGCCGAGGCCGAGCTGGCACGGATCAAATACCTCTATCAGAAGGGGGTCTATGCCAAGGCCCGGCTCGATCAGGCCCAGGCCTCCGCCGATGCCGCGCGGGCCCAGATCCGTGCGGCGCAGGCTCAACAGGCTGCGGTTGGTGCAGTGGCCGGGCAGGGCGCGGTGGTCGCGCCCGCCAGCGGGCGAGTGCTGCGCGCCGACGTTCCGGCCGGGGCCCCGGTTGCCCCCGGCACGGTAATCGCGGCGATCACTTCGGGCCCCACGGTGCTGCGCCTGCAATTGCCCGAATCGCTGGCTGACAAGGTTCATCCCGGATCGCAGGTTGTGGCCAGCGCGCTGGCCGGAACCAGCACCGGGCGCGTGATCAAGGTCTATCCGGCGGTTACCGCAGGGCAGCTGGCCGCCGATGTCGCACTGCCCGGGCTCGACAACCGGCTGATCGGACGGCGCGTGGCGGCACGGATCGAAACCGGTTCACGCAAGGCCATGCTGGTGCCGGGCAGCTATGTCATCAGCCGCTTCGGGATCGACTATGTCACATTGCTCGCCAAGGACGGCAGCGCTGCGCAAGTGCCCGTGCAACTTGCCCCCAGTGCCGCTCCCGGCATGGTCGAGCTGCTTTCGGGTGTGGCTGCGGGCGATACCCTGATCGGGCGGACCGGCCCATGAACCTGGGCATCTCCGGGCGGCTTACCCGCGCGACGATCCTCTCGCCGCTCACCCCCTTGATGCTGCTTGCCGCAATCGTGGTTGGCCTGATCGCGACGATCACTATCCCGCGTGAGGAAGAGCCGCAGATTTCCGTGCCGATGGTTGACATCCGGGTCATGGCTCCGGGCCTCTCCGCGCCCGAAGCGATCGAACTGGTGGCCAAACCGCTTGAAACCATTGTGCGCAGCGCCGAAGGGGTCGAGCACGTTTACACCCAGGCGCAGGACAACGGCGTACTGGTGACGGCACGGTTCCTGGTCGGGTCCAACCCGGAAGATGCCGCGACCCGGATCAATGAAAAGATCGGTGCCAATATCGATCGGATCCCGGTCGGGATCCCGTCGCCGCAAGTGACAGTGCGCGGGATCAGCGATGTGCCGATCGTGGTCCTGACCCTGACCCCAAAGCCCGGCGCGCCCGGCCAGTGGAACGATCAGGCCCTGTCCGAACTGGCCGGCAAGCTGCGGACCGAACTGGCCAAGGTTGACGATGTCGGGCTGACTTTCATCACCGGCGGGCAGCGCATGGCGCTGCGTGTGGTACCCGATCCGGCGCGGCTGGCGGCGCATCGGGTGCCGCTTGGCAATCTGATCGAGGCAGTCAGCCAGGCCAACCGCGCTTTCCCCGCAGGCACCGTGCGCGAAAGCGGCCAGGCTGTCGCGGTAACCGCTGGCCAGACGCTGAAGAGCGCGGAAGAGCTTGGTCAGTTGACTGTCCGCGCGGTCGGTGGCGCGGCAGTTTTGGTCAAAGATGTCGCCACGGTCGAACAGGCACCGACCCAGGATCAGGCACGCGCCTGGCGCTGGGCGCGCGATGGCGCGGCGGGCTGGGTCATGACGCCTGCGGTAAGTCTGGCCGTGGCCAAGCGGGCCGGCGCCAATGCCGTCACCGTTTCAGAAGCAGTGGTTGAACGGCTGGAAACACTGCAAGGCCAGCTGGTTCCCGATAGTGTCACCGTTTCAATCACCCGCAACTATGGCGAAACGGCGAACGAAAAAGCCAATGAGCTGATCCTGCATCTGGCGCTGGCCACGGTGACGATCGTGGTGCTGATCGGCTTTGCAATCGGCTGGCGCGAGGCTGCCGTGACCGCGATTGTCATCCCGACCACGATCATGCTGACCATGTTTGCCAGCAAGATCATGGGCTTTACCATCAATCGCGTCAGCCTGTTCGCACTGATCTTTTCGATCGGCATTCTGGTCGACGATGCCATCGTGATGATCGAGAATATCGCGCGGCACTGGGGCATGGCGGATGGACGCAGTCGGATCGACGCCGCGGTTGAAGCTGTTGCCGAAGTAGGCAATCCCACCATCGTCGCCACGCTCACTGTGGTTGCGGCGCTGCTGCCGATGCTGTTCGTTTCGGGACTGATGGGGCCTTACATGGCGCCGATCCCGATCAACGCCAGCGCGGCGATGGTGTTCAGCTTTTTCGTTGCGGTGATCATCGCCCCCTGGCTGATGATCCGGTTCGCCCGGGAGGCGCTGGATCAGGGTGGCCACGATGCTCATGGCGGCAAGCTGGGGACGCTCTACCGCCGCTATGCCAGCAAGGTGATCGCCACCCGCGAAAGCGCGAAACGGTTCCTGATCGCGGTTGGGGTGGCCACGCTGGTGGCCTGCTCGATGTTCTATTTCAAGGCTGTGACGGTCAAATTGCTGCCGTTTGACAACAAGAGCGAAGTCCAGCTGGTGCTTGATCTGCCCGAAGGGACCAGCCTGGAAATGACTGGCCGAGTGCTGGAACAGGCCGCTGCTGTGACCCGTCAGGTCCCTGAAGTGGTGGCAATGGAAGCCTATGCCGGGACCAGCGCACCCTTCAATTTCAACGGCCTGGTGCGGCACTATTTCCTGCGAGCGCAACCGGAACAGGGTGACGTAATGGTCACGCTGCTGCCCAAGGGTGATCGCAGCCGGTCAAGCCACGAAATCGCGGTTGCCTTGCGCGAGCAATTGCAAAAGGCCGTGCCTTTGCCGCCGGGCGGCTCGCTCAAGGTGGTGGAAACGCCGCCGGGGCCGCCGGTACTCGCCACCCTGCTGGCAGAAATCTATGGTCCGGACGAAGCCAGCCGGGTCAAGACGGCCCAGGCGGTGGAACAGATTTTCAAATCGGTGCCGTTCGTCGTCGATACCGACAATTCATTCGGCGTTCCGCGGCCAACGCTGCGATTGGTGCCGGACCGCGCCAAGCTGGACCAGTATGGCCTGTCCGAACGCCAGCTGTTCGATTCGATCGGGGCACTGCTGGGCAGCCAGACCTTGGGCTATGCGCCGCGCGGCGCTGATCGCGATCCGCTGCCGATCGAATTGGGGCTCGATCAGTCGCAGCGCGCCTGGTCGGCCAGCCTGGCCGCAACCCCGGTGGCGGCCATGCCCGGCGGGCAGCTGATCCAGCTGGGTGAACTGGTCAAGGCAGAGCTTGTCCCCGGCGGGCAGGCGATGTTCCGGCGCGACGGGCGCGGCGCGACCATGGTGCTGGCGGACCTTGCCGGGCGCTATGAAGCGCCGATCTATGGCATGCTGGCGGTGGATGAGGCGATCGATCAGTTCGATTGGGCCAAGGCCGGTCTGGTCAAACCGGACGTGTTGCTGAACGGCCAGCCGGTCGATGAAAGCAGGCCCGCGCTGCTGTGGGACGGCGAATGGGAAATCACCTGGGTTACGTTCCGCGATATGGGCGCGGCTTTCATGGTGGCCCTGCTGGCGATCTATGTGCTGGTGGTTGGGCAATTCCGCAGTTTCAAACTGCCACTGGTGATCCTCACGCCGATCCCGCTGACCCTGGTGGGGATCGTGCTGGGCCACATGCTGTTCATGGCCCCGTTCACGGCCACCAGCATGATCGGCTTCATCGCTCTGGCCGGGATCATCGTGCGCAATTCGATTCTGCTGGTCGATTTTATTCAGCACAGCGCCAGCCCCGGCAAAAGCCTGCGCGAAACCTTGCTGGAAGCCGGGATGATCCGCTTCAAGCCGATCGTCCTGACCGCTGCAGCGGCGATGATCGGCGCGGCGGTGATCCTGACCGACCCGATCTTTCAGGGACTGGCGATTTCCCTGCTGTTCGGCCTGGCATCGTCAACTCTGCTGACCGTGCTGGTGATCCCGGCAATCTATGTGCTGCTGCGCGATGATGGCCGGCTGCTGGCGGGGGATGCGGCGTGAAGTCGGCGGACAAGGCACAGCTCAAGGCCAATTCGGCCCAGATGGCGGCCCGGCTCAAGGTGATGAGCCATCCCGAACGCTTGCTGATGCTGTGCCGTCTGGACGAAGGCGAGGCATCGGTGAACGAACTGGTTGGCCTGACCGGCCTGTCGCAAAGCTCGGTCTCGCAGCATCTGGCCTTGCTGCGCGAAGAAGGCGCGGTGCATTGCCGGGCGGCGGCGCAGACCCGGCTTTACAGCTTGCGTGATCCGATCGTCAGCGGGATCATCCACGCCTTGTGCGATCTGTGCGAATAGGGGATCAGCCCCAGCCTTGCGCCAGGAACCGTTCGGCCATGCCCGCCAGCAGGGCCGCGCCACGCGGCATTGCCGTTTCGTCCACCACCATGCGCGGGGAATGGATCGAGTGGCATTTGCTCCAGTCCGCGCCATCGTGGGCCACGCCCAGGAACAGCATCGCGCCGGGGACCTGTTCCAGCACGTAAGAAAAATCCTCTGCCCCCATGATTGGGCGATCCAGCAAGCGCCAGGCCGGTTCGCCAAACAGTTCGCGCGTGGTGGTCGCCGCCAGTTCGACCGCGCGGGCATCGCAGATGGTGACGGGAAAACCCTCGGTGATGGTAACTTCGGCGCTTAGCCCGTGGGCCGCAGCGATCCCCATGGCCAGCTGCTCCAGGCTTTCATGCAGCTTGATCCGGTGGCGCGGAGAAAGCGTGCGTAAGGTGCCTTTCAGGCTGGCGAAATCGGCGATCACATTTTGGGCCGTCCCGCCCTCGATCCGCGCGACGGTGACCACCACCGGATCGTGGGCATCGAACTGGCGGGTTACCATGGTCTGGATTGCCAGCACGATTTCACAGGCGACCGGCATGGGGTCGAGGCCCTGATGCGGCATTGACGCATGGCCGCCCGCGCCGCGCACCACGATGTCGAACTGATCGGCCGCCGCCATCAGCGGCCCGGCGCGGCCCGCCACCAGCCCGTGCGGGGCATTGGGCATGACATGCAGCGCAAAGGCCGCGTCGGGCAGGGACTTGCCATCGCGCCCACCCAGCAGGCCGTCCTGCAGCATGTGCCGCGCGCCGTGGTGCCCTTCTTCGCCGGGCTGGAACATGAAACGCACTTCGCCTTGCAGCCGATCAGCCCGCGCGCAAAGCAGCCGCACCGCGCCGGCCAGCATTGCCGTGTGGGCATCGTGCCCACAGCTATGCATGCAGCCGCTGATGGTGGAGGCATAGGGCAGCCCGGTTTCCTCGGGCATCGGCAGGGCGTCCATATCGCCGCGCAGCAACACTGTCCGCCCCGGCCCCGCACCGCCCTTCAGCGTGGCGACCAGTCCGGTGGTCGAAGGCCCTTCCGCCCATTCCAGCGGCAGTCCTGTCAGCGCGGCCCGCACTTTGTCGCGGGTCAGCGGGGTATGCAGACCCAGTTCCGGCTCGGCATGGATTGCCCTGCGCAGCGCGGTAATGTCCCCCGCAATGGCGCGTGCGTCATCCAGCAGCGATTCGTGCAGCATGGTAGTCTCCCGGTCTGGCTTGCCGATCAGAATAGCGCGCTGGCTTTCGGCGTCCAGCAATGTTCGGGGTGTTCTGTCTCTCCGGCTTCGTGCGGGTCAGGGGCAAGCGGCGCGTCATTGGGTTCACGCTGAGGCCGCAGAGAAGAAAAGGGAGGCGCAGAGGTGTTGCGCTGGCGGCGAAGCCGCACCCCTGTGCCCAGGCTTCGGCAGGCCGCACCGCCGCGGAGCTGCAGGAGCCTGCGGCGCAATGCACCACCTCTGCGCCTCTCCTTTTCCTCTGCGGCCTCTGCGTGACCCTGTCAGGGTTCGGGGCTTCGGCAAAGGTGTCTGCTTTCAGTGGAGGCAGGGCCGCGCAGCAAGACCGGAATGGTCGGGGTGGCGAACGTTAGCCAAGAGGCATCTAAAGGTCGAGAACCATCGCTAAAACAAACGAGAGAAAGAGTATTAAAAGGGCTGAATGCGTTGCGACAAAAAACCAGAACCATGTCGGCGACTTGGTTCGATCCTCGCTCCCGCTACTCATAGGAATCCGGCCTGTTCGGAGGCCAACTAGCAGAATCCAAGCGATGATCAAATGGACAGCCAAGAACGCGGTGCCGCCCGCGAGTACCCCGAGATTGTACAAGTTATAGGGTAGCCAACCAAGCAATAGCCAGGGTATCGCCGCGAGGATCAGTATCGCGGCCAGAAGCGCCAATCGCTGGCGTGCGGTCCAATCCCACCAAAGCATAGCTTACCTTGTAGCCAACCCACCAACGTCCGCAATGTCGTCGCGTCCGGACAGGCAGCGTCCGATCATAAGCTTCCAAATGCCGCCATTCGAGGACAGCTTACAAACCGCCCCCGCCGCCTATCCCGCAATCCGCGCCGCGATGCGTTTGGCGGCCGTGTTGTGGCGCATGACCGACCAGACCAGCAGCAGGTTCAGCACCACGCTCTGATAGATCATATAATAAGCCGGGCTTCCCGCGAACATCGACAGGCCCAGCACCAGCGCGCGCGGGTTGGGGCCCAGGATCTTGCACAGCAGCAACAGCGGCTGGGTCTCTTCGCGCGCGATCCGGGCGATCCGGTCCAGTGCGACAGGATCTCCCTGGGCAGAGGCGACGGCTGCATCGACCCGCAAGGCATAGGGGGTCATCCCCGTGGCCACGCCGAGATAGGCGGAAACCAGACTGGCGAACACGCTTTTGCCGGTGGCTGATTCCTGGCCTTCGTGTGAATTGCGGATCCACGGCGTGCCATAGACCCAGTACTGGTACTGCCGCCGCTGCACTTCGACATGGTTGGCCTGCACCGCATGGCTGATCCCGGCGAACACCACCAATGCCCAGGCATGCCACCCGCCGAACCAGCCGCCGATCCGGGTCAGCACCCAGCCCATCACCAGATAGAGCACCACGTGGCTAAGATAGTCGCACAGCCCGTCAACCATTTCGCCGATCGGGCTGGACCGGCCCGTCAGCCGGGCCAGATCGCCATCCGCGCCGTCGACCACGTGCCAGCCCATGTGCAGCAGCAGCCCCAGCGCCGCCGATACCGGATAGGACAGCCCGGCATAGGCCGCCGCCGCCGCAATCACCATGGCCGCGCCTAAAACCGATACCATGTTGGGCGTAACCGGGGTCGACGCCAGGCGGCGCGCCAGCTGCCAGGCCAGCGGATGGTAGAGGTACCAGTTGAGCGGGTCCTGCAGTTCGCGCGGGCGCAATGGCCGTTTGGGCGCAGGCGCGCCATTGCCGGGGGTGCCACCCGATCCGTCCAGTACTGCTGCGTCCCCGGCCAATTTGTAACACTCCGCCATGCGCCGCTTGGCGCTTTCCCCGCCGCGCCTTATAGCCATTAATCGGGTTCGCAAAAGCGCGCGTTGTATCAAGGCGGCGCAAAAATGGTTGGACAGGGCAGGAGGGCACGATCTCGGCTCGTGCAGTAGTGGTGTTGTTTTCCAGCGTGGCGGCGGCCCACCGCATGGTGGCGGGCCTGCCTGCTGGCGCGCGTGCGCTGCGGGCGCTGGCTCAGGCGGGGCATGACCGGGCCGAGCTGGCCGCACCCGGTTTGCTGGCAGTGGATGCGGTGCTGCAGCGTGAAGTGGCACGGCTGTGTCAGGGCATGGCCGTCGGCTTTGGTGACATCGCTGCGCTGCCCGGCAGGCTGGACCCCGATACGCCCGTGATCGCGGGAGAGCTGCTGGTGGAAGGCTCCGTGCCCGAACTTGCGGTAATGCCCCGGCTCGGCAGTGGTGCCGGGGCGCTTGAACCCATGCCCGAGGCGCTATCGTGTCATGCGCTCGACGCAGCGGAGAAAAGGATCGTGCGTGCCACGGCCAAGCCGGGTGACGGGATCGTTTCCCGTTATGTCAATCGGCCGGTTTCCCAGGCCTGCACGCGCTTGCTGCTGCGCCTGTTTCCCGGGATTGCACCGCTGCACACCACTTGCGGAACGGCGCTGATCGCCTTGGTGATGACTGCCGCCTTGCTGACCGGAACCGCGCAGGGGCTGGTGGCCGGGGCACTGCTGTTCCAGGCGGCTTCGATCTTTGACGGGGTCGACGGCGAAATTGCCCGGGCAACCTTTCGATCCTCACCGCGCGGCGCGGCGATCGATTCGCTGATCGACGCGCTGACCAATCTGGCCTGTGTGGCTGGCGTTGCCTGGAATCTCTATTGCCAGGGACAGACCACAGCAGCCCTTGCGGGTACGAGCGGGCTTGCGGCGATGGGGCTGGGGCTGTGGGTGCTGGGCCGCCGCAGCCGCAACAACGCCGAAGGCATGACTTTCAACGCAATCAAGGATCGGTTCAGCCAGCGTCCATCCAGGATCAAGCAATGGCTGACCTGGCTGACCATGCGGGATTTTTATGCCCTGGCCGGTGCCGTGCTGATTGCAACGGGCTTTGCTGCCTTTGCACTTTATGCATTTGCGGTTGTCGCAGCGTGCTGGTTAGTCGTCGTACTGACCGTATTGATGCGAGAACCCGCTTGACCTGCGCTAAAACACTTGCTTTTGGCGCGCGATTTCACAATGAGGCGTGTTTCACCGGAACCGCGCTGTTTCGTTCGGAAGGGATCGAACCATAATGAAGCCTATCAAGGTCGCCATGATTGGCGTGGGCAACTGCGCCAGCTCGCTGGTGCAGGGCGTCGCCTATTATCGCCAGAACAACAGCTCGCAGGGCCTGATCCACGACAAGATCGGTGGATACGGCGCGGGTGATGTCGATTTCGTGCTTGGCGTTGACGTCGATGCACGCAAGGTTGGCAAGGATATTGCCGAAGCCATTTTCGCCTCGCCCAACAACACCAAGGTGTTCCAGCAGGACGTGCCGGCCACCGGCGCCAAGGTGATCATGGGCAAGGTGTCAGACGGTGTTGCCGCACACATGACCACGGTCGGTGAAAAGGGCTTCATCGTTTCTGACGAGCCTGAGGCTGACAAGGCCCGCATCGTTGCCGCGATCAAGGATTCGCAGGCTGACGTGCTGGTCAACTTCCTCCCTGTCGGGTCGCAGGAAGCCACCGAATTCTACATGGAATGCGCGCTGGAAGCCGGCGTTGCCGTGGTCAACTGCATGCCGGTGTTCATCGCCAGCCGTCCCGAATGGGAAAAGCGCTTCCGCGACAAGAATATCCCGATCGTGGGTGACGATATCAAGGCGCAGGTCGGTGCAACCATCGTCCACCGCGTCCTGTCCAGCCTGTTCGCCGCCCGCGGCGTAACGGTTGAGCGGACCTATCAGCTCAACACCGGCGGCAACACCGATTTCATGAACATGCTCGATCGTCAGCGGCTGGGCAGCAAGAAGGAATCGAAGACCGAAGCGGTGCAGGCCATGCTGGCCCAACGGCTTGAGGATGAAAACATCCACGTCGGCCCGTCGGACTATGTTCCCTGGCAGAAGGACAACAAGCTGTGCTTCCTGCGCCTTGAAGGGCTGCAGTGGGGCAATGTCCCGATGGAACTGGAACTGCGCCTGTCGGTCGAAGACAGCCCGAACTCGGCGGCTTGCGTCATGGATGCGATCCGCTGCGCCAAGGTTGCGCTGGAACGCGGCGAAGGCGGGGCGCTGATCGGCCCCTCGGCCTACTTCTGCAAGCATCCGCCGCAGCAGTTCAACGACGATCTGGCCGCCCAGATGGTCGATGAATACATCACCGAAGCGCCGCTGGCGGCTGAATAAGCCCCGCATTGCTTCGCCGTGACGGCGCCGGTCGGTTCACCCTGACCGGCGCCGTTCGCGTTTTTACGGAGCCTTTTCCCCATGGACGCCCTGATCATCGCCGCCGGGTTCGGCAGCCGTTTGCGCGATCTGTCGGATTCCAAACCGCTGACCCCGATCGCCGGGATTCCCTTGCTCGAACTGGGCGCACGCCAGGCCCGCGCGGCGGGGGTGGAGCGGGTGGTGGTCGTCACCGGGCATGAGGCGGAACGGATCGAGGCTTTCCTGCCCGGTCTTGCCGACCGGATCGGCATTCCCGTGGTCGCGCAGCGTGTTGAAGACTGGACCAAACCCAACGGCTGGTCAGTGATGGCCGGGGCCAGCGTAATCGCGGGCAACTATCTGCTGATGATGTCGGACCACATCTTTTCGGCCCCGATCCTGCAAGGGCTGGCACAGCAGGGCGGCGCGGATCGCGGGGTGACTTTGGCGGTCGACACGCGCTGCGACAACCCGCTGGTCGATCCCGACGATGCGACCTGGGTGCTGCGCGATGAGCGGCAATTCATCCGCGCGATCGGCAAGACCATCCCGGAATATGATGCAGTTGATTGCGGAGCCTTCCTTGCCACGCCCGAACTGGCGCGGGCAATCGAGGCCGCGATCGCTGCCGGGCATGCGGGCAGCCTGTCGGAAGGCATGCAGCGCCTGGCCGACGCAGGCCGCGCCGCTACCTGGGAAATCGGCGGAGCCTGGTGGCTCGACGTCGACGAACCCCGCTTCCACCAGCTCGCCGAGGAACAGGCCCCGGCCCAGCTGGCGGAAATTTATGGGGAAGTCAGAGGCTGAGCCTGGCTCTTACGGATATTTCATGTGCACCCGGGCGGTCAGCCCGGTCTTGGGCACGTTCAATCGCACCGAACTGAAGGTCGGCAGCCCGGCCAGTGTCGCCGGGTTGTTCGAAAAACCGAAGCCTTCGGCTGGCAGGCCCAGACTGGTGCGATCAAAGCCCTTGTTGGCGTTCTCGTCATGGTACAGCGCCAGGGCATAGACCCCCGGTTTGGGCACAAAGATGCAGGCCCGCGTGGTTCCGGACTGGGCATCGACCCGGCCGACGTAGAGCGAGCCATGGCGGACCAGGAATTTGCTGGAATTATCGGCATACAGTGTCACGGCAACCAGGCCATTGCCGCTGCGCACGCCGTCTACCACTACGTTGAGCCAGGTCTGACTGGCCGGCCCGGTGCAGCCGGCCGGCGGCGCGGCGGCGAGTGCGGGCGGGGCCGCATGGACTGCAGCAGTGCCAATCGCGGCGGTGCCCAGCACCAATGAGACGGTCAGCGCGACCAGCGCGCGCGCGGATTTCAGCTTCATCATCGTCACTCAATCCTGTCTGGAAAACGGCTCAAAACCTTGCGGGGACGCTCCCCCTTGCTGGCTCCAACACCCACGGCCTTGCGGCCCTCTTGCCCCCTCAATGCGATTCGCGCGCTTAATATGGTCTGAATTGGGCGGAAATGGGATCGCTCGCAAGTTGCGGCGTTCAGCTACCCGAAATTCGCCCCGCATCAAGGCACACCTGCCGGTCAGCCAGCGCGGCCAGCGCGCCATGATGGCCGATGATGAGGATCGTCAGGCGCCCCTTCAGCCGCGCGATGGCCTGCGCGATCAGCGCTTCGTTCGCCGCATCAAGCGCGCTGGTGGCTTCGTCCAGAATCAGCAGGGCCGGATCGCGCAGCAGCGCGCGGGCCAGCATCAGGCGCTGGCGCTCTCCGCCCGACAGCCGCCGCCCGCCATCGCCCAGCATGGTGTCGAGGCCCTGTGGCAGCGCCAGGACAAAGTCGGCCGCCGCATCGCGCAGCGCGGCCTCCAGCCGGGCATTGTCCGCTGTGGGCGCGGCCCAGAGCAGGTTGTCGCGCACCGTCGCGGTCAGCAGCACCGGGTCTTGCTGAACATAAGCGACCCGGCTGCGCCAGGCGCGGCGCAGCACCGGATCCAGGTCCTGACCGTCAACCGCGATCGTGCCCGTATCGGGTGAAAGCAGCCCGCCAAGCAGATCTGCCAGAGTGCTCTTGCCTGCGCCCGACGGGCCGATCAGCGCGGTCATGCTGCCCGCCGGCAGGCTCAGGTTGATCCCGGTCAGTGCGGCCTCGTTCTGCCCGGTGAAATGCAGGCCGACGCCATCCAGACTGATCGCCGATCGCAGTTGCGGCGGGGCAACATGATCCGCATCGGGTTCCCGCGCCGCCTCTGCCTGCCCAATCAGGTCAAGCGCCTGGTTGATCGCCGGGCGGCCATTGGCCCAGACCAGCAGCGATTGCTGCAAGGCTTCCAGCAGTGGCAGGCTCCGCGCGAACAGGGCGATCATCGGCAGCAGGGCGGACATCGCCATGTGCCAGCGTTCCACCGCGACCCAGACCAGCGCGGCCAGTGTCATGGCTCCGCCCAGCTGCAAGATCGCCCGGCTGGTGCTCAGCCCGCGCTGAAACTCGATCTGCCCGGCTTCCAGCCCGGCGAAGTCAGCGTTCAGCTCAGCGATGGCGCGGGCCTCGCTCCCCAGGCTCTTGATCACGCGCAGGGATTGCAGCCCTTCGTCCAGCCGGGTGAGGACCCGGCCATAGGTCTGGCTCATGCTCTCACCCAGCCGTGCGGCGCGACGGCGCAAGCCGCGGTAGGCGAGCAGCACCAGCGCCCCCCCGATCAGGCCGGCCAGGGCCAGCCGCCATGAAATCGCCAGCGCCGCCAGACCAACCCCCAGCAGGGTCATGAAGGTTGCCAGCGCGGTCAGGGCCTGATTGACGATGTATCCGGCCTGATTGACCTGACCCGCCAGAATGTTGGTTGCCCTGCCCCGGCTCAACCCCATCGCAACGCGCCAGTCACACAGCAGCAACGCCTGCCAGGCCCTTGATCGCAAGCGGCCGACCAGCGCCAGTTCCAGCTGCATCGCGGCCATCTGCCGGGCATGATTGATCAGCACCCGCAGCAGGATCAGCGCAAGGAACAGGCCCAGCACCGGCCCCAGCGTCAGCGGAATGCCGATCGTTCCCAGCCATTGGGCCAGCCCCCCCGCGGGCCCCGGCCCCAGGATCGCCAGCAAGGGCACCAGCAGGACCAGGCCCAGGCCCTCGGTCACGGCGCCCAGCACCATCAGTGCGGCGACCCGCGCGGCCTTCCAACCATGCAGGGCAGGTTCGAACAGGCGCACCCGGTTGCTCATGCGGCATTTCGCCCGGAAATGTAGTCGGCATAGCGCCGCACCGCGAAAACCGCCGGAATGGCGAATCGCAGCCGGGTGATCGTGGCAAGGTCGGCCGGCGACGTGTCGGGCCAGTTATCAAGATCGCGCAGCATGCTGTCGGTATCGACCAGCGCCCCCAGTTCGGGGTGATCGGCCACCCGCTCGATCTCGCGGCGCAGCTGGGGCAACTGGCGGGTCATCCGGACATGCCAATCGGGCACATGATCGCCGTGCCGCCGTTCGGTGCGTTGCGCTTCTGGCAGTCTGCCCACCGCCATGCGGCGGGCCAGCAGGCGCCGTTCTCCGCCCCGCACGAACTGGTTGTCGGGCATGCCCAGACACAGTTCGATCAGCGGACGATAGGCCAGCACATCACGGCCGCGCAGGCCGAATACCTGCTGCATGCCCAGGGCCGTTTCGCCGCCGATCGCCATCGAATCGAACAGGGTTTCGGCAAACCGTTCGCGCGAATGGAGGAAATCGATGCTGAAGGCGCTGCGGGCCAGATGGCGCTCCGCCAGCTTTTCGCCAATCGCGCTGCCGGGCTTGAGGTAGGGGTTGGCAAAGATCTGCGGCCGCGCGGTTCCCGGGGTCAGGTCGCGGATTCTCTCGCGCCAGGCTGCCGGCAGGTTGGGCATCAGCCCGGTGGCGATGAAGCGCCGCCACATCGGCCGGGTGTCATCCAGCCGGGTGCGAGCCAGCCGCCAGACTTCGCCCCACTGCAGCTGCCTGAACAGGGTTGCCGGGGCCCAGGGGGCTTCGCCGCTGATCGTCTGATTGCCCAAATTGCCCCAGAACAGCCAATCGCACCCGGCATCGCGGGCGGCCTGGTTCAGGCCGAAATGGACGAAGCTGATGCCCAGGTTGATAACCTCGCTATCGGACGCCAGCATGCGTTCCGCCGCGAAGCTATCGGGCCCCAGATCGGCATTGTCGACGAAGATCGGGTCGAGCCCTTCCCGCCTTTCGGCGAAACGCCGGACATAGGGGCCATCGTCCCCGAACAGATGGGGCATCACTTCGCCGCCCCATTCCTGGTGCGGAACGAATGTAATGCTGGTCAGCCGTTTCCCTGCGGGCATCTGGCGCAGCATTTCGTCGCAGACCAGGGAGGAATCGAGCCCGCCAGACAGCGTTACGGCAGGTTTGGTGGCCAGCGCGAGGCATTTGCCCACCGCTTCGCCCAGCATTGCCGTCGCAGCCTCGACATAATCTGCGTCGCGGCGAAACCGGACCGGGCTGATCGCGGCGGCGTCATAGAACTGGAAGGTAGAGCGTTGTTCCCCGGCAAAGGTCACGACGGTGCCGCCGCGCACCTGTTCGATTCCTTCAAACCGGGACCGGGCATCGTCAACCCGCTCGAAAGCCAGCATGTCCTCGATCAGGCCGGGTCTGAGCCGCTTGGGCAGTCCGGCCGCGAACAACGGACGCGGGATCGGGCAGGCCAGTATCCCGCCGGGGCTGTAGTGGAAAAACAGCGGCAATCCGGACCAGGGACTGCGTGACATCCGCACCCGGCCATCGGGCAAGACTGCCAGCGCGGAATATTCGCCCACGATCCGGCGGTCGGCATTGTCGCCCCAGCGTTCAACCGCAGCACCGAACACCGCCTCAGCTGTGCGTTCGCAGCCAAGTTCCGCGGCCAGTTCGGTCAGATTGTCGATAATGCCGGCCAGCAACACTGCGGTTCCTGCCGGTGTGCGGGCAACCCGCCAGCCCTTTCGCGCCGATGCGCGCGGTGAGGGGAGTTCTGCGAAGTAGTCCTGCCCGATCCGGCAGGAATCGGCTGCGTGCCCTGCAAACAGGCCGAGTGATTGCGCCGCCCGTTCGGGCGCGAATTCACAATCGCTGCCCGCTCTGCGCGCAAAAAAGAACATGATGGCCTTAAATCCCGACCGGGAAATCGCCCGGCCGGGCTACCGGAGCGCTAACCCCGACGCGCAATAATCAGGAGAACCCGACGTCCGGACCAGGGCAGTTGCCGCCACCATTGGTGCCCTGGCAGGTGCCGGTCTGCGTCCCTGCGACATTGGCAATCTGGCCCAGGCGGGTAAGGGCGGGCTTGGTCCAGGTCTTGGTCTGCTTGGTCACAACGAAACTCCTAAAGTTCTGCCGAAAGGTGCCGCGACCTCACCTTGCTAAGCGTTCTTGACCGTAGTTTTACAGATTCGAAATTATTTTGCAACTGCGAAGCGCGCCTTGAACGCGAGAAACCGCGATTCAGGGTTCAACCCTGTGCCCGGAAAATCACGGCCCATTCACCGGGCAAGTCGCCGATTACCCGCACCGGACCGACATCGACCCAGGCGTGGAGATCGTCCGTTCCGGTGCGCTGGGTTTCGGGGCGGGCGGCGATGTGCAAGGCATAGGGAATTTCGCGCCGCCGCAGCATGGCGATCAAGGCTACTGCGCGGGGCAGACACAGCCATTCACCGCCCATGCGCCATGCTGCCCGGTCGATGTGCCGCGCCAGCGCCCAGGCGGCCGCGACTTGGGGGTCGGTAGCGTCACGGGCCGGCGCATTGGCGGACAGGCCCAGCCGGTCACGCCAGGTGCCGAACGGAATGCGCAGCACCAGGCGGCGGGCCCGCAGCAGTTCGGCCATGGCCTCTGCTGTGCGTAGCCGCGCCCGCCAGGTTTCAGCCAGCCGTGACAAACCCGGCAGCCATGACCTGATCAAGGAAGGCATCGACATCGCCTGCAAGCTCAGCCCGGGGGACGCCATAAGCCTGTTCCAGCTGCGCCAGCAGGCTGGCCCGGTCCAGCCCCTGATCCAGCAGGTTCCAGATTTCCAGCCCGCTGTCCTTGATCGAGAAGAAATCGCCGCTGGACAGGTCCATCAGTACTACTTCGTCGTCGATTTCGGTTTCTGCAAAGGCATCGGGGCATTTGCGCAGAGTCTGGGTCATGGGCCTGGCTCGCTGTCTGGCTGGACGGTTGGGTGCTGCTTCACATGCCGTTCCGCCACCCCGGCGTCCACTGCAAAGCGCGCAGTATCGCGCGGGCGGATGAAGCGTGACAGGGAGAGGCCGCGGGCCAGCGCGGCCAATTGGGCGAAACGTCCGGCCCGGTCGGGCTGCGAAGCGGCCAGGAACAGGTCCGTGGTATAGTGATCGTCCTGCAGCCGCAGCAGCTTTTCCGCACCGTGCAGCGGCTCGATCCGGGCGTGCTCACCTTCCTCAAGGAAAGTCAGGCTGGCCAGTGGCAGCACGTCCTTGATGCTGCCTCCGGCGGGCTCAGCATAGAATTTGTCAAACCGCTGCGCGATTTTGCCGGTGGGGCTGGCACCGGTCAGCGCAAGGGCATCGGGCCACAGCTTGAGCCGCTTGTGCCCCGGCAGGCAGAGTGGCGCTTCGGGCCGGGTCAGGTCGAGCAGCAGCGTGTCATCGCAGAACAGCGGCAGACCGCGCCGGGTCAGCTCTGCCGTCAGCGTGGACTTGCCCGCGCCTGACGGTCCGGTGAAGGCATGGACCCGGCCCTGCCAGGCCACGGCCGATGCGTGGATCGGATAGAGCCCGTTGATGCAGGCGACTGCCGCATAGACACTGCCATTGCGGATCAGGCTGTCCTCGTCCGGATCCCAGCCCGGCGGGCGCTGTGCGATGATACCCTCGCCCCGGACATAGAGATAACCCAGCCCCGTGGCCGACCGGAACAGGAAGCGCTCGCCATCCAGCTGCCAGCTGTCCGGCCTGATTTCCCCGCCGTCCAGCCCCAGCGGAACCGCCCCTTCGCACAGGCGGGTTTCGCGCTTCAGCAGGGCCAGCGCAGGGTGGGGCGGGGCAGGATTGGCCATGGCCAGCGGCATTGCCGCCAAGCGGCGCCAAGGTCAATCGCGCGGCAGGATGAATCGCTGGCGCGGCCAAGTGTTTGCCCTGAACGAGATGCAGTGTGGAAAACCGCCGCTCTGCGCCTTGTTGCCCCCAGATACGGTAGGTAAGCGCCGATCAAGGGAGCATATTTTCGCGCCATGGCTGCACCGCTGATCTCGCCCTCGATCCTCTCCGCCGATTTTGCCCGGCTGGGCGAGGAAGTGCGCGCGATCGACGCAGCCGGAGCGGACTGGATCCATGTTGATGTGATGGACGGGCACTTCGTTCCCAACCTCACGATCGGACCGATGGTGGTAAAGGCGCTGCGCCCCCACACGACCAAGCCGTTTGACGTCCACCTGATGATCAGCCCGGTCGATCCCTATCTGCAGGCTTTCGCCGATGCCGGGGCGGATATCATCACCTTCCACCCCGAAGCCGGGCCGCACGCGCACCGCACGGTTCAGGCGATCAAGGCGCTGGGCAAGCAGGCCGGGGTTTCGCTCAACCCCGGCACGCCCGCCAAGATGCTCGATTACCTTTATGAGGAAGTGGATCTGGTGCTGGTGATGAGCGTCAATCCCGGGTTTGGCGGGCAAAGCTTCATTTCCAGCCAGCTGCGCAAGATCGAGGCGATCCGCAAGTCGATCGACAAGACCGGGCGGGACGTGCGGCTTGAAGTGGACGGCGGGGTCGATGCCGTTATCGCGCGGCAATGCGTTGATGCCGGGGCCGATGTGCTGGTGGCCGGGACGGCTGCCTTCCGCGGCGGGCCGGATTGTTACGCCGCCAATATCGCCGCGCTCAAGGGGGTGGGGTGAGCCATGGCCGATGCGCTCATCTCCGCGCGCGGCGATGCGTCGGCGGATACGGTGCCAACTGGCGCCGGGGCGGACATGGCGGTACCTTTGGGTGCAGGCAATGAGGAGCTGCTGGTGAGCAATGGCGCCGCAGTTGCGGGTGAGGGCGGCGCGCCGCCGCCAACCGGCGAACTGGTTGAACCGGGCCGCGCGCTGGCCCTGGCTGACTTTGCCCCGCCCAGCCTTGGCGCGGGTGAGCGCCTGCTGCGCTTTGCCTATCGGCTGGGGATCCCCGGCTCCACCCTGTCGAGCCCGTTCCGCAAGCCCGGCAAGCCGCGCCTGCTGGCCACGGTGCAGAACCCCTTGCCCGGATCGCGCGTCGCCGGAACAGCGCTGCGTGCCGGACATTTCCTGGTTCACGGGGTCAAGGCTCCGATCGCCCAGATCGATTTCGGCGGCGTGGCACGGATGGCACCGCCGCTGGAGCGCGCGGTTCATTCGTTCGCCTGGCTTGCCGATCTGGAAGCCTGCGCCGCGCGCGAACAGGCCGTCCCGGTGGCGGAACGGGTGCTGGGGGCCTGGCTGGCCGCCAATCCCAAGGTTCCCGGCAAACCTGGCAAGGGCCCGGCCTGGTCACTGGCCAATGCCGGTGCGCGCGAACTCAACTGGCTGGTCCATGCCCCGCTGATCCTGTCCGGGCCGGACAAGGCCCACCGCGCCCGGGTGCTGGGCGCGCTGGAGGAAACCGCGCGCTGGCTCGACAAGAATGTGTCCCGCGCCGAAGACCTGCTGGCGCAAGTTGCGGGTTGGTGCGGAATTGTCGCGGCAGGCCTGTTGCTGCCCGATGGCAAGGCGCGCCGCCTGTTTGGCGAAGCCGGGCTGATCAAGGCCCTGGGTGAACTGGTGGGCGATGATGGCGGCGTGCTGTCACGCAGCCCGCTCGGCCAGATCGAAGTGATCGGCCTGATCATCAAGCTGCGCGCCTGCTATCACGCCCTGCGGCTCGATCCTCCCGAAGCGCTCGATGCAATCCTTACCATGCTGGTCCCGCCACTGCTGGCACTGACGCACGGCGATGGCTCGCTGGGCAGCTGGCAAGGAGCCTGGGCGATCGACGGGGACGAGCTTGCCGCGCTGATCGAGGCGAGCGGCGTGCGCACCCGCCCGCTCCGCGATGTCCGCCAATGGGGCTATCAGCGCGTAGTGGCCAAGCAGTCGATCCTGCAGTTCGATGCCGCTCCGCCGCCGCTGGCCAAGCATGCGCGAACCGGCTGCGCCTCTACGCTTGCGTTTGAATTCAGCCATGGCGGCCACCGTCTGGTAGTTAACTGCGGGGGTTCGGGCTGTGCTGGCGGGCTGATGCCGGTGCGGCTTGAACAAGGCTTGCGCGCCACGGCGGCGCATTCCACGCTGGTGCTGGATGATGCCAATTCCACCGCCGTGCTGATCAACGGCGCAATCGGCACCGGCGTATCCGAAGTGGAGATCGATCGCCGCACCCTGACCAGCGACAAGGGCACCGGGGCAACCCGGCTTGAAGCTAGCCATAACGGCTATGAGGCGCGCTATGGCCTGACTCACCGCCGGATCCTGATCCTGCGCGATGATGGCACCGAACTGCGCGGTGAGGATCTGCTGGTGCCGGGCGGGCGCAAGGCCAAGAACGGCAAAGTCGGCTTTGCGATCCGGTTCCATCTGGGCGCGGGGATCGATGTCCGCCTGTCCGAAGACGGGCAAGGCGCGGGCCTGGCACTGCCTGATGGCAGCCTGTGGCAATTCCGTTCGGGCGGCGGGCAGATCGTTCTGGAAGAAAGCATCTGGGCCGATGGGCAAGGCCGCCCGCAGCCGGTCCAGCAACTGGTGCTCCAGGGGCTGGTCTCGCGCGGGGGCGGCAACTTTGCCTGGCTCCTGAAGAAAATGGGGTAGATTCAAGTGACTGACGTGAAGATCCAGCGGGCACTGTTGTCAGTGTCCGACAAGACCGGGCTGACCGAACTGGGTCAGGCGCTCAGCGCGCGCGGAGTGGAACTGGTCTCCACTGGCGGCACGGCCAAGGCGTTGCGCGATGCGGGCCTGACGGTGAAGGACATTTCCGAACTGACCGGCTTCCCCGAAATGATGGACGGCCGGGTCAAGACCCTGCATCCCAAGGTCCACGGCGGGCTGCTGGCCGTGCGCGACAATCCCGAACATGCTGCAGCCATGGCCGAACACGCAATTGGCGCGATCGATCTGGTGGTGGTCAACCTCTATCCCTTCGAAGCGACCGTGGCCAAGGGCGCGGCCCGCGACGAGGTGATCGAGAATATCGACATCGGCGGCCCCAGCATGGTGCGCTCGGCGGCGAAGAACCATCTCTACGTCACGATTGTCACCGATCCGGCCGACTATGCCGGGCTGCTCGCCGAACTTGAGGCGAAGGACGGGGCAACCGGTTACGATTTCCGCCGCCTGATGGCCGGACGCGCCTATGCCGCGACCGCCGCCTATGACGCGATGATCAGCCAGTGGTTCGCCTTTGCCGATCAGCAGCAACTGTTCCCTGAAATGCTGGCCGTCACCGCCACGCGCAAGGAAGAGCTGCGTTACGGCGAAAATCCGCACCAGCGCGCCGCGCTCTACATTCCCAAGGGGCCGCACGGATCGGGCATCGCCCAGGCACGGCAGTTGCAGGGCAAGGAATTGTCGTACAACAATTATGCCGATGCCGACGCGGCCTTTGAACTGGTGGCGGAATTCCGCGGTCAGGATCCGGCCGTGGTGATCGTGAAGCACGCGAATCCGTGCGGTGTGGCACAAAGCTCAACCTTGCTTGAGGCTTGGTCCGGAGCGCTGCAATGTGATGATGTTTCGGCCTTTGGCGGGATCGTTGCGGTCAATGTTCCGCTCGATGGTCCTACGGCCGAGGCGATCTGCGAAATCTTCACCGAAGTGGTGGTGGCCCCCGCGGCCGATGAAGCCGCGATTGCCGCGTTCGGCCGCAAGAAGAACCTGCGGCTGCTGCTGACCGGCGATCTGCCCGATCCGCGCCGGGGCGGGCTGAACATCAAGCCGATCACCGGCGGGCTGTTGGTGCAAAGTCGCGATAACGGCGCGATCACACTGGATGACCTCAAGGTCGTCACCCGCCGCCAGCCGAGCGAGCAAGAGCTGAAGGACTGCCTGTTTGCCTGGACCGTGGCACGCCACGTCAAATCGAACGCGATTGTCTATGCCAGGGACGGGATCACCGCCGGGATCGGCGCGGGCCAGATGAACCGCCGCGATTCAAGCCGGATCGCCGCGCTGAAGGCCGCCGAAGCGGCCGACAAGTTCGGTTGGGTGCAAAGCCGCACGGTCGGATCGGCTGTCGCCAGCGACGCCTTCTTTCCTTTCGCTGATGGTCTGCTCGCCGCAGCCGAGGCCGGAGCCACCGCCGTAATCCAGCCCGGCGGCTCGATCCGCGACGACGATGTGATCAAGGCGGCGGATGAGGCTGGTCTGGCAATGGTGTTCACGGGTATGCGGCACTTCCGACACTGATCGCCGGGCATCGCGCCGCCCGATTAAGCCTGTGTTCCGCAACTCACCGCAGGCCTGCTTCGCTTCGTCGCGAAGCCATGGGTAGCGCTGTAACGTTCACTCGACGGTAAGACGAATTTCGGCAGGAGACCCTCAACCGAATCGACCGTTATGCAAGTGAAGATCCATGGGCCTGTTCAAACCCGACCTCTATCGTTCCTTTGGCATTGGCTTTGTGCTGGGCGCGCTGGCGCTGACCGGGGCGATGGTGGCACAGGGCCGGGCTCAGATCTCTGGTCCGATTCCCGCCGCGCAGGCCGCTCCGGCGCTGCCCGACCAGACGCGTTGAAGCGCGGCTTCTCAGTTCTCCTGCTAACGGGCGCCTTGGCGCTCTCCGCCTGTCAGGCACCGGCCCACGCCGGGGAAGCCAGCGTGCTTGCACCCGCCGCCGCGCGCCAGTCGGATGAAGCCCGGGGGCTCAGGCAGGCGATCTTCGCGGGCGGCTGCTATTGGGGCGTCGAAGGGGTGTTCAGCCACGTGCTGGGGGTGACCAGTGTGGTGCCCGGCTTCCATGGAGGCGCAGCAAGAACGGCTGATTATGACCGGGTTTCCGGGGGCGATACTGGTCATGCGGAAGTGGTGCGCGTCACTTACGATCCCAAAGTGGTGCGCTATGACCAGCTGGTGCGGATCTTCTTCTCGGTGGTTGCCGATCCGACTACGCTCAACCGTCAGGGTCCGGATACGGGCACCCAGTACCGTTCGGCCTTGGTTCCGCTGGGGGCTGAGCAACAGCAAGTCGCGGCGGCCTATCTGGCGCAGCTGAAGGCCTCAGGGATCTGGAAAGCGCCGATCGTGACGCGGATAGAACCCTACAAAGGGTTCTATCCCGGCCCGGACTATCATCAGGACTTCATGGCCAAAAATCCGTCCCATCCCTACATTCTGGCCTGGGATGTGGCCAAGGTCGCGGCGCTCAAGCGGCGCTTTCCGGGGTTCTGGAAGGCCACTTTCACGCGCGGCTGATTGCCGAATGCGCGGGGCCGTCCTATATCGCGCATATGGGCAGCCACGCACACCACCATCACCACGAACCTTCGGGCACCAGCCTGGTCGATGCCGCGCGCGACGCGCTGATCGAGGCAGGCGAGCAGTGGACCGAAATGCGCGGCGAGGTTTATGACGCGCTGGCCGTACAGCCGCGCCCGGCCTCAGCCTATGACATTGCCGAACATGTCTCGAAAGCGCGCGGCAAGCGGGTTGCGGCCAATTCGGTCTACCGTATTCTTGACCTGTTCGTGGCCAGCAACCTTGCGCGCCGGGTCGAAAGCGCCAATGCCTATGTGGTCAATCCGCACCCGGGCTGCCGCCACGACTGCATTTTCCTGATCTGCGATTCGTGCGGGCAAGCCACCCATATCGACGATGACCGGCTGACCGGCGCATTGGTCGATGCCGCGCACGGCGCGGGCTTTGCCGATATCCGCCCGGTCGTGGAACTGCGCGGCCAGTGCGCCAGCTGTTCCGACAGCTGATCGACAGCGCGATTTCAAGGGTGTAAGGCCCCCCAGATGACTGCCACTCCGGCAACTCCGCTGCTCGACACGGTCGATACCCCCGAGGACCTGCGCAAACTTGCGCCGGGCCAGTTGCGCGCGCTGGCGGATGAGCTGCGGGCCGAGATGATCAGCGCCGTTGGCACCACCGGCGGGCACCTTGGCTCCGGGCTCGGCGTGGTCGAACTGACCGTCGCGATCCACTATGTCTTCAACACCCCGCAGGACCGGCTGGTGTGGGACGTGGGCCACCAGGCCTATCCGCACAAGATCCTGACCGGGCGTCGGGATCGCATCCGCACCTTGCGCCAGGGCGGTGGCCTGTCGGGCTTCACCAAGCGCAGCGAGAGCGATTACGACGCGTTCGGCACGGCGCACAGCTCTACCTCGATTTCCGCCGCGCTGGGCTTTGCCCTCGCCAACCAGATGCGCGGGCTGCCGGGCAAGGGCATCGCCGTGATCGGCGACGGCGCGATGAGCGCGGGGATGGCCTATGAGGCGATGAACAACGCCAAACCGGCCGGAAACCGGCTGGTGGTGATCCTCAACGATAACGACATGTCGATCGCGCCGCCGGTGGGCGGGCTATCGGCCTATCTCGCGCGCCTCGTCTCCTCGCGGCCCTTTTTGGGCCTGCGCGACATTGCCCGCCGGCTGTCGCGGAGGCTCCCCGAACCGCTCCACCGCGCTGCCAAGAAGACCGACGAGTTCGCCCGCGGCATGGCGATGGGCGGGACCCTGTTTGAGGAACTGGGCTTCTACTACGTCGGCCCGATCGACGGGCACAACATCGACCAGCTGGTCCCGATCCTGGAAAACGTCCGCGATGCGGCGGAAGGTCCGTGCCTGATCCATGTCGTCACGCAAAAGGGCAAAGGCTATGCCCCGGCCGAGGCGGCGGCGGACAAGTACCACGGGGTCCAGAAGTTCGACGTGATCACCGGCCAGCAGGTCAAGCCAGTGGCCACCGCGCCGGCCTATCAGAACGTCTTCGGCGAAACCCTGGCCTGGCTCGCCAACGACGATCCCCGGATCTGCGCGATCACCGCCGCGATGCCGAGCGGGACCGGGGTCGACAAATTTGCCACAGCGCACCCCGATCGCAGTTTCGACGTGGGCATTGCCGAACAGCACGCCGTCACCTTCGCTGCGGGCCTTGCCGCCGAAGGAATGCGGCCGTTCTGCGCAATCTACTCCACTTTCCTCCAGCGCGCCTATGACCAGGTGGTCCACGACGTCGCGATCCAGAACCTCCCGGTCCGCTTTGCGATTGACCGCGCCGGGCTGGTCGGGGCGGATGGGGCGACCCACGCCGGATCGTTCGACGTGACCTACCTCGCCAGCCTGCCCAACATGGTGGTCATGGCCGCCGCGGACGAGGCCGAGCTGGTCCACATGACCTATACTGCCGCGCTCCACGATAGCGGCCCGATCGCCTTCCGCTATCCGCGCGGCAATGGCACCGGCGTGCCGCTGCCCGAGGTCCCGCAACAGCTGGAGATCGGCAAGGGCCGCGTGGTGCGCCACGGCACCAAAGTCGCGATCCTGTCGCTCGGCACCCGCCTCGCCGAAGCGCTGAAAGCCGCCGACCAGCTTGAGGCCAAGGGCCTTTCGACCACCGTGGCCGACCTGCGCTTTGCCAAGCCGCTCGACACCGACCTGATCCGCCACCTGATGGCCACCCACGAAGTGGTGGTCACCGTGGAGGAAGGCTCCATCGGCGGCCTCGGCGCCCATGTCCTGACCATGGCCAGCGACGAAGGGCTGACCGATGCCGGCCTCAAAATCCGCACCCTGCGCCTGCCAGACGTGTTCCAGGACCACGACAGCCCGGACAAGCAATACGACGCCGCCGGTCTCAACGCCGCCGGGATCGTCGACAGCGTATTGAAGGCCCTGCGCCACAATTCAGCGGGCGTTGAAGAGGCCCGGGCCTGATTTTTGCGCCCCCAGCGTTACGCTGCCCGGATTGAAACCAAACGATATTTCCAGAGTTAGTTGATAAAACACATCCGCAGGGCACAGTTTGCCCGCGCGAAATGTTTTGCCGTGCCCGCGCCGGGGCACCAAGCGAATCCAACAATGTCAAAGAGCCGGTGAGGATTCTGACAGCTTGGCCGCGTGTAGGAAAATGGTTTTGTCGGCCAGCCTGCGCGTTCTGGCGCTGCGCATCCAGCACTGCCGCATCACGGGTCGTCGCCGCCCCGACAGGAAGGAAGCAGGCTGGCCGGATGGCCGTGCCGATCTGCCTGTTGACGCGCCGCTGCCAAGCCATCTGCCCACCCCAACCCCGCCAAACTAACGATGCGATTCTAACGCTTTGCACGGTTGCCAAGGTCCGCTGGCCATGCCAGCATGGTGATCGGGATGATGCCGGGCATACCGGCCATGCAGGAGGGGCGGATGCGGCGTTCGATCAGGGCCTTGGCTGGGGCCTGCACACTTGTGCTGGCAGCCTGTGGCGGAGGAAGCGGGGGTGGCAGCAGTCCGGTTGCGCCGGGGCCGACGCCTACGCCCACACCCACATTCACGCCGCCGCCGGCTCCCACTGCCACCGCGCGGGTCTATGCCACTTCGCTGGCGACCGGGCTGATCGAATTTACCAGCGGCGATATTGACACTTTCGGTCTTTATTGGACTCTGGGCTTTACGGCCCGCGATGGCCGGTATTATCCCGGCCATGCCAATGCGATCGCCACCTATACCGGGCTGGGATCCGCCCCTGGGGCCGATCCATCGGGCGATTACGCGCTGACATTCAAGCGGACCCGCGTGATTGATCATGAAACCGGGGCGCAAATCTATATGAACGCCCCGGCCAATGTCCGGATGGTTACCCCGGTAACCGCCATGCTGGTTGCACCGGGCAGCACCGCCGCCAGGCTCAAGACCCAGCTTGGCATAACCGGCAGCCTGTTCGGCCTGACGGCGGATCCCGATCTGGCCACCTATGATGCGATTGCCGAGGCCGCTTCGGGCGATTCCGCCCGCGCCGCCGATGCCGCGCGGATGCATGCCGCCAACCTGCGCGTTCTGGCGATCATGGGCGCGATGGGGGCCCTCACCAACAGCACAGGTTACACCACGCCGGGGATCGATATGAGCTATGGGGACGTGCGCCCCGGCATCACGCCCACCGAAGGCGTTGCAACCCGCTGCCTTGCTGCCGCACCCAGCCTGTTCATTTTCCAGAATGACCGGATGACGCCGTTCATCCAGTGCTATCTTAAGGATGTCGGGATTACCCAGCCCAGCCCGCTTCCCTCTTTGCAGCTCAGCACGGCCAAGGTTCAGGCCATTGCCCATCTGATCAATGGCTATGCGGCGGCCATGCCGGTGCGGCTGGAAACCTCTGCCGAAAAGGCCCGGTGGCTGCTGGGGATCAATGGTTATCTGCGCCCCATGGTCGGGCGGGTTGCCACCGACAGCACCGATACTACGGCTCAGGCCGTGCTGGCGCTGACCGCGATTACCCCGACGATCATCACCGAAACGGCGCGGTATGCCGATTACCTGCGGTATAATGACACCGGCCTGTACATGCCCGCGCCCGATTTCCTGGTCCTTGCGGGAACCAGTTCGCTTACTTTCAGCGCGGGTGATCTGACTGGCAATGACTTCGTCCTCTCGAACCAAAGGGCGGCCACGCGCGGATTTGATCCAGCGGGCGGTTCGGTGCTGTCAATCGGCGTTCCGGCTGCCCGGGCCGGGGAACTGTCGCTGGTCCAGAACGCGTCCGGCACCTACACTGTTTCGGCGCTGGGCGGGTTCAAGGGGGCCAGCTATTTCGAGTATGTGGCCAAGGCATCGAATGACGAACAGCGCACGACCCGGGTTTACGTGCGGGTAATGTAACGGGCACCGCCGCCTGGCCCCCCCTTGACATGCGTTCGCATATCCATACCATGTTATATAACAAGGTATGGAGTTTCCGATGCGCGATGTCATAGCGGATATGGGCCCGGCTTTTCTGGGCAGCCGGCTCAAGCGGCTGGCCGAACGGATGCAGGCCGGGGCGGTCACTGCGATTGCCGATGCGGGCTTGCCGCTGCAGCCGGGGCAGATGGCGGTGCTGGCCGCCTTGCGCAGCGGCCCTTTGACTGTCGGACAGCTCGCCGCCGCAATCGGGATCAGCCAGCCGGGGGTGACCCGCAGTGTCGGCCAGATGGCCCGGCTGGGGATTGTCGCCGATCGCCCCGCCGCAGACCAGCGCAGCCGTCTGGTCGAACTGACCGAGGCTGGCCGCGCTGCGGCGGAACTGGCCGCAACCCAGCTGTGGCCGCGGATCGGCATGGCGGCGGAAGAATTGCTGGCGGGGCTGAGCGGATCGTTCATGGATCAGCTGGCCGCGCTCGAACGCGCGCTCGATACGGCTTCGATTGCAGAGCGCGCAGCGCGCGCCCAGCCCGGCGGACTGCGCTTGCGCGAATTCGATGACGGGCTGGCGCAGCACTTTCACGATATCAACGCCGAATGGATCACCGCCATGTTCGCGCTGGAACAGACCGACCGCGACGTGCTGGAACACCCGCGCGCGCGGATTGTCGATCCCGGCGGGACGATCCTGTTTGTCGAAGCCCCGGGCCTTGGCGTGGTTGGCACTTGCGCGCTGCAAAAAACCGGGCCCGCCGCCTTCGAACTGACCAAGATGGGCGTACGCGAAGCGGCGCGCGGATTGAAGGCCGGGGAATTCCTGTTGCACGCGGCGGTAGCCCGCGCAGGTGCGCTGGGGGCGCAGGACCTGTACCTGCTGACCAACCGCAAATGCGCGGCGGCGATCCACCTGTACGAAAAGCTGGGTTTCGCCCACGATGCCGGGATCATGGACCGCTATGGCGCGCGCTATGACCGCTGCGACGTGGCGATGCGCTATACCAACCTGCGATAGTCAGCGTTCATAGCTTCTGTTCGTGCTTCATGCCTGCCCGGCGACGGGGGTGGGCGGACTGCGCGGCTGGAATGGTTCACGCAGAGGCGCGAAGGAAGAAAGGGAGGCGCGGAGGGGTAGTGGCGAGCCGGAGGCTCTCTTAATCATTTCGGTGCGGTTGGGGTAACCGTTGGGGAGAAGGGCGGCTGCGCCGCGAGCGCTACCTCTCTGCGCCTTTTTTCTTCCTCTGCGCCTCTGCGTGAACCATTCCGTTCCATCGTGTGCCCGCCCGGCCACGGGAGCGAGCAGACCGCACGGTTTGAATGGTTCACGCAAAGGCGCGAAGGGCGAGCTGAGCCCTATCCCACCAGCCAGCGCCACACCCCGGCAGGCACATAGATCGCCGGGATATGCGCCCAGGTGGCGGCGAGCCAGGTTGCGAGGCCCACGGACAGCGGCATCGCTCCGGCCTGATACAGCCGGTCAAGCCGGGGCCAGAAGCTGGTGGTGGCTTCCCACCGGGCCCAGGCCGGGCCCATTTGCGCTGCCTTCTTGCGGTCCTGCAGATGCGATCCGACCAGCGCGAGGAACGCGAGGGTACCGCTCAGCACCAGCACGCGCGGAGTGGGGGCGATCAGGGCGTGAGCCACGGCCCACAGCGCAAAGGACCACATCATCGGGTGGCGGGTCATGTGGAACACACCGTGCGGCCCCTGCGCCAGCAAGGCCCGCGCGCGCGGATCGGGCAGGGCGGGGTTGCCCTGAAACGAACCGACCAGCAGCACTGCGGCGATCAGGGTCAGCACGCTGGCCAGCGCCCACAGTCCGACACCGCTGCCTTGCCACAACGCCGGACCGGCGGGTGCGCCGGTGAACGCAGCGATCATCCAGCCAAAACTGGCCAGTGCGACCAGCGAATAGATCGCCATGAAGCCCCCTGGCCCGACCAGATTGGTCACCGCCGCGCGCAACGGGTGCGACAGGGCGAAATGGGTGCCGACAAATGAGACCGCAGCAGCGATCAGCGGGGCGAGCGCAGGGTCCATGGCGGGCATTCCTATGTTTACGACGTCAACATGGTATCAGGTTGTGCGGGCTTGGCAAGAGGGAGAGGTGGAGGGGGAGGGGGAGTGACAAGCCTGCAGCCTTGGGTGCTGGCGGGGAGAATGGAATGGTTCACGCAGAGGCGCAGAGAAGAAAAGGGAGACGCAGAGGAGTGGCATCTGCGGCGAAGCCGCTATCCCATGCTCCGTTGCGGCAAACGCGGCAAAGGGATCGTTTCAGAGCCTGCGGCTCGGCGCACCCTCTCTGCGTCTCTGTTTTCTTCTCTGCGTCTCTGCGCGAACCATTCAAACCTGCCGTCCTAAAGCAAAGGACCGCGACCACTCACCACTCGTATGCCTTGGGCAGCGCCCCCTCAACCGGCACCTTGTACCGATCCCGCAGCCGCGTCTGGTGGTTCGACAAGGACTGTTCGACCCCGTCGATGAACACCCGCACCACGCCCGAGCTTGCCTCGAGCGGGTCGCCGTCCCAGATCACCACGTCGCCCGCGCGGCCTGCTTTCAGGCTGCCGAATTTGTCGCCCATGCCCAGCGCTTCGGCCGGGCCGGAGGTGATCGATGCCAATGCCTGACCCCAGGTCAGTCCGCTTGCGCCCGGCAGTTTCGCCAGGGCCACCAGGTTCCCGGCATATTGCGGGGCATAGCGCGGCTGATCGAAAAACGCGCCAAGCGAGACCTTGACCCCTGCCGCTGCCATGCGCCCGACATTGCTTTGGGTCGCGCCGATCTGTTCGAACCGGTCAGGCAGATCGTTGAGCGGCGTTGCCAGTACCGGCACGCCCGCTGCGGCAAGTTCCTTTGCCGCCATCCAGCCTTCGGTTGCGCCGACCAGCACCAGTTTCAGCGCGGGGAATTCGCGTTTGAGGCCCAGTGCCATGCGGATATCCGCCGCGCGTTCGACATGGGCGTAGAGCGGCTGCTTGCCGGTCACCACCGGCACCAGCGCGGCGGCATCGAAACGGTTGAGCAGGGCATCACCGGGGCGTTCGGGCGCAGCGTCCTGCACGCGCGGATCGGCGCCTTGTCCGCCGCCGCGCCGCGCCAGTTCGCGCGCTTCGGCAAAGGCATTGCGCAGCGCCGCCTGCACCGCCACGCGGCCGCCGCCGGCCTTTTGCGCGCCTGTTTCGCCCAGTTCGACATATTGGAACGCGCGCGCCGCAGTGACGGCATCGGGATCGGTGCCCAGATCGATTACCGCGCCTTGTCCGGCAAAAATGCCGCTGGTGTCCAGCGGCGCCACGGCCGAGCGGGTGACGCCCCCGGCGCGGGCGACCTGGATCGGCAGATCATCGGGATTGATCGCGGCGGCAATGTCCAGCGCGGCGCTGAACGGGCTCTTGTCCGCTTCGGTATCGTTGCTGTCATCGACCGCTTCGACATCGCGCAGGCCAAGATCGGTCACGGCGACGACCAGGCCCGGGGTGACCCACTGGCCCTGCGCGTCGATCACCCGCACTCCGGCTGGCACTGCCACCCCGGCCCCGGCGGCGACAACTTTGCCCGCGCGGACCACCACGGTGCCGTTCTGGATTGGCGCGGAGCCATCGCCGATTGCCAGAGTGGCATTGGTCACGGCGAAATCATCGGCGAAGGCAGGCGCGGCCGCGCTGGCGAGCAGGGCGGCAAGGGTCAGACGGAGCGCGCTCATTTCACGTCTCCTTCGCCGCTCTGGCCCAGCTCGAAATCGCTGACCGGGCGCAATTTGGGGTTCTGCGCATCGTAAAGCAGCGCGCCGTCGATCCAGACCTTTTCGGGGCGGGCATAAGTGGAGAGCGGGTTGGCGTTCCACAGCACGACGTCGCCCATCTTGCCTGCGTCCAGACTGCCGGTCTGCTGATCGACCCCGATCGCCTTGGCGGCGTTGAGCGTCAGCCAGCGGATCACTTCACCGTCGGAAATGACGATCCCGGCGCGGCGGGCATCGCCCTGCGCCTTGGCCGCTTCCTGATTGAGCCGCTGGATCCCGTTGGCATCGTCCGAATGGATCACCACGCAGGCCCCGGCCTTATAGAGAATTCCGGCGTTCTCAGGGATCGCATCGAGCGATTCCATCTTGAACCCCCACCAGTCCGCCCAGACGGCGCTGCACACGTCACCCGCTTTCAGCAGATCGCCGATCTTGTAGGCTTCGACTGCGTGATGGAACGCCGAAACCTTGTAGCCAAATTCCCGCGCCATATCGAGCACCAGCGCCATTTCATCGGCGCGGTAGCAGTGGTTCTGGATCTTGATTTCGCCATCAAGCACGCCCGCCAGCGTTTCCATGGCGAGGTCGCGGCTTTCCAGCTTGCCGGCATCGCGCTTGCGGCGGTATTCCTGCGCTTTGATCCAGGTCATGCGGTTGACCGCGAAATTGCCCATGCGGGTGCTGGGCATCCGGCCCTTGCCGCCATAGACCCGCTTGGGATTTTCCCCGCAGGCCATTTTCAGGCCATAGGGCGCGCCGGGGAATTTCATGCCCTGCACGGTGCGGGCATAGACGTTCTTGAGCACGGCTGATCGCCCGCCGATCAGATTGGCGCTGCCGGGCAGGACTTGCAGGCTGGTCACCCCGCCATTGGCCAGCGCGCGGCTGAAGCCGGGGTCATGCGGCCAGACCGAATGTTCGGCCCAAACCTCGGGCGTGGTCGGATCGGTCGATTCGTTGCCGTCCGAATGGGCCTGCACCCCGGGGCTGGGATAGACCCCCAGATGCGAATGAACATCGATGATCCCGGGGGTGACGTATTTGCCGGTCCCGTCGATCCGCAGCGCATTGGCGGGCACGGCCATATCGGCCATGGCCCCGGCGACAGCGGCGACTTTGCCGTCCTTCAGCAAGACTTGCCCACGCTCAATCTGCCCGCCCTTGCCATCGTAAACCGTCGCCCCGGTGATCAGCACGGGCTGACCGGGATAGGGCTTGTAGGTCGAAGGATAGGGGTTCTTGTTGAACGAGACCGCCGGATTGTCGGCCTTCTTGTCCTTGTCCTTCGCCTGCCCCGCCCCGGTGCCCCCCAGCACCAGCGAGAGGGCAGCGGCGGCGGCGAGCAGGCGTGACGCGCGCATGGCTTACTTCACCCCGTGCATCAGTTTCTTGAGCGGCCAGGACAAGAGCAGCAACACCACCCCGATCGCGACCGAGATCAGCCCGATCGTCTGGAACACCCCGACATAGGTATCGAGGCTGACCTTGAGGTTGGTCACTTCGCCGCCGACCGTTTCAACACTGGCGAACTGCGCGACCACGCCCGCGACATATTGCGCGACCGAGATCGACAGGAACCACACCCCCATCATCAGCCCAACGATCCGTGCAATCGACAGCTTGGTGATCATCGACAGGCCGACCGGCGAAATGCACAGTTCGGCAATCGAATGGATCAGGTAAAGCCCGGCCAGCCACCACAGCCCGACCTTGAAATCATCACCCGCAAATTGCGAGCCCCAGACCAGGAACAGGAAGCCCAGCCCCACGCCCATCAGCGCGACACCGAATTTCACCGGGATCCCCGGCTCCATCCCGCGCTTGGCAAGGCCATTCCACATCATCGAGAACAGCGGCGCCAGTGCGACGATGAAGAAGGCGTTGAAGAACTGGGTCTGCCCGGCAGTGATCGAAAACAGGCCGAACACGCTCATGTCGGTATTGCGGTCTGCAAACAGCGTCAGCGAAGAACCGGCCTGTTCAAACAGGGTCCAGAACACGGTGTTGAACACGATCAGCACCATTGCTGCCAGCATCATCTGGAATTCCTGGGTGCTGCCGTTCTTCCACGCCCAGAACAGGATCGCGGGCACGGCCACCAGGAAGGTTCCGAACATGATCTTGCCCATGATCGGCAGGGTGGAGATATAGCCGATGAAGCCGCTGCCAGCCTCGGGCTTTACGTAATTCATCAGGTTCGCGAACAGCAGGTAGACCACCGGGATCGCCAGCACCGAAGCGATGTAGATCCACCAGTCCTTGTCTGCCGGGGCATCGGCCGGGCGATCGCCATAACCGTCCAGCTTGCCGCCATCGAACTGGAACAGCAGCCAGGAAACCCCCATGCCTGCCGCCGCCAGCGCGAAACCGGCCCACCAGCCCAGCCCGCCCCAGCTGCCCATGCCCACCGCCAGCAGCGGGCAGAGAATCTGCGAAAACAGCGAACCCAGATTGATCCCCATATAGAAGATCGTGAAACCGGCATCGCGGCGGCGATCACCATCGGCATAGAGCGACCCGACAATGGTCGAGATATTGGGCTTGAAGAACCCGTTGCCGACCGTGACCATCGCGAGGCCGCACAGCAGGAAGAACGTGTACAGCACCGAACGTTCGCCATCGGGCTTGAACTCGCCCGCGGGCACCTTGCGTACTTCGCTGCCATCCTTGGCGAGCAGCGAGACGGTCTTGTCCTCGTTGCCCTTGATCAGCAATTGCTGGCCCTGGTCGGTCACGAATTGCTGCTTGCCTTCGCCGCTGCCGACGATGCTCACTTCGTAACGCTGGCCTTCGATCGTGGCATAGGGTTTGGCCATGCCACCAACGCTCGACAGGCACAGCACGGTATAGCCCAGGCTCATCATGATCGCGCCGAACTTGACCGACCGCTTGGACCCCAGATAGCGGTCGGCGAGCAGCCCGCCGATCAGCGGGGTCAGGTACACCAGCGCGGTGAACCCGCCATACAGCCCGGCGGTGGTGGTGTCCGAAAACAGGAAATGCTGCGCCAGATACAGCGTCAGCAGTGCGCGCATGCCGTAATAACCAAAGCGTTCCATCGCTTCGGTGGTGAACAGCCGGGCCAGCTGGCGCGGATGGCCGAACCATTCGCCTTGGCCGCTTGGCGCATTGAGGTTGATCTTGCTGGCGTCTGCCACGGCCGCGCCCGGCTCTGCCGCCGCGTCGTCAATCGGATTGGTCATGGTGCCTTTGGCTCCCCGTTAGTCTCTTGGCACTCGGCGCCGGCCGCCCGGCTGGCGCGATGGAATGAGGCAAGATTAGCGGGGTTTGCGCGCCATGGAAGCAGAATGTTGCGCGCCCGTGAAATACCAGAACGCGGGCCGGGCCGGGCGGCGCGCTTACTTAAGCTGGGCCTCATTTTTGCTTGCGTGCCGCGCTGTATTATGGCAGTGATGCACCATGTCAAATTCCAGCAAACCGGTCTATCTCAAACTGCGCGATCTGATCGCGGCGGCGATCATCGATGGCACTTATGGCGAAGGGGCGATGCTTCCTTCGGTCCGCGCCTTTGCGGCGGAACAGGGCGCCAATCCGCTGACCGTGGCCAAAGCCTATCAGCAGTTTCAGCTGGACGGACTGGTAGAGGTTCAGCGCGGCGTGGGCATGTTCGTGGCGCGCGGTGCGGCGGACCGGCTGCGGCGCAGCGAACGCGAAGCATTTCTGGCCAGCGAATGGCCGCAGATCCGCCGCCGGATCGAACGCCTCGGGCTGGCTCCGGCCGATCTGCTGGCGCAAGGTTAATACAGGCTTATCTAACATAACATTCTTGCGTTGCGCAGCGGCGCAAGATTTGCCACAACCCGGGCTTGAGCAGTGCAGCTTGTACCGGGTCGGAAGCCGTACCGCGCTCATTTCCAGAACGGGGGTTCGGAGTCGTAATCGCGCGGCTCCGCGGAAAGGCGTGTGATATGATACGATCCGAATTGCTTCAGGCGCTTGCACGGGACAATCCCGGCATGAAGGCCGATGAAATCGAAAAAGTAGTGGCGGTCTTCTTTGATGAGATCGCGGCGCGGCTGGCCAAGGGCGGCCGGGTTGAACTGCGCGGCTTTGGTGCGTTCAGCACCCGCAGCCGCGATGCCCGCACCGGCCGCAATCCGCGCACCGGCGAAAGCGTTTCGGTGCCCGGCAAGGCTGTGCCCTATTTCAAGCCCGGCAAGGAAATGCGCGCCAAGCTCAATACGGATTGATTCGGGAAAGGGCTGCGGGCCGATCCCCTGTTTCCCCCCTTCCGCTTGCGGGAGGGGGATACGTCCGATGTCGACCTGACTATTTGACGCTGCCCGCAAGCATTCTATGACGCTTGCCAGTGCGGGCGTGGCGGAATGGTAGACGCCGGGGACTTAAAATCCCCTGAGCCTTGCTCGTGCGGGTTCGAGTCCCGCCGCCCGCACCAGGTTCTTTCCGCCTCATGGCCGTTCAGGCGCATGATGGACCTGAATGGATCACGCAGAGGCGCAGAGGCAGAAGAGAGGCGCAGAGAGGTGGAGCTTGCGGCGCAGCCGCCCATCTCTCCAATGGTGGCCCCAACCGCACCGAAATGATTGGAAGAGCCTACGGCTCGGCAAACTCCCTCTGCGCCTCCCTTTCTTCCTCTGCGCCTCTGCGTGAACCATTCCGACCGCGCAGGCCGCCCGCTCCCGTGGCCGGGCGGGCACATTCCCCAACCGTTTGCCCCAGCCGTCCCCACCGGGGCGAGGCCGCAGGTTGGCATGACTGCGCAATTCCCCCTAACCGCCGCTTATCCCGCATTTAGCCACGAACGTTTAGCCAGCTTGCATGCCGGACCCGCATGGTTCGGTCTGGAGACTGGCATGGCGCGCAAGGGCAAGCAGGCGGAGGCGAAGGCGGACGGCGATGCCGCTGCGCAGGCCGCTGCCGATCTGCGCGCCGCCCAGCGCTTTACCCTGCTGTTGCGCGCGGGCAAGCTGGTGTCGGCTGCGGGCGAATACCTGTGTATCCTGCGCGATGCCTCGGCCAGCGGGATCAAGGCCAAGCTGTTCCACGAACTACCCGAAGCATCGCAATTCGAACTCGAACTGGGCAATGGCGATCGCTATGCGGTGGAACCCGTGTGGCAGCGCGAAGGCCATGCCGGTTTCCGGTTTGCCGAAGGGCCGATCGATGTCCATGCGCTTATGGACGAAAGCTCCCCGTTCCCCAAACGCTCGATCCGGCTCAGGCTGGAACTGCCGGTGCTGGTAACCGCCGATGGCGGGGCAAGCCGCCTTGGGCAGCTGTGCGACCTGTCGCAGCAAGGCGCGCTGGTTGAGGCCGAACCCGGGTTCGCGCTGGGCCAGCAGGTCCGGCTGGAGGCCCCCGGCCTGCCCCAGCGCCACGCGCGGGTGCGCTGGCGGCGCGGCGCGGCGCATGGGCTGGTGTTTCAGGAAGCCTTCCGGATGGATGAGCTGGCGCTGATCGTCCACCAGCTCCAGACCCGCAGCCATGCCCCCCCGCCTGCGCAAAAGGCGGTGCGCGTTAACCAGTGATTAGGCATTTTCCTTCACTTCTGCCCTGGTCAATCCAATGGGGGCAAGATGTCCGTTTCAGCTTATCCGGGGGCGCTGAATTCCGCGCCGCAGCGTGAACGCCAGGTCGATGTCGCGATTATCGGGGCGGGGCCTGCCGGGCTGACCGCCGGTTACCTGCTGACCAAGGCCGGGCTTTCCGTGGCGATCATCGAACAGGACAAGACCTATGTCGGCGGGATCAGCCGCACGGTTGAACACGAAGGCTATCGCTTCGACATCGGCGGGCACCGCTTCTTTTCCAAGAGCAAGCAGGTGGTCGATCTGTGGAACGAGATCCTGCCCGACGATTTCATCAGCCGCCCGCGGATGAGCCGGATCTATTACGAGGGCAAATTCTATTCCTACCCGCTGCGCGCGTTCGAAGCGCTGTGGAACCTGGGGATCGTGCGCTCTACGCTGTGCATGGTCAGCTTTGCCAAGGCCAAGGCGTTCCCGAACAAGCGGGTGAAAAGCTTTGAGGACTGGACCGTCAACCAGTTCGGGCAAAAGCTCTATTCGATCTTCTTCAAGACCTACACCGAAAAGGTCTGGGGCATGCCCTGTGATGAAATGAGCGCCGATTGGGCCGCGCAGCGGATCAAGGGGCTGTCGCTGTGGGGCGCGGTGATCGATGGGCTGAAGCGCAGCCTGGGGCTGAACAAGGCCCCCAATGACGGGATGCAGACCAAGACCCTGCTCGAAACCTTCCGCTATCCGCGGCTGGGGCCGGGCATGATGTGGGATGCCGCGCGTGACAAGATCCTGGCCACCGGCAAGGGCGAAGTGCTGATGGGCCATGCGCTCAAGCAGCTGGCCAGCGATGGCAATGGCGGCTGGCGCATGACTGCCAGCCACGATTCCGGCGATACGGTGGTGCGCGCGCGCCATGCGATCAGCTCGGCACCGATGCGCGAACTCGCCGCCCGGCTGCACCCGCTGCCCGATACCAGCCTGCAGGCCAAGCAATTGCGCTACCGCGATTTCCTGACTGTCGCGCTCAAGATCCGCAGTGATGATCTCTTCCCGGACAACTGGATCTACATCCACGATTCGAAAGTCCAGGTCGGGCGGATCCAGAACTTCCGGTCGTGGTCGCCCGAAATGGTGCCCGATGAAAGCGTGGCCTGCGTTGGCCTCGAATACTTCTGCTTCGAAGGTGACGGCCTGTGGTCGATGCCCGATGCCGAACTGGTCGAACTGGCCACCCGCGAACTCGCGATCCTGGGGCTGGTTTCGGCCGAACAGGTGATCGGCGGCGTCGTGGTCCGGCAGGAAAAGGCCTATCCGGTCTATGACGAGGACTATGCCCGCCACGTCGCGGCGATGCGCCACGAACTGGAAGCGGCCCATCCGACACTGCACATGGTCGGGCGCAACGGGATGCACCGCTACAACAATCAGGACCACGCGATGATGACCGCGATGCTGACGGCGGAAAATATCCTCGCCGAAGCCCGTGTCTATGACGTGTGGTGCGTCAACGAAGACGCCGAATACCACGAAGCGGGGGATGAAGGCGCCGAAGCCGCGCTGCCCACCGCGCGGCGCGAAGTGAGCGAGGATCAGGCCGCGGCGCTGGCATCGCTGCGCGAAGTGCCCGAACGGATCGCGGCGGACAAGCGCGACGCGGCCTGACGCCATGCTGCGCCGTCTCACCGAAATCGTGCTGCTGCGCTATCTGGCTGCCAGCGGGGTGGCGCTGGGGGTGGATCTGGGCTCGTTCCTGCTGCTGCTGCAGCTTGAGGTGCCACCCGCCCCTGCGGCGGCGGCTGGTTATTCGCTGGGGATCGTCGCGCACTGGCTGCTCTCCAGCCGCGCCGTATTTACCCAGGGGGTCGCTGACCGCGGGCCCGAACGGACCCGGCAAAAGGCACTGTTCGTGATGTCCGCACTGTTCGGACTGGCGCTGACCACCGGGATCGTCGGCACGGGCACGTCGCTTGGCATCGATCCGCGCCTGGCCAAGCTGGCCGCGATCGCGGTGTCGTTCACCGCCACCTGGTTGCTGCGCGAAAAGCTGATCTTCCGCGCCCCGGACCCGGCGGCGTGAGCTTTATCGAACGCCGCAGGCCCGGCTTTACCGCAGACCTGATGCTGCGCGTCGCTCTGGTCTGGCTGATCATTTGCGCGATTTTCGTGGCGACCAAATGGGCGGCGATCCGGGGTATGGTGCTGCCCGATCCGGACGATACGCTGCGCATGGTCCAGGTCCGCGATCTGATTGCCGGGCAGGGCTGGTGGGATCTTCACCAATACCGGGTCGCTCCGCCGCAGGGCATGCTGATGCACTGGTCGCGGCTGGTCGATGCCCCGCTCTGGGCGCTGCAACTGGCCTTGCGTCCGCTCTTGGGACCGGCCCTGGCCGAACAGACTGCGATGGTCGTGGTGCCCTTGCTCACGCTGGGCGCGGCCATGCTGCTGGCGGCCCGGCTGGCCTGGCGCGTGGCCGATATGCAGCTGATCTATTACACTGCGGTGCTGCTCGCGCTGTCCTCGCCGGTCACGGCGCAGGTCCAGCCGCTCAGGATTGACCATCACGGCTGGCAGATCGTCGCCGTGCTGGCCGCGATGAACGCCCTGACCGCGCGGACCAGCCGCAAGGCCGGCTGGCTTGCAGGCCTCGCGCTCGCGCTGGGGCTGACCATCAGCCTTGAACTGCTGCCGATCGCCGCGCTGTTCGCCGCCGTGCTGGTGCTGCGCGCGCTCTATGATCCGGCTGAGCGCATGGCCCCGGCCGCGTTCTTGCAGGCGCTCGCCCTGGCCGGGCTTGGCGCGTTCTTGCTGACTCATGGGCTGACCGATCTGGCCCAGCACTGCGATGCCGTCTCGCCCGGCTGGCTGGGCGCGCTGGTGGTTGCGGCCATGGGCACGTCCGCGATTGCCGCGCTGCCGCGCGTGCCGCGCTTCGGACTGCTGCTGGCCTATGGCGGGGTCGGAGCGCTCAGCCTTGCCATGTTGCTGGCGCTGGCTCCCGAATGTGCGCGCGGACCCTTCGCCGCGCTCGATCCGCTGGTCCGGACCTTTTGGTACAGCAATGTCTTTGAAGGCATGCCGATCTGGTATCAGAAAAGCCATTCGATGGTGCAGATGCTGTTCCCGCCGCTGCTGGGCCTGTGGGCCGCGCTGCGGCTGCGCGGGCAGAGCGCGGGGTGGATGCGGCGCTTCTGGGGTGAATATGCCCTGATCCTGGCCGGGCTGATCGTGCTGTCGGTCATGGTGGCCCGCTCCGCCGCTTTTGCGGGCGCGGTCGGCGTGGTTCCGCTGGCCTGGCAGGTGCGCGAATGGCATCGCCGGGTGCATCGCTTCAAAAGCCCGCTGGGCCGGATCGGCGGTGTGCTGGGGCTGGCCATGCTGGTCATGCCGGGGGTGCCCTTGCTGGCCCTGAACAAGCTGACCGCGCCCAAGCCCGCGCCGCTGGTCGATCTGGGCGCGCAGCAGATCTGCGATCTGCCCGCCGCCGCCCCGGCGCTCGCCCGTCTGCCCGCAGGCACGGTCTTTACCCAGATCGATCTCGGCCCGCAGCTGCTGGCCTTTACCGCGCACCGCGTGGTCGCCACCGCACACCACCGCGCGCCCGCCGCGATGCACGATCTGATCGCCGCCTCGATTCAGAGCGCCGATCAGGCGCGCCCGCTGCTGGCCCGGTATGACGCGCGCTATGTACTGGTCTGTCCGGGGCTGATCGAAGTGGGCAATTATCGCCGCAACGCTCCGCAAGGTTTCGTGCCGCAACTGGCGGAAGGAAAAGCCCCGGTGTGGCTGAAGCCGCTACCCTTGCCCAAGGAAAGCGGACTCATGCTGTGGGAAGTCACCCGGCCCTGAACAACAGTGCATCGCCGTTCATGCAGTACCGTTTCCCGGTCGGCCTGGGCCCGTCGCTGAACACGTGGCCGAGGTGCCCGCCGCAGCGGGTGCAGTGCACTTCGGTGCGGGGATAGCCCACTTCGTAATCGGTCGAGGTGGCAATCGCGCCGGGCAGCGGCGCCCAGAAACTGGGCCAGCCGGTGCCGCTGTCATATTTGGTGGCGGAACTGTACAGCGGCTGGCCATCGGCGGCGCAGACGAACACCCCCTTGCGGTGTTCCTTGAGCAAGGGGGATGTGCCGGGCACTTCGGTGCCCTTTCGCCGCAGGATGTAATACTGTTCGCGCGTCAGCCGCTGTTTCCATTCGGCATCGCTGAACTGCACCGGCCAGGCCCTGGCCTCGGCCGGGGTGCAGGCGGAAATGGCGGGCAGCGCCGCCGAAGCGGCCAGCCAGCGCAGCAGTGCCCGGCGCGGCAGGTTAGCGGATTGGTCCATGCTGGTTCTCCCGGTCATCCATCGCGCATTCGCTTGCTACCGGGCAGAAGTTACACCGGCCGCGTCAAAACTTCGAGAGGGTCACTTCCATCAGGGTGTGCCCGTGGACGAAATTGTTGCGGGTGCGTTCGACCCGGCCGGTCACATTGACCCGCATCCGCCGCGCGTGAAGCTCTTCCATCAGGACCCGCAGCTGCAGTTCGGCCAGCCGCGCGCCAACGCAGCGGTGGATGCCATAGCCGAAAGCGACATGCCGCCGCGCGTTCTCGCGGGTCAGGTCAAGCTTGTCGGCATTGGCGAACACGGCTTCATCGCGGTTGCCCGAAATGTACCACAGCGCCACTTTGTCTCCGGCCTTGACTGCATGGCCAAACAGGTCGGTATCCTGCGTCGCTGTGCGGCGCATATGGGCCAGCGGGGTGACATAGCGGATGCATTCCTGCACGCCGTTGGTGATCACCGAAGGATCGCTTTCAAACAGCGCGCGCTGGTCGGGGAAGCTGTGCAGCGCGTGGACGATGCCCGACATGGTGTTGCGGGTGGTGTCATTCCCGCCCACGATCAGCAGGATCAGGTTGCCCATGAATTCCTGCGGGCTCATGTGGTTCATCGCGTCCGAATGGATCATCATCGAGATCAGGTCACGACCCGGGGCCTGGCCCATCCGTTCCATCCAGATCGTCTTGAAATACTGCGCCATTTCACCAAACACCGACCAGCGCAGATCGTGCAGTTCGCGGGCAAAGGCCAGTTCGGTGTGCCCGGCCCAGTCCGACCAATAGGTCAGCAGACGGCGATCTTCCCACGGAAAGCCGAACAGGATCGCGAGCATGCCGGTAGTCAGCTCGATCGAAACCTTGTCCACCCAGTCAAATTGTTCGTCCCACGGCAGGCTATCCAGCACGCTTGCGGTGCGCATGCGGATTTCCGCTTCCATCTTGGCGACTTCGCTGGGGGTGAAGCCTTCGGATACGGTGCGGCGCTGGCCGGTGTGTTCGGGCCGGTCCATCGCGATGAACATCGGCAGGCGGCGTTCGGCCAGCTGTTCAGGCGTGATGTCCTTGGGCGGATCGCCAATCGTGATCCCGCCGCGTTCCCACGAACTGGAATAGATCTCGGGCAGCGATTCGACATGCTGGATCGCCTCGACGTTGATCACGTTCCACATCGCGCCATAGGGCGTTCCCTCGGCCCGGTGGACCGGGGCCTTGGCGCGCATTTCGGCAAATATCGGGCCCCAGGTGTCTTCGCGGTAGATCAGCGGATTGGACACGTCCCAGCGCTGGTTGTGCACCGGCAGTTCGTGGCCGTGCTCCTTCATCCACCCGGCAAAAGCTTCCTCAGCCGATGGCGAACGGCGATAGGTGAAGGGCGCATCGGTGGAAACCGGCTGGGTGGCCATGGGCATAATCCTCTCTGACACATCCGGGCGGGATGCGTTGCCTTTGCGAACTTATCTGCTCTAACTTACTCAATTGTCAATAGTGGTTGGTCGGCAGATCCGCTCGGTTTACCGCGCAAACGCGCGCTTCAGCAAGCCGCCTTTGGACCCGCCCTGCGCCGGGCCACTCTTCATCACGCGGCGGCGGAACAGCGTGGCCCCGGCGCGTACGAACAGTGCAACGCACAGCGCCTGCCAGCCCAGCGCCAGACCGTGGGTCCACAATTCCGGCTGCTGCGCCGCGCGGGCCAGCATGGTGAAGGGTGAGCTGAACGGCACAATCGCCGCCGCCAGCTCGATCGCACTGCCCGGCTGGGCCATGGCAAAGCTGGCAAAGAAGAAGTTCAGCAGCTGCAGCATGGTCACTGGCATCGACAGGGTCTGCACTTCACGCACGGTGCTGGCCATGGCCCCGATCGCCAGGAACAGCGATCCCAGCAGCAGATAGCCCATCGAGAAATACAGCACCCCCAGCCCCAGGAACGCCGGCCAGCCGACCGCCGGGGCCGGATAGTCTGCCAGCGAGTGTCCCGATGACAGCCACACCGCACCCCCGGCCAGCCCCCAGACAGTGATCCCGACCCAGCTGACCGCCAGCATCGCGAACAATTTGCCCAGGAATACCGCGTCCATCGGGATCGCGGCGGCCAGAATTTCGATGATCTTGTTGCCCTTTTCCTCGACCAGGTTGGACAGCACCATCCCCGCCAGCAGCATGGTCAGCAGGAACAGCACGGTCTGGCCAAGCTGCGCGGTGACCAGCCGACTGCGGGTTTCATCGGCCGTGGTCTTGGTGGTGATCGGGCTCAGCGCCACATCCGGAAAGCGGCTTGGCTTTTCCGCGATGGCCTCGGCCGCGATCAGTCCGACCGGGCCCTGCCAGCGCGCGATCTGCTCTTGCGGGCCGGTCAGTATCGGGGCCGCAGGCGTGCCGGTGACCACGGCGGCCAGGTTGAGCCGCTTGTCCGACAGCGCGGCGCGGGCATCAAAGGCCTCACTTTCGCGCCCATTGCCCAGGCTGACCAGTGTCGGCAGGTTGCTCAGCTGCGGTGCCAGCCGCTGATAGGCGGCGGTCATCGCGGCCACATCTTTGGCTGACATCGCCACGCCCAGTTCGGGCCGTCCGGCGTGATCCTGCACACGTTGCCCGATCCCGCCGGCCAGCCCGCCGACCAGCAAGGGGAACAGCGGCCCCAGCAGGAAGAAGAAGAAACTGCGCGAAAACAGGATCGCGGTGAAATCGCGCCGCGCGATCACCATCGCGGCCTGCAAGGTGGAAAGGCGTCCGGTCATTGGCTGCGCTCCTCTTCGCCGCCAAGTTCCAGCGCACGCGCTGCGGCTTCACCAGCGATCGCGACAAAGGCATCGTGCAGCCCGGCGCGTTCGATCGACAGCGAAAGGATCCCCGCCTCGCCCTCGATCAGGGCACGCAGCAAGGGTTCGATCCCGGTTTCGGGCAGCGAGAAATACCAGAAGCTGCCCTCGTGCCGCGCGTCCTGTGGCAGGGCAGCGCGCCAGGCCCCGTCCTGCGCGCGGGTTTCCAGCCGCACTTGCGGGCGAATCCGGTCGCGCGCCACGTCAACCGGCCCGGCGAAGGGCACTTTGCCTCCGGCGATGATCGCCACTTCGTCGCACAGCCGTTCGGCATGGGCGATCACGTGGGTCGAAAAGATCACCGTGGTGCCCTTTTCCGCTAGTCCCCGGATCATCTTTTCCAGCTTGCCCTGATTAAGCGCGTCGAGGCCGGAAAACGGCTCGTCAAACACCACCAGCCGGGGATCGTGGACCAAGGTGCCCAGCAATTGCACTTGCTGCGCCATGCCTTTGGACAATTGCCGGATCTGCCGGTCAATCGCATAGCCCAGGCCATGCGCTTCCAGCAGTTCCTTGCCCTTGCGGCGCCCTTCATTCAGCGGCAGCCCGCGCAGCGCGCCCATGAAGGCAATCGCCTCATAGGCTTTCATCGAGGGATAGAGCCCGCGTTCCTCGGGCAGATAGCCGATGGTGTGGGCCACTTCGTGCGGGCGGTCATGCCCCAGAATGCGGCGCAGGCCCGAATCCGGGTCGATGATCCCCAGCAGCATCCGCAGCGTGGTGGTCTTGCCCGCGCCGTTGGGGCCAAGAATGCCATAGATCGAACCTTCGGGGACAGACAGGTCCACGCCGTCCACGGCCGTGAAGCCATCGAACCGCTTGATCAGCCCGCGCGCCTCGATCGCCAGCGGACGCTCCGCCGATCCCTGCACCGGCCCATCCTGCACCGACGTTGCCGCGCTGCTCCCCATCTGCCATTCCCTTGGTTTCATGGACCGGCGCGATAATGGGCCAGCGATGAAGAAGGGCAACAGGAAGTTTGGTTAACGCGGGCGAAATTGCAACGCTGCGGCAGGATCTTGCGGTGGAAGCGGCGCGGCTGGGCTTTGCCGCGTGCGGGATTGCGGGGGCGAGGGAAGACCCGGCGCGCGCCGTGCGGCTGGAACAGTGGCTCGATGCAGACAGGCACGGGCAGATGCAGTGGATGGCAGACCGGCTGCACCACCGCCGCAGCCCGCAGGGGCTTTGGCCCGAAGCGCAGAGCGTGATCGCACTGGGCATGTCCTATGCCCCCGCCGCCGATCCGCTCGCGCTGGAAGGCCATCCCGACCGCGCCCGGATCTCGGTCTATGCCCAGGGCCGCGACTATCACGATGTGGTCAAGAAAGCCCTGAAAGCGCTGGCCCGCTGGCTGGTGGCAGAGGCCGCGCGGCGCGGGCTGGGCGAGATCGGGGTCAAGGTGTTCGTCGATACCGCTCCGGTGATGGAAAAGCCGCTGGGGCAGGCCGCCGGGCTGGGCTGGCAGGGCAAGCACACCAATCTTGTCAGCCAGGATCACGGCTCATGGCTGTTCCTCGGGGCGATCTATACCACGCTGGCTTTCGCACCCGATCCGCCGGGGCGGGACCGCTGCGGTTCGTGCGATGCGTGCCAGCGCACCTGCCCGACCGCTGCCTTCCCCGCGCCCTACCAGCTCGATGCGCGGCGCTGCATTTCCTACCTGACGATCGAGCACAAAGGTCCGGTGCCGCTCGAATTCCGCGCCGCGCTGGGTAACCGGATCTATGGCTGCGATGATTGTCTGGCAGTTTGCCCGTGGAACAAGTTCGCCCAGGCTGCGCAGACCCAGCAAGCCCTGCTCCCCCGCGCCGAACTGACCGCGCCACGCCTGGCCGAATTGCTGACGCTGGATGACACCGGCTTTCGCGCGCTGTTCTCGGGCAGTCCGATCAAGCGGGTGGGCCGCGGCCGGTTCGTGCGCAATTGCCTCTACGCGGCGGGCAACAGCGGGGACGCTGCACTGCTCGCGCCGGTCCGCGCGCTGCTCGGCGATCCGGACGAGGCTGTGGCCGATGCCGCGAAGTGGGCGGAAATGCGGCTAAGTTCCTAACCCGTCCACCGCCGCCGCGCCCCAAGCGCCCCGGCCTGCCCCAGCGCCAGGATCAGCGCCAGCGGCTGCGGCTGGCCGAACAGAAAGCCCTGCACCGCGTTGCAACCCAGCTCGCGCGCCAGCGCCAACTGGCTTTCGCTTTCCACCCCCTCGGCCAGCACCGGCACGCCCAGCGATTGCCCGATCGAAATGATCGCCGCGACCAGCGAGCGCGAGGCGCGGTGGGTGACGAAATCATGGATGAAGCAGCGGTCGATCTTGATCTTGTCGACCGGATAGACGCTGACCGTATCGAGCGAGCTATAGCCGACCCCGAAATCGTCGATCGCGATTCGCACCCCCAGTGCGCGCAGCTGGGCCAGCACCGCCAGCGCGCGGTCACGGTTGGCGGCGAGCGCGGTTTCGGTAATCTCCAGCTCCAGCCGCGCCGGGGCCAGTCCGCTGGTGGCCAGTGCTGCGCGCACGCGCCGCGGCAGCGCAGGATCGGCCAGTTGCACGGCCGATACGTTGACCGCCATCGACAGCAGCGGCGGCAGCTGCATCGCGGCGTGACACGCCTCGTTCAGCACCCAGTTGCCCAGGTCGTGGATCAATCCGGTTTCCTCGGCCAGCGGCACGAATTCGGCTGGGCCAATCGCGCCCAGCTGCGGGTGGGTCCAGCGCAGCAGCGCTTCATAGCCCAGCAGCGTCCCATCAACATGGTGCTGCGGCTGATAGAACACGCTAAGCTCGCCGCGGGTGCCCGCGCCGGCCAGTTCATCGACCAATGCCCCGCGCCGCCGCGCGCGCTCGTCCATTTCGGGATCATAGCGCAGCCGCTTGCGCGCCCGCCCGGCCTTGGCGCGGTACATTGCCAGGTCGGCATTGTTGATCAGCTGCTCGCGCCGGGTGGTGTCTTCGGGCCAGAGCGAATAGCCGATGCTGACTTGCGGGCGGATCGTTGCGCCGTGGCTGTCGATCGGCGCACACAGCGCGGCCTCGATCCGGCTCAGGAATGCTTCAAGCTCGTCTGCGCCGCCGTCCAGCCGCTTGAATGCGGCGAATTCGTCCCCGCCGAACCGTGCCAGCCCCTCGCCGCTGCGCAGCACTGCCTGAACGCTGCTGGCCGCGCCGCGCAGCACGGCATCACCGGCTTCGTGCCCGAACCGGTCATTGATATGTTTGAACCGGTCAATGTCGATCATCACCGCCGCCACTCGCCCGCCCCGGGCCTGCGCTGCGGCGATCTCGGCATCGATCTGGACCGCGAATTGCAACCGGTTGGGCAGCCCGGTCAGTCCGTCGTGCTGGGCCAGATAGGCATTGTAGCGGTTCTCAGCCAGCAAGGTGCGGCGTTCGGCCAGCCGTGCGCGGACCCGCTCAAGCGCCAGACCCATCGGGGCAAAGCGCCGCCCCGGCAGCGGCGCGCAGGGCTGGTCCAGCTCATCGCGCGCCAGCCGTTCCAGCGCCTGCTCCAGTGCGTGCAGCGGCGCCGCTATCAGCCCCTGCCAGATCAGCCGCGCCCAGCCGGGCACAGCCAGCGCCAGCATGGCCACCCCGGCCCAGCGGCCCGCGCCTTGCCCCGGCGCCATTGCCACCACGGCGAGCCCGCCCAGCGTCAGCGCTGCGCAGGCCAGCCCCCCGGCCAGGCTGCTGCCCCGCCCCGCATTGCTCTGCCCGCGCCGCACTTTCATCCCTCGTTCGTCCCTCTGCCCCGCCCGGCATACCAGCCTGCCGCCCGCCGCGAAAGGATCACTCCCAACGATCAAAGATTGACTGCCCGCCCCCCGCAAGCTAGGCGACCGCCCGCTACCACGCCAACGGCATGCCGCTTTAGCTCAGTCGGTAGAGCACATCATTCGTAATGATGGGGTCACAGGTTCGAATCCTGTAAGCGGCACCACCACTTTCCCGCCAGCTCCCGCCAGAACCTGAAATTCGCTCCATCCGGGCGCGAAGGGGCTTGCCTTGCTGGGGGTGGGGCGGCCAATTGGGTGGATCGGGCCAGAGGAGTGGATGATGGGCGAGCAGGTGATCACGGTGGAAAGCCGGGGCGCGGTAGAGGTGGTCAGCCTGAACCGGGGGGACCGGCTCAATGCGATGAATGAGCCGCTGATCCAGGCCTTGCTCGACTATTTCACTGGCCTGCAAGCCCGGCACGATGTGCGCGTGGTGGTGCTGCGGGCCGAGGGGCGGGCGTTTTGCGCCGGGCTCGATCTGGCGGGCTGGAACTATGATCCGGACGGCGGGATGATCCACCAGTCGTGGCGGACCCAGCGGATGATCGCGGCGGTGATGCAGGCGATGCGGCGCTGCCCGCAGCCGGTGATCGCCTGCGCCCAGGGCCCGGCCTGCGGCGGCGGCTTCTCGCTGCTGCTGGCCAGCGACGTGCGCTATGGCGCGCCGGACCTGCGGATGAACGCGGCCTATATCAAGATCGGCCTGGGCGGCTGCGACATGGGGGCGAGCTATTTCCTGCCACGGCTGGTGGGCTCTTCCGTGGCCAGCGAATACTTGCTGACCGGCAAGTTCATGACTGCGGACAAGGCGCTGGCTTGCGGGCTGATCAGCGAAGTGGTGCCGCATGAGGATCTGCTGGGCAAAGCGCTGGCCTTGGCGGACGAAATGCTGCTGACTTCGCCTATGGGCCTGCGGCTGACCAAGGACGCGCTCAATCTCAACATTGATGCGGCTTCGATGGAGCACGCCTTTGGACTGGAGGACCGCCAGCAGATCATGCTTGGCCAGACGGCGGATTCGGCCGAGGCGCGCCGCGCCTTCTTCGAAAAGCGCCCCCCCAACTGGGAGAATCGCTGAGATGCCGGAACTGGTGCAATTCGAACGGCAGGGCGGCATAGCCACGCTGACGCTCAACCGGCCGGACAAACGCAATGCGCTCAATCTGGCGCTGTGGGGCGAACTGGAAGCGCATCTGGCGGCGATCGAGGCCCTGGGTGAGGCGATTGGCGTGGTCGTGCTGCGCGCCAATGGCCCGGTGTTCTGCGCGGGCAATGACCTGAAGGAGCGCGGACTTGCGGCACCGCGCGCGCATTACCAGTCATCGATCGTCAAGCGGCTGGCGGACCTGCCGCAGCCAGTGATCGTTGCAGTGCAGGGCGGGTGCTTTACCGGCGGGCTGGAACTCGCGCTGGCGGGGGACATTATCCTGGCCGGGGAAAGCGCCGCCTTCGCCGATACCCACGGCAAATTCGCGCTGGTCCCGATCTGGGGGATGAGCCAGCGCCTGCCGCGCCGGGTTGGCCAATGGAAGGCGCGCGAAATGAGCTTTACCGGCCTGCCGGTGAGCGGCGCGGAAGCCGCACGGATCGGGCTGGCCAATGTGTGCGTGCTCGATGCCGAACTGGCGGAGCGGACCACGGCCATGGCCGAGGCGATCGCCGGGCAGAGCCGCCATTCGGTGCTGGCCTACAAGGCGCTGTACCGCGCGCAGGCCGACCTGCCGCTGGAAGCTGGCCTCGCCTGGGAGATCGCCAACAGCGCCGGGGTGGGGCCAGATTTCGCCGCGCGGGTGGCGGGGCAGTTCGGGTGACACGGGCCGGACAAAGGTGACAGATCGGGAAACTGTGTCACCCTGATTTATCGCTATCTGACAGGATGTTACGCCGAAAAGGGTGACAGATTTGCACTTTTCAGCGGCTTTGTTTCAACAGGCCGCGGGAAGGGGGGATTCAGACTGTCAAAGAGCGCAGGGTCCCCCGCTGGAAAGCCCGGCGTGCAGTGTGACAAAGTGCGGCGATGTAGGAAAATGGTTTTTCGGGAGCGGGAGCCTTGCCCATCCCGGCGCGGTTCACGCCGGAATGGTTGTCTGCATCGAGGGACGCCGGGCAAAGGCCGCGAACCATTCGGAGAGTTGTGGCGCACCCGCTCGCCAAGTGACATGCGCGGCGGCGCGCAGGTCCAGATAGGCAAGTGCGCAAGCGATGGCGATCTGGCCCATATCGACCGGATCGCCCGACCAGTCGCATTCCTGTTCCAGCGCATCCACCGTGCGCCGGATTGTCGCGCCCCAGCGGTTGATCCATTGCGGCGAGCGTTCATTTTCCGGCCGCCGGTTTTCCTCGATCGCAAGGCTGAGCGTGGTGTCCATCAGCCCGTCGGCCAGCGCATGGCGGCGCTGCACGGTCCAGCGGGCGGGGCCAGCTGGCGGGATCAGCGCCGGGGCAAGGCCCAGTCCGTCCAGATATTCGCAGATCACCGGACTGTCATAGAGCACGCTGCCATCGGACAGCAGCAAGGCCGGAACCTTGCTCAGCGGATTGGCGGCTAGCAGTTGCGGCGGCAGATCGAACGGACTGACCGTAACCAGTTCGATCCCGCCCAGCTGCCGCTCGGCCATGACCACTCGCACCTTGCGTGCAAACGGGGATGTCGGGGAATAGAACAGCTTCATCGCGACACCTTTCACAGCTGGCCGAACAGTTGCAGCGCCAGCACGGTCAGGCAGGCAAAGCCGCCCAGGAACAAGCCGGTCCGCACGAATGGCACCCCCGCCGTGTAAACCGCATAGTGCCCGACCCTGAAACCGAAATAGGCCATTGCCATGGTGCCGGTCAGCGGCGTTTCCAGCCCGAGCAGGTGGATCAGGATCGCCAGCGGCGCGAACAAGGCCAGATTCTCGATGGCATTGTAATGCGCGCGCTTGGCCCGCTGGGCCCAGGCGGAACCATGGGCGATCACCCCGTCCGGATCACGCAGCGCCTGGATCGGGCCATGGTGCAGCAGCAGTTCAGCGATGTAGGGCACCCACAGTACGCCGGTAAAGGCGATTGTCAGGGCCAACCAGAACAGCATAGGCGATTGTTGAAACAGCATGGATAATCTCCTTTGCCTGGTTCATAGGTTTTCGGGTTAAATTGCGAAAGTACGCAGAAATATCGCATATAGTACCTGATTTGATACTAATGGAGAAAACCGATGCGAAAACAGCGTCACGCCGCCGATCGTGTGATCGAATGTCCGATGGAAGCGACGCTGGATCTGATTGGCGGCAAGTGGAAAGGCGTGATTCTGTTCCGCCTGCTTGAAGGAACCAAGCGCTTTGGCGAACTGCGCCGCTTGCTGTGCAAGATCACCCAGCGGTCGTTGACCCAGCAACTGCGCGAGCTGGAGGCAGACGGACTGGTGGCGCGCCGCGTCTATGCCGAAGTGCCGCCGCGCGTGGAATACAGCCTGACGCCGCGCGGGGTCACGCTGGCGCCGGTGCTGCAGGCGCTGATGCAATGGGGCAGCGACCACGCCTTGCCCGGCGCGGACTGATTTGTGCTCTACCCGTGCCGGTAAACCGCGCGTTCGTGGCTGAACGCCTTGAACCCGAAATAGCCGTGATAGCTGCCGGTGCCGCTGTGGTTGACCCCGCCGAACGGCAGCTGGTTTTCAAGGTAGTGCGAGAATACGCCGTTGACTGTGACCCCGCCCGATGAAGTGCGTTGCAGCACGCGTTCGACGGTGTCTTCGTTGTCGCTGTAGATGTACAGCGCCAGCGGCTTGTCGCGCGCTGCGATGTAGCCGATCACCTGTTCGAGGCTGTCATAGGTCATCACCGGCAGCACCGGGGCAAAGATCTCTTCCTGCAGGATTTTCATCTGCGGGGTGACATTGGTCAGCATGGTGGGATGGACGGTCAGGTCATCTGCTTCGAGCACGCCGCCCGCCGCCACACTCGCGCCCTGGGCTACGGCATCGTCGAACAGGCCTTTGACCCGGTCAAAGTTGGGACGGTTGACGATCTGGGCGATGGCCGCCTTGTTGATCGCGCCCTGCTCGCCATAGAGGTTCTTGGCGACATTGGCCTTGAAGCCGGCCACCAGCCGGTCCTGATCGGCCGGCGGCACGAACACGTAATCGGGGCAGATGCAGGCCTGGCCGCCGTTGAACTGTTTGGCATTCGCCAGATCGGCGGCGATCTTGTCGATATCCGCGCCGTGGTCGATGATCACCGGGCTTTTGCCGCCCAGCTCCAATGTGACACTGGCGAGATGCCTGGCCGCCGCCGCCATCACGATCTTGCCCACCCGGGTGCTGCCGGTGAAGAAGATGTGGTGGAACGGCAGGTCGAGCAGCGCAGTGGCGACGCTGACATCGCCTTCGAACAGCGCGACCTCGCTTTCGTCAAACGCCTCGCGGATGATGCTGGCGGCGACGCGGGCGGTGGCGGGGCACAGGTCGGTCAGCTTGACCATGCAGCAATTGCCCGCCGCCACCGCCGCGGCGACTGGGCCAAGCGTAAGGCCGAGCGGAAAGTTCCACGGTCCCAGGATCAGGCACACGCCGCGCGCTTCGTACCGGATCTCTGCGCGGTCAGCAGGGTTGAGCGAGGGAGTAACCTCGGTCGGGGTCATCCAGGCATCGAGATTGTCGATATTGCGCTGGATGTTGCCGGTGACGTTGAGCACTTCGGTCACCCGGATTTCGCCTTCGGGCTTGCGGGTATCTTCCAGCACGGCGGCGATGATTGCATCCGTGTGGCTTTCCACCGCCGCCTTGAGCCGGGCGAGCTTGGCCTTGCGCTCGGCCGCGCTGCTCGCCTTGACTTCCCACTGGTGGGCCTGTTGCAGCGCGAATACGCGGGCCAGTTCAGCGGGGGCGGCGTTGGGGGTATCGGTCATGCGCTATGGTCCTGCCTGTGTGTGCCGCCGGTGATGCGGCAGCTCGCAGGCAGGAATTGTCGCATGTGGGGCTTGCGGTCAATTGGTAAGTGATACTGACAAATCGAATCGCTGCGGCTCGCGCAAGATCCGTATCAGACAAGCTCAGCATGAGCGGTTTTTTGAAGTTGGAGTTCAAATCGTCCGCGCGCCGCGCTAGCCGTTTTGGGTGCGTCCGCGTTCCATTACCGCCAGCCGCCGCGCCTCGACTTCGCCCTTGTCGACCTGGGCATTGGCGGCCGAGCTGTGAGCGTGTTCGCGGGCCATGCCTTCGCCGAACGGCAGCGCAAAGCCTTCGTCGATCAGCGCCTTGTAGGCCTGGACCATCCGCGGATCGGCGCTGGCCATGTCCTGGGCGAGCTGTTTGCAGGTGGGCAGCAACTGGTCGGCCGGTACCACGCGGTTGAGCAGGCCCCAGGCGCAAGCGGTCTGGGCATCAAGGAAATTGCCCGAGAGTGACAGTTCCTTGGCGCGGCTGATCCCGATCAGGCGCGACAGCTTTTGCGACAGCCCCCAGCCCGGCATGATCCCGACGCGGGCGTGGGTATCGGCAAATCGCGCATTGTCTGACCCGATCAGCACGTCACAAGCCAGCGCCACTTCGAACCCGCCGGTGATCGCCACCCCGTTGATCGCCCCGATCACCGGCTTCTGGCACAGCTCGATCGCCTTGACCGGATTGGCCAGCGCATCCTCGGCATTGGCCGCGCCCAGCCCTTCGGCGCCCAGTTCCTTAAGGTCGAGCCCGGCGGTAAAGGCCCGCGTTCCCGCCCCGGTCAGCACCACGGCGCGCACGTCCGGATCGGCATTCACCTGCTCCATCGCCGCCGCCAGTTCGGCCCGCAGGCCGCGTGACAGGGCGTTCATCGCCTCGGGCCGGTTCATGGTGACCACGGCAACCGGACCGTCGCGTTCGATCGTTACGAGCATTGTCTTGTCCTCATTCGAAAGGAATGTTCTCGGTAATGGTGGCCCACTGTCGGCCATCATGGCCAAACAAGATCCGCGTGCCACCCGCCCGCGCTTTGGCCAGGCGTTCGAACGTCAGCATGCCCTGTTCGATGTCGGCCGTGGCGCGGGGCAGGACCATCACATCAAGGTTGCGCTCGGTATAGCAGCAGTCGCCTGCCAGCAGCACATCGCCTTTGGCCAGCTTGACGATCACGCTCTGGTGGCCGTGGGTGTGGCCCCAGGTCGGGACGATCCGCACGGCTCCATCGCCGAACAGGTCATGCTCGCCATCGATCAGCTTGATCGGCTGGCCAGTGTCATAGTCCTGCGCCTCGTACAGCCCTGGCTCCTGCGTCGCCTGCGCGGTTTCCCATTCGCGGCGCTGCAGGATCACGCGGGCATTGGGGAGCAAGGCGTTGCCGCCGCAATGATCGATGTGGAGGTGCGAATTGACGATCCAGTCGATGCTGGCGGGATCGACTTCGATTGCTTTCAGCCGGGTGGCAATGTCCATCCCTTCGAACCATTGCAGCCCGAACTTGTTGGCGGGCAGGGCATCGGCCAGTTCGCGGCGATAGCGCAGACCCATGCCGGTATCGAACAGCACGCGGCCTTTGGGGTGCTGGATCAGATAACTGGGCACCGGCCCGCGCAGGTAATCGCCTTCATCCCCTTCAACGAAATAGCCCGGGCGGCACTGGAACCACCCGCAGTTGAAAGCATAGAGCGTGACCCCCTCGGTCATTTCCCGCCCTTGCGCAGCACTTCCAGCCCTTTGGCGAAGTGGCCGGACAGGAACGTGCCCGCCGCCAGAAAGCCCAGCCCGGCCGCCATCGCCCCGTGCGGCACATTCTGGCTGTCAAAGTGCCGTACGATCCACAGCCCCGCCAGCAGATTGCCCGCGCCCCACAGAAAGTTCTGCACCGGCGAGGCCAGCTTTGTTCCGCCCGGCGGGGTCCAGGGCGTGAAGAACCGCTGGCCCAGCAGGCCTGCAACCACATGCGGAATGCCGTTGCACAGCAGCATCCCCGCCAGCAGCAGGGCGAGATAGCTCATGGCCGCAGCCGCACCGTGCTGCTCTGCCCGTCATCGATCCGGATCACCGCGCCGGTCACGCATTCGCTGGCGGGCGCGACCAGATAGAGCAGGGTCGAATCCATCTGTTCGGGCACCGGAATGCGTTGCCGCGCGACATGCGGGGCGGGGTTGCCGCCCATCCGTTCGAACATGCCGTCGGTCATTTCGGAAACGAACATGCCCGGCGCGATGGCGTTGACGTTGATGCCATAGGCCGCCCATTCCACGCTCAGCGCCTCGGTCATCCGGGCAATCGCGGTCTTGGTCACGGCATAGAGCGCCGCGCCGCCGCCGTCATAGCGGAAATGCGCGACCGAGCTGATGTTGACGATCCGCCCCGGCAGCTTGGCCGCGATCAGCCGGCGCGCCACTTCGCAGGCCAGGATCCACGGCCCGCGCAGGTTGACCCCCAGCACCTGATCGATCAGTTCGGTGCTCATCTTGTGGGCGCGCTGGGCATCGGGCATCCCGGCGTTGTTGATCAGGATGTCGATCGTGCCGAACCGCGCCTCGCCCGCAGCAACGGCGGCGATGAGCGATGCAGCATCGGTCGCGTCCATCCGCACCGCCAGTGCCTCGCCGCCCGCCGCTTCGATCTCGGCAGCGAGGGCTTCCAGCCGGTCGATCCGCCGCGCAGTCAGCACCACTTTGGCCCCCGCCGCCGCGAGCACGCGGGCGAAGCGTGCGCCAAGGCCAGAGCTCGCCCCGGTGACCAGTGCGACGCGGCCGGTCAGGTCGCTGGAATTGTAGGGCAGGGGATAGTCGGTCATGCTGGTGTCTCCATTTGCTCCGCCGCCTCGACCACGTCGCGCAGACGGTCTTTACCGAACCACATGTCTTCACCCAGGAAGAAAGTGGGAATGCCAAACACGCCTCTGGCCACGGCGGCTTCGGTATTGGCCACCAGCTTGCCCTTGATTTCCGGATCAGCGGCCAGTTCGCCCAATTGCCCGGCGGGCAGTCCGGCGCCAGTCAGCACCCGTTCCCACACGTCGGGCAGGTCAAGCTTGAGCCCCTGCTCCCACATGCCCGCAAACATCGCCTCGTTATAGGCCCGCGCGCAGCCCAGCGTTTCGGCAGCCACCGCGCCGCGCATCATCAGCAGGGTGTTGACCGGAAAATGCGGGTTCATCACGAATTTGTCGATGCCATGTGCAGCCATGAAGCGCTGCATTTCCAGCCGGTCATAGGCCACTTTCGCGCCGATATGGCCATAGCTTTGCATCGGGCTCTGGTTGCCGATCGCCTTGAACACCCCGCCCAGCAGCACCGGCTGATAGCGGAAGCTGACCGTGCCCTTCGCTGCAATTGCGGGCAGGGCGCGGTGGACGAAATAGGCGTTGGGGCTGCCGAAATCGAACAGGAAGGCAATCTCGCGCGGCATTACCATTTCTCCCCGTACGGCCGGATTTCCTGCTCGAACGTCCAGGCGGCCTTTGGCTGGTTGTAAAGCGCGAGGTAGGCATCGGCCACTGCCTCGGGCGGCATCAGCAGGTCGTCCGGGATCTCTGCCCCGCCGCTGCGCTCGGCAATCCGTTCGCGCACCCAGGCAGTATCGACCCCCGCATCGATCACCAGATGGGCAACATGCAGCCCCTGTGGCCATAGTTCCCGCGCAGCGCTTTGCGCCACGGCGCGCAGCCCTGCCTTGGCTGCGGCAAAGGCGGCATAGCCAGGATTGCCGCGCAGGCCCGCCGTGGCTCCGGTCACAAAGATCTTGCCTTCGCCCCGCGCGCCCATGATCCGCGCCGCCTCGCGCACAGTCACGAACCCGGCGAAACAGGCCATTTCCCAGACCTTGCGGAACACCCGGTCAGTGGTTTCGCGCAAGGGGAACTGCACGTTCGCGCCGACGTTGAACACCACCAGCGCCAGCGGAGCGATTCCCTCAGCCTCGGCCAGAAATGCCGCAACATCTTCCGGCTCGCGCGCGTCGAGCGAGCGTCCGGTAACATGGCCGCCCAGCAAAGGGGCCAGCTTTTCGCCGTTGCGGCGGCCGGCGTGGACCGCGAAGCCTTCTGCCGCAAACCGGCGCACAATCGCCGCACCGATATAGTCACCCGCGCCAATCACGGCGACCGAACCGCGCACCGTGCTCACTTGCGGTCCTGCGCGATCACCGCCACGGTGAAGCGCGAAATGCACACCAGCTTGCCCGCCTCGTCCTCGATCCGGATCGACCAGACGTGGGTAGTGCGGCCCAGCGCTTCGGGCCGGGCCGTGGCATAGACCCAGCCGGAATAGGCCGGGCGGATGTGGTTGGCGTTGATTTCCATGCCGACGGCAACGTGCTTGTCCCGGTCGATGCACCAGCTCGCCGCCATCGACCCGATCGTTTCCGCCAGCGCGACCGAGGCTCCGCCGTGCAGCCGTCCGAACGGTTGGTGCGTGCGTTCATCCACCGGCATTCGCGCCTTGATCCAGTTCGGCCCGCAATCAACGAATTCGATGCCAAGGCGTTCGGGCAGGGCTTTGGTGCCCAGCCGGGTCAGCAGTTCAAGCTCGGGCAGCTCGCCGCCCCACCAGATCATCTCGTTGCTCATCGCAACTTGATAGGCAGGGTGGAGGGCGGGTGTAAATAGCCCAGAAATCCTCTCCCTCTGGGGGAGGTGCCGAGCGGGGCGAGGCGGAGGGGGCTTGCGGCGCGCGGCGCTCCCCCTCCGACCCGGCTACGCCGGG
>NZ_MWLM01000061.1 GCF_002198665.1 Novosphingobium sp. B 225 | reverse complement strand
GGGGCCGGGGGCGTTCCGGGGGCGCTGGGCTCACGGTAAACCAGTGACTGAACCTCGCGCACGGCGGGGCCGCCTTCACCACTGGTTTCATGCTCGATCTCTACAAAAATCAGGCGGCCCGATCCGCCCGCCTTTTCGGCGATCGACTGGACCCGCGATTTCCGCGTCACCGCTTCGCCCATGCGCAAGGGTGCAAGGAATTCGATCTTGCTCGATGCCCACATCCGGCGCGGCAGGGGCAGGGGGGGCAGGAAGCTGGCGGGGCTGTCATCGCGGCGCGGGTGGCCGTCTTCGCCCAGCTCTGCAGTGGGGGCATCGGGCAGGCCCAGGCACCAATGCAGCGCCTGCGGTACTGTGCCATCGGCAGGCGCGGTGCGGTCAAGCGTGGCGAGCCAGCGGATGACCATGGCGGGATCGGCGCGGTCAGTCCGGGTTTCGGTGCGGCCGATCCAGTCCTGCCATTCACTCATGCCAAACTCCTGGTTCCGTTCGTGTCGAGCGAAGTCGAGGCACCTGCGCGCTGCGTGTCTCGACTTCGCTCGACACGAACGGAGAGGGGGGTGCTAATTTCGACCATCCAAAAGTCCGCGCGCGATCACTTGCGCCTGGATTTCCGCTGCGCCTTCAAAGATGTTGAGAATACGGGCGTCGCACAGCACACGGCTGATTTCATATTCAAGCGCATAGCCGTTGCCGCCGTGGATTTGCAGCGCGGCGTCGGCATTGGCCCAGGCGCAGCGCGCGGCGAGCAGCTTGGCCATGCCTGCCTCAATATCGCAGCGCTTGCCCGAATCCTTGGCCCGCGCAGCGGCATAGGACAGTTCGCGGGAGAGGACGAAATCGGTCAGGCTCATGGCCAGCTTGTCGGACACGCGCGGGAATTGCACGATCGGCTGGCCGAACTGTTTGCGGGTCAGGGCATAGTCCAGCCCCAGCTCGAGCGCCCGGCGGGCGACCCCCACAGCGCGGGCGGCGGTCTGGATCCGGGCGCCTTCGAAAGTCCGCATCAACTGCTTGAAGCCTTGCCCCTGTTCGCCCCCCAGCAGGGCATCGGCGGGGGCCTGCATCGCGTCAAACTGCAAGGCATATTCGCGCATGCCCCGGTAACCCAGCACTTCGATCTCGCTGCCGCTCATCCCCTTGGCGGGGAAAGGATCGGTTTGGGTTCCGCGCGGTTTGGGGACCAGCAGCATGGAGAGCCCGGCATAACCTTTGGCATCCGGCAGCGTGCGGCACAGCAGGGTCATCAGGTCAGAGCGGCTGGCGTGGGTGATCCAGTTCTTGGCCCCGTCGATTACCCAGTGCCCGCCATCGATCCGCGCCCGCGTCTGGAGCGAGCCGAGATCGGAGCCGACATCGGGTTCGGTGAACACAGCGGTCGGCAGCACTTCGCCGCTGGCGATTTTCGGCAGCCAATGGGCCTTCTGCTCCGCCGTGCCTCCAGTGGCGATCAGTTCGCCCGCAATCTCGCTGCGGGTCCCCAGCGAGCCCGCGCCGATCCAGCCGCGCGACAGTTCCTCGGTGACCAGACACATCACCAGCTTGGACAGGCCCAGCCCGCCGAACTCCTCGGGAATGCAGACCCCGAAAGTGCCAAGTTCAGCCATGGCCGTCACGGTCGCATCGGGAATCAGATCGTTGGCAAGGTGCCACTTGTGGGCGTGGGGCAGGATCTCGGCATCGGTGAATTTCCGAAACTGGTCGCGGATCGCGTTGAGCTCGCCGTCATCGAAGCTCTCGCTCGGCCAGAGTCCTTCGGCCAGCGCTTCGGCCACGGTCAGGCGGGTCGCGGCGTGATCGGCATCGAGCAGCGCAGCGCTGGCTGCGGCCAGATCACGCGCGGCCTGACCAAGGCCAAGGTCGGCGGGGCGGAACAGCTCGTTCTGCCCCATCGGCAGGCCCCCCACCAGCTGCCCCAGCGTTTCGGCAAAGGCGAGCGTGGCCACATTGCGGTCAAGCGTTGTCCCGCCATGGTTGCTGTCCAGCCAGCCGACCACGGCCTCCAGCGCCGCGACGCTGGTCGCGACCCAGGCAAAACCATGCGCGGCGCGCTGCTCGGCATCGATCGCCCGCTCCGCCAGCCGCGCCGCCAGCGCCGCCCGGGCCAGCTCGCGATAGCCCTGCGCCGCGCCGACCAGGTGAGACAGGTCGAGGCTCATGCCTTCTCGAACACCGCCGCGATGCCCTGCCCGCCGCCGATGCACATGGTTTCGAGGCCGTAGCGCACGTCCCGGCGCTGCATTTCTCGGGTCAGGTTGGCGAGGATCCGGCCCCCTGTGGCGCCGATCGGGTGGCCCAGCGAAATGCCCGAGCCGTTGACGTTGAGCATGTCGTGGCGACTGTCGTCATCCGACCAGCCCCAGCCCTTGAGGCAGGCCAGAACCTGCGGGGCGAAGGCTTCGTTGAGTTCGATCAGGCCGATGTCGCTGAACGACAGGCCGTTGCGGGCAAACAGCCGCTCGGTCGCGGGAACCGGGCCATAGCCCATCCGGCTGGGATCGCACCCGGCAGCGGCCCAGGAGTGGAAGTACGCGATCGGTTCCAGACCCAGCTCTTCCAGCTTGTCCTCGGCCACGACCAGACAGGCGGCGGCAGCGTCGTTCTGCTGGCTGGCATTGCCGGCGGTCACCACCCCGCCTTCCAGCGGACGCAGCTTGCCGAGCGATTCCAGCGTGGCATCGGCGCGGTAGCCTTCGTCATGGTCGAACACTACCGGATCGCCCTTTTTCTGCGGGATCGAGACCGGGACCAGTTCATCGGCGAACTTGCCCTCGGCCCAGGCGGCAGCGGCGCGCTGGTGGCTGCGGGCGGCATAGGCGTCGCAGGCCTCGCGGCTGATGTTCCAGTCCTTGGCGAGGTTTTCGGCGGTTTCGATCATCCCGGTGATCACGCCGAAGCGTTCGACCGGCTGGCTCATCACCCGGCCGCGCGTCAGCCGGTCATGCAGGGTCAGGTTGCCCGCGCGCACGCCCTTGCGGATGTCGGTGCTGTAATGCTCGACGTTGGACATGCTTTCGCAGCCGCCCGCGACCACCACATCGCTCATCCCGGTCTGGACCATCATCGCCGCGTTGACGATTGCCTGCAAGCCCGAGCCGCAGCGCCGGTCAAGCTGATAGCCCGGCACTTCGAGCGGCAGTCCGGCGGCGAGCCATGACCAATGGCCGATGCACGGGGCTTCGCCATTGCCATAGCCCTGGCTGAACACCACGTCATCGACCCGCGCCGGATCGATCCTGGTGCGCTCCATCAGCGCTTTCAGGATGGTCCCGCCCAGTTCCCCGGCAGTAACACCAGACAAGGCCCCGCCAAATTTGCCAACGGCGGTACGGATCGGGGCGACGATGGCTGCGCGGCGAAGGGTCATTTTTTGTCCTTGTCAGATGTGGCGACGATGCCGCGGTCAATCAGGCGGGCGATTTCCCCGGATGAGAGGCCCAGCCGTTCGGCCAGTACCTGCTCGCTGTGTTCGCCCAGATAGGGGGCAGGCCGGGGATCGCCCGCCGCCTGGCCGGGAATGTTGGCGAAGCTGCGCGCCGCCGGATAGGAAAAGCCGCTGGGATTGGCGGGCGAGGGGCCGAACAGCGGATTTTCGGTTACCAGCGCCGGGTCGCTCGCCGCTTCATGCATGGTGCGATAGCGTTCGAACGTGGCCCCGGCGGCGGTCAGGCGCGCCGCGAGCTCGCCGTAGTCGCACTGCCCGGCAGCCTGCTGGAACAACGCGAACAGGCGGTCACGGTTGACGAACCGGTTGTGTTCGCTGGCCGCGAAGTCGATCCCGAGCTCGGCAGCGAGTGCGGCCACCTGGTCCTGTAGCCCGAACGCCTCCACCGTTGCCCGCCATTGCTTGGCGGTTAGCGCGGCGATCATGAAGCGCTTGCCGTCGCGGCTGGTGAAATCGCGCCCGAACCCGCCCCAGATGGCATTGCCCAGCCGCTCGCGGTCATGGCCGCGATAGAGCATTTCGGCGACCAGTCCGTGGTTGCCCAAGGTGCCGATCGCGACATCGCCCAGCGGCACACGCAGTTCCACCCCCTGGCCCGTGCTTTCGCGCTGCCGCAGCCCGGCCAGCAGGGCAAAGGCGCAATAGGCGCCGGTGATGAAATCCCACGCCGGCAGCACCTGATTGATCGGCGGTGCCGTGGTCGGGTCCCAGTCCACCGGGCCGGTCATCAGCGGATAACCGGCGGCGGCGTTGACGGTGAAATCCATCGCCTGCCGCCCATCATGCCAGCCCATGATCCGGACCGAAACCAGTTCGGGGCATTGCTTGGCCAGCTCCGCATGGCTGAGAAAGCTGTTTACCGGCAGATTTGTGATCATCTGTCCGGTCTTGCGGACCACTTCAGCCGCCAGCTCGCGCCCTTCTGCGCTGTTCAGATCAAGTGCCAGGCTCTTTTTGGCGCGGTTGAGGTTCTCCCACGACAGGGATCGGCCCTCGGCGGTCAGCATGTAGCGATCATAATCGAGCCCGCCGGCCTTGTGATCGATCCGCACCACATCCGCGCCCAGCTGCGCGCAGTAAAGGCCTGCGGTGGGCGAGGCGACGAAGCTCGAGACTTCGACAATCTTCAGGCCAGAGAGCAGATCGTACATCGCGCGCCTACCAGACCGCGCCTTCGCTGGCGAATTCGCGCAGCAGGTGCTTGGCGATCTGCAACTGCATGATCTGGCTGGTCCCTTCGTAGATCCGCAGGATCCGCGCATCGCGGAAGAACCGTTCGGCCGGATATTCGGCCAGATAGCCCGCCCCGCCGAACACCTGCACGCAGCGATCGACCACCCGGCCGCAGGTTTCCGAGGCAAACAGTTTGGCCGCTGCCGCCTTGCGCATCACATTCTCACCGCGATCGGCGCGGGCACAGGCATCGGCCACCATGCATTCGGCGGCATAGAGTTCGGCCTCGCTATCGGCCAGCATCGCCTGGATCAGCTGGAAATTGGCAATCGGTTCGCCAAAGGCCTTGCGTTCGGTGGCATAGCGGATCGCGGTGTCGAGCGCGCGGCGGCCCATGCCCACGCTCATCCCCGCAACCGACAGCCGCCCGTTGTCGAGGCTCTGCATCGCGATCCGGAAGCCGCGCCCTTCCTCGCCGCCAACCAGCGCCGAGCCGGGAACATGGACGTCTTCCATGATCACGTCGGCAATGTGTGCGCCGGATTGGCCCATCTTCTTGTCGGGTTTGCCGATCGTGATACCGGGGGTCGTCATATCGACAATGAAGGCCGAAACGTGGGCGTTCTTGGGCAGCGCTTCCTTGTTGGTGCGGGCCATGATCAACCCGACTTTCGCATGCGGGCTGTTGGTGATGTAGCGTTTGGTGCCCGACAGGCGATAGCCGTTGCCATCGCGCACTGCACTGGTCTGCATTGCCGCGCTGTCTGATCCGCTGCCCGGTTCGGTCAGGCCGAAGCAGGCGATCTCGCCGCTGGCGATGCGCGGCAGCCATTCGGCCTGCTGTTCCGGCGTACCGAAATTCTTGATCGCACTGCCGGTCATCCCGATGTTGATCGAAATGGTCGAGCGGTAGGCCGGCGAAGCATAGCTGAGCTGCTTCACCGTTTCGATGTACTGGCTGATGTTCATGCCCGCACCGCCGAATTCCTCGGGAATGGTGATGCCGAACAGGCCCATGTTGCGCATTTCCTGGACGATTTCGGCCGGGATCGCGTCATTGGCGATCACTTCCTCCTCGGCCGGGATCAGCCGTTCGCGGACATAGCGGCGCAGCTGGTCGATGAACTGTTCGAACACTTGTGCGTCCATGCCGGGGTTTACATTGCTCATGATGGCAATCCTCAAATCGGATCGTACGGGAATACGTGCGCGCTGACTTCATCGGCGCGGGCGAAACTGGGCCGGAAGGCGGGGATCAGTTCGTCGGCAATCGCCTCAGGCGTCCAGCCCTCCAGCTTGGTCATCGAACGTACCGGACGCGGCTTGTTGTAAAGTACGATCTCGTTCTTGCGGACCGAAAAGATCTGGTTGGTCACATCTTTTGACGCATCCGAGGCGAGATAGACCACCAAAGGCGCGATCTTGTCCGCGCTCATCGTTTTCAGGCGTTCGACCCGCTGCTGTTGCTCGGGCGTTTCGGCGGGGATCGAGGCGGTCATCCGGCTCCATGCGAACGGCGCGATGCAGTTTGAGCGGACCCCGGCGCGGGCCATGTCGAGCGCGATCGATTGCGACAGTGCGACCAGCCCCAGCTTGGCGGCGCTGTAATTGGCCTGCCCGATATTGCCGATCAGCCCAGAGGTTGAAGTGAAATGGATGAAGCTGCCCGATTGCTGCTCGCGGAAATAGGGGGTCGCCGCCTTGCACACGTTGAACGGGCCGTTGAGGTTGACGTCGATCACCGCGCGCCAGTCCTCATGGCTCATCTTGTGCCAGATCGTGTCGCGCAGGATCCCGGCGTTGTTGACCACCGCGTCGATCCGGCCAAAGCGCTGGACCGCATCCTCGATGATGCTGGCCGCGCCAAGCGGATCGGCAACCGAGGCAAGATTGGCGTGCGCTTTACCGCCCAGGGCGATGATTTCATTCACCACATCCTGCGCCGGACCAGCATCGCCGCCTTCGCCGCCGCCGCCCACGCCCGGATCGTTGACTACTATCGCCGCGCCGTGCCGCGCGCAGAGCAGGGCGATTTCGCGCCCCACGCCGCGCCCTGCGCCGGTGATTGCCACCACTTTGCCTGTCAGCATACCGGACATCCCGCGAATCCTCTTTCCGATCAATGTGCCCGTCGCCTAGGCGGCGGAGTGGAGTATTTCAATATTTGGCAGCATTTTTCAGATGAGTGAAAAATCTGCGGCTTTGTCTTGCACCTGCCCGCGAATCAAATAGGTCTTGCCGCGCCATGAAGCCTGTCGATCTCAAACAACTCAAGGCCAATGCGGGAAGCATGGCCATGCGGCTCAAGATCATGAGCCACCCCGAACGCCTGCTGATGCTGTGCCGCCTGGATGAGGGGGAGGCTTCGGTGGGCGAACTGGTGACGCTGTGCGGCCTGTCGCAATCCGCTGTGTCGCAGCACCTTGCCATGCTGCGCGAGGAACAGGTCGTGACGATCCGGGGTGAGGCGCAGACCCGCTATTACAGCCTGAAAGACCCGCAAGTGCGCGAGATCATCCATGCACTGTGCGCGATTTGCGAGCGCGGCTGAAAAGGTAGACGGGCGAAAGTTTTTGCCTAGTCTGCTCGTCCATGACTGACCTGCTTCAACAGATCGCCGCCATTGTCGGGCCCAAGGGGCTGCTGACGGGAGAGGACGTGCGGATACGTGCGGCCGACTGGCTGGGTGCCTCGACCTGCCAGGCCAAGGCCGTCGTGCGGCCCGCGAGCACCGAAGAGCTGAGCGCGGTGATGAAGCTGTGCCATGCTGCGGGGCAAAGCGTGGTTCCGGCTGGCGGCTTGACCGGGCTGGTCCATGGCACCGACTGCACCCCGGACGATATCCAGATCTCGCTCGAACGGATGCGCAGCGTGCAGGCGATCGATCCGGTCGGGCGGACCATGACCGTAGAGGCCGGGATCCCGGTCCAGGCCGCGCAGGAAGCTGCCGAGGCAGCGGGCCTGCGGTTCGCGGTCGATTGGGGCGGGCGCGGCACGGCGACGATTGGCGGGGGCATCTCGACCAATGCCGGGGGCAATTCGGTGGTCCGTTACGGCATGATGCGCGACAATGTGCTGGGGCTTGAAGCGGTGCTGGCCGATGGCACCGTGATCAGCGCGATGAACAGCCTGATCAAGAACAATGCCGCCTATGACCTCAAGCACCTGTTTATCGGCAGCGAAGGCACGCTGGGGATCGTCACCCGCGCGGTGCTGAAGCTGCAACCCGCGCCGCAATCGACCAATACCGCGATGCTGGCGCTGGACGGTTTTGGCGCAGTGCAGGACCTGTTCGTCATGCTCGGCCAGCGGCTGGGCAGCACGCTCACCGCATTCGAAGTGATGTGGGCCAATTTCTATGAGCCGCTTGCGGTCATTTCTGGCCGCCACACCCCGCCGCTGCCGGCCGGGCATTCGCACTATGTCCTGCTGGAAATGAGCGGCAACGATCCCGATGGCGATGCGGTGCAGTTTGAAACGGTCCTGGGCGAAGTGCTCGAAGCGGGCCTTGCTGCCGATGCGGTGATTGCCGCCAGCCAGGGCCAGGCCGACGGACTGTGGAAGATCCGCGACGATATCGAAGGGCTCTATCACTACATGATGCCCGCCGCGAATTTCGACATCAGCCTGCCGATCACCGCGATGGAAGAGTATGTCGAGGGCCTGCGCGACACGGCCTTTGCCCGGCTGGGCGAGACGGCGAAGATGGTGGTGTTCGGCCATATCGGCGACGGCAACCTGCACATCATGATCGGCGGCCCGCCCTATTCGCCCGACCTGCGGGCGTGGCTGGACGAGGTAGTGTTCAGCCCGCTCAAGGCGCTCGGCGGATCGATCAGCGCCGAACACGGCATCGGCCTCGAAAAGCGCGACTGGTTGGCCATGTGCCGCTCCGACGCCGAAATTGCGCTGATGCGGACCTTGAAGGCGGCGCTGGACCCCACGGGGATTTTGAACCCGGGGAAGGTACTGGCTTAGGAACAGGGCCCCTCCGTCAGCCCTGCGGGCTGCCACCTCCCCCTCCCGCCATGCGGGACAGGGAGGGTCTAAGCTTTCAGCAGCACCTCGCGCCCCACATCCCTTGCATTGACTGCGCCGGTCAGCCCCAGCGCGGTGCGCATGTCTTGTTTGTAAAGGGTCAGCATCCGGGTGAGCGCAGCCTCTCCCCCCGCCGCCAGCGCCATGACCCATGGCCGCCCGACCAGCGCGGCTTTCGCGCCCAGCGCCAGCGCTTTGACCAGATCCTGCCCGCTGCGAATCCCGCCATCGACCAGCAGGGTGGTCTCGCTGCCCACCGCATCGGCAATGCGGGGGAGCATTGCCGCACTGGATGAAACGCCGTCCAGCTGCCGCCCGCCGTGGTTGGAAACGATCATCCCGTCCGCGCCGATCGCGACCGACTGCTTCGCATCGTCCACATCAAGCACGCCTTTCAGCACCAGCTTGCCCGGCCAGACCTGACGCAGCCACGCGATGTCTTTCCAGGTTACCGAGCTGTCAAACTGGGTGCCGGTCCAGTGCAGGTAGTCGCGCGGGTTCCTCGATTGCTTGACGTACATCGCGATGTTGCCGAACCCGTGCGGCCCGCCCATCAGGCCGACGTCGAATGCCCAGCGCGGATGCAGCGCATAGTCGAGCGCGCCGGAGCGGAACTTGCCCCATGGCCCCAGCCCGCCGGCCATGCCGTTGCGGATGTCGCGGTAACGCGTGCCCAGCACCGCCAGGTCGATGGTGAAGACCAGCGTGGTCACCCCATGCGCCAGCGCGCGGCTGAGGATTTCCTGCACGATCCCGCGATCCTTCAGCATATAAAGCTGGAACCAGAACGGCTTGTCAGAGACCTGCGCCACTTCCTCCATCGGGCAGATCCCGACGGTCGACAGGCAGAAGGGTATTCCCGCCGCATCCGCCGCGCGCTTGGCCTGCACTTCGCCGCGCCGCGCGGTCATCCCGCCCATGCCTACGGGCGCGAGCACCAGCGGCATCGCCAGTTTCTGCCCGAACAGTTCGACCGAACAATCCATCTTCGATGCGTCAACCAGCACTTTCTGGTTCAGTTGCACCGCTTCCCAATCCGCCGTGTTGCGCCGCAGGGTCACCTCCGCGCCCGCGCCGCCATCGATGTAGTCGAACAGGAAGCGTGGCAGGTTCCGTTCCGCATCACGGCGGAAATCGACGAACCCCGCCGGGAGCAGGTTGAGCGATTCGCCCATTACAGCAACACTTCGATCAGGCGCGGGCCCTTGTGCGCCAGTGCCTCGGCCAGCGCCGCGCGGAACTCCTCGGCGGTCGAAACACGCGACGCGGGCACGCCCATGCCTTCGCTCATCTTGCTCCAGTCGAGCGCGGGGTGCTTGAGATCAAGCATCGACAGCGCCTTGGGCCCCGGGTTCTGCACGCCCACCCGCATCAGCTCGATGTTGAGGATCGCGTAAGACCCGTTGTTGAGCAGGATCGTGGTCACATCAAGCTGCTCGCGCGCCATCGTCCACAAGGCCTGGTTGGTGTACATCCCACTGCCATCGGCCTGCAACGCGATCACCTTGCGGTCCGGGCAAGCCACGGCCGCGCCGACTGCCAGGGGCAGCCCCTGGCCAATCGCGCCGCCCGTCAGCTGCAGCCAGTCATGCTGCGCCGCGCCCGCGCACATTGCAAAGGCCGCCCCGCCCGAAGTTGCACTTTCATCCGAAACGATTGCCCCGGCGGGCAGCAGTTCGGCCAGAATGGCACCCAGATTGGCGCTGTTGATCCGGCCCGGTTCGGCCGGGAAGCTGGTGCTGTCCTGCACCAGTGCGGGCTCGGCCGGAGCGTCCAGCGCAGCGGCCAGTCCGCTGAGCGCCTGCATCGCATCTTCGCGCAACGAAGCCAGCCGCACCAGTCTGGCCCCCGGCGGTGAGAGAAAGCTGGGCTTGCCGGGATAGGCGAAGAACGAGACCGGCGGCTCGGTCCCGACGAAGACGATCGCCTCGAAATCCTTGAGATAGGCTTCGGCCTGCTCGCCGAAATAGGGCAGCTTTTCCACCGCAACCCGGCCCGCGCCGCGCTGGTGACGGGCGCTGAAGGTTTCGGCGATCAGGCGCGCCCCGGTGGCAGCGGCGATCCGTCCGGCTTCGATCAGTTCCGCCTCGCGCAGCGCGCGTCCGCCCAGCATCAGCGCCTTGGGTCCGGTGCACTCGCGCAGCGCGGCGGCCGCTTCGGCAATCGTTGCGGCGGGAACCTGCGCGGGGGCGGGAACGGCGGGCACGGCCACAGCCGCGCTGCCTTCGTTCCAGGCGTGGTCAGCGGGCACGATCACCGTCGCGACCTTGCCCGGATAGCTTTGCGCCACGGCAAAAGCTTCGGCCCCGGCCTGCGCGAGATCGCGCTGCGAAGTGCTGGTGCGCACCCAGTCCGACATCGGCCGCGCCACCCCGGCGGCGTCCGAAGTCAGCGGGGCGTTGTAGTGCAGGTGATAGGTGGCATGATCGCCAACCATGTTGATGATCGGGCTGCCCGCGCGGCGGGCGTTGTGCAGGTTGGCGAGACCGTTGCCCAGCCCAGGGCCAAGGTGCAGCAGGGTCACCGCCGGCTTGTCCGCCATGCGCCCGTATCCGTCCGCCGCACCGGTTACCACGCCTTCGAACAGGCCAAGGATCGCGCGCATCCCGTCTTGCTGGTCGATCGCGGCGACCAGCTGCATTTCCGACGTGCCGGGATTGGCAAAGCAGACCTCAACCCCGCAGGTCTTGATTGTCTGGATGAATGCTTCGGCCCCGTTCATGTCCCGCTCCCTATGTTCAGTTGGCGCGCAGGTTGAAGCCTGTCGCGGCGCTGTCAATAGTCAGGGAGCGTAGGCGCGCAGGAAGGTGTCGGTTGCCGCTACGGCTTCGGCCTCGATCTCTGCCGGGGCCGGGCGGCTGCGCGCACCGAGCAGAAACTGCTGGAACGCGCCGCACTGGCACAGGCCGCCAAACTGGACTGCGGCCAGCGCGGAATCAGCCATGCGCAGCTTGCCGCGTTCCATCTGCGCGGCGATCCAGTCTGCCAGGCGGGCCTGCCCGCGCTTCATGCCGCGTTCGAGCAGCGCCCTGCCCAGTTCGGGAAACCGTCCCGCCTCGCCCGTGACCATCCGGTGCATGGCAACGATCTGGGGGCGGGTGATGGTGGAGATGATCGAAATGGCAAAGGCTTCAAGCGTGGTGCGCGGGTCAGCATCAGGAGGCAGCGGCAGGCGCAGCGCTTCGCCATAGCGGGCGACGAGATCGTCAACCACCGCATCGAACAACGCGCGCTTGCCCGGAAAGTAGGTCCACAAAGTGGTCTTTGATCCGCCCAGGCTGGCCGCGATGGCGGACATGCTGGTGTTACCATAGCCATGGCGCAGAAAAGCAGCGCGCGCAGTGGCGACAATGGTGCGGCGGCGCTGCTCACTGGTCTGGACTTTGCCGGCCACGGTCCCTCTCTCCGGTGCGACTTTCAGCCGTACTAAACAGTATCATTGATCTTGACAAGCAGGCCCATTGGAGGGCAGTGGCCGTACCATGCAGTACGCCTTGCGCCGCCTGATCTGCCTGACCCCCGCGGCAAGCCTGCTGGCGCTTGGCGGGTGCGGGCTTCCCCCACCGATGGTTGCCGCGCCGCTGGCGCAGGCTCCGGCGCAGGCCGATTCCGCCATGCTGGCAGGCGATGGCGCGCAGTTTCCCATGGAGCGCTGGTGGCAAACCTGGGGCGATCCCGGGCTCGATGCGCTGATGGATGAAGCGTTCAAGGCATCACCCGACATGGCCGTGGCCGCAGCGCGGGTTCGCGCGGCCGATGCCTTGGCGCTGCAAAGTGGCGCTGCGCTTGGACCCTATGCGGGGGTCGATGCCAGTCTGGGCGGGACCAAGCAGAGCGAGAACATGGGTATCCCGCCCTTGTTCGTGCCCAAGGGCGTGATCGATACCGGCAAGCTGGCGGTCAGCCTTGGACTCGATCTTGATCTGTGGGGCAAGAACCGCGCCCAGCTCGCCGCCGCGCGCGGTGAGGCAGAGGCGGCCCGCGCCGATGCAGCGCAGGCGCGGCTGATGCTGGCCAGCGGCGTGGCGCTCGCCTGGGGCGATCTCGCCCGGATTCAGGCCAGCCGCCGGATCGCCGCAGCAACGCTCGAAGCCGACACCCAGATCGAAGCTCTGACTGGGCTGCGCCAGCGCCAGGGGCTGGACAATCAGGCTGACCTTTCGCTGGCCACGGCCCGCCGTGCCGGTGCGCAGCGTGCGCTCGCCGCTTTGGACGAGGCTGCTGCACTGGTGCGCTACCGGATCGCCGCCCTGCTTGGCGCCGGTCCGGGCAGGGCCGAAAGCCTGCCACTGCCCGCGCCGGACCTGGGCCGCGCGGTGGGTGTGCCTGATGCGCTGGCTGCCAGTCTCGTCGCGCGGCGACCAGACATCGCTTCCGCGCGGCTGCGGGCAGAGGCTCAGACCCAGCGCGTCAAGGCCGCCCGCGCCGCCTTCCTGCCCGACATCAACCTGGCAGCTGTTGCGGGATTGCAATCGCTGGGGGTTGATCAATTGCTGAAGGGCGGATCGACTTTCGCCAATTTCGGCCCCGCGCTCAGTCTGCCGCTGTTCTCGGGCGGGCAGTTGCAGGGCCAGCATCAGTCTGCCCTGGCCGGCTATGACGAGGCTGTGGCCCGCTACAACGGGGTGCTGATCGGCGCATTCCATGAAGTGGCCGATGCTTTGACGCAAAAGCGCTCTACCGCGGTTCAGCTTGCCCAGGCCCGGGCCGGGGCGGTGGCGGCAGACAATGCCGCGCGGCTGACCCGGCTGCGTTATGGCAAGGGGCTTGCCAATCTGTTGCAGGTGCTGACCGCTGAAGACAGCGCGCGCAGTGCCCAGCAGGCCGTGGCCGAACTGGAACTGCGTGCATACCAAAGTGACGTGATGCTGGTGAAGGCGCTGGGCGGCGGATATGCCGCGCCCGCGCCCGCCGGGGAGAAACCATGACCATGAGCGAACCGGCCGTCCCGGAAGTGCCTGCCCCCGTGCAGGATGATGCCAATCCGCAAGGCGACCGCCGCCGCAAGCTGCTTGGCCGGTTTGCTGCGGGGCTGGTGGTGATCGCGCTGGTCTGGGGCGCGTGGTGGCTGATCACCCAGCGCGGGCGGGTCCATACTGATAACGCCTATGTCGGTGCGGACATTGCGGTGGTTACCCCGCTGACTTCCGGCGCGGTGCGCGAAGTGCGGGTCGGCGGGACCCAGCTGGTGCAAAAGGGCGATGTGCTGGTCGTGCTGGACGATGCGGATGCGCGGATCGAACTCGCCAGCGCCGAAGCACAGCTGGCCCGCGCGCAGCAGGGTTTTCGTCAGGCCCAGGCCGGGACCGGATCGGCCGCTGCGCTGGTTTCCGCGCGTGCCGCCGATGCCGGGCAGGCCGCCGCGCGGCGTCAGGCCGCCCAGGCCGATTTCGCCAAGGCGCGCGAGGCCTATGACCGGCGCCGCGCGCTGGTGGGCAGCGGCGCGGTCAGCAAGGAAGAACTTGATACCGCGCGGGCCGCCTATGAAGCCGCCAATGCCCAGCTGGCTCAGGCCGACGCAGCCGCTGCCGGGGCTGGCGCAACGCGAGAGGCCGCAGTCGGCCAGCTGCGCGCAAACGAGGCGCTGACCAGCGGGGTCAATCTGGGCTCCGCTCCCGATGTCCGCGCCGCGCTTGCCCGGGTCGAAGCCGCGCGCCTCGCGCTTGATCGTACCGTGCTGCGCGCGCCGATCTCCGGGGTGGTGACGGGGCGCAACGTTCAGATCGGCCAGCGGATCCAGGCCGGTACCCCGGTAATGACGCTGGTCCCGCTCGACGCGATGTTCGTCGATGCCAATTACAAGGAAAGCCAGCTGCGCGGCGTGAAGCCGGGACAGAAGGTTGAACTGACCAGCGATTTTTATGGCAGCGGCGTAACCTTTCACGGCACGGTCAAGGGCTTTGCCGGGGGCACCGGCGCGGCCTTTGCCTTGATCCCCGCGCAGAACGCGACCGGCAACTGGGTGAAAGTGGTGCAGCGCCTGCCCGTGCGCATCGCGCTCGACCCGGCCGAACTCAAGGCGCATCCCTTGCGAGTCGGACTGTCGATGAACGCGGTGATCGATACCCGCGAACCATGAACGCGGCGCAGGATCTCGAACAAATCAAGCCGCTGCAGGGCGCATCGCTGTGGCTCGCCGCTTTCGGCCTTGCGCTCGCCAATTTCGTAGTGATCCTGGACACCACGATCACCAATGTTTCGGTCCCGCATATCGCCGGGGGTCTGGCGATTTCACCCGCGCAAGGGACCTGGACGATCACGTCCTATGCCGTGGCCGAAGCGATCACCGTGCCGCTGACCGGCTGGCTCGCGGCGCGGTTCGGGGCCTATCGCACTTTGGTCTATTCGCTGTGCGGTTTTGCGTTGTTCTCGGTGCTGTGCGGGCTGGCGCGGACGATCGAACTGCTGGTGGTGCTGCGCGTGCTGCAGGGGCTGTGCGGCGGTCCGCTGATGCCGCTGACGCAAACGCTGATGCTGCGGGTGTTCCCGGCTGAAAAGATGGGTGCGGCCAACGCCCTGTGGGGGGTGACCACGATTTTCGCGCCGATTCTGGGGCCGGTGGTGGGGGGTTATATCTCGGACAACTGGTCCTGGCCGTGGATCTTCTTCATCAACCTGCCCACGGTTGCCCTGTGCCTGTTCATCGTGGTGCGGCTGGTCGCGCGGTTTGAAACCAAAACCCGGCGCGAACCGATCGATGTGACCGGACTGGTCCTGCTGGTGCTGTTCGTCGGCTGCCTGCAACTCGTGCTCGATCTGGGGCGCGAGAATGACTGGTTTGGATCGGCCATGATCGTGACCCTGGCGATAACTTCGGCGATTGCGTTCGGGGTGTTCGTGATCTGGGAACTGACCGATCCGCACCCGGTGGTGGATTTGCGCGTGCTGCGCCACCGCACCCTGTGGGTCGGGCTGATCGCCATGGCACTGGGCTATGGCGGGATGTTCGCGATGATCGTGCTGGTGCCGCTGTGGATGCAATCGGTGCTGGGCTATACTTCCAGCCAGGCGGGGCATGCGATGGCGCTGGTCGGGATCTTTGCAGTGATGATGGCCCCGGTCGCGGGCAAGCTGTTCGAAAAGGTCGACATGCGGATCCTGATCACCGGGGGTATGCTCTGGCTGGTGTTCATCTCGTTGTGGCGAATGCAGTGGAGTACCGACGGCACGTTCTGGGACTATGGCCTGCCGCAACTGATGCAGGGGTTCGGCATGCCGTTCTTCTTCATCGGACTGATGACCTTTTCGCTGACGGCGGTGCCGATGAATGAAATGGCCTCTGCGGCCGGGCTGCTCAGCTTCATGCGCACGGTCAGCGGGGCGGCGGGAACCGCGCTGTCGACCTCGATGTGGGATGAAGCAACCCGCGATGCCCGCGCGCAAATGGTCGCGACCATGAACGGAGCCGATGGCACGCTGGCGCAGCTTCAGGCCCAGGGGATGAGCGAGGGGCAGGCACGGTCAGTGCTGGAACGGCTGGTCGATGCCCAGGCGGCGACAGTGGGATCGAACCATGTGTTCGCGGTTTCGGCTGTGATCCTGTTCGTTGCCGCCTGGCTCGTCTGGCTCGCCCCGCGGCCGCTCACTCGGCCCGGCGGTAGTGCAATGGGCGGGCATTGAAACGCATCGGAAATCCGGCAGCGAAAGAACTTTCCTACATCCCAACGATCTGGAATGATCCGCGCGCGTCATGGTGCAGGAAAGGGCCGATTCCGGCGAAGGTCACACAGTGCAAAACAGCGATTCCGCGTGACCTTTGTGACCTTTGTCACCTTTGTCACTTTATGCGGTCCGGACCTTCGAAAGGGTGCGGTTCAGGCACCACGTCTCACGCTCAAGCTTGCCGGTTCAGCCCTCTGGCGGGGCCGGATCGGCTGGCTCCGGAGCTTCGGCGGCGGGTGCGGCGGCAGCAGCCGGCGCGGTGGCGGCGCCGGGCTTGGAACTGGCCTTGTCAGCAGGGCCAGCTTCGCTTTTGGGGGCAGCCGGGGGTTGTGACCGCAGGCTGTCCACCGGAACCATCGCGTCGCTGATCGAACCAGGCAGGATCTCGCCCGCAGCGGTCCCGCCAGTGGCCTTGCTCGGCTTAACCTCTTGCTTGCAGCCCGACAGAGCCAGCAGGGTCAGCGCCAGGGCTGGGACATAAGGCTTCATGGCAAGGCCTCCGGAGGGCAGGGCTGATTCAGCGCAGCCAGGAATTGATCCGCGCGGGCCAGCAATGCCCGATCCCACGTGGCGGAATCAACCCTTGTTCCCAGCCGGGCCAGCGAGGTTACCCCGAACTGGTCGATCCCGCAGGGCACTATCCCGCCAAAATGGGACAGATCGGGGTCGAGGTTGACCGAAAAGCCGTGCATCGTCACCCAGCGGCGGATGCGCACACCGATCGCGCCGATCTTGGCTTCGCGCCCGTCGATGTCGCGGCACCAGATCCCGACCCGGCCTGGCGCACGGAAGCCTTCAACCCCGAAATCACCCAGGGTGGCGATCACCCAGCCTTCCATGGCATGGACAAACCCGCGCACATCGCGCGCACGGCTTTTCAGGTCGAGCAGGACATAGCCCACCCGCTGCCCCGGGCCGTGATAGGTATAACGTCCGCCGCGTCCGGCCTCGACCACGTCAAAGCGGGGATCGAGCAATTCGTCCGCGGCCGCGCTGGTCCCCGCGGTGTAGACCGGGGGATGCTCCAGCAGCCAGATCAGCTCGCGCGCCGCTCCTTCGGCAATCGCGGCATTGCGCCCGGTCATCTCGGCCAGGGCCGTGCGGTAGGGCACTTGCTCGCTTTCGATGCGCCATTCGATCTGGTCAGGCAGGTTCACGGTCATTGCTGCGTTGCGTGGCGGCAAATGGTGTGGTTATCAAGAGGCTGATTTGTGAAGGAACCGCCGATGCCCCTCGACACCAGCAAAGCCTGGTCGGAAGCGACCGCCATGGTCAGCGCAAACAAGGATGTGATGGCCGCGATCGCAGGGGTGTTCTTTTTTCTCCCGGCGCTCGCGCTGGCGCTGTTCTTTCCTCAGCCCGAACCGCCTGCGGGTGCGCAGCTGCGCGAAATGATGACCATGCTTGAAGGGTATTACCGCCAGACCGCGCCGTATATGCTGGTCGCCACCCTGGTTCAGGTGTTGGGCCAGCTTGCCGTCCTGACTCTGGCCGCGCGCGTCGGGCGGGCCACTGTGGGCGATGCGATCCGCGCGGCGGCGGGCGGGCTGTTGCCCTATCTTGGGGCTCAGGCCCTGCTTTTGCTGGCCGGGGCCGCCGTGTTTGGTGTGATCGTGTTGCTCGCGCCGCTGTCCAGCGCACTGGCCCTCTTGCTTGGCCTGGCGGCGGCAGCGGCGGTGGTCTGGATTTCGGTCCGGCTGGTCATGGTCCCGGTCGTCATCGCGATTGAGGGAATGCGCAGCCCGCTGGCCGTGCTGCGCCGGTCCTGGGACCTGACCCGGGGCAGCGCTGGGCGGATCCTGTTGTTCCTGGTGGTGCTGGGACTGGCAGTGACTGTGATCGCTGTGGTGGCGAGTGCCGGGATCGGGATCCTGCTTGCCCTGATCGGCGGAGTGGAAGCCGCGCGGATCGGCGGCGCGGCGGTTTCAGCCGCGATCGGCGCGGGCTTTGCCGTCTATGTTGCGCTCAGCCTGGCGGCGATCCACCGCCAGCTGGCCGGAAGCGGCCACAGCGATATGGCGGTGTTCGAATAGGACGACCGCGGGTCAGTCCTTCCAGCCCCAATAAAGGAAGCAGGGCGGGACATTGATCATTTCCATCTGGTGATCGATCCGGGTGAAGTGCCGCGCCATGAAATCACGCGCACGCGGCGTGAACTGATAGACCAGAAATGCCCCGCCCTTGCGCAGAACGCGGTGGGTTGCGGCCGCAATCGCCGGGCCGACGCCATCGGGCAGGGTCGAAAATGGCAGACCGGAAACGACATAGTCAGCGTGGTCATGCCCGTGCGCAAGGATGATATCCTCGACATCTGCGGCCGAACCCAGCACCGGTACGAACCGGCTGTCGCTGATGGTCGCCTTCAGATAGTCAATAAACAGCGGGTTGGTATCGATAACGATCAACTGTCCGTCGCGCGGCAGGCGCTGCAGCACCGGGCGGCAAAAGGTGCCCACCCCGGGACCATATTCCACAAACAACCGGCAATTGTCCCAATCGACCGGGGCCAGCATCTTGCGGATCGTGAAGCGCGACGACGGGATGATCGAACCGACCATTACCGGATTGCGGATGAAGCCTTCCAGAAAGACACCCCAAGGCCCCAGCATCTGCTTGATCTTGCGGATCGCCTTGGTGGGCAAAGCCTCACCGACAAGCTCGGGACTGGTCATATGGGAATGGGGTCCTGCTTCGTTTCGGGCTGGCAAGGCGTTTGCAAATTTGCCGGGCCATTGCAAGGCATGTGATTGTTCCCTAGCGACGAAAGCGATGAAGCGTAGCGATCTGCAACCCGGTTCGGACCTGACTGCCAGCCTGCCGCCTGCGCGGCTGGCGTTGTTGTTCATGGTCATGCTGGTAACCGCAGCGGGCAATACGGCGATGCAATCGGTCATGCCGGCGATCGGTACTGCGCTGAAAGTGCAGGATTTCTGGATCAGCCTGGCCTATACTTGGTCGGCCTTGTTGTGGATGATCTGCGCCCCGATGTGGGCGCGCAAATCCGACAAGCGCGGGCGAAAGGCCATGATGGCGATCGGGCTGACCGGGTTCATCACCAGCTTCAGCCTGTGCGGTCTGGCGTTGTACCTGGGGCTGAACGGCTATCTTGGTCCGATTGCCACCTTGCTGGTCTTCGCCACGTTCCGCTCGCTCTACGGCTGGTTCGGCTCGGCCGCGCCGCCGGCAGTCCAGGCCTATGTCGCCAGCCGGACCAGCCGGGCCGAACGCACCCAGTCGCTCTCGTTGATTTCGTCCAGCTTTGGGCTTGGCACGGTACTGGGACCGGCGCTGGCACCGCTGCTGATCATGCCGCAGCTGGGTCTTGTCAGCCCGTTCCTGGCCTTTGCCCTGATCGCGCTGGCAGTGCTGGTCGCGCTCAGGCTGCGATTGCCGAACGATGATCCCGCCTATGCCGCGCGCGGCGATGTGATGGCCGCCCCGTTCAGCGCAAACTCCAACATCGCCGCACGCGGTGCGCCGGATGCGGAGAGCGAAGAGCACTTGCCCGAAGAGGTACCCGATCTGGCCTGGACCGATCGGCGCCTGCGACCCTGGCTGGTCGCGGGCCTGCTCGGCGGACATGCTCAGGCAGCGACCATGGGGATCGTTGGATTTCTGGTGCTTGATCGACTGGGACTGCGCGCCACGCCCGAGCTGGGTGCGGGGCCGACTGGTCTGGTGCTGATGGCGGGGGCCTTGGCCACCTTGCTGGCGCAGTGGGGGATCATCCCGCTGTGGCACCTGGGCCCGCGCGCCAGCAGCCTGTGGGGCATGGCCTTGGCCGGAGCGGGTGTGGCAGTGCTTTCAGTAGGCCATGATCTGCATGCCATCATTGTCGGCATGGGGCTGGCTTCGCTGGGGTTCGGACTGTTCCGTCCGGGCTTTACTGCCGGCGCTTCACTCGCGGTCAGTCGGGCTGAGCAGGGGCAGTCTGCCGGGATCGTCGCTTCGGTCAACGGTGCGGCCTATATCGTTGCGCCTGCCCTGGGGGTCTGGTTTTATGGCCACAATCCGTGGATCGGCTTTGCCGTGATCGAGCTGCTCTGCCTGGCGGTGATCGTGCTGGGGATTACCGGGATGCGCAGCGACGAAGAACTGTTGCAGCGCCGGTAAGCTGGCGGCTTGGCCGCTACAGGATCTCGTTGACCTGGTCCTGCGGCCGACACAGTCGCACGCCTTTTTCGGTTTCCACCAACGGGCGTTCGATCAGCTTGCCTTCGGCGGCCATGGCAGCCAGCACATCTGCATCACTCGCCTGGGGCAGACCGCGCTCCTCGGCATCGGTGCCGCGCAGGCGCAGCCCTTGCTGCGGGGTAATGCCGGCATCGCGGTAAAGCTGGGCCAGCTTGCCTGCGCTGGGCGGATTGAGCAGATATTCGATCACCGTCAGTTCAACCCCCGGGGTTTCCTCCAGGATCGCCAGCGTCTTGCGCGATGTGCCGCAGGCCGGGTTGTGCCAGATGGTCGCCTTCATGCTTGGTCCTTTCGTGCCGGGCGGCAGGCCCGCGCCTGGTGGCTGCTTAGAAACTTTCTGCGGCCCGGGCAAATTTGATCCTTGTCAATGCGAACGATTCGCATTAGCGGCAGATTCGCTGTTGAGAATTATTCGCAATAAGGAAGCATTGATGACCTCGCCCCGCGCCGCGCTGCTGGTTTCCGCCGGGCTTGCTGCATTGATGCTGTCCACGCCGGTCTGCGCCGCAGAAGAATATGACGATGCCGCACCGATTGTAGTGGTCGGCGCGGCGGATCACTACCGCACGGATGATGTGGATGCGACCAAGACCGGAACGGCGCTGCGCGATACACCGCAAAGCGTGGCGGTGATCGGGCGCGAGCAATTGGATGACCAGGCAGTAGAACAGTTAAACGATGCGCTGCGCTATGTCCCGGGCGTCACCCTGGGTCAGGGCGAAGGACACCGTGATCAGGTGGTGCTGCGCGGGCAGAGCTCAACCGCCGACTTCTTTCTTGATGGGCTGCGCGATGATGCACAGTACTATCGTCCGCTCTACAATACGCAGCGGGTAGAGGTGCTGAAGGGCGCCAATGCGCTGCTGTTCGGCCGCGGCGGCGGCGGCGGGATCATCAACCGGGTATCCAAGGTTTCGGCGCTTCATGGCACGCACGGCAGTATGGCTGCCGGGGCGGACAGCTGGGGCGCCTGGTCGCTTGCGGGCGATCTTGATCTGGCCTTGGCCGACAATGCCGGGCTGCGAATCAACGCCACTTACGAAGACTTCGCCAACCACCGGGACAGCTATCAGGGCAGCTTCACCGGATTCGCCCCCAGCCTGACTGCGCGATTTGGCGAACGCACATTGGTCACCCTGGCCTATGAATATGATCGTGACCGCCGCGTGACCGATCGCGGAGTCCCGTCGCTCGGCGGGGTGCCGATCCAAGGCTATGACCGGACCTTCTTTGGTTCGTCCACAATCAACCAGAGCCGGGTTGACGCCCATGTGGTGCGCACCCGGATCGATCACGAACTGGGCGATCAGTTGACTCTTTCCGTCAGCGGCCAATTTGCAGACTATGACAAGTACTACGCCAATGTCCTGCCCGCCGGAACCAGCGCCACGACCGTGACGCTCAGCGGCTATGACAATGGCGTCCAGCGCCGCAACTGGATCGGGCAGGCCAATCTGGTCTGGAAGGGTCAGACCGGCCCGATCGGCCACACCCTGCTGGCCGGGATCGAAGGTGGCCAGCAAGACACCCTTTCAACCCGCCGCGATGTGCTGTTTGGTGCGGCGCGGACCCTGACCGGCACTGTACCGCTGGCGCGGGTGCTGAGTTTGCCGGTGGTCGACTGGACCCCGATCAACCGCGCCTCCAGCTCTGATGTGCGCAGCCTGTCGGCCTATCTGCAAGACCAGATCGAGCTGGCCCCCTGGCTGCAAGCGATCGTCGGCGCGCGGTACGATGATTTCCGGATCGATTCGCGCAACACCATCAACGGTTTCACCGCCAGCCGCAGCGATGGCAAATGGTCACCCCGGCTTGGTCTGGTGATCAAGCCGCGTGAACAGATTTCGCTCTATGCCAGCTATGCAAAAAGCTTCCTGCCGCAATCGGGTGACCAGTTCACGGTGCTCGATGCCACCACTGCCACACTAGCCCCCGAAGCGTTCCGCAATCTGGAACTGGGGGTAAAATGGGATCCGGCGGCGCAGCTTTCGTTCACCGCAGCGCTGTTCCAGGTCGATCGCGCGAACACCCGTTCGAACGACCCGCTGAGCGGCAATCCGGTACTGACTGGCAAGAGCCGGGTGCGCGGATTTGAAGCGGGAATGGCTGGTCAGGTGCTGCCGCAGTGGCAGATCAGTCTGGGCTATACCTGGCAAGAGGGTGAGATCCGCTCGGCCACCACTGCTGCTCCGGCGGGCCGTCAGCTCGATAAGTTGCCGCACCACCAGTTCTCGGCCTGGACCCGCTATGACCTGACCGGCAAGTTCGGGTTGGGGCTGGGGCTGGTTCACCAATCTGGCCAGTGGGCGACGATCAGCAATGCAGTACGCCTGCCTGGTTTCACCCGGCTTGATGCCGCGCTGTTCTATGACCTGAATGATCGCGTCGCGGTGCAGCTGAATGTCGAAAACCTGACCGACGCGCGCTATTACCCAAGCGCCCACACCGATCACAACATCTCTACCGGCGAACCGATCAACGCCCGGCTGACGCTGCGGTTGAAACTCTAACCGCGCCGCGCTTTCAGCCAGGCCTTGTGGGTGCGCTCCACCTCCAGCAGAGATGAGAACACGCTTTTGCCAAGGTCGGTCTGGCCGGTGCGGCCCAGTGCATAGATCTGGCAATAGAACCAGTATTGCGCTGCAAAACTATCAACCGCACGCAGGGCCTTGATCCGCTTAAGAAAGCCCAGCGCAGGCGGGAACAGCGCGAGTCCTGCCTCGGCGCGCGGCAAGACATCAAGCCCGCTTAGCAACTGCGCTGCGCCATCGGGCATGGCGCAGAGCGGACGGCCGAGCCCGATGACGTCGGCTGCGCCCCGGTTCAGCGCTTCCTCCATCGCCGCACGGCTGCGGAAACCGCCGGTGACCATCAAGGGCACTTTCAGCGTGTCCTTCATCGCCAGCGCGAAATCGACGAAATAGGCCTCCCGCGCGAGGGTCGACGCGGCAAGGCCAGGCTGCTCCACCGGCTCCATCCCTTCCAGCCCCAGCAGGCGCGGCTGTTCATAGGTACCGCCGGAAATCTCGATCAGATCCACGCCCGCCGCTTCAAGCCAGCGGGCCACCTGCAGGCTGTCTTCAAAGGCAAAGCCGCCGCGCTGGAAATCCGCGCTGTTGAGCTTGACCGACAGCGCGAACCCGGCAGGCACCGCGGCCCGGGTTGCCTTGACCACGTCCAGCAGGAACCGCGCCCGGTTCTCCAGGCTGCCGCCCCATTCGTCCTGGCGCTGGTTGGCGCGCGGGCTGAGGAACTGGGAAATGAGGTATCCGTGCGCGGCGTGGATCTGTGCGCCGTCAAACCCGCCCTCGGCACAAGTTGCCGCTGCCTGGGCAAAGCGGCGCACCAGTTCGGTGATCTCCACGCCGGTCAGAGCCACGGGTTCGCCGAACTGGCCGCCGGGCAGGCCCAATTTGACCGCCGATGGTGCCTTGGGCCGGGGATTGACCGGCTTCATCGTCTGGCGCCCGGCATGGCTGATCTGCGCCCAGAACTGCGCGCCCTGCGCTTTGGCGGCTCCGGTCCAGCGGCGCACGGCGTCGATCATCGCGGCATCGCCGGGCCGGTCGACAATCACATTGCCGGGCCGCTCCAGATGATCGGCATCGACATGGACATTGCCGCTCAGCAACAGGCCTGCGCCGCCTTCACCCCAGATCCGGTAAAGCCGCTCAAGCTCAGGCGTGGGCAAGCCTTGAGGATTGGCGAGTCCTTCGGTCATCGCTGCTTTCGACAGGCGATTGGGCAGCACGGCCCCGCAAGGCAGCGTCAACGGTGTCTCGATCATGTGTCCCCCGATTGAGCGTGTACGTTACGGTGCGGGCTTCATTGCCGGCACAGCGCGCGCGGCATCATCGGGCGTGATGCCCGGAGCTGGCGCGGCGCTGATCGTCTCTACCCGCCGCGCTACCCGGCCAGCGCGCTGGATTGCGCGGACCAGCCGCGGATAGACCCCGCAGCGGCACAGGTTGGGCACGGCGGCCTTGATGTCCTCGGGCGTTGGGTCAGCATTCCGGGCCAGCAGCGCCGCCGCCGAAATCACGATTCCCGGGGTGCAGAAACCGCACTGGATTGCCTGTTCGGCAACCATGGCCTGCTGCACCGGGTGCGATCGATCGGGCGACAGGCCTTCGATCGTGGTCACCACCCGGCCTTCGGCTTCGGCCAGCGAGATCAGACAGCTGCGCAGCGCCTCACCATCGATCAGGACCATGCAGGCCCCGCAATCCCCCGCGCCGCAGCCATACTTGGTCCCGGTCAGGTTCGCGGCATCGCGCAGTGCCCACAGCAAGGGCGTTTGCGGGTCCATCTTGAATTCGACGGGCCGCTCGTTGATGGTCAGACGGGTCATGCCGGGTCAGGGCTTCAATCGCGCCAGCTGCGGTCGATCTTGTCGATCCGTCGTACCCAGGCGTCAAAATCCGCGCCGCCGGGCTGATGGCCGGGAACATTGGCCTCGTGCAAGTCGCGCTGGTGAATGGCGACAACTTCGTCCGGAATGACCGTGGGCTGACCCGCTGCCATCACCGCCAGCTGGATCTCGCAGGCGCGTTGCAGCGACCAGTGCATGATGAAGATTTCCGGGATCGAGCGGCCCAGGATCACCGGTCCGTGGTTTTTCAGCATCAGCACCCGTTTGTCGCCCAGGTTCTGCAGCAGTCGTTCGCCTTCCTCGGCGCGCACGGTGATCCCTTCGAAATCGTGATAGGCCAGCCGTCCGATGAAATTGCAGGCATAGAAATTCACGGGCTGCAAGCCGCCTTCCAGACTGCACACCGCCATCGTCGCGGTGGTGTGGGTGTGGACGATCGCGTGGGCCCAGGGAATGTTGCGGTGGAACAGGCTGTGCTGGACGAAGCCGGCCTTGTTGACCGGGAACGGGCTGCCATCCAGGGTATTGCCGTCAATATCGATCTTCACCAGGTTGCTGGCGCAAACCTCGCTGTACAGCAGGCCATAAGGGTTGATCAGGAACGCGCCTTCCTCACCTGGCACCTTGACCGAGATGTGGTTGTAGATCGATTCCGACCAGCCGAGGTGATCGAACACCCGATAACAGGCGGCCAGCTGCTGGCGCGCTTGCCACTCCTCTTCACTGCAATCGAGATTGCGGGTGTGCGCGCTGAGCTGAGTGGCCATGGGGTTCTCTCCGGTTCGGGTTTGAAACCGGTTTAGAGCGCGTCTGACAAAAAGGGAATGCCCCCGGCGTCAGCGCCCCAGGGCAAGGTTCAACCCGAACCAGATGGTGCGAGGAGTGCCGTAATCCTGCGATCCGGCCTGATTGCGGGTCACCACGGTCACATCGGTCAGATTCTCACCCCGCAGCAGCACGGTCAGCCGCCTGCCAAGCGGCACACGCAACACAGCGTCGAGCGTGGTTGCAGCCGGCAGGCGGTCGGTCTGGAGATCATCTTCGAACTGCGAACCGGTGTGCTTGACCGTCGCGGCTAGCAGCCAGCCCGCTGCAGGTACCCATGAAAGCGTGCCACTCGCCGCGACCTTGGGAACCTGCGCGGGACGCATGCCATTCAGCGCCGCGGAACTGCCGCTGGCCTCCACTTTGGCCTGGATCAGTGCCAGACTGCCATCGAACTGCAGCGGGCCAAGAGGCGCGCTGGCATCGAATTCCAGCCCGCGCGAATGAACAGCATCGACATTGCGGCGTTCGCGCAGGTTGGTGCCGATGGTGACGTTGGCAATCGCATGGCGGACTTTGTTGTCGAACAGGGTTGCAATCAGTTTGACACCAGCTGCCGGGGTCAGATCGAACCCGGCTTCGAACCCCAGCAGGTCTTCATTGACCAGCGCTGCATTGGCGCGGGTGGTGACGGGGAAGACCGCGAATGGCCGGTACAGCTCGTTGAGCGTGGGCTGGCGCAGTCCAGTATAGGCTGCGCCGCGCAGCATCAGCATGGGGGTGAGTTCCAGCCGCGCCCCGCCGCGCCAGCTTGCTTGCCAGCCGCTGCGGTTGGCGAAAAGATTGGTGATGGTCGGCGCTCCCGCCGCATTGGATTCGCGGTAAGAACCATCCGCGATCGTCCAGCGATCGGCGCGCAGCCCGCCGGTCAGCTGCAGCGCACCCAGTTTCCAGGTGTCCTCCAGATAGAGCCCGAGGTCGCTATTGCGACCGCCCGCGCGGCGGCGCGCCGTTACCGCGCCAGTGCCGGCGTTATAAGCCACTTCCTGCGTCCGCCCGGTCCCGCGCCGCCAATCGAGCCCCAGCCGCAGTTCGTGGCCCGCCGCCAGCGGCGGGCGCAGTTCCAGCTTGGCGCCAAGTCCGGTCGAAGGGGTCGCATACTGATCCAGCGTCTTGCGAAAGCTGGTCGCGCTGATCACCACGTTGGAAAAATCGCGCGCCTGGACATAGGCCAGGGCATCGAACTGCCACGCGCCCTTGCCAACCAGCCGCAGGCTGGCATCCTGCCCGCTGCTGGCGGTATTGGCCCCGGCAAAGCGCAGCACGCGCTGGTCATTGAAGGCCGCCACACGCGCCTGCAATTCGATGTCGGGGGCAAGCGGCGCAACCGCGCGGGCCGCTGCGCTCCAGCTGTCGTACCGCGCGCGAGTGCTGGCGGGAACGCGCTGTGCTGGCGGGGTGGTGAAAAACCCCTGGCCCCGGTCCCATCGACCGGACAGCACAGCGAAGCCGCCACCCAGTTCGGGCGCGAGCGTGGCCGTCAGCTCACTTTCGCCGCGATCGTTCATCAGGCCCCGGGCGGAGAGCAGGGCCAGCTCTCCCGCCCCGGCACTGACCAGGTCGATCGTGCCCGCCACCGCACCGGCCCCGAACGCGCCCGATCCGCCGCCGCGCGTGACATAGGCGGCACGCAGCCGTTCGGGCGCAAGCGCTGAGAACGGAATGTAGCCAAAAAACGGATCGGCCTGCGGCACTCCGTCAAGCAGCATCAGGGTCCGGCTGGTGGCATTGCCGCCCAGCCCGCGAAAGGTTGCGCCCTGCGCCGAAGGATTGGCCGAACGGCTGTCTGATCGGCGGAACTGCTGGAAACCTGCGACGGCGGACAGCACGTCCTCCAGCCGCCCGGAGGCCGAGGCAGCACTGCGGGCGCTGTCAATGGTGACGGTGCCAAACACCGGATCACTCTGGCTGCGGTCAAGACCCTGCCCGGTGACGACGATCTCGAGCGGGGTTGCTTCGTCCGCCAGCGCGGCAACGGGCAGGGCCAGCAGAGGCAGGGCGAAGATCGGAAGGCGGTGCATCACGCTACGGGCCATCGCGCCAATGGGCCGACAATTCAATGCCGGAGATGTATCAGCCTGCAAACTCGATCGCATAGCCTGCCGCGCGAACGGTGCGGATCAGGCTGTCCTGGCCGTCGCGATCAATCGCCTGGCGCAGGCGCCGGACATGGACATCGACCGTGCGTTCATCAATGTCGCGGTCCATGCCCCAGACCGCGTCGATCAGCTGGGCGCGGGAATGGACCCGGCCAGGGCGTTCCATAAAGTGGCGCAGCAGCCGGAATTCGGTTGGGCCAAGCTTGAGCGCCTCGCCCGCGCGCCGGACCCGGTGGGCGATCGGATCAAGCTCAAGATCGCTGACCCGCAGCACTCCGTCTTCCAGTGCAGGGCGGCTGCGGCGCAGCAGGGCTTCGGCCCGGGCGATCAGTTCGCGTGGTGAAAACGGCTTGGTGACATAGTCATCCGCTCCGGTCTTCAAACCGCGGATCCGGTCTTCCTCTTCGCCGCGCGCGGTCAGCATCAGGATCGGCAGGCGTGCGGTTTCCTTGGCGCGGCGCAGTTGGCGGCACACTTCGATTCCCGGCAGGCTTTCCACCATCCAGTCCAGCACGATCAGATCGGGCTGGCTTTCGCGCACCATCAGCAGCGCTTCCTCACCGTCCGGGGTCACGCGCACGTCATAGCCTTCAGACTTGAAATGCCATTCCAGCAGCCCTGACAAGGCGGCTTCATCCTCGACGATGAGGACAGAAAGGGCCATCAGCTGTCCTGCTCGTCGCGCCTGCCGGGTTCGCGCCCGGCGTGGTATTGTCCGGTGGCTGCATAGTAGACCATTTCGGCAACGTTGGTGGCGTGGTCGCCGATCCGTTCGATGTTGCGGGTGATGAACAGCAGCTGCGCCGCGCTGGAAATGGTTGCCGGGTTTTCCATCATGTGCGCCACCAGGTTGCGGAAGATGCTGTCGTAGAAATTGTCGAGCTTTTCATCGCGCTCGATCACTTCGACCGCCAGTTCCGCATCGCGAGCGCCATAAGCGTTGAGCACATCACGGACCATGCCCTGGGCGATATCGGCCATGGCCGGAATCAGCGTCAGCGGTTCGAACTTCTTGAGCCGTTCGATCTGGCCAACGCGCTTGGCGATGTTCTTGGAATAGTCACCGATCCGTTCGATCACGCCCGAGATTTTCAGTGCGGCGATGACATCACGCAGGTCATCGGCCATCGGCGCGCGCAGTGCGATGATCCGCACCGCCAGCCGGTCCACTTCGGCCTCCAGCGCGTCAAGCCGGGTATCGGCCAGCACCACGGTATTGGCCAGCACTTCGTCATGCCTGACGAGCGCAGTGATCGCATCGCGGATCGCCACTTCGGCGAGCCCCCCCATTTCCGCGATCAGGCCGCGCAGCTGGGTGATTTCGTTGTCGAATGCCTTGACGGTATGTTCGGCCATGATTCAGTTCCTCAGCCGTAACGGCCAGTGATATAATCCTTGGTGCGCTCTTCGCTCGGATTGGTGAAAATCTGCGACGTGTCGCCATATTCCACCATGGTTCCCAGGTGGAAAAAGGCGGTCCGCTGTGAAACGCGCGCGGCCTGCTGCATCGAATGGGTGACGATGACGATCGCATAGCGGTTCTTCAGTTCGTCGATCAGTTCCTCGATCCGCGCTGTGGCGATCGGATCGAGTGCTGAACACGGTTCGTCCATCAAAATCACTTCAGGGCTGACCGCGATCGCGCGGGCGATACACAGCCGCTGCTGCTGTCCGCCTGAAAGCGCTGTGCCTGCGTCTTGCAGGCGGTCCTTGACTTCGTCCCACAATCCGGCGCGGCGCAGCGACTTTTCGACCACCGCGTCCATTTCGGCCTTGTCTGCCGCCAGCCCGTGGATGCGCGGGCCATAGGCGACGTTTTCATAGATCGATTTGGGGAAAGGGTTGGGCTTCTGGAACACCATCCCGACCCGAGCGCGCAGTTCGACCACGTCCATGCCGCTGGCATAGATGTCCTGCCCGTCCAGGCTGATCTGGCCAGTTACCCGGCACCCGGCGATGGTATCGTTCATCCGGTTGAGCGTGCGCAGGAACGTGCTCTTCCCGCAGCCCGACGGACCGATAAAGGCGGTGACGGCGCCGGTCGATATCTCGATCGAGACATCGTTGATGGCTTGTTTTTCGCCATAGAAGACGTTGACGCCCTTGGCCGTGATCTTGAGTTGGGGTGTGGTCATGGGGTCCTACCAGCGGGTCTCGAACTTGTTGCGGAGGTAGATGGCCAGGCCGTTCATCGCCAGCAGCAAAACCAGCAGCACGATGATCGCGGCAGAAGTGTTCTGGACAAAGGCCTGATCGATTTCGTCCGACCACAGGAAAATCTGCATCGGCATGACGCTGGACGGATCGGTGATCCCGCCAGGCGGAGTGGAAACGAAAGCGCGCATCCCGATCATCAGCAAGGGTGCGGTTTCGCCCAATGCGCGGGCCATGCCGATGATCGTGCCGGTCAGGATCCCGGGCAGTGCGAGCGGCAGCACGTGATGGAAGGTTGCCTGAACCGGGCTTGCCCCCACCGCCAATGCAGCATTGCGGATCGAGGGTGGTACGGCCTTCAGCGCGTTTCGGCCCGAAATCACGATCACCGGCATGGTCATCAGTGCCAGCGTCATACCGCCCACCAGCGGGCTGGAGCGCGGCAAATGCAGCGTGTTGATGAATACCGCCAGGCCCAGCAGACCGAAAATGATCGAAGGCACGGCGGCCAGGTTGTTGATCGACACCTCGACCCATTCGACCCAGCGCTGCCCTTTGGGTGCGAATTCCTCAAGATAGACGGCTGCGAGCACGCCCAGCGGGAATGACAGGGCAAGCGTGACGCCCATGGTCAGAATCGAACCCTTCGCCGCACCCCAGATCCCGGCCACGCTGGCCTCGGTTGAATCCGATCCGGTCAGGAAGGCCCAGTCAAGCCCGCCCAGTCCGCTCCGCAGCATGGTGAACAGCAGATAAGCGAGGAACGCCAGGCTGAGCGCGATCGCGCCCAGCCCGAACAGCCGGAAACGCCGCTCCGCCGCGTGGCGGCTTGCCAGACGCCGCTTCATGCGATCTTCTTGCCACAGACTATTCATAAGCTTCCCGGTATCGCTTGACCACGCGCAGCGCGACCACGTTGAGCGCCAGGGTCACCATGAACAGCACCAGCCCCAGGGCAAAGGCGGACAAGGTCTTGGCGCTGTCAAATTCCTGATCGCCGGTCAGCAGCTGCACGATCTGGAAAGTGACCGTGGTCATGCTGTCGAACGGATTGGCGGATAGCCGCGCGGCGGCGCCCGCAGCCATAACCACGATCATGGTTTCCCCGATCGCCCGGCTGATCGCGAGCATCACGCCCGCGACGATCCCGGGCAGGGCAGCAGGCAGCAGCACTCGCTTGATCGTTTCGGATTTGGTCGCGCCCATCGCCAGACTGCCATCGCGCATTGCCTGCGGCACCGCGGCAATGGAATCATCCGCCATTGACGAGACAAAGGGGATGATCATCACCCCCATGACCATGCCAGCCGCGAGCGCGCTTTCGGTCGAGGGGTTGGCCATGCCCATCCAGGCAGCGAAATCGCGCACTTGCGGAGCAACGGTCAGTGCAGCGAAATAACCATAGACCACGGTCGGTATCCCTGCGAGAATCTCCAGCATCGGCTTGAGCCATTTGCGCAGGGTCGGGCTGGCATACTGGGTCAGGAACACCGCACTCATCAATCCCAGCGGGATGGCCACGAGCATGGCGATTACCGCGCCGATGTACAGCGTGCCCCAGAACAGCGGTACTGCGCCGAAATCCTTGCCGAGTTCGGCATCGACCCCAACCCGCGGCGCCCAATGGGTGCCGGTCAGGAAGTCGATCGGGGAAACGTAACTAAAGAACAGCCCGGTTTCATAAAGTAGCGAGGCGACGATCCCGGCGGTGGTCAGGATCGCCACCAAAGAAGCCACCAGCAGGCCGATCAGTGCCGCGCGTTCAACTCTGGTGCGCGCGGGGAAGGCGGCTGACACGCGGCTGTAACCCCAGGCCGCTCCCGCAAACAACGTCAGCAGAGTCAGCGCCGCGCCGGCCAACCAGATCCTGGTTTGCGCAGCCTGAAACACGCTGGCCAGCGGCGCAGCCTTGGCATTGAACACGGCAGCGCCAGGATCGCTGGCCAAAGCCTGAGCCTCGGCCAGAATCGCGTCGCGTTCCATGTCGAAAGCGGGCAGGCTGGCCGCTGCCGGATCGGCCAGCACGGCTTCACGCACCAGCCCCGGTGCGATCCCGCTCCACACGGCCCAGACCAGCAGAGCCGGGATCAGCGCCCACAGCGCCAGGTGCCAGCCATGATAGCTGGGCACCGCCGCCAGGGAGTGGCGGCCGGTAAACAGGCCCTTGGCCCGGGCGCGGCCGACAAACCAGCCGACCGCACCCAGGCCAAGTACTACCAGAAGCAGGATCTGGGATATCACAAGTGCGGCCTTACTTCAGCGCTGCAGGATCCATCAGCGTCATCTTCGCGGCAATATCGGCGCTCTTGGCGCGGACGTCGTCGGAAGCGATCACCATGCCCTTGGCCTTAAGCGTGCCGTCAGGCCCCCACGACTTGGCCCATTCGGCGACATATTCCTTCAGACCCTTGATCGCGCCAAGGTGCCCGTGCTTGACATAAATGTACAGCGGGCGAGCGCCGGGATAGCTGAAGTCGACGATCGACTCATAGGTGGGCATCACGCCGTTCATCGGGATGCCCTTCAGCTTGGTGGTGTTTTCCTCAAGATAGGAATAGCCGAACACGCCGACTGCCTTGGGATTGTCCGCCAGCTTCTGGACGATCAGGTTGTCATTTTCGCCCGCATCAACATAGGCGCCGTCGCTGCGCACATCGGTGCAGATCTTCTTGGCGGCGTCCTTGTCCTTTTCCTTCAGCGCCTTCATCGCCGGGTCGCTTTCGCAGCCCTTGGTCAGGATCAGTTCGGCCAGCGCATCGCGGGTGCCCGACGTGCTCGGCGGACCATAGACCATGATCGGTGCGGCTGGCAGCGCGGGGTTCACATCGGACCAGTTCTTGGCGGTGTTGGGCTTGCCATAGGGATTGGCGGCCAGCGCCTTGTAAACGTCTTCCGGGGTCAGCTTCATGCCAGGGCCATTGGCGCCTTCGGCAAAGGCGATCCCGTCAAGCCCGACCTGGATTTCGATGATGTCCTTGACGCCGTTCTTGGCGCATTCCTCATACTCGCTCTTCTTCATGCGGCGCGAGGCATTTTCGATATCGGGATGCTGCGCGCCCAGCCCGGCGCAGAACAGCTTCATGCCCGCACCCGTGCCGGTCGATTCGACCACCGGGCTCTTGATTCCGGCCGACTTGGCGACCGCTTCAGCCACGGCGGTGGCAAAGGGATAGACCGTGGACGAACCCACCGCGCGCACGAAATCGCGCGAACCCGAAGAACCGCCCGAACCGCACGCGGCCAGCAGCATGGTTGCCGAAACGACTGCAACGGCGGGGAAAATGGTCTTCTTCAACATCGCGAATCGCTCCTGACGGTAATCCTGTATCCCGCCTTTGAGAGCCGTGTGTTGCAGTTTCATGACATTCATCTGTCACAGTTCGGTCATGGCCCTGGCTGAAGGGTTCAGCCCGGCAAAAGCGGCAGAATCAGTGAAGCCGTGGTGCCTTCGCCCTGCTGGCTGGTGATGTCGAAACGGCCGCGGTGGCGCTCGGCTATATGCTTGACGATCGCCAGGCCCAGCCCCGTTCCGCCAGTCGCGCGGCTATGGCTGGTATCGGCGCGATAAAACCGCTCTGTCAGGCGCGGCAGGTGCTCAGGCGCGATTCCGGGGCCATCATCGTGGACATTCAGCGCCAGTCTGCCGGCCGCAGTCGCTTCCAGCGTGACACTCACTTCGCCGCCCGGCGCGCCATACTTGATCGCATTGTCGATCAGGTTGCGCAGCACCTGCGCCAGCTGGCCGCGATCCCCGGCAACCGGGGCGCTTTCGCAGTTGGCGCTGATGGTCACCACAGCGCGGCTGGCCACTTCGCTCGCCGCTTCGCGGGCCAGTGCCACCATATCCACGGGCTCGGTCGGCGCATCATGCTTCACGGCTTCGATCCGGCTCAAGGACATCAGATCCTCGATCACGGCCAGCATGCGCCGGGCTTCCTGCCGGATGATCCCCAGGAACCGGCTGCGCGTGGCCGGATCATCCCCGGCCTTGGGATCTTCCAGCGTTTCGACATAGCCCAGGATCGCGGCAAGCGGTGTGCGCAGCTCGTGGCTGGCATTGGCGACGAAATCAGCATGGGCGCGGGCCACGCTGACGCGCACCGAGAGATCTTCCAGAACCACGAGCCGCGCTCCGCCATCCAGCACGTGGCAGGCGACCTTCCAGCGGCTGCCCCGCACCGACAGCCCTTCGACAATCGCAGTGCCGCCCGCAGGAGCAGTGATCAGCGCCACCACTTGCGGATCGCGGATCGCGATGCGGGGATCCTGGCCAACCACATGCCCGCCCAGCAGCTCTCGCGCGGCGAGATTGGCAAATGCGACAGCGCCGCTGCGAACCACCAGTGCGGGGCTGTCAAAATGTTCGAGCAGGCTGGGATCGGCAGAGGTCATGCCCGGCAGTCCTATCTTGCCGGGACCGGTAGGCGCAAGCGCGATCAGGTCAAGCTATCAGGCCAGTGTAATCAAGGGCGCCAGCGTGGCATGCTTGCGGACAAAGTGTTCCAGCACCGGGCCATAGATCGGCCGATCAAACGCCGCGCCAAATTGCCGTCCGCTGGCCCACTGCACTTTGGCAGTCAGGCCATCGAGTCCCTCTGGCCGCAGGATCACCTTGGATCCAATCCGCGGGGCCTTTTCCGCAGCCTCGATGCAGCAGCCTCCGGCCGACAGATCAACCAGATAGCCAAAGCTGCGCAGCCCGCTTTCGGCGCGGATCTGCACTTGCCAACGGATCGGTGACCGGATTTCCTGACGCGGCTGCATGGGCCGGGTTGATAATGCAAAACCGTTATACCAAGAGTTAACGCGGGGTCCGTGGAGGCAACTTATCCGGTGTTATTCCTGCGCCTTGCGCCGCGCGGCAAGCTGGCGGGCCAGCTCTGCCTCTTCGCGCGGGTTGCGCTTGTTGTAGGCCGGACGCAGCGCCGGACCGATGGTGTGGATGTCTTCGACCCAGATATAGCCCCGGAAACTGTCGGGCACATCGCCCAGCTGTTCAGGCAGGGTCAGCCCCTGGTCGCGGTCCTTGCCATGCGGGGCCACCACGATCACCCGCGCGCCAACCCCTTCCATCCGCTGGATCAATCGGTTGGGCCAGCCGGCAAAGGCCCACTGGTAATTCTGCGGCACGATAATCGTACCGTTTCGGCAGCTTTCCGGGACTACGGTGAACCATCCGGTCTTGAGATAGTCGATGGTGCAGGCGGTCGCGCTTTCCTTGGAAAAGGACCAGGCCGCCGGGTAAAGCTGGCGGATCCGCGCGACCGGCCCGGCTGCACCGTAAAAGGCATCGCCAACTTTTTCCGGGTCGCGCCCGGCGGCCTTCAGCGCTTTGGCCAGCAAGTCAGCCTCACCCGCATCCTTTGACTTGAAGTTGTAGATCAGGGGCCGTTCCGGCAGCGCCGCGACGGCCTCGGCCAGGGTCGGGATCAGGCCTTTGCCCTGCCCGCGGAACGGGAAAGTCTTGCCGCCATCGGCACTATAGCCATAGGTCGCGTCGAGCGCCTTGAGCTGCGCCATCGTCGCTGCGCGGACCGGACCTTGGCCATCGGTGCGGCAATCGAGCGTCCAGTCATGAAACAGGGCGATCTGGCCGTCAGCGGTGGGGGCAATGTCAACTTCGATCATCTGCGCGCCCAGCCGCTGCGCCTGCAACAGGCCCGCCACGGTGTTTTCCTGAAAGTCATGCACCGGCACTTCGATCCGCGTCGCGGTGCAGGTATCGCGTTCCAGCCCGTGATGGTCATACAGCTGGTGGGCGCCGCGATGGGCGATGAGCTTGACGGCACCGCGCGGGGCCGGGGCCAGCCAGCTGGCGTTGATCACCGTCAGCAGCAGGAACAGCACGGCCAGCGCCAGCCCGATGCGGTAGGCCCAGCGCTTCATGCCAGCAGTTCCCGCGCGCGGGCACAATCGGCATCCATCTGCGCGGTCAACGCCTCAAGACTGTCAAACTTTGCCTCGCCGCGCAGGTAATGGTGGAACGCCACTTCGATCTCCTGTCCGTAAAGGTCGCCCGCAAAGTCAAAGAAATGGGGCTCCAGCAGTTCCTTGGGCGGATCGAAGCTGGGGCGGATCCCCAGATTGGCAGCGCCATGCAGCACCCGCCCGCCGGGCAACGTGCCGGTGACAGCATAGATCCCGTAGCGCGGCCGCAAATAGTTGCCGAGCGCGAGGTTGGCGGTGGGAAAGCCGATCGTGCGGCCCACTTTGTCACCATGCTGGACTGTGCCGCGAATCGCGAACGGGCGGGTCAGCAGGTGGGTGGCCAGGGCGCAGTCCCCGGCCTGCAAGGCCGCGCGGATGCGGCTGGAGGACACGACCTCTCCGCCATCTCCGACCGGGCCGATTGCCTTGCTGCGCAGCCCCAGCGGTGCGCCCAATTCGGCCAGTACCTTCACGTTGCCGCCGCGTGCCTGGCCGAAAGTGAAATCCTCGCCGGTCACCACCCCGGCCGCGCCGAGCCGCCTGACCAGCAGATCGGCCACGAATTGCTCAGCCGTGGTCGCCGCGAGCACCGCGTCGAAGTGGAATACCAGCATGGCATCGGCGCCCGCCGCTTCGAACAGTTCCTGCCGCTGGTCCAGTGTGGTCAGCCGGAACGGCGGGGCATCGGGAACAAAGAAGCGCACAGGATGCGGATCGAAGGTGGCGACAATGGCCGGGCGGCCCTCGCTGCGTGCCCAGTCGATCGCCTGCCCGATCACGGCCTGGTGGCCCAGATGAAAGCCATCGAAATTACCCAGCGCGATCACCGCGCCGCGCAAGCTTTCCGGCATGGGCTGGCTCGCGTCGAGCCGGGGAATTACCATGGGGCAGGAGTCTTGTTAGCTGGAGCAATCGAATTCGGATCAAGCGGCACGATCCCCGCTCGCAGCACGCGCAGCGCATTGCCGCCCATCACCGCGCGCACTTCATCGGGCGTGAACTTTTCATCGAGCAGCGCCTGGGTGACCTGCACCAGCCCGGAGGTGTCGAACCGCACGGTCGTGCCGCCGTCATAGTCGCTGCCCAGCGCGATGTACTGCACGCCGACCAGATCCCTGATGTGCTTCATCGCTCGGGCAATCGCACGTGGGCTGGTATCGCAAACCGCCGCGTCCCAGTACCCGACGCCGATCAAACCGCCGGTTTTGGCCACGCCGCGAATCTCCTCGTCGGTAAGGTTGCGGTTGACCTTGCAGGTCGCCTGCACGCCGCCGTGGCTGGAAAGCACCGGACGGCGCGCCATGGCCAGCACTTCGGAGACGCACTGGTGGCTGCAATGGGCAATGTCGACGACAATGCCCCTGGCTTCCATCAGGCCTACCACCTGCCGTCCGAACGGCGTGAGCCCGCCCTTCTTGAGGCCGTGCATCGATCCGGCGAGCTCGTTATCGAAGAAGTGCGTCAGGCCGGCCACGCGAAAACCGGCGGCATAGAGCTTGTCGAGGTTCTCCGCCTTGCCCTCAAGGTTCTGCAGGCCTTCGATGGTCAGCATCGCGCCGACCGGGCCGTCCGGCTTGCTGCGCGCCGCCAGCAGCGCGTCGAGCTCGGCCGGATCGCTGACTTTGGCCAGCTTGCCCTTTGCCACAGTGACCGCCCGGTTGAGCTTCCGCGCGTGGAACAGCGAGCGATTTAGCAGCGAACCCCAGGTCCGCACCGGCTGCAGCTGGGCGACCACGAGCGGAGTGATGTTGTCACTATCTGCGCCATTGGCATCATAGTTCTGGCCGCGCGGCGATTTGGTCACGCTGGAGAACAATTGCAGCGCGACGTTACCGGCTTGCAGCCGCGGCAAATCCTCATGCCCCCGGCTGGCCGGTTGCAGCATGTCGCGCCGCCACATCAATGTATCGGAATGGAGATCAACGATCTGCAGCGTCTGATGCAGCGCCTTGGCTTCGGCACTGACCGGGATCAGGGGCTGACCATCCACCCGGTTCATCTGGCTTTCGAGGTAACCCGGCGCCACTCCGAAAAATCCGGCCGCAGCCACGGCCAGCACGGTCAGCGGCATCCACACTCTCTTGCGCATCGCTAGTCCTCTCCCAGTCAGACCTTACGCAGCAGGGTGACGAAATCAAACCCCGGCACGCGACCATCCGCAGGATGGTGCTCGCGAAAGCTCTCGGTCCATTCGCTGCGGTCAAAATCCGGAAAGCGGGTGTCGCCCGCGGGCTCGGCATGGATTTCGGTCCATTCGATCCGGTGGGCGAGCGGCAGGAACAACCGATAGATTTCCGCCCCGCCGACAATCGCCACATGCGGCGCATTGGCCAGGGCCAGCGCCTGCTGGGCCGATCGCGCCACTTCCGCGCCGTCCTCGGCCCAGGCGGGATCGCGGGTCAGCACGATGTGGCGGCGCCCGGGAAGCACGCCGGGCAGCGATTCAAAGGTCTTGCGGCCCATCACCATCGGCATGCCCATGGTCAGCGCCTTGAACCGGCGCAGATCGGTGGGAAGGTGCCAGGGCATCGTCCCGTCGGCCCCGATCACGCCGTTGTCGGCCACGGCCACCACCAGGAACAGCTCGGTATGGTTCACAGCGTCAGCCGGGTCACGTGGCCCATCTTGCGTCCGGGGCGCGCGGCGGCCTTGCCGTACAGGTGCAGGTGGTTGCACGGGTCAGACAGGATCGCGGGCCAATCATGCGCATCATCGCCGATCAGGTTGGTCATTTCCACGCCTTGCGCCGCCAGCCGGGTATCCCCCAGCGGCAGACCGCAGATCGCGCGGATATGGTTTTCGAACTGGCTGGTCAGCGCGCCTTCGATGGTCCAGTGCCCGCTGTTGTGGACCCGCGGGGCCATTTCGTTGAACACCGGGCCTGCATCGGTGGCAAAGAATTCCAGCGTCAGCACCCCGACATAGCCCAGCCGCTGCGCCACCTGGCGGGCCAGATCGCGCGCGGCAGGTACTTGATCCAGCACTTTGGGATTGGCCGGCAGGGTAGAGGTATCAAGAATCCCGCCCTTGTGGACATTCTCCGCGCTGTCCCAGAACACCACCGTGCCATCCGCGCCCCGGCACAGGATGACCGAGAATTCGGCGCTGAAGTGGACGAAGCCTTCATAGACCAGCGGCTGATCGCCGATCCGGATCCCTTCGGCCTCATGATCGGCCATGATTCGCCACTGGCCCTTGCCGTCATAACCTTCGCGCCGGGTCTTGAGGATCCCGGGCGATCCGATCGTATCAAGCGCGCGGTCCAGATCTTCGGCGGTATCGATCGCGAGGAACGGCGCGGGCTGGCCGCCCAGTTCGGTGACGAAGCGTTTCTCGTTCAGCCGGTCCTGCGCCACTTCCAGCGCGCGGGCATCGGGCCAGAGTGGCACGCCCTGCAAAGCGGCCAGCGGCGCGACCGGCACATTCTCGAACTCATAGGTCACCACCGCGCAATCGGCGGCAAAGGCGGCCAGCGCTGCGGTATCGGTATAGGGCGCGTGGGTAAATTGCGCGCAGACCTCGGCCGCGATGCTATCGGCTTCGGGCGCGAAGACATGGCAGCGATAGCCCAGCTGCGCCGCAGCCATGGCCAGCATTCGGCCCAGCTGTCCGCCGCCAAGAATGCCGATGGTTTCGCCGGGTGGAATCATGGGCCTCAGCTCGGCTTCTCGGCCACGCTGGCGCTCTGCGCCGCGCGAAAGTCTTGCAGGCGCTGGGCCAGCTCCGGATCACCGGTCGCCAGAATTGCCGCCGCCAGCAGTCCGGCATTGGTTGCCCCGGCTTCCCCGATCGCCAGCGTGCCGACCGGGATTCCAGCGGGCATCTGCACGATCGACAGCAGGCTGTCCTGACCGCTCAGCGCTTTCGATTGCACCGGCACACCCAGCACCGGCAAATGCGTCATGCTGGCGACCATTCCCGGCAGGTGCGCCGCGCCGCCAGCCCCGGCGATAATCACCTTGAAGCCCGCGTCGGCTGCGCCGGTGGCAAATTCGACCAGTCGCTGCGGAGTGCGGTGCGCGGACACGATCCGCGCGTCATAGGCCACGCCCAGCCTGTCCAGCGCGTCCGCCGCGCATTTCATCGTCGCCCAGTCAGACTGGCTGCCCATGACGATTGCGACGGGGGGCGCGACTGGTGCCTGCATGATCAACGCTCCGACAGGTAATAGCGCTCCAGCGCGTTCAGGTTGTCGTCCAGTTCATAGACGATCGGCTGCCCGGTGGGGATTTCCAGGCCGGTGATTTCGTCATCCGAAATGCCGGAAAGGTGCTTGACCAGCGCGCGCAGCGAATTGCCATGGGCGGCGATCAGCACCGTTTCCCCGGCGCGCAACTGCGGGACGATCGCGGCTTCATAATAAGGCAGCACCCGGGCGATGGTGTCTTTCAAGCTTTCGGTGCTGGGAATTGCGATCCCGGCATAGCGCGGATCCTGCTTCAGATCGAAAGTGCTGCCATCTTCCAGTACCGGCGGCGGAATGTCGAAGCTGCGGCGCCAGATCTTGACCTGATCGTCGCCGTGCTTTGCCGCAGTCTCGGCCTTGTCCAGCCCGGTCAGCCCGCCATAGTGGCGCTCATTCAGCCGCCAGTCCTTGACTTCGGGGATCCACAGCCGCCCGGCGGCTTCCAGCGCATAGTGCAGCGTCTTGATCGCACGGGTTTGCAGGCTGGTGAATGCCGTGGTGGGCAGCATGCCCTTGGCATTCAGCAATTCACCCGCGGCGCGCGCTTCGCCCACGCCCTTTTCGGTCAGGTCAACATCCCACCAGCCGGTGAAGCGGTTTTCCAGGTTCCACTGGCTCTGGCCATGACGGACAAGGATCAGGCGCGGCACGAATGAACTCCCCCTGTTGCAGGAACTTCGGCCCCTAGTGGCTGGGCGGCGGCTTGGGAAGGCCCGCGTTGTCGTTTCCGGCCATTTCGCGCGCCTGTTCCTTGCGGCGGCGCAGGTTTTCACGCAGCTTGGCGGCGAGCCGTGCTTCGCGGGACGTTGCGGATTCGTCTTTACCCATGGTCAAGGCATTGCCGCTATATCCCGCCAAGCTCAAGCCTCGCTTGACAAAGCGCGGCGCGCAGACCAATAGCGCGCCCCTGCCCGCTCGGTCCGCCGCGTGGGGCACGATTGGAATGGTGTGCTGCTGTAGCTCAGTGGTAGAGCGCATCCTTGGTAAGGCTGAGGTCGGGAGTTCAATCCTCCCCAGCAGCACCATTCCACTGCCGTATGGACGGCAATTTCCCCCCGTGCGAATGACCTTGCCCAGACTCGAGCAGTTCTGCGCCGCTGATGCCAATGAACTACGGCGCCAGTTTACTAGTAATTACGGTGACATAATTACGGTGACATAATTACGGTGACAGTGCACTAAATCACTGCCTTTGCAACGGGGGGATGCTATTGCTCGTCCCCGCCCATCGGTGCAGCATGGATGCGAGCTGAGCGCGGGGGGTTTGATTAGTGCATTGTCACCGTAATCGAGATATCCGTGAAATTGCTCGTGCAATAAAAAACGGGACTTACTGACATGGCGTCCCAAGGAAATCTGAATCAGGCAGTTTTGCCGCGCTTGGAAAAATATCGCTCCATCATAAGTGCGGCAGGAATCAGATACGGGTCGGTCGCATACATTAGCTTTGGCCCGCGAGGTTTTGAACGATCCGTTCGAGGAGGCGAGCTGGAAAAATACCCCGTTTCACTTGAATTTGGATCAGACGTGTGGCGGCTGATTCGGCATGGCAAAATCTTGCTTGATAGCGAGAATTGTGATCAAGAAGCAGCAAGGAAAATTATTTCTGAAGCGCTGGTCGGAAGCAGGCTTGTGGACATTGAAGCCCATAAAAATGAAAGCATAGTTAGGTTCGAGAACGATACGTATTTAATATCTGAAATTTTGTCAGAACCTGAATCTGGGTTCTTGTATGGATTTCAGGCTGAAGATGAACCAGCATGGGAAACCGTTGATGGAATTCTGTTGCAAACTTGATTCCTAATCAGGCCCGTTCCCCGGATCAGCACCTTTAATTACGGTGACGGTGACGGTGCACTAAATCACTGCCTTTGCGACGGGGGGATGGTATTGCTCGTCCCCGCCCATCGGTGCAGCATGGATGCGAGCTGAGCGCGGGAGGTTTAATTAGTGCACTGTCACCGTAATCGCCTCAACTACCTGAAGTCTGGATGCTGAAGGGGTGGCATGATGCAGATACAGATCGATCGAAAACCAATGAATTACGGTGTGAATTACGGGTGAATTACGGTGGGTGAATTACGGTGCGGAATTACGGTGACACGAATTACGGTGACACGTCCGTAAACCCCCAAATTGACTCCCCGCAACTCGCGGGGTAGCGCAGTGGCATGGCCCGCCTTCCCCGCATGGTCTTGCCCGGCGTTGCGCATCACGTGACGCAGCGCGGCAATCGGCGCGAGCGGACCTTCTTTGAAGATGGCGACTATGCGCTTTACCTCGATCTGCTGGCCGGGGCAGCAGGTCGGCATGGGGTGGAGGTGTGGTCCTATTGCCTGATGCCCAACCACGTTCACATTGTCGCGGTGCCGCGCGACGAGGATGCGCTTGGGCGCACTTTTCGCGATGTTCACCGCCACTATACCGGATATGTCAACACGCGGATGCGGGTTACCGGGCATCTCTGGCAGGGCCGGTTCAGCTCGGTGGCGATGGACGAGGCGCATCTGGTTGCGGCGCTGCGCTATGTCGCCTTGAATCCGGTGCGGGCCCGGTTGGTGGAGCGCGCCGAGGACTGGCCCTGGTCCAGCACCCGCGCGCTGATTGCGGGGCGGAACGATCACGTGGTAACAGTCGCCCCGGCGTTGCAGCGCACTGGCGATTTTCACGCCTTCCTCAGCGAGGACTTCGATGAAGCTTTCACCTATGCCGCTCTGCGCAAGGCAGAAGGACTGGGCCGCCCGATCGGCACGCCCGAGTGGCTTGAAGCCATGGCAAAGCAAAGCGGCAAACCTCTGCTGCCAGGCAAACGTGGGCCAATGCCCAAGGGTAATTAGGGGTTTACGGACGTGTCACCGTAATTCCACTGGGAAGAAGATTCCATTGCCCCCGCAAGGTGCCCCGAAGCCACCTGAGCCGGAACGGGTTCCCAGAGGTAAGAAGAAGGATGACTAGTAGGATAGTGCCATGGGCAACGAACGTGTGAATAAGATTCTCCGAGACGCGTTTAACACCGAGGAATCGGGAGATTTGGTGGGGGCCATTCGACTATTTAAGCACGCCTCTCGACTCGGTTCCAACGACGCACGCTCAAAGCTTGGCACAATTTTTGATGATGTGATCGAGCATGCCGCGCCTGATCGGGCCGTCTATTGGTATCGGCGAGGCGTCCAGGGTGGGGACAGTAGTTGCGCTTGGAATTTGGCTATGCATTACGCAGGTCTGGGGCGGAGACGAGGATATTTACGATGGTTGCGAATTGCAGCCACCATGGGTGATCCAGATGCAGTGAACGAGCTCACGTCCAATCAATGGTGGAATAAGCGAAATGCCTAAGCATAAACTTATTACTCATTACGGTGACTCATTACGGTGACACGTCCGTAAACCCCCAAACTCCATCGCGTCCGCAACGACCTTTCCTACACGCCCCAGAGCTGTCACTCTCGCCCCGGCCTCCGACGAATCGTTGTTGCGAGGCCTGACTGGGATTGTCGATGCAACCTCGCTGGGCGGCAACTGATCTGACTTTGCCGGGGGCGGTATGGACGCCGAGTTCAGGTCTGACCGGGCATTCCCCCTACAAGCCTTGACTTTGCGGCACATCTGACGCATTGGCGCGGCCTTCCGGGGCGGCGCTTGCGTGTCGCCCCATTGCTTTACAGTACAGTTTCATGGGCTTTGTGGCCCGAATCGAGAGTTCAGGACCTTAAGCCATGGCGAAGCCCGCAACCGTCAAGATCCGCCTCGTGTCGACTGCAGACACCGGCTTCTTCTATGTCACCAAGAAGAACCCGCGCAACACGACCGAGAAGATGAGCTTCAAGAAGTACGATCCCGTCGTGCGCAAGCATGTCGAGTTCAAGGAAGCCAAGATCAAGTAAGGTTCTGCCTTGCCTGGTGCGCCAACCGCATCCGCGATTGGCTGACAACACCGGCCCACTCCCCCGGCCCGACCACCCACAGGGTACCATCGATGGGTGGTCGGGCCGGGGGAGTGGGCCGGTGTTGCTTTTGCCGACGGGCAAGATGACGAGTTCATTGCGAGTTCAAGGCCCTGCCGTTAGCAGCGTTGCCATGAACCCGATGAAATCCCTTCGATCGCTTGCAAGTGTCGCCATTTCGGCGGCGCTTGTCGTTTCTGCCCCGCTCGCGCTTGGCGCTGCCGCACCTGCCGCGGCGCAGGCCGGTTCCGATCTGGCCGGTGCTGTCGCCGCGCTCCGCGCCATTTCGACGTTGCGCGCCGATTTCGTCCAGACCGACATCAAGGGCCAGCGGGTGCGCGGCGTGCTGACGCTGAAGCGTCCGGGCAAGATCCGGTTCCAGTATGAAAAGGGCGTGCCGATCCTGATCGTTTCGGATGGCAGCGCGCTGACCTTTGTCGATTACTCGGTACGCCAGGTTCAGCGCTGGCCGATTCGCAACAGCCCGCTGGGGGCGCTGCTGGATCCGACCCGCGATGTCGCCAAATATGGCAAACTGTTGCCCAGCGCGCGGCCGGGCGTGGTCAGCATCGCGGTGGTCGACAAGGCCCATCCTGAATATGGCGCGATCACCCTGTTCTTCATCCGCAAGCCTGGTGCGCCGGGCGGGCTGGAGCTGTCGAGCTGGGCCAGCGTCGATTCGCAGAACAACCGGACCGTGATCGACCTGACGAATCAGCAGTACGGGGTTGCGGTGGGCGACAACACGTTCCGCTTCAACGATCCGCGCCAGTCGGGACGGCGCTGAACCCGTTCGTCGATCAGGATCGTCGGCTCGTCGTCGCCTGTGCCGTGGGTGCGACAAATTGCGACAAGGCCGTCACGATTGTTCATGGGCGAGCAAGCCAATTGGCCCTAGAAAGGTCCTCGACGGCGCGGCCTGAGGCGGGTTTCCCCCCTGTTGCCCAAGCCTCCTGATTGGACGCACCGTCAAAGCGTGACGAACGCACAAAGGAACCCTCGGTCCACTGCCCCCGGACCGAGGGTTTTCCTTTGGGCGGGTGTGGATTGGCCCCGGCGGGGCTGCGAACGCAGGCGCTCTGCGCTTCCAGTGCTCACGGCCAATAAGGCCGCTGCGCGCCGGTTCTCGAAGTCCGCCATGCTCGCTCCGGCCTGAAGCAAATCAGAGCCAATACCCCAGCCGCAGATTTCGCCAGATAGCCCCTCTCCCCCTTATGGGAGGGGGTTGGGGCGGTTTGCGCCGCCCTTGCTTCGCACCCTTGCCGCCCCCGCGCTTCGCACCTAAAGCCGGGGCCATGCTTTCTGTTGCCACCTGGAACATCAATTCGGTCCGTCTGCGGATGGATCAGGTCGCCCGCTTTCTGACCGAGCAGGCGCCCGATGTGCTGTGCCTGCAGGAAATCAAGACGGTCGAGGAACTGTTCCCGCATCAGGCGTTCGAGGACCTGGGTTACACCCACCGCGCGGTGCACGGGCAAAAGGGCTATCACGGCGTCGCCACGGTCAGCCGCCTGCCTTTGCGCGAGTTCAGCCGGCATGACTGGCAAGCCAATGGTGAGGCCCGGCATGTCGGGGTGGAGCTGCTCGATTCCGGATTGGTGATCGAGAATGTCTATATCCCCGCCGGGGGTGATATTCCGGACCGCGAGGCCAATCCCAAGTTCGGCCAGAAGCTCGATTTTCTGGGGCGGATGACCGAGTGGGCTGGGCAGCTTGACCGGCCGACCCTGCTGCTGGGCGATTTCAATATCGCGCCGCTGGACTGCGATGTTTACGATCACAAGGCGCTGCTGAAAGTGGTCAGCCACACCCCGCTGGAGGTTGAAACCCTGCAGCGCCTGACCGATGCGCATGGCTGGGTTGATCTGGGCCGCAAGCATATCCCCGCGCCGCAGCGCAACTGGACCTGGTGGTCCTACCGCACCTATTGGCAGGGCAAGGACCGCGGGCGGCGGCTTGACCACATGTGGGCCTCGCCCGAACTGGCGGCGCAATCGGCGGGCCACCGGATCGTTGAGGAAACCCGCCAGTGGGAGCAATGCTCTGACCACGTGCCGCTGATCACGGAGTTCGCGCTGTGACCAGCCCGCAGCGCCGGGTGGCCCTCGCCATCGATGCGCTGCGCCATGGCTGGCCGATCCGGCTGGACGGGGCGCTGACTTTGCTCCCCGCCGAAACCGGCTTTGCCCCCGGCGCCACAAGCCGCACCATGCTGATCTCTGCCGCCCGTGCAGTGACGCTGAAACTGGCCAACCAGCGCGAGGCCGCCGTGCCCGAAGCCCCGGTGCTGATCCGGGGGGCAGAGCGCTTCGACCTCCCGCTCGCCCGGGCGTTGGCCGATCCGGCGCTGGATCTGGCCCACCCCATGAAAGGCCCGTTTCTGGCCGAACCGCTTGACTGGCGCGAGGCAGCCGCGGCGGCGATGGAACTGGCGCGGCTGGCGGGGATCCTGCCGGCCTTTCTGGTCGATCCCGATCCGGCGGGCGAACCAACCGACCTTTCCACCGCTGACCTTTCCGCCTGGAAAGACACCGTCCAGCTCACCATCGCCACCCGCGCCCGCCTGCCGGTGGCGGCGGCGGAGGAGGCAGAGATCGTTGCCTTCCGTTCCGCCGATGACCTGCGCGAACATGTCGCCCTGGTGATCGGCCAGCACAATTCCGATCGCGCCCCGCTGGTCCGGCTCCATTCCGAATGCCTCACCGGCGACATCCTCGGCAGTCTCAAATGCGACTGCGGGCCGCAGCTCGATGCCGCCTTGCGCGCCATGGCGGATGAGGCGGCAAGCGGCGGCTGGGGCGTGCTGCTGTATCTGCGCCAGGAAGGGCGCGGGATCGGGCTGATCAACAAGCTGCGGGCCTACCGCCTGCAGGATCAGGGCTTTGACACGGTCGATGCCAACAACCGGCTGGGCCTGCCCACCGAGGCGCGTGATTTCCCGGTGGCGGCGCGGATGCTGGCGCTGTTGGGAGTCAAGGCGATCCGGCTGATGACCAACAACCCGGCCAAGGTTTCAGCCCTGCAAGCGACCGGGGTGGAGGTGGCCGAGCGGGTCCCGCACCAGTTGCCGCCCAACCCGCACAATGCGCGCTATCTGGATACCAAACGCGACCGGACGGGGCATTTGCTGTAGTTTTTGGCGCCGGTAAAAAACCGGCCGATTATGCAATTTCAATCACTTGCGCGCAGTTAGTTGATGAAACACCTGCGCGCGAAAGCTTTTCGCGAAATGTTTCGCGAGGGGGCCTGCGTCTCAGCGTGACGCTGCGAATCCAACACTGTCAAAGAGCGGCCCGCAGCATGACAGGTTCGCCCCGTGTAGGAAAATGCTTCAACCTACCTGCGGTCGCTGCGTTTCAGCCCCGCCGCCAGCTTGTTCGTGCCGATCTGGACCGTGTCGCCGCCCCACACGCCCACGAAAGTGCTTTCGCGGCTGACCCCCGGCGCAAACCGGGCGTCGTTGCTGGCGACCGACAGCCCGGCCGAGCTGCGCTGCGCCCCTTCAGCGGCAACCGCGATGAAGGCGGAGTAGTTTTCCTTGTTCTGCCCCTGCACGAACCAGTTGTCCGTGATCTGGCCCGATGCGCCGCCGGGCAGGTCGATCATGTAATTGGTCGCGCGCCCGGCGGTGTCATCGAAGCTGTTGTTGATCACGCCCACCTGGGCCGCGCGGCTTTTGACATAGTGCCCGCCGCGCCCGGCTTCAAACCGGCTGCGGGTCACGGTCAGCGCGCCGTAATTGCCGATATAGATCGAATGGGCGCAGCCGCCGGGGCCTTCGCAAGTACCCAGCCGCGTGAACGTGCTCTTGTCGATGGTGATCGTCGCGCTGGTATCCTCACCCGCCAGCACGCCCTGCTGGCTGTCACGGAACCATGACTGGCTGACCGCCAGATTGCCATGTTCCAGCCGGATCCCCGCGCCGTTGAAATCGGGCACCTTGATATTGGTGAACACCAGCCCTTCGACCCGCGCAGAGCGTCCGCGCAGCACCAAAGTGCCCTTGCCTTCGCAGGTTCCGCCGTCGAACACCGCCTGCCCCGGCGTGGCCGCGACATAGGCGATATCGCCCGCGCCCTGCACCGAACAATCGCCATAGCGCCCCGGCGCAATCCGCACCGTCCCCGCGCCGTCCCCGATCGCATTGACCGCATCCTGCAACCGCGCAAATTGCTGCCCGGTCTCAACCACGACAAACGGCGCACCCTGCTGGGCTTCGGCCATGGAGGAAGACAGCGCCAGCACGGCAAGCGCGGTGGCAACGATCGGAAGGCGTTTAAAGCTTTGCATCGCGCGCATTTAGCACCGCGCGGTTAACGAGTGGACAAGCCATTTACCCCCGTCCCGCGCGGGGACAGCAGGCGGCGCAAGGGTTAAGCGCGCGGCCCGGCCGTTCCTGGAAGGGTCTGGTTTCGGCTCTGGCGGACGGTGCCGGGTATGGCGGGCATGTTGGGGGAAGGGGACGCGCTTCCCTCCCCACCCGTCACCCCGGGCTTGACCCGGGGTCCAGCT
>NZ_MWLM01000060.1 GCF_002198665.1 Novosphingobium sp. B 225 | reverse complement strand
GGTGGCTGTGTGCAACAAGGGCCCGTACATTGTGTTCTTCGACTGGGATAAGTCGGACATCACTCCGGAAGCGGCGTCGATCCTCGACAGCGCGATCACGGCTTACGGCAGCTGCAACAACGTTCCGATCATGCTGGCCGGTTATGCCGACCGTTCGGGCAAGCCCACCTATAACCAGGGTCTGTCTGAACGTCGCAACACCTCGGTTCGTGGTTACCTGACCTCGCACGGTGTTACCGATGGCGCGATCAGCAGCCAGGGCTTCGGTGAAAACAACAACCGCGTCCCGACCGCTGACGGCGTGCGCGAACTGCAGAACCGTCGGGTGGAAATCACTTACGGTCCGGGTTCGGGCATGTAAGCAGCCGCAAGGTGCTGACAAGATTGGGGGGCCGGAGCGATCCGGCCCCCTTTTCTTTTGCGCCTAAGCAGTGGCATGGTGTGTTCGATCGGAGACCTGACATGACGATAAGGCGCATTTCCGGACTGACTGCACTGACCCTGCTGGCCGCCTGTTCAACCTTGAACGACGTACCCACAGCCCGGCTTGGCACCGCCACGCTGAAATTGGCCAGCGGAGTGCCAGTCGGCACGGCGCAGTTCCTGGTTAGAAAGGACCGGGTTAGCATCAATGTTGCCCTGGCCGGTCTATCCGAGGGGTCGCGCGGCCTCCACCTGCATGCGGTGGGACAATGCACCGGACCTGATTTCACCTCGGCCGGACCGCACCTCAATCCCGGCGGGCATCAGCATGGCACCGACAATCCGGCAGGCAGCCATCTGGGCGATCTTCCCAATGTGGTGCTTAACCAGCTTGGGGCCGGCACTGTCGTGGCCGAGCTGCGCGGAACGCGGGCCGAAGTGGAGCAAGCCCTGTTTGACAGTGATGGCAGCGCGATCGTGATTCACGCAGCGGCCGATGATTATCGCACAGACCCCAGCGGCAACAGCGGCAAACGGGTCGCCTGCGGGGTTATTCAGCGGCCCTGAGACTGTTCCAGCGGTTCACCCGCAGCCTGCGCCCGCGCGGCGACGCTGTGGGCGGCCGTAGGCAGCAGCCGCATGGCTGCCAGCAACAGCACCGTACCGATCGGCGCCGCAATCAGCGTTGAAAGTACGCCAAGCGCCAGGTCATCGCCATTCCTCGCCGAGACATAGCCGGCCATGAACGGCCCCAGCGCCAGACCAACCAGGGTGGTCGCCAGGAAGAAGGTGGCCGTTGCGGTTCCGCGCATCCGCGGCAGGACCAGCGCCTGGCTGGCCGCCGCAGCTGCACCCAGCGCGCTGGACGAGCAGGCGATGGCGATGAAGCTGAGCATCGCGAAGGCTGAAAAACTTTCGGTCCGGTAGGCGAGGACGAGCGGCACAACCGGCGTCAGCAGGCCGATCAGGACGACGATCACCCGGCCATTTTCGGTGCGTTGCTGCAACCGGTCGGCCAGCCAACCCCCCGCGATCACCCCCAGGAAACCGGCAACCGCGCTGGGTGCGCCGATCAGCCAGCCGAGATTGGCCTTGGCGATGTGGAAGACTCGCTCTGCATAGGGTGCGCCCCAATAGGACGAGGCGTAGCTGGTGAACGATACCATCCCATAACCCAGCGTGGTGCAGAGGAACGCGGGACTGCCCCAGATCAACCGGAAGGTCGGGTAGTCTCGTTGGCGCAGTGCGGCTGTCCAGCAATAGACGGCATAGACCCCGACGCCGACAAAGCTCCACTGCTGCAGGGTCGAACGGCCCAGCAGCAAGACCAGCACCCACACGCCGGCGGCGATCCCGGCGGCCACCAGCAGATTGGCCACCAGCGCCTTTGGCCCGCGCCGTGCTGCACCAAGCAAGGTGAAAGGCGGGATCACATCGAGCAATTCATCAAAGAAACCGCGGAACGGGTTGGGATCGCTGGGCGTCGGCAGGCCATCGATCGCACCGCGCACCGGCTCACGCAGGGTCGAAACCCACAGTGCCAGCAGCAGCCCCGGCAGCCCCACCGCCATGAATGCCGCTTGCCAGCCGACCAGGCCCAGCGGCCCTCCCCCCGGATAAGTCAGGTCCCAGCGCTGCACGATCAGCCCCCCGATCAGCAACGACAGGCCCCCGCCGAGATAGAGCCCCGAGCTGTAGATCGCCAGCGCGGTTGCCCGCATATGCCGCGGGAACAGGTCGGAAATCAGCGAATAGGCCGCCGGGCTCGCGGTGGCTTCCCCCACCCCCACGCCGATCCGTGCGCCGGTCAGCATGGCGCCATTTCTGGCAAAGCCGGAAAGCGCCGTCATCAGCGACCACAACCCCAGCCCGATGCTCATCAACCGGACGCGCTTCCAGCTGTCCGCCAGCCGCCCCAGCGGAATCCCGAACAGCGCATAGAACACCGCAAAGGCCGTCCCGTAGAGAAAGCCCAGATCGGCGTCGCTCAGCCCCAGGTCGCGCTTGATGTCATTGGCCAGGATTGACAGGATCTGGCGGTCAACGAAGTTGAGCACATAGACCAGCACCAGCACGCCCAGCACGTACCAGCTATAGGGTTCAGCCCGTGCGGAGGCATCCGGGGCTGGGTTGGGCTGGTCCGACATGCTGCTTTCTCCCACGCGGTCAGGCCGCATACTGTGTGTTGTCGGTCAAGCCCGCCGCGGCGAAGCCATCCTTGCGCAATCGGCACGAATCGCACAGCCCGCAGGCGCGGCCATCCGGCACCGGATCATAGCACGACCAGCTCATCGCCGGATCCAGACCGAGCCGCGCAGCTTCCTGCGCAATCTGCGCCTTGCCAAGCATTTGCAGCGGGGCATGAACCGTGAAATCCCCGCCTTCCGCTCCGGCCTTGGTCGCCAGCCGGGCCAGATCCTGGAAGGCCGCGATGAATTCCGGGCGGCAATCGGGATAGCCGGAATAATCCAGCGCATTGACCCCAATGAACAGATCGCGCGCACCGATCGCTTCGGCCCAGGCCAGGGTCAGCGAGAGGAATACCAGATTGCGCGCGGGCACATAGGTCACCGGGATGTCCGGCCCCAGCCCGTCCTTTGGCACGGCGATATCTGCGGTCAGCGCCGATCCGCCGAACTGACGCAGGTCGAGCGGCAAGACCACATGCCTGACCGCACCCAGCAGCGTCGCGATTTCACCGGCGGCCGCAATTTCACGGCGATGACGCTGATTGTAATCGATGGTCAGCGCATTGATGCGATAGCCGGCTTCGCGTGCCAAAGCGGCCGACACCATCGAATCCAGCCCGCCCGAAAGCAACACCACCGCATCGCGACCATTCCCGTTCTGCATCAACACGGGCTAGCCCGCGCCATGCCGCTTGGCAATGGGATCAGCTGGCGCAGTCCCCCACCCGGCGAGCTTCGGCGCTGAAATCGAACGGCAGACCATCGGCGATGCCCTGACTGTCGATCTGCACCAGCCGGTTGGTTTCCTTGCGGATGTGGGTGCGGCCATAGCCCTTGCCGCGGCAGGTGTACTGCACCGTCACTTCATTCGGGCTGTCCTGCACCACCACCCGGTCACAGCTTGAATCCTGATGGCGCAGCTGGATCAGGCGGCGACCGTTGGGCACACACAATGCCTGCGCCGCAGCGCCAACTTCACGCGGGCGCATCACCCAGCGACCGGCATCAAGCTGATCAAGCATGGCAAGCTGAGGGCTTTGTCCGGACAGCGGAACGCCGCAGGCAATCAAGCTTGCCGCCAGAATTCCGGCCTTGCGCAAATGCTTCTTCCCCACGTCGGCTGCCCTTTGGTCACCTGTTGCTGTCCGCCAAGATGGCGCAGCAATTGCGAATCGCTTGTAACATGGCGACGCGCTGCGGCCAACCGTGCAACATCAGCGATGAACAGAGTGTTTACAGGTCGATTTCAAACAACCGCGAACAAAACGCGCAATCGACCACGACCTTGCCCTGATCGTCCCGCATTTCCAGCCGCTGGTCTTCGGGAAAACGCGCCAGCACTGCCTGATAGTGCGCCACGCTGCACCGGCATCCTCTGCTGAGCGGCTGGACCGGCAAGACCCGCACTTCGCTCTCTTCATGAAACAGCCGCCAGACCAGCGTTTCCAGTGACAGGTCGGCATCGATCAGCTCGTCGTGGCGCAGCGATCCAGCCAGCGCCTTGACGTGTTCCCATTGCGGATGATCATGCTGCACGTGCAGCCGTTCGCGCCCTTCCTCACCATCGGGCAGATGCTGGACCAGCAGCCCGCTGCCGACGCAGCCCTGCCGGTCCGAACGCACCGCAACGCGGATCAGGGTCGGAACCTGTTCTGACTGGGCAAAATAGCTTTCGCAGGCCGCCGCCAGCGAATCCCCATCAAGCGGGACAATCCCCTGGTACCGCTCGCCCGAAGTGGCGAGATCGAAAGTCATGGCCAGATAGCCCTGACCAAACAGCGCGTAGAGCGAAGGATTGGGCCCAAGCGAGGCCAGCCGCTCCGCATCGTGGCGCACATAACCGCGCAGTTCCCCCCCGCGAAAGTCACAGACCAGCAGATCGATCACCCCTGCTTCGGTCTGCGCCTGCATGGTCAGCTGGCCCTGATCATCCTTCAGCAGCGATCCGATCAGCGCCGTCAGCACCAGGGCTTCGGCCAGCAGATGCTTTACCGGCGGCGGATAGTCATGCGCCGAAAGGATCGTTTCCAGTACCGGGCCCAGCCGCACCACCCGGCCGCGCGCATCGCGCGACGGGATGGTGAAGCCCAGCACCCGGTCATAACCGGTTTCACCTTCGGCAATGTGCTGCGGTGCGCTCACAACTGGCCGAAGGCCCAGCGAAGCACGCTCTTTTGCGCATGGATACGGTTTTCCGCCTCATCCCAAACCACCGAGTGCGGCCCGTCGATAACGCCATCGGTCACTTCCTCGCCGCGGTGCGCGGGCAGGCAGTGCAGGAACAGCGCATCGCTTTTGGCCCCGGCCATCAGCGCCGAATTGACCTGATAGGGTTCCATCGCCGCAATCTTCGCCTCACCCCCGGCCTGTCCCATCGAGACCCAGGTATCGGTGACGACGACATCCGCGCCCCTGACAGCTTCCTGCGCCAATCGGGTTACCGTGATCCGCGCCCCGCGCTGACGCGCCGCCGCGATATAGGCCGGATCGGAATCATAGCCATCCGGCACCCCGATCCGGACATGGAATCCCAGCAGCCCTGCCGCCTCGACGATCGAGTTGAGGACATTGTTGCCATCGCCCAGCCAGGCCACTTCAAGGCCTGGCAGCGCCTTGCCATGTTCGATCAGCGTCTGCAGATCGGCCATGATCTGGCAGGGGTGCGACCGGTCGGTCAGGCCGTTGATCACCGGCACACCGGCATAGTGCGCCAATTCCTCGATCTTGGCATGATCATCGGTGCGGATCATGATCGCATCGACCATGCGGCTGAGCACGCGCGCGGTATCGGCAATAGATTCCCCGCGCCCGATCTGGGTGGTCCCGGCATCCATGATCAGCGCCGATCCGCCGAGCTGGCGCATCGCCATATCAAACGACACGCGGGTACGGGTGCTGTTCTTTTCAAAGATCATCGCCAGCACGCGGTCCTTCAGCGGCGCGTCAGCATCGACCCAGCCTTCGGGACGGCCAGCACGCGCGGCCTTGCGCGCGACCGCATCGTTCAGGATCGCGACAAGCCCGTCGCTCCCCGCATCGGACAGTTCCAGAAAGTGCCTGACCATCACGCAGCCTCCGGCGGCTGGAAGCTGGCGGCACCGGCCGACAGCTTGTCCATGAATTCATCGATGTGGCTATCGTCGATCACCAGCGGCGGAATCACGCGCAGGGTGTTGTCTCCGGCGGCCACGGTCAGCAGGCCGTGATTGTCACGCAGGTGGGCCACGAAGTTGCGGGTTTCGAACTTCATCTTGATCCCGACCATCAGGCCGCGGCCGCGCACCAGTTCGAACATGTCGGGATAGTTGCCGATGAACTGTTCGATCCGGCTGCGCAGGCGTTCGCCCTTGGCGCGGACTTCGGCCATGAATTCTTCGTTGGCGACAACATCGAGCACGGCTTCACCCGCCGCCATGGCCAGCGGGTTGCCGCCATAGGTCGAACCATGGGTGCCGATCACCATCCCGCGCGCCGCCTGTTCGGTGGCCAGGCAGGCGCCGAACGGGAACCCGCCGCCAATGCCCTTGGCCGTGGCCAGCACATCGGGGACGATCCCGTACTGCTCATAGGCATAAAGCGTGCCGGCCCGGCCCACGCCGCATTGCACTTCATCGAGCGCCAGCAGCAGGTCATGCTCATCAGCCAGCGCGCGCAGCCCCTGCATGAACGCGTCCGAGGCCGGGCGGATCCCGCCTTCGCCCTGGATCGGTTCGACCAGGAAGCCCGCAGTATTCGGGCCGATCGCCGCCTTCGCGCCTTCCAGATCATCGAAATCGACGTATTTGAAGCCCTGCAGCAGCGGCAGGAAGCCCTTGTGCATCTTGTCCTGATTGCTCGCGCTGATCGTCGCCATGGTCCGCCCGTGGAAGGCGTTCTTGAACGTGATGATCTCGAACTTGTGATCGTTGCCCGCGCTCTGGTGATAGGCGCGCACGGTCTTGATCGCGCATTCCACCGCTTCGGCGCCCGAATTGGTGAAGAACACCGTGTCGGCAAAGGTCAGGTCGACCAGCCGCTGGGCCAGATGTTCACCCTGGGGGCTGCCATAGAGGTTCGAGACGTGCATCAGCGTTGCCGCCTGGCGCTGGATCGCGCCGATCAGCCCTTCATGCGAATGACCCAGCAGGTTGACCGCGATTCCGCTGGCAAAATCGAGGCATCGGCGGCCGTCTTCCCCGATCAGATGGCAGTGTTCACCGCGCACCGGCCGGAAACCGCAGCGGGGATAGACTGGCATAAGCGGGGTAATCGACATTGCTGTTGTCCTCTTCAGTTCCGGCGGGTTGGAAAACGACAAATGGCGGCCCGCCGGGAGCCGCCATTTGCGAATTTTGGGCTGTCAACCTGCTCCGGATGGACCGGGGCAGTGAGCCGGCAGGGACTTAGTCCTGCTTGGGCTGGAGGTTGACTGCCGAATACTTGCCTCGTCGATCGACTTCGATATCGAATTCGAGCCGGTCGCCCTCATTGAGGCCTGACATGCCCGAACGCTCAACCGCGCTGATGTGGACGAATGCGTCGGCCTGGCCGTCATCACGCGTGATAAAGCCGAAGCCCTTCATCGCGTTGAAGAACTTGACCGTGCCGCTCGACCGTTCGCCGGTCAGCTGACGCTGCGGCGCTTCGGGGCGCTTTTCCACCGGGATCACATCGCCCACGGCTTCAAGGTCGCTGGCGGAAATCTTGCCGCCGCGATCGACCAGGTTGAACTTGAGCTGCTGCCCTTCGGCCAGACCATCAAGCCCGGCGCGTTCGACTGCGCTGATGTGGACGAACACGTCCTCACCGCCGCCATCCTGCTGGATGAAGCCGAAGCCCTTGCCGGCGTTGAAGAACTTGACCGTGCCGGTGCCTTCGCCAACGACCTGGGCGGGCATGCCGCCACCACCGCC
>NZ_MWLM01000006.1 GCF_002198665.1 Novosphingobium sp. B 225 | reverse complement strand
GTCGTTGCGGACGCGATGGAGTTTGGGGGTTTACGGACGTGTCACCGTAATTCCCTACCCTCAGCGGTACAGATGCTGCCCGTCCGATCGGAGTTGCACCGGCAAGGGCACTGCCCATTCCGATAATCACCTTCGCCGTCGTGCTAGTCAGAGGCTGCCACTGATTGACGTTGCTTTGGTAGTAATTCTGATATCCTTGGAGCGTTGAAGCGTCGTCCCAGTTGTCATTGCCCGTCAGATATGCTGGCAATACCCCCTGTGTGGATTCAGAGTTGTTTCGGAGAATTTTGCACGCTTCGATCTCACTTTGCCGCAAAAATTTACGCTCTTCTGGTAAAAGCCGTCACCAGGAACGCCACCAACCATCCTGAGAACAAACTAGCAAAAATCGATGTGGTAAGGACAATGATGGGCACCCAAGGGTCAATTTTTCCACAGCCATCATCGATGTAACATCCGGCAAATGTAAAATCGAGAACAGTGAATATCCATACCGGGAATGTTATCAAAGATATCGCTGTTACTACCTTGTGTTTCTCGAACATTTCGCACCTATCTTACGCAGCCGTTGGCCAGTGCATCTTCAGCGATCCTATCGATTGACCGCGAGGAGTTACGCCCCAATGGTGCAATTACGGTGACACGTTCGTAAACCCCTAATTACCCTTGAATTACGGTGACACGTCCGTAAACCCCTAATTNCCCTAATTACCCTTGCAATTACGGTGACACGTCCGCAATTACGGTGACACGTCCGTAAACCCCTAATTACCCTTGGGAGTTACGGGACGAGTTACGTAAGTTACGGTGACAGTTTACTAAACCCCCAAATTCATCGCCGTGGTTCGAACGTCTGGCAGCGACATGCAATAGCATGTCCCCGGTTGCCCGAAGAGCTTCCCGTTCACGCCCCTTCAACGTCGCCTCAAGCCGCCTTCGCACTGCAGTGCGGCGCAGCCGCTTCAGCTCCGCAGGCTTTGCATGCGCTGCAGATACCGTGCCAGCACGTCGATTTCCAGGTTCACGGCATCGCCCGGGCGCAGTGCGCCCAGCGTGGTTACTTCGGCGGTGTGGGGGATGATGTTGAGTTCGAACTGCATCGTCCCGTCGGGGTGATCGGTGATGGCGTTGACCGTCAGCGAAACGCCGTCAACCGTGATCGATCCCTTGGCAGCGATGAACGGGGCCACTTCGGCGGGGGTGGTGACGCTCAGGTGGATCGAACCGCCCACTTCCTCATGCCCGGTGATCCGGCCAACGGCATCGACGTGGCCGGTGACGATGTGGCCGCCCAATTCATCGCCCAGCTTCATCGCCTGTTCCAGGTTGAGCTGGCGGCCCGCGCGCCATTGGTCTTGCGCGGTGCGGCTGACGGTTTCGCCGGAAATGTCCACTGCGAACCAGGCATCGCCTGGCATGCCGCCGCGGTCAACCACGGTCAGGCACACGCCCGAACAGGCAATCGATGCGCCAATCGCGATGTGGGCGGGGTCATAAGGGCAGGCGATTACGGCGCGCAGATCGCCCCGTTCGCCGATTTCGCGGATCGTGCCGACGGCAGTGATAATTCCGGTAAACATCAGCTGCGCTCGTACAGTTCGAAGCGGTCCTTGCCAAGCGTCCGGCTCTCTGCCAGCCGCCATTGGCCGTGGGCCTGATCCAGCGCGGTCAGGCCGATGTCCGGCAAGCCGGGCAGGCCGCCCCCGATCAGGATCGGCGCGCGGTACAGCAGCAGGCGATCAACCACAGCAGCGCGCAGAAATGCGGCCGCGGTTTGCGCGCCGCCTTCGATGAACAGGCTTTGCACATTGGCCATCTGGCCGAGTGCTCCGGGTGAGGGGAGGGCGTGCCATCCGGCTGGCACTGCCCCGCGTGTGAGCACCCAGCGCTGCGGGCTGCGGCTTTCAAGACCGGGCAGGCGCACATCGAGCCGGGGCTGATCGGCGCGCAAGGTGCCGCCGCCGACCAGGATCGCGTCATGGCGCGCGCGCATCGCGTGGCAGTGCGCGCGGGCGGCGGCTCCGGTGATCCACTGGCTTTGCCCATCCGCCATGGCGATGCAGCCATCGAGCGAAAGCGCGAGTTTGAGGCTGACCAGCGGCCGTCCGCGCTGACGCAGCGAAAGGTAGCCGGCCAATCCCGCCGCGCAGGCCGGGGAGGGCACCAGATCCACCGCGATTCCCGCCGCCCTGATCCGCTCGATCCCTTGCCCGGCGGTGCGCGGATCGGGATCGGCGCAGCCCACCACCACCCGCGCCAGGCCGCTCGCCGCGACCAGATCGGCGCAGGCCGGGCCGCGCTGGCTGGCGTGGGCGCAGGGTTCAAGGCTGACGTAAAGCGTGGCTCCGCGCGCCGCTTCGCCAGCGGCGGCCAGGGCCATGGCTTCGGCATGGGGGCGCCCGCCTGGCTGGGTCCAGCCGCGCCCCAGCACGCGCCCGTGCTTGACGATCAGCGCGCCGACGGCGGGGTTGGGGCGGCTGAGCGGCACGCCGCGCTGGGCGATTGCGGCGGCGGCGGAAAGCCAGCGCTGGTCCTGCTCAGCGGTCAAGCTTTTGTCCGGTCAGCTGTTCCAGCTTGGCCTTTTCGGCGGCCTGTTCAGCCGCGCGGTCCTTGTTTGCCTTGGCGTCGATCGCTTCAACATCGATCCCCGAAGCCCGGCCCAACGATTTCCACAGCCCGCGCAGTTCCGCATCGACGGCCTGCTGCGCCTTTTCCGCGGCTTCCTTGCGCTTCTGGTTCTCGACGATGAAAGCCTGCGTTTCCGCGTCGGTCCGGTCAGCTGGCCAGGATGTGATATAAGTGATTTCGGGCAGGGGGCGCTGCTTCTTCCAGCTTTCGCCGGTCATGATCGAAAAAGTGCCGACCGTCATCGCCAGCGCCAGCAGAGTGATCCACCAGCGGTTCGAACCGGCCTGCCGGAACACGGCGATGAAATCGGTGATCGCGCCAGTGGGGTTGATATTCTTGATGAACGACATGGGCGCAAAGATAGGCGTTTGGGCGGCGGCGCGCCAGTGGTCAGTTGTAATCGACCGAAATCGGGATCCGCCCGCGGTAATTGCCGCCACGCTGGCCCTTGACCACCAGCCGTGCGCCGAAGGTGAATTCCAGCATGCCGTCAAGATTCAGCACCGGGTGGCGGGGCAGGTCGGTGGTGAACTGGGTCAGTTCCGCGGCGGTGCCATCCCCGGCGGTCATTGGCACCCGGTCAGGCAGGTCGACCCGCACGGCCTTGCCCGGTTCGCCGGTGATCCGGCCGTGCCCGCTGACTGCCATGCCGCCAAGGTCGATGAGGTCGCCCTGGGTCTCTTTGCCGCCTTGCGGTACCACGGTGGCGCTGCCGCCGCCCTGACCGGTCATGGCAAGCTTGCTGAATGACAGGTCGGCCTGGATTTCCAGCTGGAGCGGACGTTCCCCCGGCTTGGCGCCGGGGTCCGAATAGCACAGGCGGCAAGCGTCCTGCGCGGAAAGCGCCGTGGTGGGCAGCAGCAAGGCCAGGGACAGGAAAACCAGTCGCGCCATGGCGGTGATTTTCCGCCGCTTCTGGTTAACAGGGGATTACCCCTAGCCAAAAGGTAAATAAAGGCTTCGTCCTTCGCGCTTTAGCCAGCGGTTGGCGGCCCGGATATCGCCTTCGAACAGCGAATCAAGGTGCGCATGAAAGCGCGGGGAGTGATCGAAATGGGTCAGGTGCGCGACCTCGTGCGCTACGACCGAGCGGCGCACCGCAGCCGGAGCCATGACCAGCCGCCAGTTGATCCGGATCGTCCCGTCATGCGCGCAGCTGCCCCAGCGGCGCTGCGCATTGCTGAGCAGCAGCTTTTGCTGCGGCTGGGCGGCGCGCAGGCAGTAATAGGACAGGTCATCGGCCATCAGCCGCCGCGCTTCGCCTTCCAACCAGCGGCGCAGGCGGCGCTCCAGCCCTTCGGCCGGGCCGCCCAGATGGAACTCACCTTCGCCCAGCACGACCCGGCGCGGGCGGGCAGGATCGTGGCGCAGCACATGCGGCAGGCCCAGGTAAGGCACGGTCCCCCCATCGGTCGGTGCGGCGGCGGGGGCGACCTTGGCCAGCTGTTCTTCCAGCCAGCCCACCTTGAGCCGCGCGAATTCGAGCGCCTCTGCCGTGCGGCCCCAGCGCGGCAGGGTCACGCGCACTTCGCTGCCATCAGGGGCGAGCCGCATGGTCATGCGCCGCGCGCTGGCGGTGCGGCGGATCACCAGCGGTAGCAGCACATCGCCCACCGGCACGCTCGGCTGGTCGGCGGGGGAACGGCGCAGCCAGTCAAGCATCGCCGGCCCCGTCTTCCTCCTCATCCTCGGCCCAATGTTCGAATTCGACACCGGGGGGCAGGATCACGTGCTGTTCGAGCGGCCCGGCCAGATCCTCGCTGATCGCTTTGCCGCGCACGGAGATTCCGGCGCGGTGGACCGCTTCGGGATCGCCGCAGATCAGGTAGTGCCAGTCCGGCAGCGGCTCACCCTCGGCGCGCAATACATAGGCGCAGGTATCGGGCAGCCAGGAGATTTCCAGCGCCAGTCGGGGTGTCAGCTGGACGCAATCGGGCACCCGCGCCTTGCGTCCGCGATAGTCACTGCAACGCCCGGTGGGGATATCGAGCAGGCGGCAGGCGACATTGGTGGGATAGATCGCACCGCTGTCCTCATCCTCGGCCTTGTGCAGACAGCACTGGCCGCAGCCATCGCACAGCGCCTCCCACTCGGGCCGGGTCAGATGCTCGAGCGGCAGGGTCCAGAACTGGTCGCGCAGCGAGGTCACTGAACCGCAATCTTGAGGTCCGCCAGCACCGCCGCCGCGCCCTTGTCCACCGGCAGCATTTCAATCGGCTGGCCGTCCGGGCCCATCAGAAAGGCGATTCGGCTGTGGTCCATCAGATAGCCGCCCGCGCTTTCCTTGCCCTTGGCGGCATAGCTGCGGAAGGCCTTGACCGCCTGGTCGACCTGGGCCTGACTGCCGGTCAATCCGATCAGGCGCGGGCTGAAGGCGGCGGAAAATTCACCCACCCGGGCTGGCGTGTCGCGCGCCGGATCGATCGAAATGAAAATCGGCTGGACCCTGGCCGCACGTTCTGGGCTGGCCTGTTCGAACTGGCGAAAGGCCTGCATCACCACACCCATGTCGAACGGGCAGGCATCCGGGCAAAAGGTATAGCCGAAATAGACGATCCGGTATTTGCCCTTGAAGGCATCCCAGGTCACGCTCTTGCCGTCCTTGTCCACCAGAGTGAAGGCCCCGCCGATGGGCGTTCCGGCAATGTCCACGCCGGTGATCGGCGCGGCAGGCTTGGAACAGGCGGACAGGGCGATGGACAGCGCAAGGGCGGCGGCAACAATTGGCTTGGTCATGGCGCAGCGGTTCATGCTCTGCTAAACCAGCTTGCGCAAGGGAGCCGATTGCCGCGCAGGCGATTCTGCGGCTTCAACAGGAGGAAGCGTTCGTGTTCACAATCCGCTCGTTCAGGCTGGCCGTGCTGTCCCTGCTGGGGGTCATGCTCGCCTGGACCGCACCCGCGATGGCCCAGGCCGGCTTTTCCGAAGGGTACAAGTTCCTTGAAGCCGTAAAGAAAAAGAACGGCAACGATGTGACCGACATGCTCGCCAAGGGCAGTCCGACGCTGATCAACGCGCGCGACATCTCGTCCGGCGAAGGCGCGCTGCACCTGGTGACCGCGCGCCGTGACCTGACCTGGATGCAGTTCCTGATCGCCAAGGGCGCCAATGTGAACATCCGCGATTTCAAGGGCGTGACCCCGCTGGTCGTCGCGGTGAACAACAATTTTGCCGAAGCGGTGGACTTGCTCGTTTCACGCGGGGCAAAGATCGATGAAAGCAACAATGCCGGCGAAACCCCGCTGATCACGGCAGTTCACAACCGCAATGTGGCGATGATGCGGATCCTGCTAAAGGCCGGGGCCGATCCTGACCGGGCCGACAATTCGGGCCGCTCGGCCCGCGACTATGCCATGGCTGAGGGCAAGAACAGCAATCTGGTGACCGAGATCGATACCAACGCCAAGGTCAAGACCAAGAATCAACCCAAGACCTATGGGCCCAGCTTCTGATGGCTGAAGCTGCTTCGCTGGAACAACTGCGGACCCAACTGGCCCCGGCGATTGCCGATGCCGCCGCCTTTGATGGCTGGAGCGACGAAGCGGTGCGCGCTGCGGCGGCGACGCAGGGGATCGATCCTGCGGCAGCGGTCTTTGCCTTTTCAGGCGGAGCGATGCAGATGATCGAGGCCTGGATTGCCAGCATCGATGCCGCGATGGCGGCAGCCCTGCCGCAGGAACAACTGGCCAGCCTGAAAATCCGCGAACGGATCCGCACCCTGGTGCAGTTCCGGCTTGATGCGATTGCCGCGCGCAAAGAGGCGCTGCGCCGGGCTCAGGCGATCATGGCCATGCCGCAGAACGCCCCCCGGGCCTTGCAACTGGCCTGGCACAGCGCCGATCGGATGTGGCGGCTGGCAGGTGATACGGCTTCTGACTATAACCACTATACCAAGCGCGCGACGCTGGGGGCGATCTATGCCGCGACGCTGGCGGTCTATGCCGGGGACCAAAGCGAAGGCAATGCCGAGACCCGCGCTTTCCTGGACCGCCGGATCGATGGAATCATGAAGTTCGAAAAGGCCAAGGCCAAGTGGCTGAATCCAGAACGCGAACATTTCAGCCCGGCGCGGCTGCTGGGGCGGCTGCGGTATCCGGCGCGGTAAGGCGCGGTCCGGTTCAGCGCCGGGCAGTCCCAAATTTGACTTGCGTCAATTTATTGCGAATGACTTGCAATAAGGCGCAGGCTATGGCAGCGCGAATTGCATGACTCTGGATGCCCTTCCGATTGGACAGCGCGCGCGGGTAGTCGCGATCGACTGGTCCGTGCTGGAACCTGATGAGGCCACGCGCCTGCAGGGGCTGGGGATCGAAGTGGGCACACGGCTGGCAGTGGCGCATCGCGGGGTGTTTGGCGGACGCGATCCGATTGCAGTGCTGATCGGGCGGATGACTGTGGCACTGCGCCGCAGCCACGCCCGGGCGATGGCGGTGGAAGCAGTCTGACCATGGCGGAACTGCGCAGCGCCGCACTGGTCGGCAATCCCAATGCGGGCAAAAGCGCGTTGTTCAATGCACTTACCGGCGCGCGCCAGAAGATCGCGAACTATCCCGGCGTCACGGTAGAGCGCAAGGCCGGGCGGCTGGCGCTGCCTTCGGGCGGTTCGATCGAACTGACCGATCTGCCCGGGTCGTATGGCCTGAACGCCACCAGCCCGGACGAGGAAGTAACCCGCAAGGTGATCCTGGGCGAGCTGCCCGGCGAAGTTCCGCCGCAAGTGCTGGTGGTGGTGCTCGATGCCTCGAACCTGGAACAGCATCTGGTCTTCGCGCAGGAAGTAATCGCGCTGGGGCGGCCAGTGGTGATTGCGCTCAACATGGTCGATCTGGCCGAACGCGATGGTCTGGTAATCGATCCGCTGGCACTGCAGGAAGCGTTGCGGGTGCCGGTGGTGCCGACCGTGGCGGTGCGGCGCAAGGGCCTGACCGAACTGGCCGCCGCGATCGAGCAAGCCGACGGGCGCGGGGCGGAACATCACCGTCCGCGCACCACCCTGACCGAACGGCGTGTCACCGCAGAGGCAATTGCCCAGGGCGCAATCGTTTCCGAAACCGCGCGGCACCGGCTGCACGCCCGGCTTGACCGGTTGCTGCTGCATCCCTGGCTGGGGCCGCTGATCCTGTTCGCGCTGTTGTTTGTGGTGTTCCAGGCGGTCTTCGCGGGCGCACAGCCGTTCGCCGATGCGCTGCAAGCGGGGATAGACTGGCTGGCGGCAACCGCACGCGATCTGCTGCCGGCGGGGATTCTGCGTGATTTTCTGACCGACGGGATATTGGCCGGGGTCGGCTCGGTAGTGGTGTTCCTGCCGCAGATCGTGATCCTGTTCTTCTTCATTCTGGCGCTGGAGGCTTCGGGCTATATGGCCCGTGCGGCTTTCCTGATGGACCGGATGATGGCGGGGATCGGCCTGTCGGGGCGCAGTTTCATCCCGCTTTTGTCCAGCTTTGCCTGCGCCGTGCCGGGGATCATGGCGACCCGCAGCATCACCGATCCGAAAGACCGGCTGACCACGATCCTGATTGCGCCGCTGATGACCTGTTCGGCCCGGCTGCCGGTCTATGCGGTGATCATCTCTGCCTTCATTCCAGCGCGCAGCGTGGGGCCGGGGCTGGG
>NZ_MWLM01000059.1 GCF_002198665.1 Novosphingobium sp. B 225 | reverse complement strand
CCCTGAGCCATTCTGACTCAAACCTCGAAGGCGCGGTTAATAGGTCCTGACCCTAAGATTGCCATGCAGGGGGCGGGCCAAGTCTGCCCCCCTGGCTTTCACCCCTGGCAGGGGCGGCACCGCTGCACACAAAGCTTTCCTACATCGCCGCGATCTGCGATTCTGCCGCGATGCCTGGTTTCTTATCCTCATTGCTTCCTACAGCGGCACGCGGGACAAGTGGGGCGGCGCAGCGTGACGATGCCAAAGTCACACTTTCGCACTTGCGCGCAGTGCTCAGCTATCCCTTATTCGTTCTTATTCTTAATGGCTTAGAGCGCTCTTTCCGCCCCAAAGTTCACACAACTTCCACCCCTGTTGGGCGTCTACCAAGTGCACCGGGGACAGCCCGGCTTCGCCCCCTTCACAACGCCGCTATGCAGGCCCATCTAGGGGGCCAGCGATGAGTGAGACCCCTGCCCCTCCCCGCCAGCGTGTATTGCTGGTTACCGGCCTGCTTGGCGCAGGCAAGACCACGGCTTTGAAAGTGCTGGAGGATCTGGGCTGGGAAGTGATCGACAACTTCCCGATCCGGCTGCTTCCCCGGTTGATCGACAGCCCCGATGCACCTGCGCCGGATCTGCGGTCGCCGCTGGCCATCGGGTTCGATTCGCGGACCCGCGGGTTCGATGCCGCCAAAGTTATCGACCGGGTCAAAGTGCTGGTTGGCAGGCCGGACATCGAACTGACCACGCTGTTCCTCGACTGCTCCGGGCAGGAACTGGAGCGCCGCTATAACGAGACCCGCCGCCGCCACCCCTTGGCGCAGGACGTTCCCGCCGCCACCGGCATCGCGGCCGAGCGCGAGCAGATGGAGCCGCTGCGGCGCTGGGCGGACATGGTGATCTCGACCACCGACTATACCACCAATGACCTGCAACAGGCGGTCCGCGAACGCTTTGGCCAGGATGCGCCGCTGCCGACCACGGTGACCATCACCAGCTTTGGCTTTTCGCGGGGCATGCCGCCGATTGCCGATCTGGTGTTCGACATGCGGTTCCTGGACAACCCGCACTGGGACCCGGACCTGCGCGAGCAGACCGGGCAGGACACGCCGGTAGGTGCCTATATCCGCAAGGACCCGGCCTGGGAGGAAGCCTTTACCCGGATCCGCGACCTCGTGCTGCTGCTGCTGCCGCGCTATCAGGCGCAGGGCAAAGCCTATGTCAACGTGGCCTTTGGCTGCACCGGCGGGCGGCACCGCTCGGTCTTCACGGCCGAGCAGATCGCAGCGGCGCTGCGGGCGGCGGGATATGATCCGGCGGTGCTTCACCGCAACCTTGCCAGCCGCGCCGCCGATGCGGTGGAAGGCCTGCGGGAGATAAGGCATTGACCGGGCCGGTCGAGACGGGCAATTGGCCCCACTTTCCGGCAGGATTCGCCGGGTCGCAACTGCGGAGACACGGTCCCCTATGATCGGTCTGATCCTGGTCACCCACGGCAAGCTTGCCGAGGAATTCGTGAATGCCATGCAGCACGTTGTCGGGCGGCAGGACGCCGTGGCGACCGTGTGCATTGGCCCCAACGACGATGCGGAACTGCGCCGGCGCGAGATTGCCGATGCGGTCAAGGCCGTCGATAGTGGTCAGGGCGTCATCATTCTGACCGACTTGTTCGGGGGCACGCCATCCAACCTGGCGATCTCGCTGATGCAGGCCGGCAAGGTTGAGGTGATCGCCGGGATCAACCTGCCGATGCTGATCCGCTTGGCCAAGGCGCGCGGCTGCATGGAGCTGAAGCAGGCGGTAACCGCCGCGCGCGATGCTGGTCGCACCTATATAACCATTGCCTCCGAATTTCTGGGGCAGGACGCGAAATAAGGGGGGAGCGCAATGCCGGAGCAGCGCGAAAGCGTCGAAATCGTCAACAACCGGGGGCTCCACGCCCGCGCCAGCGCCAAGTTCGTCAACGCCGTGGCCAAGCTGGGTGACGGGCTCCACGTCAAGGTGTTCAAGGATGGCGCAGAAGCGGAAGGCGGTTCGATCCTGGGCCTGATGATGCTGGGCGCGGCCAAGGGCGACAGCATCGAGATCGCAGTATCCGGAGACGGCGCGGAACCGGCGCTGCTCAAGCTGGTCGGCCTGGTCAAGGACGGGTTTGGCGAGGACTGAACCCTTGCCCCGCCGCGAGATCACCGGGTTCTCCAACCCCGCCGTCAAGGCGCTCCGCGCCCTTCGCGAAAAGAAACATCGCAAGGCCGCGGGCAAGTTCCTGGCCGAAGGTCTGCGGCTGCTGACCGATGCCCGCGAATGCGGCAGGTTGCCCGAAGTGCTGGTGATGGCCACGCGCCGCGAAGCCCATCCGCTGCTCGATGCGCTGGAAGCCGATGTGCTGGCAAATGGCGGTGAAGTGCTGGAAATGGCCGAGGACGTGCTGGCCAAGGTCACCGGCAAGGACAACCCGCAGGCCGTCGCCGGGGTGTTTGCCGAGTTCGACACCAGCCTTGTCAATCTGGACCGCTCCGCCGCGAAGATCTGGCTGGTCGCGCAGGCCCTGCGCGATCCGGGCAACCTGGGGACCATGCTGCGCACCGGTGATGCGGTTGGCGCAGGCGGCTTGATCCTGATCGACGCCTGCGCCGACCCTTTCTCGGTCGAGGCAGTCCGGGCGAGCATGGGCGCGGTGTTCACCCAGCGGATCGTGCAGGCGCGGTGGGAAGAATTCCTGCCCTGGCTGCGCGGCGGCCCGGGCCAGCTGGTTGCCGCCAGCCTGCGCGAGGCTGTGCCCTATCGCGGCGCGCCTTATCAGGCGCCGTGCTTCATCATGGTCGGCAACGAAAGCCGCGGCCTGCCCGAAGACTACGAACTGACCTGCGACCTGCGCGTTACCATGCCGATGAAGGGCCGCGCCGACAGCCTGAACGCCGCAGTGGCCGGAGCGGTGCTGGCCTATGAAGTGCTGGATGTGCTGAGTGACTAGGCTTGTTCAGCCCCCAGCCAGCGAACAATCGGTATAGCCGCAGGATGAGAAACACCGCCCTCACCGCCTTCGCCCTCACCGCGCTTGCCTGCGCCGCTGGCGTGCAGGCCGCACCGCCCAAGCCGGCCGCCTTGGTCGGCACCAGCTGGAAGATCATCCAGATCGATGGCAAGGCTCCGGCTTCTCCCAAGGCCGCGATGCAGTTCCAGACCGAGCGGATCAGCGCCACTGCAGGCTGTAACGGTCTGGGTGGAACCTGGCGGATCCGGCAAGGCAAGCTGGTCGGCGGGCCGTTCGTTTCGACCATGATGTACTGCCAGAGCATCAGCGGCGAAGACAACCTGATGGCTCAGGAACGGGCGCTGTCCGCCCTGCTTTCGGCGACACCTTCGATCGATCTCACCCGCGGCAAGCTGACCCTGCGCTCGCTTGGCCACTCGGCCGAACTGGTGCGCGCGGACGGACCTACTCAGCTGCGGATTCGCTGACCATTTCCTCAGCCCCTTCGGGCAGCAACAACGCGCTTTCGCCATAGCGCGGCGTGCTTTCGACCAGCGGCACATCCTCGATCTCGCGCTTGCCGATGGCAATGCCCTTGTCGCGCAGCCTGCGCCCCGAGGACATCACGTTGCGCTCATAGCTGCCGACGAAATCGTTGTACTTGCGCACCGCCCGTTCCAGCCCTGCCCCCACCCCTTTGAGGTGTTCGCCTGCCGTTGCCATCCGTTCATAGATCTCAGCGCCCAGCCGCCCGATCTCCACTGCCTCACGCGCCAGCTGGTCCTGCTGCCAGACCATCGCCACGGTCCGCGCAATCGCGACCAGATTGGTAGGAGTGGCGAGCAGAACCTTGTTGTGAAAGGCGAAGTCCCACAGCTCCGGATCGTGTTCGAGCGCCGCCGCGACGAAATGTTCACCTGGCACGAACATCACCACATAGTCGGGCGCTTCATCGAACTGGCTCTGGTAACTCTTGGCACCCAGCGTCTGGACATGGCCGCGCATCGAGCGGGCGTGCAGATCAAGGTGGCGCTTGCGTTCGGCATCGTCGTTGGCTTCAAACGCGGCCTGATAGGCGTTGAGCGAGACCTTGGCGTCGATCACCAGCTTCTTCTGCCCCGGCACATGCACCACCGCGTCGGGGCGCAGCCGCCCTTCCTCGGTATCGAGCGACTGTTCGAGGTTGAAATCGGTGTGCTGCGACAGCCCGCATTGCTCCAGCACGTTCTGCAGCGCCCGTTCTCCCCAGCGCCCCCGCGCCTTGGGGGCGTTGGTCAGGCTGTTACCCAGCCGCGCCGCCTCGGCCCGCACGGCTTCCTGCCCTTCGCGCATCGACTGCAACAGCCCGGTCAATTGCCCAAAGCCATCGACCCGCTGTTTTTCCATCAGCGCGACATGCTCTTCATAACTTTTGAGGCGCTGATCGACCGGTGCGAGCAAGGCCTTCAATTGCTCGGCGCTTTTCTCTTCGGACACGGCGAGCCGTTCCTGCGCGCGGGCCATGAACACTTCCTGCGCGCGTTCAAGCACGCGGGCCCCGGCGTTTTCGAATTCCTTCTTGAGCCCTTCCTGCGCTTCGAGCAGCAGCCGCTTCTGCTCATCGAAATGGGCCGCATTGGCGCGCAAGGTGGCGAGCTCGCTGCCCAGCGCTTCGCTGCGCTGGCGAACCACCGCCAGTTCATCGGTCAGCTGATCGGCCCGCTCAGCCCGCTCGCTCGCCGCAGCCAGATCGCGAATCGCGGCCTTGAACTTGTCATCCAGCCCGCGCACCTCCGCCTCGCTCCCCGCCAGCCGCTCACGCAGCTCGGCCAAGGGGCGCGCCCCTACGAACCAGCCGATTGCAGCGCCGGCCACGAGACCGAGCAGAAGCATGATGATGACAAACAGGGAGCTATCCATTCCGGCAGCTTAACCGGAACGGAGCAAGAACGCTAGCCCTCTCAAGCCGCCTTGCGCAGCTTATCCAGCTTCTTCAGCGCCATCTGTCGCTTGAGCCGCGAAAGGTGGTCGATGAACAGGATGCCTTCGAGGTGGTCCATCTCGTGCTGCAGGCAGGTGGCGAGCAGGCCTTCCATGTCCTCTTCATGGACCGTGCCATCGAGATCCTGCCAGCGTGCCCGGATCCGGGCCGGGCGTTCGACGTCGGCATAGATTTCGGGCACCGAGAGGCAGCCTTCGGAATAGACCGAGAGGTCTTGCGAGGGGTTCAGGATTTCCGGGTTGATGAACACCCGGGGTTCACGTTTGGTCGGCTGGTGGTGATGGTGATGGCCGTCGTGCGCGCAGGGCACCGGCTCTGCATCGGGATCGTCGGGCTGCAGATCGATCACCAGCACCCGCAGCGGCACGCCCAGCTGGATCGCGGCGAGGCCGATGCCCGGGGCGTCGTACATCGTCTCGAACATGTCGGCGACAAGGGTTTTCAGCTCATCATCGAACTGGGTGACGGGCGTCGAGACCTGCTTGAGCTGCGGATCGGGGACTTCGAGGATTTCGCGGATAGCCATGGAGGGGCAGATAGTCGCGGTTTGTGCGGCCTGCAAGACCTTCAACCCGAGCCAGGGTTTCCCCCGGCCCAATGCTGGCATTCCTCATCATCATCCGCCTGCGAGGGCCATCAAAAGCCGCCACACAGCGGGTCATACGGTCCTAGGCCGCTTTCACCCTGGTCCGGTTGTCGACCGAGGTGTGCACCCCGTTGACGCGGGTGTGAAATTCACCGGCCCGCACCTTGGGATTATAGAACTGGCGGTTCCAGATCCGGCCTTTGTGAAATGGTCCGTCGTCAGACACTTGCAGGATATTGATCGCGGGTTCCTTGAACTTCCACAGCTCAAAATCCTGCGCAAAGGCATCGAGTGCGACGTCCTGATAGGTGCGTGCCATCGATACGCCAGCATCATTGGCGCGCTCGTTCCCGACCTTGACCATCAGCGCGTACCAGCAGCGGATTTCGCCATCTTCGACCGGCGTGTTGCAGATCATCATCAGGGTCGGATACTGGCCTTCCATCCGGCTCTGGAGGATGCCGGGACCGGTGTACCAGGTATCGTTGACCAGCACGTCCTGTCCAGGATCGCTGACCAGAGTGCGGTGTCCGGCGGCGAAGCGCTGGATCATCACGTGGTCCCGGTATTCGTTTTCGAAAAAGGCGATGTCCTTGCTGCCGTGAACCGGGATGAAGTGCGCCAGATCGGCCATGTTATCGAGCACTTCCTGCGGATGGATCGGCAGAGTGCCCAGATGGTCAAGCCGCCAGCGGACCCAGCCCTGATCCTCCATGTCCCATTCGGCGAAAGTCGGCAGATCGAAATCGGGCGCGCCGCCTTCGGCATCGTGCCACATCCAGATGCACCCGGCGCGTTCGATCACTTTGTGCGATTTGACGCAGGCCGCCTTGGGGATGGCATGACCGCCGGTGGCATAGGGAATGTCATCGCACTGGCCATCGGGGTTGAACCGCCAGCCGTGCCCCGGGCAGCGGATGCCATCCCCGTCGATCTGATCGCCATCGCGGACGATGTAGCTGGTGGTGTTGCGGGCGATATGCACCCGCATGTGCGGGCAATAGGCATCAAGCAGCACCACCCGCCCGCTCTTGCCGCGATAGAGCACCATGTCCTGCCCGAAAAAGCGCACCGGCTCGGGCTTGGTGGTGACGTCTGCAGCTTCCGCGACCATGAACCAGCCGCGCGGAAATGCGTATTCGCCCATGCCGTATTCGGCTGACTTTGCCATTGTCTCTCTCCCGTTCAGATGAAGCTGTCGGCGTTTTCGCCGCCGAGCATGACGTTGCCCACATTGCGCCCCACGGCATTGGGGTTGTTGGCCACATGGGTGCGGCCAGTGTGAATGTCGCAGAAAGTGCGCGCGATCACGTTGCCGCGACTGATCCCGTCAGCCCCGCCCAGGTGATACATCCGCGTGATCAGGTCCCCGCAGCGCCCGGCGATCTGCGCCGACTGATGGCGGAAGCGCAGGCGAGTGGGAATATCGGCTTGCTCGCCAGCGCGGGCACGTTCGTTCAGCACCGCGAAGTTGCGCATCAGCACGCATTTCATCTCATCGATCGCGGACTGCACATCGGCAATCAGCACCTGAACGTCAGGATCGCCGCTGGAGCTCGCCCCGGTGTTGTTGCTCTTGCGCTTGGCCCCGTTCGCCACGAAGTGATCGAGCGCGCCCTGCAGCGCCCCGATCGAACTGGACGAGACGGCCCGGACGAAAACCTGCCCGAACGGCAGCTTGTAGAGCGGCCCGGGGTTGCTTTTCGCGCCGGGGTTGGTCGCGGCAAAGCCATCCTTGGAACGGTGAGTGCGGTGGGCCGGGACGAAGGCGTCCTTGACCTCTACATCATGGCTGCCCGTGCCGCCGAGGCCAATCGTGTTCCAGCAGCGGTGGACGATGAAGTCCTCACGCGGGACCAGGAAAGTCCAGAAATCGGGAATACCGGTTTCGGGATCGCGCACCAGTCCGCCCAGGAACGCCCACTGGCAATGATCGACCCCGCTGGAAAAGCCCCAGCGCCCGGAAATCCGGAAGCCGCCATCAACCCGCGTGACTTGCGCCTTGGGCATGTAGGAGCTGGAAATCAGCGTGCTGGGATCGCTTGCCCAGACATCATCCTGCGCCTGCGGTGCGAACAGCGCGAGCTGCCAGTTGTGGACCGCGACCACGCCCAGCACCCAGGCGCTGCTCATGCAGCCTTCGGCGACTTTCATCTGCACATCGTAGAACGTCTCGACGTCCATCTCGTAGCCGCCGAAGCGGGCCGGTTGCAGGATCTTGAAGAACCCCGCTGCCTGAAAATCGGCGATGGTTTCGTCGGGCACCTTGTTGCCGGCCTCGCAAGCATCGGTGCGAGCACGCAGCGCGGGAAGCAAAGCCGCCGCGCGGGCGACCAATTCTTCGCGGCTGGGGGCGGCGATAGTGGTGGCGATGTTCATTGCTGGTCTCCCAAATCAGGCTGCATCGGCCAGTGCGGCCTGCTCATCCGCGCCGAACCCGACGCTGAAATCGTGGCCCCACAGGCTGACCGAAGTGCTTTCGAACAGGGTGTGGCGGTTCCAGTCGAGCGTGCGCCCGCCGAATCCGTATTCCAATGCGAAGCCGCCGGGGGTCATCATGTAGAAGCTGGTCATGTGATCGTTGGTATGCTTGCCCAGCGTCGCCATCAGGCGGGTACCGTGGGCCAGCATCCGGTCATAGGCGCGGCCGACTTCGTCCAGGCTGGGCACTTCGACCATCAGGTGGACGCAGCCCGAAGGCACCTCGCCTTCGAACAGCGCCAGGCTGTGGTGGCGGCCATTATCGCAATGCATGAAATCGATCCGCATTTCCGGCCCGCCCGGCCCCATGGGACGGTGGATCAGCACGTCGGACAGGCCAAAGCCCAGCACGTCCTGCATGAACGCGCGCGTTTCTGCGATCTTCGGCGCGGGCAGGACCATGTGGCCATAGCCCAAGTCATCGGTGACGAACCCCGCAACCCCGCAGGGCGAGCGGAACGGTTCAAAGCTGGTGACATAGCCCAGCGCCAGTTCGTGCCGGTTGCCCGAGGGATCGCGGAACCAGACCATGTCGAACACGTGGCGCAGCGCGATCTCGTCGCGGGTGCCTTGCGTGAAGCTGACCCCCTTGGCGGCAAGTTCGGCCTTGGCTGCGGCGAAGTCCGTCTCGCCGGTAATTTCCCAGCCGCTGGCATTGTAGCGATCTGCCGCCCCGCGCTGGATGAACAGCCGCCCGGCGCGCTCATCGATCCGCAACGCCAGACCGCCGGGCACTTCATGCGCCGAAAAGCCCGCAACCTGTTCGGAGAACGTACGCCAAGCCGAAAGATCGGTTGCGTCGATCACCGAATATGCCAAAGCCGCTACGCGCATCGCCTGCTCCCACCGGGCTGCCTTTTGTCACGGGCACTGTGCGGCGGCGGCGGGCGTGAAACATTGATCAGGATCAACAGATTCGGAACATGCGTTGCCAAATCACGTTCAAATCACATTACATCGCCATTGAATTTGCTTTTTTGATCGAAAACGCGTATTCAAAGTGCAATTCAAATACGCATAATCGGGAGACTCCATGACTGCGGAGAATCAACAGGCCGATCTGGCCAACGGGCTGAAGCAAGTGCTGCGCTACCTGCCCGCGCCGGTCGGGATCGTCAGCAGCTATGATACCGAAAACGGGCAGCCGATTGGCCTTGCCATGTCGGCGATCATGCCGGTCGCGCTGGAGCCGTGTTCGATGGCGATCGCGGTCAACCGTTCGGGCTCCGCGCACGAAGGGATGCTGCGTGCGGGCAAATACTGCATCAACCTGCTCGACAGCGAGCTGCACGGCCACATGGCCCCCTTCGCCAGCGCCGACGCCCGCGATCAGCGCTTTACCCAGCCCGAATGGAAGCAGCACGGATCGGTCTGGTATATCGAAGGCGCCCCGGCCAACATCTTTTGCGAAGTGCGCGAAAAGCTGAGTTTTGGCACCCACGACCTGCTGATCGGCGAAGTCTATGACCTGATCTCCAGCGGACGGCAGGACATCCTCGGCTGGGCCAACGGCGCACTGGGGCGGCTGGCCCCGCTGGGGTAGCGCCCCTCATCTGTTCGTGTCGAGCGAACCCGGAACATTTGCCTCCTCGAAATGGCGGCTTTTGGGGTGAGCTTAGACCCTGACGGGGTCACGCAGAGGCCGCAGAGAAAAATAAAGGCGCAGAGATGCTGCTCTGAGCCGCAGGCTCTTGTATCGCTGCAACGGCGCGGCCTGTCGTAGCCTCGATACAGAAGTACGGCTTTGTCGCTTGCGCGACACCTCTGCGCCTCACCTTCTTCTCTGCGACCTCTGCGTGACCCCGTCAGGCTCCAAGATATCCACTCTCCCGCCATTCCCGGCATCAGCCAACCCAACCCCATCCGCGCCAAACGGAACGCTAGCGGACAGATTGCAGCCCTGCCTGCAACAGCCCCCTTGCCTCCCCGCCCCTGCCGGGCCGACACTGCGGCGGCAAACGGCGGAGAGGCCCCATGAACGTCCCCTATCTCGCGCGCGGCGTGATGCCGGTCAGTACCGATAGTTCGGTGCTGGTCAGCTCGTCCAAGTATCTCAACAACCCGCGCCTGCGCGATTGGCTGGCGATGATCCTGCTACGCAAGAACGGCAAGGATCTGCCCCCGCCCGCCGAAATGCACGAATTCCTGCAAATCCTGAGCGAACTGCGCGATTTCGACGCGATCGAGGAGCAGATCACGGCCGAGCGCAAGGTCAACCCGCAGCTCGACGCGTGGTTCAACGCAGGCCACATCAGCCGCTACAAGATCGAGGATTTCGCGCAGTACGCGCCCGGATCGCTGGGCCGGATCTTCTATGACCAGATGACCGGCGGCTCCTATGACATCCAGATCGTGCCGTGGAGCGAGCCCAAGACCCAGCTGGAATTCTTCAACCTGCGCAGCGGCCAGACCCACGATTTCGAACACATCCTGACCGGCGGCGGGTTCAATTTCATGGGTGAACTGGTGCCGTACTGGTACCGTCTGACCAATGTGCCGCGCTTCATCAAGGACCAGCACCTGGCGAGCGAGCTCAACGTGATCAACATCTTCGGGTCGCTGCGCTACCAGACCCGCACCGCGCTGCACTATCCCGAAGTCTGGCCGGTCTGCACCGACTGCATCCAGCGCGGGATCGCCGTGGGCAAGCAGAGCGATGCCTTGTTCCTTGCCAAGATCGAGGATGCGTTCCACCTTCCCCTGGAAGAGGCGCGCGCCTTCCTGGGGGTGCGCGGCGCGGTGGACGTAGATACCGATAATGCGGGAGCCTTCTGGGCCGAACGCGAAGCTTTGGTGGAGGCCTGACACAATGACCGACTATGATATCCTGATCAAAGGCGGCACGGTGCTGGACGGCAGCGGCCAGCCCGGCTTCGTCGGTGATGTGGCGCTGAAGGGTGACCGGATCGTCGCCGTGGGCAACTGCCCCGGCACGGCCGCGCGGGAAATCGATGCGCGCGGCAAGCTCGTCACCCCCGGCTTCGTCGATATTCACACCCATTACGATGGCCAGTCGATCTGGTCAGAGGAAATGTCACCCAGCTCCTCGCACGGGGTAACCACCGTGGTGATGGGCAATTGCGGCGTCGGCTTTGCCCCGTGCCGCAAGGAAGACCAGCAAGTGCTGATCAAGGTGATGGAAGGGGTGGAGGACATTCCCGGCGTGGTCATGGCCGAAGGGCTGCCGTGGGATTGGGAAACCTTCCCCGAATACCTTGACGCCGTCGACAGCCGCCGCCGTGACATTGATGTGGCCGCACTGCTGCCGCACAGCCCCTTGCGCGTCTATGCCATGGGGGAACGCGGCGCCAATCGCGAGCCGGCCAACGACGAGGATCTGGCGAAAATGCGCGGTCTGGCGCGCGAGGCGCTGGAGGCCGGGGCCATCGGCTTTGCCACCAGCCGCCTGCAGATCCACAAGACGATGGACGGGGATTTCATCCCCAGCTTCGAGGCGGACAGCAAGGAACTGGTCGAAATCGCCAGCGCGATGAAGGACGTGGGCAGCGGCGTGATGCAGATGGTGCCCAACATCTACAACGGCTGGGAAGTGGAATTCGCCCATCTTAAAGCGATCGTCGATGCCACCGGTCGCCCCGCGACCTTCACCTATGCCACTGCCAACAGCGGCCCGCCGACCTGGCTGGAAGCGCTGGAACTGGTCGAGGCGGAGAATGCCAAGGGCGCGAAATTCCGCCCGCAGATCATTCCGCGCCCGATCGGCATGGTCGCCGGGTTCGAGCTTTCGACCCACCCGTTCTGCCTGTGCCCCAGCTATCTGCCCATCGCCAAGCTGCCACTGGCCGAGCAACTGGAACACTTGAAGGATCCGGCATTCCGTGCGCAGCTGATCGCAGAGCAACCCGAAGAAGGCCACCCGCTCGCCCAGCTTTCGCGCAACTGGAACTGGCTGTTCCCGCTGTCCGATCCGCCCAACTATGAACCCCCGCGCGAGAGCAGCATCGCCGCGCAGGCCGAAGCCCAGGGCCGCAGCCCCGAGGAAGTGGCGATGGACCTGCTGATGAATGGCGGCGACGGCTTGGGCATGCTCTACAACGCGCTCGGCAACTTCCACGACGGCAAGCTCGATGCACTGCTGCCGCTGATGCAGCACAAGGATGTGGTGCTGGGGCTGGGCGATGGTGGCGCGCACTATGCCGCGATCTGCGACGCCAGCTATTCAACCTTCCTGTTGACCTACTGGACCCGCGACCGCGCAGGGGAGAAGATCGATTGGCCGGCTGCAATCAAGGCGCTGACCTTTACCCCCGCCGATACCATGTGCCTGTCCGATCGCGGCTTGCTGAAACCCTGCTACAAGGCGGACGTCAACGTGATCGACGCAGACCGGCTCGCGCTGCACCGGCCGGAGGTGAAGTTCGACCTGCCGACCGGCGGACGGCGGCTGGATCAGGCGGCGACCGGTTATGACTGGACGATCTGTTCCGGCGAAGTAATCCGGCAGAGCGACAAGAGCACCGGCGCTCGCCCGGGCCGCTTGGTGCGCGGCTCGCAAAACGCACCACTGGCAGCGTGACCTCATGACCCTGACCCTTGAATCTCTCGCCGCCCGGATCGCCGCGCTGGAAGACATCGAAGCGATCCGGCAGCTCAAGGCCCGCTATCTGCGCGGCTGCGACCTCAAGCAGCCCGAGGTGGTGCGCGATACCCTGCTGCCCAATGCGGTGATCGCCTATGAAGGCTTCCCTCCGTTCGACAATCGCGACGGCTTTGTCGCGGTGTTCGAAGCGATGGGCTGCCAGCCCGGCGTGCACGACTTGCACCACGCCACCAATTCCGAAATCGCCCTGACTGGCCCGGACGAGGCGACCGGCAAGTGGTCGCTCAATTTCCGCAGCATCATCATGGCCCAGCGCAGCGTGATCCGGATGGGAGTTGAGTACGAAGACCGCTATGTCCGCAAGAACGGCCGCTGGTGGATCGCGGAAACCCGCTCTACCCGCACCGGTTGCCTGATCGAACAAGTGGACGAAGCGGGCAAGGCCACCGTGGTGGTGATGGGCGATCCGCCAGCAGCTTACGGGGAATGAGTCATAGATCCGCCCCCTTTGGGGGAGGTGCCGAGTGAAACGAGGCGGGGGGGGGCGGTGCCAACATGCCCCCTCCGACCCGCCTGTGGCGTGCCACCTCACGCACAGGGGGAGGATTGATTGTTTCTCCCCTTTGACACTCCCCCCATCCCGCGCCATGGCGGGTTCATGCTGAACTGTGGAGCTGTGCTGCAATGCTAGCCGAAATGATCCAGCGCCTGTTTGAGCGGCAACTGACCGACGCGGCGCAGGCGCGTGCCCGCGCAGGCGAATGGCTGCCCGACCTGTGGGCCGAAGTCACCGAAATGGGCCTGCCCCTGGCCTTGCTGAGCGAGGATGAAGGCGGCTTTGGCCTGTCCCCGGCCGAAGCGGGTGAGGCGCTGCGCCAGCTGGGGCTGTTCGCAGTGCCGCTGCCACTCGCTGAAACGATGGGCGCCAACCGCCTGCTGGCCAAGGCCGGACTGCCGCTGGCCGATGGCCCCGCCGGGCTGGCCCGTGCCGATCATCTGACGGTTCAGGACGGACGGCTACAGGGCGAAGTGGCCCGCGTCGCCTGGGGCGAGCAGCTCGATTGCCTGGCTGTGGCGGTGGGCGATCAGCTTTACCGTGTGCCGCGTTCGGGCTGGAGGGTGAGCGAACCGGGAACCGCGCTCAATTTCCACCCTCGCCCCTCCCTGGCGATCGACTGGGAGATTGAGGCGAGCGCGCCCTTGCCGCACTGCCCGCTGGCTGAAGGGTCAACCCTGCGCGCGTTCCAGATCGCGGGCGCGCTCGAAGCAGCGCTCGACATGACGCTCGATCACACCGCCACCCGCGTCCAGTTCGGCAAGCCGTTGCAGAAAAACCAGGTGGTGCAGCACGAACTGGCCAAGCTGGCCGGCGAACTCGCCTGCGCCACCGCCGCCGCCGATCTTGCCGCCGAAGCACTGGCGCGCGGCGAGGTGCTGGGCGTGGCCGCCGGCAGCCTGCGCGCGCGCGAAGCCGCCGGGGCCGGTGCGGCGATTGCCGGGCAGATGCACGGTGCAATCGGCTTTACCCGCGAACACCGCCTGCATCTTTACACAACCTCGCTCTGGACCTGGCGCGACGAATTCGGCGGTCAGGTTGCCTGGGCAAAACTGCTGGGCAAGGCCGCGTTGGGCGCTGGCTCTGCCGGATACTGGCCGATGGTGACCGACCTATGAGCAAGATCCCCTTCCCCGCTCCGCCCGCTGACAGCGATGCGGTGATCGCCCTGCGCAGCGAATTCCGCGCGTTTCTGAACGCGCAGCTGGCTGACCGCAACGCCCGCCAGCGGTCCGACAACTGGTATGGCTATGACCGCGCGTTCAGCCGGGCGATGGGGCAGGCCGGATACCTCGGCATGACCTGGCCCAAGCAGTATGGCGGTCACGAACGCAGCGCCTTTGAACGCGCCGTGGTGGTTGAAGAATGCCTTGCCGCAGGGGCCCCGGTCGGCGCGCACTGGATTGCCGACCGCCAGAGCGGCCCGAGCATCATCAAGTTCGGGACCGAACCGCAGAAGCAAGCAATTCTGCCCGGAATCGCGGCCGGTGAACTGAGCTTTGGCATCGGCATGAGCGAACCGGATTCGGGCAGCGACTTGGCCGCGACCCGCACCAAGGCGGTGCGTGATGGCGATGTTTACCGCGTCACCGGCACCAAGGTCTGGACCAGCTTCGCGCACGAAGCGGACTATGTGATCCTGTTTTGCCGCACGCAGGGCACTCCCGCTGACCGGCACAAGGGCACCAGCCAGCTGCTGATCAATCTCAAGGAAACGCCGGGTCTGACGATCAAGCCGATCATCGATCAGGCTGGGCAGCACCACTTCAACGAAATGCATTTCGAGGATGCCGTAGTGCCCGCCCAGATGCTGCTGGGTGAAGAAGGCCAGGGCTGGGATCAGGTGATGAGCGAACTGGCGTTCGAACGGTCCGGCCCGGAACGCTTCCTCTCCTCGATCGAACTGCTGCTACAACTGGTCGAAGTGCTGAAGGGCCGTGACAGCGATGCCGCGCAGATCACGCTCGGCCGGGTCACCGCGCGTTTGGCCGTGCTGCGCCGTCTGTCACGCTCGGTCGCGGGGATGCTGCAGAACAAGCAGGACGCTGGGTTGCAGGCCGCGATCGTCAAGGACGTGGGAGCCTTGTTCGAACAGGGCCTGCCCGACATCGCCCGCGAACTGGTCGATTGCGAAGCTGATCCGCGTGCTGCTGGGGCCTATTCGGCAGTGCTGGCGAACATCGTCCACAATGCACCGAGCTGGTCATTGCGCGGCGGCACCCGCGAAATTCTGCGCGGGATTATCGCGCGGGGGCTTGGAACGCGCTAACCCCGCCCGCGATAGCTGGCCACACCCTGATCGGGCACCCACAGCCCTTCGGGCGCAGAGCTGCTTTGCCAGAACACGTCGATCGGGATCCCCCCGCGCGGGTACCAATAGCCGCCGATCCGTAGCCATTTGGGCTGCATTTCGGCGAAAAGCCGCTGTCCGATACCCACGGTGACATCTTCGTGAAAGCCCGCGTGGTTGCGGAATGAGCCGAGGAACAGCTTCAGGCTTTTCGATTCGACGATCGTTTCGCACGGCGCATAGTCGATCACCAGATGCGCAAAATCGGGCTGGCCGGTGACCGGGCAAAGCGATGTGAATTCAGGCGCGGCGAAGCGGACCAGATAGAGCGAACCGGCGCGTGGGTTGGGAACATAGTCCAGCACCGCCGCTTCGGGCGAGGCGGGCAACTGGCTGGTCTGGCCCAAGTGCAAAGGTTGAGGTGTGTCTGCCATGCAACGCGCCATGCCCCGATCGCGCGGCAGACACAAGTGAGCGGTTGGAACCTGGGGGTTCACTCCCTATTCAGGGCCGGAACGGCCAAGCGTGGTGCCGGATGGACAGGGTAATGCGGGAAAACAGGGTTTCGATACGACTGGGCTCGGGAATGCTGCTGATGGCAGGCATGCTCTCGGGACCGGTTCTGGCCCAATCCGCCAACGATTATCGCCTGCCAGGAGCGACCGGCACCCCCACGTCGCGTGCCGCCGGGCCGGTCGATCCCAGCGATCCGACGATCAGCCAGCCTCGCCCCCGGGCCAGCGCCACCACCGCCTCTTCGCCTGAACCGGCAGTCCCCAGCACCGCACCCAGCGCGGCCCCCACGGCACAGCCACGGCCCGCCGCCGTCGCTCCGCGCGCGGTCCGCACCGCCGCGCCGCAAGCCACCGTGCCACTGCCCGCACAGAATGCGCCCGCACCGCAGCCAAGCCTTACCCCCAACCTTGCCCCTGCCCCACAGCTTTCCCCGTCACCCAGCGCCGCGCCAGTCATCCTGCCCGGGCCGCAAGCCGCTTCGGCAGCTGGGACCGAGTTCGATTGGCGCCCCTGGCTTGTCGGAGCGCTGGCTCTACTTGCCGGAACCGGTGCGCTGCTATGGTGGCGCAGGCGTCGGTTGAGTGAGCCGGAAATCGCGTTCGAGCCGCCGGTCGTGCCGCAACCTGAACCCGATCCGCAGCCAGCCCGCCAGCCTGCAGCCGTGGTCGAACCAGAGCCGGCCACCACCCCCTTGCCCGAACCCGCGCTCTCTCCTGCACCTACCGAACTGGTGCTGACACTGGAAGTGCGGCGACTGACCGCATCGCTGATGGCAACCACGCTGAGCTATAGCTTGCGGCTGACCAACAACGGCGCAGCGCCGCTGGCCGCCCTGGCGATCGAGGCCGACATGGTGTCGGCCCACGCCTCTCTGCCGGTGGAACAGCAAATCGCAAACCCGGTGCAGCGAATGGAACTGCGCCATGCGCAAGTTGATCTTGCCCCTGGAGAGAGTGTGGAATTCACCGGCGACCTGCGTCTTTCGCTGGCTGACATCACCCCGATACGATCGGGCAGTTCCGCCTATTTCGTCCCGCTTGCACGGTTCCGGGTGGATGGCGGAGTGCAAGTCATGGCCCAGACCTTTGTTATCGGCGAACTGCCGGAACAGGCTGGCGCGGCGCTGCGTCCGTTCCGCCTCGACCTTGGCCCGCGCACCTACAGCCGGATTGGCCAGCGCGCGGTCGCCTGACCAAAAAAATCCCCCACATCCCCTCTCGACGCGTGGCCTGCACGGGTATACCGTGTTCGCAACTGCAGCGAAGAGGAGCGCTGCTATGACGGTGAAGAACCGCGCCCCGTGCACCTGTGGAGGACATACGCATTATGGAAAGTCTGGTTTCGACCGAATGGCTGGCAAACGAAATGGGCGCCAGCGATCTGCGGATCGTCGATTGTACAAAGCATCTGCCTGCAACCGGGCGTGATCCCAAGGCGGAATATGAAGCCGGGCACATTCCCGGTGCGGTCTATATGGACCTGGGCGATCTGACCGACACCAGCAACCCGATCGAAAACATGCTGCCCCCCGCGGAAAAGTTCGCCAGCCGTATGCAGTCGCTGGGATTGGGCGATGGCAGCCGGATCGTGCTGTACGATGACAGCGCGGTAAAAACCGCCGCGCGGGCCTGGTTCATGCTCAAGATGTTCGGCGCGCACGACGTGGCGATTCTGGACGGCGGTCTGGCCAAGTGGAAGGCCGAAGGCCGCGCGCTGACCCAGGGCAAGGAAACTCTGCGCCACCGCCACTTCACCGCCTGGCAGGACGATTCGGGCGTGCGGACCAAGGCACACGTGCTGGCCAATCTTCACAGCAAGGACGAACAGGTGGTCGATGCACGCGGCGCGGCGCGCTGGTCCGGTGCAGAGGAAGATCCCCGCCCCGGCATCGCCAGCGGCCACATCCCGGGTTCGTACAACGTCCCCTTCTTCGACCTCTACAATGCCGATGGCACTTTCAAGGACAAAGCGGGCCTCAAGGCCGCGTTTGAGGGGGCGGGCGTGGACCTGGCGAAGCCCGTGGTCACCAGCTGCGGCAGCGGGGTTACTGCCTGCGTGCTCCTGTTCGGCATGCACCTGCTCGGCAAAGAAGACATGGCGCTGTATGACGGCAGCTGGACCGAATGGGGTGCCGATCCCGATACACCCAAGGCCGTGAAGGCTTAAGTGGCCAAACAGGTTCCCGATAGCATCACCCCCGCCACCCGGCTCGTCACCGCCGGGCGGCGGGCGGAATGGACGGGGCCAGTGGTCAATCCCCCGGTCGTTCGCGCCAGCACACACCTGTATGAAGACAGCGCCGCACAGCAGGCCGGGCTGCGTGTCAACCAGGACGGCGTGTTCCACTATGGCGCGCGTGGCGGGCCGACCCAGTGGGCCCTGGCCGATGCCCTGACCGAGCTGGAGCCGGGTGCGGCTGGGACCATGCTCTACCCCACCGGTCTCGCGGCTCCGGCAATGGCGCTGCTCAGCGTGCTGAAAGCTGGCGACGAAGTGCTGGTTTCGGACAATTCCTATGATCCCAGCCGGACCATCGCGGTCCACGCACTGCGGGACTACGGCATTACCGTCAGGTTCTTCGATCCGCTTGATGTGGCCGGATTTGCCTCGATGATCGCGGAAAGCAGCCGCGCCGTGCTGCTGGAAGCCCCGGGTAGCGTATCGATGGAGATGTGCGACATCCCCGCCCTGGCCCAGACCGCCAAGGCGCGCGGGCTGGCTGTGTTGATGGACAATACCTGGGCCGGACCAACCGGTTTTCAGGCCATCCGCCACGGGGTAGACATGTCGATCCTGGCGCTAACCAAACATGTGGGCGGCCATTCGGACCTGATGCTGGGCAGCGTCACCGCCAATGCCGAATACTACCCGCGCCTGCGCAAGCGCTCGCTGATGCTGGGCCAGCAGGCCCCACCGGATGACTGCGCGCTGGCCCTGCGCGGCCTTCGCACGATGGCCTTGCGGCTGGAACGCTCCAGCGCCAGTGCGCTAACAATTGCCGAGTGGCTGCAGCACCGCCCGGAAGTGGCCGCTGTGTTGTTCCCGATGCTGCCAGGATCGCCCGGTCACGACCTGTGGAAGCGAGACTTTACCGGCGGCTGCGGGTTGATGACGATTATCATGCAAGGCGGCGATCTGGCTGCGCGCGACCGGCTGGTCGATGCGCTGAACCTGTTCGGGATCGGCTATTCGTGGGGCGGGTTCGAAAGCCTGGCGCTGGGCAGCCACCCTGAGCGTGATCGTGATATACTGCCCTGGCCGCCGCGCGGGATCGATCCCGACAACCGCCATGCCGTGCGGCTGTGGATCGGGCTGGAAGACCCCGCAGACCTGATCGCCGATCTCGATCAGGCTCTGGCGGCGTGGCGGCAGGGATAACCCTGCCTAACCCATCGGATAGCGGATCTCCCGGCTGACCTTGTTGATGGCCTGCATCACATCGGCAGGCAGGACCATGTCGATGGCGGCGAAGATTTCGGCCAGCTGGTCTTCCTTTGATACACCAACGATGGTCGAGGCGACGAAATCGTGTTGCTTGGACCACGCAACCGCCATGGTCACCGGGCTCATCCCGGCTTCGGCGGCGACTTCCGCAAAGCGGGCGGTTGCGGCGAGCGAGCGTTCATTGACGAACCGCTTGCCCATATCGGCCTGTCGCCCTTCCATCGCCAGATAACGGCTGAACCGCGCCCCATCGGGCCGTGCACCGTCCTGATACTTGCGCGAAAGCACCCCGCCCGCGATCGGCGAATAGGGGATCAGGCTAACACCTTCCTGTCGGCAGACCTGCGCCAGTTCATCCTCAAACCGGCGGTTGTTCAGGCTGAAATTGTTCTGGATCGTCTGGTAGCGGGCAGTTCCCAGCCGTTCGGCTGTCTGGATCGATTTCATCAGCCCCCAGCTGGTCTCATTCGAGCAGCCGGTGATCCGCACCTTGCCCGCGCGGACCAGTTCGTCGAGCACTTCCATCGTCTCGTCATAAGGCAAATCGTGGTCGGGCCAGTGGGTCTGGTAAAGGTCGATGTAATCGGTGCCGAGCTTGGTCAGGCTGTCTTCCACCGCGACCATGATGTTGCGGCGATCAAGCGCGGTCATGCCTTGGCGCTTGGGGCTGCGGAACCAGACGTGGCTGGGGCCGGACACCTTGGTGGCCAGAATGATCGCATCGCGCGGCTTGGTCTTGAGCCACTTGCCGACGATCTCCTCCGTCCGGCCAACCCATTTCGGATCGGGCGGCACGGGATAGCCTTCAGCGGTATCATAGAAATCGATGCCCCGCTCAAAGCACTGATCCAGGATGCGCAGCGCGGCGGCTTCATCGGTCTGGCTGCCGAAGGTCATCGTGCCCATGCAGATATCGGACACGACGATCGCGGACTTGCCGAGGCGGCGGTGTTGCATCAATCAATTCTCCCGGAAGCGATCAGGTTTTCGATCGCAACCGGTGCCGCCCGGCAAGGCCGTGGTCAAGGGTTAAGTCAGGCCGGGATCAGCCGCAGCGGCGTGGACTTGGCATGGCGGCGGCGCTCAGCCCGGTCGCGTTGAACTGCGGCGATGCGCAGGCCAGACACCCCGGCACGATCCATCGCGTGCTGCCAGCTGGCGAATTCCTCGTACGACAGGTTATAACGCGCCATGACCTGTTCCACGGTCATCATGCCGCTTTCCACTGCGGCAACGACTTGCGCCTTGCGGCTGGCCACCCACCGGGTCGTATCGCGCGGCGGCAGGCTTTCCCGGGTGAACAGGCGGCCCATCGGACCAATCACTGCGGCGGGGCGAGAGTTATGATATTCCAGCATTTTACGGCCCTCGATCTGTTAAGACAATCGGTGGCCCCCAAGTCCGGAAACAGTGCGGCTGGCGTGGTTAAATCCAAATGAATCCGCCCTTCAGCCCGCCGCAGCGGTGGGGCGGCTGACGGCAAGGTGTGGCGGGATGGCGATGGGGTGAAGTCAGTCGACGAACGTGACCGAATAGACCGGCGGCCGGCGGCAGGTTCCTTCGATCACAATCGCGCCGGGCACTGCCGCAGTTGGCGGCTTGCCTGTGCCACACTCAGGCAGGCGGTACTGGATCGGCGGTAACTGCACTTTCACGTATCGCCCGGGCCATTCGGCATAGGGCCGCCGCAGCCGCCGCTGGATGATCCCCCGGGTTGTTGCGACGATCGCAGTGATCGTGCCGCCCTCTGGCTGACTGGTCACCTGCACATCAACGGCGCGGCCATCCGGCGAGATCACTGCCCAGCCCTGCACCACAGCCTCAACCTCCTCACGCAATGCACGCAATGGATAGTCATCGGGCGTGAAAAGCTTTTCAAGCGGGTATGGTTTGGCCGGATTGGGGGTGAGCAGTCCGCCATCGACCAAGCCACCCGTGCGCGCCACATCGCGGTCCAGCACAGCGCGGGCCTCAACCGAACCGCTGCCCACCAGCCAGCCGAGCATCGAACGCGTCTCGCCATTCGACAGGTCCTGCCGCGATTTAAGCGCGCGTTCGATCCATGCCAGCAGCGGTGCCTGGGCTGAAGCCTGGCCGTTCCTGACCAAATCGCCCAGCAGCCAGGCGGTATCGGCCTGAGTCTTGAATTGCGGCGCGGTCAGTCCCGGCAGCAGCAGGTCGGCCAGCCGCTGGCGCAGCGCCGGATCATCGCGATTGTAGATATCGCTGCGCAGCCGCGCAGTCAGCGCGCCGCGCTCCGCGCCATCGCTGCCGCCCAGCCGTGGGCCGATCCGATCGAGCAGCACTTTCAGCGCCGGACCGTGATATTTCGCCGCGCGCCACAACAAGGCCTCGCCGCGCGCCGGATCGGCCGGAACAACCTCCCCCGTCAGCAGCAATTGCGCCGCGTAAAGCTGATCTTCAGACTGGTTCGATTGCTCCAGCTCGGCAAGCGCGCGAACCGGATCGAACCGTGGCGATTGCCGATCGAGCAGCAACTCGCGCCGCAGGCCGCGCTGGCGCAGGTCTGTTCGCGTTGAATCGCCCAATGCCGCCCAGACTTCGTCGCGGCCCAGCCAATCGGCGCGCTCCCGTGCGGTCCAGTGCGGCGGCAGGCCGGGATAGACCGGGCCATCGCGCAACCACATGATACGGGCGATATCCTCCGCACGGGCAAGGTCTTCGGGTCGTCCACGCTTGCTGCGGAAGAAGGCCTCTGAAGCGAGGTAGCGCGGATATCCCTGCAAGATGTCGGCAATGGACTGGCCGAAGCTGACCATGGCAATCGCCAGATCAGCATCCTTGGGACAGCCCATTTCGCCGCGCAGCAACAGTCCGCCCAGTTCCTCTTCACGCCCCTGCTCTTCCGCGCGCAGCGGCAACAGCCGTTCCAGCTTGCCATGCGCCGCTTTGGCACGGCGGCAGAACTTGCGCTTAAGCTTAGCCTCGCGCTTGTCGCGCGCCGGGTCGATCACAGTGATTGCACTAATCGGCGTCGCCACGTCCAAGGTCGTGCGCGCGACTGCGGGTGCAGGCAGCAGCAGCGGCAGCAGAGCAATCAAGGCCAGCTCGCGTAACATCGCATCGCCCCCCTTCTGGAGCCGAGACTATCGCAATTTCAACGAATTGCCAGTGGCCTCAAGCCCGGCGCGACACCGCGAACAGCGCGGCCTCAGCCATCGCGCTTTTGGCTTCGCTGGCCGGGAACATCGCGATCGCATCGATCGCGCGGCTGGCATAGTGGCGGGCGCGTTCGCGGGTGGCGGTGACAGTGTCGTGCCGCGCAATCAGTTCCACCGCATGGGCCAGATCGGCGTCACTGCTGCGGTGGCCCAGAATCGCATCGCGCCAGAACGCGCGCTCATCCTCGCTGCCGCGGGCATAGGCCAGGATCACCGGCAGGGTCATCTTGCCCTCGCGGAAGTCGTCGCCCTTGCCCTTGCCCATTTCGCTGGCTTCGGAATCGTAATCCATCGCATCGTCGACCAGCTGGAAGGCAATGCCCAGGTTGCGACCGTAATCCTCTAGCGCGCGCTCCTCCGCTTCGCTCTTTTCGGCAACCACGGCTGCGATCCGAGTGGCGGCGGCGAACAGCGCAGCAGTCTTGGCGCCGATGATCGAGAGATAGCGGTCCTCGCTGGTTTCGATCTGGCGTGCAGCAGTGAGCTGGTCGACCTCGCCCTCCGAAATCACCGAGCTGGCGTTGGAAAGGATCTTCAGCACTTTCAGGCTGCCGTCCTCCACCATCAGTTCAAAGCTGCGGGTGAACAGGAAGTCGCCGACCAGTACGGTGGCGGGATTGCCGAACACGATGTTGGCGGTGCTTTTGCCCCGGCGCAGTTCGCTGCCATCGACCACATCGTCGTGGAGCAAGGTCGCGGTGTGGATGAATTCCACGGCAGCAGCGAGCTTGTAGTGGCGCGAGCCTTCGTAACCGCATAGCGCCGCACCGGCCAGTGTCAGCATTGGGCGCATCCGCTTGCCCCCACCCGCGATCAGGTGCCCGGCGAGTGCGGGGATCAGCGGAATGCGGCTTTGCATCCGGTCCAGGATCACCGCGTTGACCGCGTTCATCCCGTCCGCCGTCAGCGACAGCATGGGTTGCAGCGAGGGCTCTGCCGCGCGCGGGCGCAGGGGGATCACTTCGGCGCTCATCGGGCTTGGCCCTTGCCCCCGCAAACGCGTGAAGGCAAGTGCAAAGGCAGCAATGGAAATGGCGAAAATGTCATGCTAGCGCAAATCGCATGACCCAGACTCCAGCCGACCCGGTTCTCGCCAATTTCCGTGCCAGCATCGACAATATCGACGCGGCACTGATTCACATGCTGGCGGAACGCTTCCGCATCACCAAGGCGGTAGGCGAATACAAGGCGCAGGTCTCGCTCCCGCCCAGCGATCCCGGGCGCGAGGAACGGCAGATCATGCGGCTGCGCAAACTGGCGGCAGATGCCCAGCTCGATCCCGATTTCGGCGAAAAATTCATCCGCTTCATCATCGACGAAGTGATCCGCCACCACGAACAGGCCCAGGGGGCCAAATAAAGGAACCCGCCATGACCCAGGCTGAAGCCTACACCCGCTTCATGGCACTGCACGACGGGCCCGAGGCTTTCGTCATGGCCAATGCCTGGGACGCGGCCAGTGCAGTGGTGCTGCGGGAGGCTGGGTTTCAGGCGCTGGGTACTTCCAGCGCGGCGATTGCGCACGGGATGGGCCGGGCTGACTGCCATCACGCGGTCAGCCGGGACGAGGCGGTGGCGAATGGCACTTTGCTCGGCTTGGCGAGCGGCCTGCCAATCAACGGCGATCTGGAGGACGGGTTCGGACCCTCCCCCGAAGATTGCGTAGCGACAGTCGAGGCCGCGATTGCCGGGGGGCTGGCGGGCGTGGGGATCGAGGACACCACCGCTGATCCGGCGAATCCGATCCATGCCTTTGACCATGCCGTCGCACGGATCGCGGCGGCGGCCAAGGCGGCGAAGGGCCGGATCGTGCTGACCGGTCGGACCGACATCTACCTCCACGGCCAGGGCGATCTGGACGAAGCCGTCCGCCGCCTGACCGCCTTTGCCGAAGCGGGCGCGGACGTGCTCTATGCCCCCGCCCTGCCCGATATGGACGCGATCCGCGCCGTGGTGCAGGCCGTGGCGCCGAGGCCCGTCAACGTGTTGCTGGGGCCATGGGGACGGTTTGGCGCCTTGTCCGATCTCTCCGCTGCCGGGGTTAAACGGGTGAGCCTGGGTTCGGCTCTGTACGGCAGCGTGATGGGCCATCTCGGCCGGGTCGCGGCGCAAGTTGCAGGCGGGGACATGACCGCCGCCGTAGCCGGCAAGACCGCGCTCAATTTCGATATCTTGTTCGAAACAAACTGAAGGATTTACACCGTGATCAAGCGCCCTGCCCTGTTTGCCGCACTGGCCCTGGGCCTGTCCGCTCCCGCTTGGGCGCAAAGCGATCCGGCCATGGCGGCCCCGCCCGCCGTCGCTGCGGAAGCGCCGATCGATGCGGCACGGCTGGCCGCCGCCGCGCCGGTGATCGACAAGGTCTTTCCAATCGGCACCTATGCCCGGATCATGAACGGATCGATGGACGCGATCATGGGCAGCGTGATGGACGGGGTCGGCAAGCTGCCAATGCGCGATCTCGCCAAGATCGGCGGGCTCAGTGAAGACGAGCTCAAGGGCATGGGCGAAGGCACGCTGCAGGACATGATGGAGATCATCGATCCGGCGTACCAGCAGCGCATGGACCTGTTCATGAAGACCATGATGGGTGAAATGACCACGGTGATGAGCCAGTTCGAACCAGCGGTGCGCGATGGTTTGACTCAGGCCTATGCCAAGCATTTCACACCGCAGCAGCTCGCCGATCTGAACAACTTCTTCGCCACCCCCACCGGGCAGGACTATGCCGCCAACTCAATGCTGCTGTTCATGGATCCGGCAGTGATGGCCAAGATGCAGGAGCTGACTCCGGCCCTGATGCAGCAGATGCCCGCGATCATGGGCAAGGTTGAAGCAGCCACCGCCGGCCTGCCCAAACCGCGGACCTACAAGGACCTGACCAAGGCTGAACGCGCCAAGCTGGCCAAATTGCTTGGCACAACCGAGGCGGCGCTGGCCAAGAAGCAGGGTAAGTAGGCTTAACCCCCGTCCGCCCGCTCGCGCACCCAGCGGCTGGTGATCGGAGGAGTCTTGTTGGGCACGGCGATCTTTTCGCTGAGCGCGGCTGCGCGACGCAGGGCCGCGATGTCTGCGGCGGTGCAGACTGAATCCTTGACCGTCAGGCCTGGGAATGGCTGTTTGGACACGAAATCACTCGGGTTCGGCATACCTTTGCGCTTGGGCAGTTTCTTCGGCAGCGGTCCGCAAGCGACTGGCCAGCGCAGGACCTCGATACCGCGCCCCTCCTCGTCACGTTTCAGGATCCGCGCCGCGATGTAAAGGAAGCCTTTGCTCTCCCCCTGCGGCCCGGCATTCTTGCCCGAACTCATGTCGATCTGATCAATCAACGGATCGCCGGGAACCAGAACGTGATCGATCTTGTCCCACTTCGTCACATCGGCCAGTTGGCCCTTTTCGTCGTCCGCGCCCATACTCGGCCCACGATAGCGTCCGCCTTCCACCAGCATCGGCTGCGCGCAATCCGGCCAATCCTGCATCGCCTGCGCGGGATCAAACTTGCAGTCTGATCCTTTGAGATTGGCCCAAAGTCCGTCGCGCAGTCCCGGCAGCGCCGCTTCGCTTGCCGCAAACCAAGGCTTTTCTGACACCACCATGTTGCAACCCCCAAGCCCAATGGCCAGAGCGGCAATTGCCAGCTTACGCATCATTTCTGTCCTTTCACCCGTGGCAGCCGCAATTTCACCAGCAACCCGCCCAGATCCTCGCTCTCATCCAGACTGACCGATCCACCATAGATTTCCGCGACATCGCGCACGATCGCAAGGCCCAACCCGGTGCCGGGCTTGCCGGTATCAAGTCGCGCGCCGCGATCAAAGATGCGGGTACGTTCTTGCTCGGGGATGCCCATACCGTCATCCTCGACCCAGACCTCGCACCACTCGGCCTCAGCCGTGGGGTCGATTGTGACAAACACCGAACCGCCGCCATATTTAGCCGCGTTTTCGATCAGGTTACCGAGGATTTCGTCAAGGTCCTGCCGCTCAATCGCGACTTGCGCATCGCGCTTGCCGTCAAGATCGAACCGCGCCTTGTCATACAGCCGCGTGACAGCGCGCAGCACCGCTTCCACGCTTTCGCTGACATTGGCGCGCGCTTGTCCCGCTGCGCGGCGGCCAACGGCGCGCGCGCGGGCAAGGTGGTGATCGACCTGCCGGCGCATCACCGCCGCCTCGCGGATCACCGTTTCGGGCAGGTCCGCCGCATGGGCCGTGGCGGCGTTCATCACCACGGTCAGCGGGGTCTTGAGTGCATGGGCAAGGTTTCCGGCATGGGTCCGCGCCTCTTCCGCCTGGCGTTCGGAATGGGCTAGCAATGCGTTGAGTTCCTGCACCAGCGGCTGCACTTCCAGCGGCAAAGGCTCGGTCACCCGGTTGGCACCGGCCGCACGCATCCGCTGGATCGCGAGACGCACCCGGCGCAAAGGGCCAAGGCCATACCAGGTCTGCGCCATGGCCATCAGGAACAGCCCCAAGCCCAACACCACGAACGACCAGCCCAAGATCGAGCGGATCCGGCGGATCTGGTCATCCAGTTCCTTGCGGCTTTCGGCAACCGTGAACCACCACTTGGTCTCACTGCCGGGCAACACGATCGACCGTTCCATGATGCGCAGCGGCTCACCCGCAAATTGATCGCTGTCATAAGTATGGGGCGCGGTATCGATATGGCCGCCCTGCACCTTCAGGCTGCGGTCCCACAGCGATCGTGAGGGGAAATCCTCGTGCCCGGTGCCGCTGATCTGCCAATAGAGCCCGCTGCTCGGTTCGAGGAAGCGCTGGTCACCCAAGGGCCGGTTGAAGAACACCTCGCCATCCGGACCAACTTCGGCCGAACCGATCATCGCGGTCAACATGTAGCCCAGCTGGTTGTCAAAGTTGCGGGTAACCAGCCCCACCAGCGTGCGGTCCAGCGCCACCCCACCCAGCAGCAGCAGGACGGTGATCCACCCCGCCGCAATCAGCATCATCCGCCGCGACAGCGATCCGGTGTGCTGCGCGCCAAGCTCGTTGCGAGGCGGCGATTCCGTCTCGCTCATGCAGCGTTCAACCGCGCGAAACCGACGGATCGTCCAGGCTGTAGCCCAGCCCGCGGATCGTGGTGATCACATCGGCGCCAAGCTTTTTACGGATGCGGGTAACGAACACTTCGATCGTGTTCGAATCCCGGTCAAAATCCTGGTCATAGATGTGTTCGATCAGCTCGGTCCGGCTCACCACTTTGCCCTTGTGGTGCAGCAGATAGGACAGCAGCTTGTATTCCTGCGCGGTCAGCTTGACCGGCTCGCCGTTCAGCGTGACCCGGCCCGAACGTGTATCCAGCCGCACGTCGCCCGCGATCAGTTCGCTGCTGGTATTGCCCGATGCGCGGCGGATCAGAGCGCGCAGGCGGGCGATCAGTTCCTCGGTCTGGAACGGCTTGGCCAGATAATCGTCCGCCCCGGCATCAAGCCCGGCGACCTTGTCAGACCAGCTGTCGCGTGCAGTAAGCACCAGTACCGGAAACTTGCGGCCTTCCTTGCGCCACATGCCGAGCACGGTCAGCCCATCGATTTCCGGCAGGCCGAGGTCAAGGATGACCGCGTCATAGTCCTCGGTCGAGCCCATGAAGTGCCCGTCCTCACCATCAACCGACAGGTCCACGGCATAGCCGTTCGCCTCGAGCGTGGACTTGAGCTGCTTGCCGAGGGTGGGTTCGTCCTCGACGATCAGGATGCGCATGTAAGGGTTCCCCTGTGCTGGGCGAATGGGCTGTTGGCAGTGCTATAGGCGCAAGCGGCCAAAGGCTCAACGAGTCTGGCGCAGGATATCGCCAGTTCGGGCATCAACATCGACAAAGATCACGCGCCCATCGCGAATGAACTTCAATCGATAGACGAATGCGGTGGGATCATACTCTGGCCCAAGGTACTGCGAACCACCCATCGCGGGCAGCACGCGCCCTTCGATATCGCGCAGAGGGCGCACATTCCCGGCGCGCGCTTCCTTGCGGACCTGGCCCTGCTCACCGCCCGGACCGGCCAGAGCAGGCGTGGCGGCAAGGGTCAGCGCGGCAAGGGCGAAAAAGGCAACTTGGCGGTTCATGTGATGCGATCTAGCCCTGCAGCCTTGAACAAGCGGTGAATAAGTCATTGCGCTTTCAGCAAGGCAACGTAGCGGCGGCGCAATTCTGCGGTAATTGGCCCGGGCGCGCCAGAGCCGATCGGGCGGCCATCCACTTCGACCACCGGCAGCACCAGCGTCCCGGCCCCGGAACTGAACGCCTCACGCGCGGCGAACAGCTCGTCCGGGGTAAAGGGCCGCTCCTCCACTGCAAGGCCCAACTCGCGGGCGATGGAGGCCACCCCGATCCGCGTCACCCCCGGCAGCACCCCGCTATCGACCGGATGCGATACCAGCACCCCGTGCGCGTCGATGATGTAGGCGTTTGAACTGGTTGCTTCGGTCACCACGCCGTTCTCGACCAGCCAGGCATCGTCCACCCCGGCCTCACGCGTTTCGGCCTTCATCATCACCGCGTAGAGCAATTGCGTGGTCTTGGCCGAACGAAGCTGCCAGCGCAGGTCCGGGCGCAGCACGATCCTGAGCCCGGTTTCGGCCAGCGGATTGTCGAGCAGCCGGTCCGCCTGGGTAAAGGCGATCCGGGTTGCCGGAATGGCCGGATCGGGCAGCGGGAAAGCGCGGTCCGGGGCCTCACCGGCCGTGACTTGCAGATAGACCCGCCCCTCGACCAAACCATTGCGCGCGATCAGTTCGGTCAGCACCGGCTGCCAATCGGTGTCATCAACGATCCGCGCCAGCGCCATCGACCGCTCCAATCGCGCCTGATGGTGCGGCCAATTGCAGAAATGCCCGTCCAACACCGGCGTCACTTCATAGACCGATTGCCCGAAATTGAGCCCGCGATCGAACACCGAGACCTTGGCCTCGGTTTCAGGAACAAATGTGCCGTTGAGCCAGACTGTACGCATGGCTCCCCTCTCACGCGCGGATCGCGGCTTGTCAACGCAGGCTGTCACCCCTAGTGCGCCCCGACCATGGCCGCCGCTCCGATCCTTTCCTGGGAACAATTGGGCCTGCAACAGGGCGGCGGCTGGCTGTTCAGGGATCTGAACCTGGCCATCGCCCCGCGCGACCGGCTGGCGCTGATCGGGCGCAACGGCGCGGGCAAGACCACCCTGCTCAAGCTAATCGGCGGCGAGGTTGAGGCGGACAAAGGCAAGCGCTCGGTCCAGCCGGGCACGCGGATCGTCACGCTGGAACAGGATCCGTTCTTCACCGGCTATGCCACGCTGATGGACTTTGCCCTGTCCGGCCCCGATGCCCCGCCCCGGCACGAAGTGGAAGCCATCGCCGGGCAGCTCGGGATCGACATGAGCCGCACCGCCGATAGCGCCAGCGGGGGCGAACGCCGCCGTGCCGCCCTCGCCCGCGCGCTGGCCAGCGAACCTGACCTGTTGCTGTTGGATGAACCGACCAACCACCTCGATCTGGCCGCGATTGACTGGTTGGAAGACTGGCTCAGCCGCTACAAAGGTGCGTTCGTGGTCATCAGCCATGACCGGACCTTCCTGACCCGGCTGACCAAAGCAACGCTGTGGCTCGATCGCGCCAGCCTGCGCCGCAAGGAAGTGGGCTTTGGCGGGTACGAAGCCTGGATGGAAACCATCTATGCCGAGGAAGCCCGCGCTGCCGACAAGCTTGACGCCAAGCTGAAGATAGAGGCGCACTGGCTGGAACGCGGCGTCACCGCGCGGCGCAAGCGCAACCAGGGTCGGCTGGAAAAGCTGTGGGAGATGCGCGCCACCCGCGCCGCCATGCTCAGCCCCCAGGGCGGGGCCAAGCTCGCACTCGCCACCGACGATGTGAAGACCAAGGCCGTGATTGTGGCGGACAAAGTCACCAAGCGGTTTGGCGAGCGCACGATCATCAAGGACTTCACCTTGCGGATCACCCGCGGGGACCGGATCGGGCTGGTCGGCGCCAACGGTTCAGGCAAGACTACCCTGCTGCGGCTGCTGACCGGAGAACTGGAACCGGATTCGGGCACGGTCACACTCGCCAAGACGCTGCACGGGGTGATGATCGACCAGCAGCGCAGCCTGATGTCACCCGAAAAACGCGTGCGCGACATTCTGGCCGAGGGCGGCGACTGGATCGACGTGCGCGGGGAACGCAAGCACATCCAGGGTTATCTCAAGGACTTCCTGTTCGATCCCGGTCTGGTCGAGGCGCGGATCGGCACCCTTTCCGGCGGCGAACGCAGCCGTCTGCTCCTGGCGCGCGAATTTGCCCGCAAAAGCAACCTGCTGGTGCTGGACGAGCCGACCAACGACCTTGACCTTGAAACGCTCGACCTGTTGCAGGAAGTGATCGCCGATTATGACGGCACTGTCCTGATCGTCAGCCACGACCGTGACTTTCTGGACCGCACGGTCACGATCACGCTCGGTCTCGACGGCAGCGGCAAGGTCGATGTGGTCGCGGGCGGTTATGCGGATTGGGAAAAGCAGCGCCAGCGCAGCCATGTTCCGTCCAAAAGCGCGCCTAAATCCGCCGCCGAACCCGCGCCTCCCCCGCCGCCGAAGAAGGGCAAGCTCTCCTACAAGGACCAGCGCGATTACGATCTGCTGCCGGGCCGGATCGAGGAACTGCTTGCCCAGATCGCCCGCGACGAAGCGACGCTGGCCGATCCCGCGCTCTACACCCGCGATCCCGCCCGGTTCGCCGCCCTGACCAAGGCCATTGAGACCGCCCGCGCCGAAAAGGACGCGGCGGAGGAACGCTGGCTGGAACTGGCGGAGCAGGTGGAGGGGTAAATCACCCCGCAGCCATGCGCTCCCGGATCCGCTCGTCGATCCGTGCTTCCAACATCGAAAGCGGCATCACGCCTTCTTTCAACACTTCATGGAACCACGGCAGGCTGAACTTGTCACCCAGCGCGGCCTGCGCTTTCTGACGATTCTTGACCCAGGCCATGTGACCGATCTTGTAGGAACATGCCTGCCCAATCTGGGTGCAATACCGCTCCACCTCGCGCTGACAGCGCGGGCGGGCGAAACCGGTGGTGGCGACCATGTAATCAGTTGCCTGCTCGCGGCTCCAGCGCTTGTGGTGGATGCCGGTGTCGATCACCAACCGCGAGGCGCGGAACAGGAAGCTTTGCAGGTAACCGGCCCGCTCGATCCCCTGATAGGCGCCCAGTTCGTCGGCCAACTGCTCGGCATAGAGCGCCCAGCCCTCGCCATAACTGGAGATGAAATTGTTGCGGAGCAGCATGGGTAAATCGCCAGCGAGCTGGGCGTAAGAGCCCTGCAAATGATGGCCCGGCGTTCCTTCGTGAAATGTCAGCGCGGGCAGCGAATACTTCGGCCAATCTCCTACGTCTTTCAGGTTGATCCAGTAAATCGCTGGCCGGCTGCCATCCAATGACGCGCGGTTGTAATAGCCGTTGCTGGCACCGTCCTGGATATCCACTGGCACCCGGCGGATTTCCAACGGTTGGCGCGGCACGTTGCCAAAGGCCTTGGGCAACCGGCCCCACATTGCCGCTACCCCTGCGTTCAGGCTGTCGATCAATTCCTTGCGGCCCGCATCGTCGTTGGCATAGAGCTGATCGGACTGCTTGTTTAGCGCAGTCAACCGCTCACCCACGCTGCCTTGGGTCAGCCCAGCAGCCTTCAGAATTGCATCAAGCTGGGCGCTGATATCGGCGACCTGATCCAGACCCGCCTGGTGGACCTGCTCTGGCGTCATGTCGGTGGTGGTCGCCTGCTTGAGCGCGGCGGCATAAATCTCGGCCCCGCGCGGCAGACGCCAGGCGCCATCGCCAGCCACAGTTTCGCCGCGCAGCTTCGTCATCAGCGCCATCTGCCGGTCGAGCGCGGGATAGACCGCGCTTTCCACGATCTTCGCTGCGCGCGCCGCCCAGTCCCCTGCAACACCTTTGGCCTTGGCCCGGCTGGCGAGCGAATGGACCATGCTGCTGTCCGCCGCAGCGGGTGCGCGCAGCTTGGTCATTTGACCCAGAGTCAGATCGATCGACCAGCCAGGTGCGGTAAACCCGCGCGCGGACTGCGCTTTTTGCTCGGCGGTGTCTTCATCCAGAACCCGTGCGAAAGCGGAGAGGCGCGACAGGTAAGCCTCTGCATCGGCAGCGGTGCTGATGGTGTGCGTGGCGTTGAGGAAGTCCGGTGTCTCGAAATAGGCCCCGCCCTGCTGGAACAGGCGATAGGGCCGCTGAACCGAATCGAGCCCGAAATCGCGCGCGGCCAGGCTGCGCTGTTCCAGCATATATTGCGCCAGCGCACGGTTGCGCTTGCCGGTGGCAGTCAGCGTGGCCGGATTGATCGCCGCCAGCGCCCGCGCCCACTTCTGGTTGCGCGCCAGATCGCTCTGTCGTTCGGCGGCAGTGGCGGGCGAAAGCTGCGCGCGGAGCGGCGCGAGCTTGCCTTTGTCGAGCCCGAGCGAGGTGGCATATTCGGGCGAATGGGAGATCCCGTCATGGAATACGGCATCAAGCGTTGACGCCAGGCGCGCGTCCCCGCCCAGTGCCTTGCCCTTCGCCAGAACCGGTTCCGCTGCCAGAGCCAAAGCCGCCGCGCTGCCCGATGCGATAAATTGCCGCCGATCCATGTTCTGTCTCCCTGAAGCCCAAGGCAACGTTGTGCCGTGCCTGCGGGCCAGCGGGAAGCTTAATCGACGAAGCGCACGGGCGGGCCGATGAAGCGTCACCCGGGAATGCGATAGAACGCGGCAACCCGGTCCAGCGCCAGCTTGAGCACCAGCTTGCCGCTGCGCACCGGCCAGGCCAGCGCGCGTTCGGCATTGGGTACGCTTTCACCAGCGCAGACCACTCGCCACAGGATGTCGGACAAACCCGGTCCTGCCGCCGCGATCGCGCCGTCAAACCGCTGGCGTGCCGAAATCTGCCGTTCAGTGGGGTTAAGCCCGCGTTCTCTGCCGCCCTGCACCCGCCCTTCTTCCCAGCGCATCGTCACGCCAGGGGACAATTGCGCCCATTCCCAGTCACGCCGCAGGCATTCCCCGGCGGCGAGCTGACCATCGCTGACAAGTCCGCGCGCATGCAGCCAGCCAAGCGGGCTTTCCGCCAGATTGAGCAGAACCGTCCGCCGCCCGCGCCGCGGAGCGCGGCGAGCGGGTCCGGCCTTGGTCAGTTCCACCTCTTTCAGGATCGGCTTCATCGCAGGCTCCCTTTCTTTCCCAATTCGAATCGAAACACGGGCTTGCCAAATGCGTCATGTTGTAGGAAAGAGAAAAAACCATATTGGTTATTTTCGCATCTCGTCATTGCGAGCGCAGCGCAGCAATGGCGATCGGAAGGATTTGCTGAAAGCATGATCAACCGCATCCGTGATATTCGCCGCCAGAAGGGCTGGACCCTGGCCGATGTGGCCGAACGCTGCAGCCCGCCCACCACCGCGCAAACGATCGGACGGCTGGAAACCGGCATGCGACAGCTATCGCTGACCTGGATGAACCGGATCGCCAAGGCGCTGGAAGTCGATCCCGAACTGCTGGTGCGGGGCGAGGAAGAGCAGGCGCTGCGCTATGTCGCCCGCTTTACCGAGCACGGCGCCGAAGCCCTGACCGAGCCGCGTGACGCGATCCTGCCCACGGCGCTGGCGGGTGATGGCGTGCTGGTGGCCATGGCGGTGGAAGCCAGCGCGGGCGAATACCGCACCGGTGACCAGGTCTGGTGCCGCCAGGTCGGGCCAGACGATTATGTCCGGCTGCTCAACCGCGATGTGTTGGCGCCGCGCCCCGGCGGCCGGTTTGCCTTTGGCCGGATGATTGACCGCGATGACACCCGCGTCGCGCTGCTTCCCCCGGGGCAAGGCACGCGGCAAGTGGTGATTGACAATCCGGCCTGGCTGGCAGGCGCGGAAATGCTGGTGCGCAAACTGTGACACGGCCCTTGCGCGTGCTGTCGCTCAGCACGCTTTATCCCAACGATCACACACCCAACTTCGGGGTCTTTGTTGAACGCCAGATGCAGGCAGTGATGCGGCGCGGGAATGTGGACCTGACGCTGATCAATCCGCTGGGCTTGCCCCCATTCCCGCTTTCACTACACCCGCGTTATGCCCCGCTGCGCCAGATTGCGCGGACGGAGAACCGCGGCGGGGTGCCGGTGCTGCGGCCGCATTTCCTGCTGTTGCCGGGGATCGGCGGCCGGTTCAATGCCGGGGCCGTGGCGCGCGCCGTGTTGCCCCTCGCCCGGCAGCTCCATGCAGAGCGTCCGTTCGACCTGGTAGATGCCCAGTTCTTTCACCCCGATGGCGCAGCGGCAGTGCGGATCGGCAGGGAGCTGGGCCTGCCGGTTTCGATCAAAGCGCGCGGGGCGGACATTCACCATTGGGGCAAGGACCCTGGCACTGTCGCGCAAGTGCTTGATGCGGGACTGCTGGCCACCGGCCTGCTCGCCGTGGCGGCCGGGATTGCCGATGACATGGCCGAACTCGGCATTCCGCGTGACAAGATCACGATCCACCGCACGGGGCTGGATCGGCAGGTATTCAGGCCGCACGACAAGGCAGAGTCTCGCACCCGGCTGGCACTACCCCAAGGCAAGCCGCTGCTGGCCTGCGTCGGTGCGCTTATCCCGCGCAAGGGACAGGTCTTTGCAATCGAAGCCCTGAACCTGATCCCCGAGGCCGAGCTGCTGCTGGCCGGCAGCGGCGCGGATGAAGCCATGCTGCGCGCCCGCACCGCCGAACTGGGGCTGGAACAGCGGGTTCACTTTCTGGGCCCAGTGCCGCACAGCGACCTGCCCTGGCTGCTCAGCGCGGCGGACGTCTTTGTCCTGCCAACTGCGAGCGAGGGCCTGGCCAATGCCTGGGTCGAGGCGCTGGCCTGCGGCACCCCGGTGGTCACCACCCCGATCCCCGGCGCTCGCGAACTGCTGACCGACCCCGCCTGGGGCCGGTTCGCCGCGCGCGACAAGCTGGCAATTGCGATCGAGGTGAGCGAATTGCTGGCCGATCCTCCTGCACGCGCTGACGTGCTGCGCGGGGCGGAACCGTTCAGCTGGGAGGCGAATGCCGCAGCGCTGGTGGAATACTGGCAACGCCTGACGGGGCGCTGATCAGCTCCGTTCGCGGGCCATTCGCTCCTGCCGCTCCACTGCGCTCTCGGTCGGCACGAAGCTGGCCGAGGTAACTTTGAGCCAGATCAGGATCGGCGCGGCCATGTAGATCGAGCTATAAGTGCCGACGAAGATCCCCAGCGTGATCGCAGCGGTAAAGCCAAAGATCACGTCAGGCCCCAGCAGCAACAATGCCAGCAGGGTGATCAGCACCGACAAGGAGGTCACGATCGTGCGGCTAAGCGTTTCATTGACCGACAGGTCCAACAGCTCAGGCAGCGGCATGCGGCGGTATTTCTTCAGGTTTTCGCGGATCCGGTCATAGACCACGATGGTATCGTTGAGCGAATAGCCGATCAGCGTCAGCAGCGCGGCAACGATATTGAGATCAAATTCCAGCTGGGTCAGCGCGAACAGCCCCAGGGTCAGCGTTACGTCGTGGACCAGGCTGAACAGCGCCCCCACCCCGAACTGCCATTCGAACCGGATCCAAATGTAGATCGAGATCGCCACCATGGCGAGGCCGAGTGCAATCATCCCGGTCTTGAACAGTTCGCCCGAAACCTTGCCCGAAACCGAATCCACCCCGTCAATCCGCGCGTCCGGATGCCCGGCCTTGACCGCGGCGGTGATTTTGCGCGCCATCTGATCGGCCAGGCCCGCATCGTGATCCGATCCTTCCGGCAGCTTCATCCGGATCGAGATTTCGTTCGGTTTGCCGAACTGCTGGATGATCGGTTCACCATAGCCCAGCTTGCCAACCGTTTCGCGCAGTTCTGCAACCGGCGCGGCCGGGGTCTGGACAAAGGTGACGCGGATCATCTGGCCGCCGACGAAATCGACCCCCAGGTTCAGTCCGCGCGTCAGCACCAGCGTCAGCGAAGTTGCCATCAGCACCAGTGAGATGATGTAAAACGGCACCCGCCAGCGCAGGAACTTGATGTCGGTGTTGTCCGGGACAAGCTTGAGCAGTTTCATCTTTCGCAAGTTCCCTTACAGCGCCAGATCGGTCGGGCGCGCCTTGCGCAGCCAATTGGCGACCCACATCCGGGTCAGCGTGACGGCGGTGAAAACCGAAGTGGCGATGCCGATGGCCAGCACCACCGCAAAGCCCTTCACCGGGCCGGACCCGAAGAAGAACATCAGCGCAGCGGCGATGACATTGGTGATATTGGCATCAAAGATCGCGCGGCTGGCTTCCTTGTAGCCCATTTCCACGGCCTGGACCACGCGGCGACCCCGCGCGCGTTCTTCGCGAATGCGTTCGTTGATCAGCACGTTGGCGTCCACCGCGGCACCGATCGTCAGCACGAAGCCGGCGATCCCCGGCAAGGTCAGCGTGGTGTTGACCATGGCCATGATCCCCAGGATCATCAGCGTGTTCAGGATCAGCGCAGCGTTGGTGTAGATCCCGAAATGCCCATAGGTCATCAGCATGAAGACCATCAGCGCCAGCGTGCCGACACCCAGCGCGATCATCCCCTTGCGGATCGAATCAGCCCCCAGATCGGGTCCGACAGAGCGTTCTTCCACCACTTTCAGGTCCACCGGCAGCGCACCCGATCGCAGCGCAATCGCCAGTTGATTGGCGCTTTCAGTGTTGAAGCTGCCAGAAATCCGCGCCGTACCGCCCAAGATCGGTTCCTCGATTACCGGTGCCGACAGGACTTTGCCATCCAGGATGATCGCAAAGGGCTTGCCGACGTTTTCGGTGGTGAGCCGGGCGAACTTGGCCCCGCCCTGCTGATCGAACGTGATGTTGACCACTGCGGCGTTGGTGCGGTCATCGTTGCTGGCCTGAGCGTTGGTCAGCGAATCGCCCTTGATTCCGCCGAGCCGCTTTACCGCGATCGGCGCAGTGCCCTTGGTCGCATCGGCATAGGGAACCAGTTCGTCACCCGGCGGCACGATGCCCTGGGCCAGTTCACTTGGCAGGGCGGCCTGATCAACCAGCTTGAATTCAAGCTTGGCGGTCTGCCCCAGCAGGTTCTTGAGCGCGGTCGGATCCTTCAGCCCGGGCACCTGCACCACGATCCGGTCCGCGCCCTGGCGGATGATCGTCGGTTCGCGTGTGCCGAGTGCGTCGATGCGCTTGCGCACCACTTCGGTCGCAGTGTCCATTGCCTGGTTGATCGCCTGGCGCACCCCGGCTTCGGTCGGGGTCATGACCACGCGGTTGCCATCCAGCACCTGCAGGTCCCAGTCGCGCTGGCCGGTAAGCTGGGCACCGCTGGTCAGCGTCTGCAACTGTTCACGCGCAGCATCGACCTGCGCCGGATCGGCAACCATGAAAGTCACCGAGCCGTCCTTGGTCGATATATCACCGATCCGGATCTGCGGTTCGGCCTGCCGCAGGCGGTTGCGGACGTCTTCTTCCATGGTTTCAAGGCGCTGGCGGCGAACCTGGTCGGCATTCGCTTCGAGCAGGATGTGACTGCCCCCTGCCAGGTCGAGCCCCAGATTGACCTTGGGGTCAGGCAGCGCGGCTGGCCAGGCCAGTCCGGCGACCGAAAAGATCGACGGCAGCGCGGCAAGCGCGCAGGCCAGCGTGACGAACCACAGCCAGGCCTGTTTCCAGCGGGGAAAATCGAGCATCTGTTATTGTCCCAATTGCAAGGGAGGCCGGATCAATCGTTCGCGGGGGCAACGCCGCCCGGAGGGATCACATCGGCGATGGTCGATTTCAGCGCCCGGACCCGCACATTGGGGCCCAGTTCCAGTTCGGCGTAATGATCGTCAACCTTGATCACCTTGGCCAGGAACCCGCCGCCAGTCAGCACCTGGTCACCCTTCTTGATGCCGCCGATCTTGGCCTGAAGTTCCTTCTGCCGCTTCATCTGCGGACGCAGGATCAGGAACCAGAAGACGAAGACCATTGCCACAAGCGGCAGGAACTGCATCCAGGCCGGAGGTGCTTCGGCACCGGCGGCAGCGGCAAGGGTAAGAAGAACGGGGCTGTTCATGGCCTGACTGTGCTCTTTCGTTGCAGTAACCCGGGCGACCCGGGCAGAATTGCGCGCGACTAGCAGCTTGGCTGCGCTTGCGCAACGCAGAGCCCCCATCGCATCGGGGGCTAAGTGGGCACTCGTCGCGCACGATCAACCCCTGATCCACAGTTCTGCCGCTATTCCGCCTCGGCGCTTGCAATGGCAGCGCGTGCTGCCTATAGGCGCGCTTCCCCGCCCAAGCGCTCCGGCGCTGGGCAGAACCGGTCGGGACGTAGCGCAGCCTGGTAGCGCATCACACTGGGGGTGTGGGGGTCGGAGGTTCGAATCCTCTCGTCCCGACCATTTTCTTTTTGTTTCAATAAACTGCCCCCCCTAATCGCCGTTTCAGGTGTGATCCTGCGCTGGTGGCGCAGATTTTCATGCCCCACCTGCAATAGTCCGATCAAACGGGTCGCGATGGCCTTCGTGGATTCCGGCCCATCGGGTAACCGGCTGCCCATTCACCTGGCGGGAACAACGCAGACCACGCAATTGGCACCAATCAAAAGCCACTGGGAACCAGAATACTTTCGAGTAGCCAAGCGCCTTGGAACATAATACCGTCAGCCAATAATAAGAACGATTTGCAGCGGTCGCGTTCAACCACGCTTGCAAGGGGAGGCGGGCCATGGCCGTATCTGATCACGTCGATTTCAATACCTTCATGGAAGGGGTGAAGCGCCGCAACGCCTATCAGCCCGAATTCGTTCAGGCCGTGCAGGAAGTGGCTGAGGACATCTTCGACTTCATCCAGGACAAGGAAGAATACCACGCCCAGCAGATCCTGCGCCGCATCGCGGAGCCGGACCGGGTGGTCAGTTTCCGTGTCTGCTGGGAGGATGACAAGGGCAACATCCGCGTCCAGCGCGGTTGGCGGGTGCAGAACAACAATGCGATCGGCCCTTACAAGGGCGGGATCCGGTTCCACCCCAGCGTCACCGAAAGCGTGCTGAAATTCCTGGCCTTTGAACAGACCTTCAAGAACGCGCTGACCGGGCTGCCGATGGGCGGCGGAAAGGGCGGATCGAACTTCAACCCCAAGGGTAAGTCGGTGCGCGAGATCATGCGCTTTTGCCAGAGCTTCATGACCGAACTCTACCGCCACATCGGCGCGGACATCGATGTTCCCGCCGGGGACATCGGCGTGGGCGGGCGCGAGATCGGCTACATGTTCGGGCAGTACAAGCGGATCACCAACGAATTCACCGGGGTTTTGACCGGCAAGGGGCTGGAATGGGGAGGATCGCTGATCCGCACCGAAGCGACCGGTTACGGCGCGGTCTATTTTCTTGAAAATATGCTGGCGACGCGCGGCGATGGGGTTGCGGGCAAGACCGCAGTCATTTCCGGATCGGGCAATGTCGCCACCCATGCCGCAGAAAAGATTGTCCAGTTGGGCGGCAAAGTGCTGACCCTGTCGGATTCGGGCGGATTCATCCACGATCCCGATGGTATCACCCAGGACAAGATTGACTGGGTCAAGACTCACAAGACCCACCGCCGCGGCCGGATCGAGGACTATTGCGCCGAATTCAAAGGCGCGACCTTCCATGCCGGGCAGACCCCGTGGGGAGTCAAATGCGAACTCGCCCTGCCCTGCGCCACGCAGAACGAGCTGCTGGGCGATGATGCGCGGACACTGGTCGCCAACGGCTGCATCGCCGTGTCCGAAGGCGCGAACATGCCGACCGATCTGGAAGGCGTCCACGTGTTCAAGGCCGCAAAGCTGCTCTACGCTCCGGGCAAAGCCAGCAACGCGGGCGGCGTCGCGGTTTCGGGTCTGGAAATGAGCCAGAATTCCGCGCGGCGATCGTGGAAGGAAGACGAACTCCAGCAGATGCTGAAGGACATCATGTCGGGCATTCACGCCCGCTGCCTCGAATACGGGCAGCAAGGCGGCGGATACTGCGACTATGTTCGCGGCGCGAACATCGGCGGCTTCAAGAAAGTGGCTGATGCGATGCTGGCCTTCGGCGTGGTCTAACGCGCCGATGGGGGAAAACGCCGCCAGCAGCGAGCCGCAAGCCTATACCCGCGATGCGATCTATCTGGTCCGCACCGTCACCCAGGTGAACCTGCAGCTCAGCCAGATGGCGGACCAGAAGGCCTCGATCCTGATGGGCGCGGCCTTTGTGGTCTTCACCATCACGGTCGGGCAGGCAAGCAAAGGAACTTTGCCGCTGTCGCTGCTGGTGCTGGCGTTGTCAGCTTTTTGCGCGGTGTTCTGCTCGGTCGCGGCGATCATGCCCACTGTCAAACCGCCGCCGTTGATTCCGGGGCAGGAAAACCGGCTGTTCTTCGGCGTTTTCACCCAGTGGAGCGAGGAGGAGTTTGCCGAACGCATCCTCTCCGCCCTGCACCGCGACGAAGACGTTTTCCGGGTCATGATCCGCGACATCTACCAGAACGGGCAAGTGCTCCAACGCAAGAAGTACCGCTATCTGGGCCTGGCCTATCGCATCTTCCTGGGCGGACTGGCGCTGACCCTGCTGATCTTCCTGTGGGAACATCGACCGGTTTAGGACACCGGGGGCCTATTCCACTCCCAGAATGGCCGCTTGCTGGCGCAGCATGTCGGCCCGGGTCGGGTTGGCCGCAATTGCATCGCGCAAGGCCTGAGCGGCCTTGTCCGGCTGGTTCAACACCATGCGGCTGCGGATCAGCATGATCCAGCCATCGACATTACCGGGATTGGCCTTGAGCTTGGCATCAAGGCTGGCGACCATCTGATCGGCCATGCCGCGCTGCTGGCTGGGGGGAATGCTGGTGGCCTGGGCCAAGGCCTGCTTGTCCGGCCCTGGAATGCCGGCTGTGGCAACAGCCGCCTTGGGCGCGTTCGCGGCGATCCGGGCCGTGACGGGAATGCGGTTGATCTTGCCGACCTGTTCGATCGTCCGGGTCAGGTCCGCCAGCCAGGGCGCGCCCGGCGGGGTGTCCTTCAGCAACGCGAGCCAATCCGAGATCGCGCCCTGGTGATCGCCATCAAGGTCCTTCTTCACCGCCAGGAAATACCGCGCACGCGGGTTGGCGGCATCAAGTGTCGCCGCCTTCTGGAAGGCAGCCAGCGCATCGGCAGGCATCGGATCACGCTCGCTGGCCATCACGCGTGCTTCGCCCAGCGCAGACCAGCCTTGCGCGTCCTGTGGCTTCAGCGCGGTCAGCCGGGCATAGGCATCAACCGCGCCGGCATATTGCCCCGCATCAAACCGGGCACCGCCCAGTGCCTGCCAGGCGGATGGATCTTGCGGCTTGGCCTCCACGGCGGCCTCCAGCGAATCGATCCCGGCGGACGGCACGCTCATGCCTGCTGATCCGGGTGCGGCCAGGGTCGCTGCGGGACGTTGGTGCAACACGGCCCAACCGATCGCGCCCAGCGCGATCAATGCCGATCCAAGCGCGATCAGCCGCCCGGTTCCCAAACGCGATCTCTGTGCTTGAGTCATTCCGCCCTTTCGGTCCATAAGCTGTAACAAAGACAATATCCTGACGGTCGCAGGTTTGGATCGCCGGTGTCAAGCAGGGGCCACCCACTCAGGGCAATGGCATCTGCAGGGCGCAGCGTGTGGGGGAAATGCTGTGGCGGATCGTCTGCCCATTGCCATTATCGGATCGGGACCCGCTGGCCTCAGCGCGGCCGCCCGTGCCGCTGCGCTCGGCCTGCCGCACGTGTTGCTGGAAAAGACCGACCACCTGTCGGATACGATCTTCAAGTACCAGAAGGGCAAGCACGTCATGGCGACGCCCAGCAACCTGGTGCTGCGCTCTGACCTGGACTTTGGTGCGGGCAAGCGCGAGGCAATTCTGGGCGTATGGGACGAGCAGGCCGCCGCCGGCAAGATCAACGTACGCTACAAGGCCGATGTCACCGCGATCGAGGGCGAAAAGGGCAATTTCACCCTGAAGCTCAAAGGCGGAGATGAACTGCGCGCCGATGTCGTGATTCTGGCGATCGGCACCCAGGGCAACCCCAACCTGATGCGCTGCGCCGGCGCCGATCAGCCACACGTCCAGTATCAGCTCGACGATCCGGGCGAATATGTTGACGAACACATTGTCGTAGTCGGCACCGGGGATGCGGGGATCGAAAACGCCTTGGGGCTGGCGGCAGACGCGGCCCAGGGGAACCAGGTAACTGTGCTCAACCGCGGCACCGATTTCGCCCGCGCCAAAAGCGCCAACGTCAAGCTGCTCAATGAAGCGGCGGCGGCGGGCCGGATCACGATCCGCACCGAAACCACCCCGGCCGAAGTGCGCGCGAGCGAGCTGGTGCTCGATACCCGTGACGGGCAGCAGACGATCCGCTGTGACCGGATCATCGCCCGCATGGGCTCCAACCCGCCTCGCGCCTTTATCGAGGCTTGCGGGGTGCAGTTCACCAGCCCCGAGCGCGAGGCGTTCCCGGTGCTGTCGCCGGTGTTCGAAACCACCAAGCCCGGGATCCACGTGATCGGCGCGCTGGCGGGCTATCCGCTGATCAAGCACTGCATGAACCAGGGCTATGACGTGGTTGAATTCCTTAACGGAAACACCGCGCTCAAGCCCGCTGACGAACCGATCCTGGAGGCCAAGTTCAAGCCCCTGCCCGGCAATCGCGATGTCGAAGGCTGGCTGACCCTGCTCGGCCAGAACGTCGAGATTTTCCGCGAACTGTCGGCGTTGCAGCTGCGCGAACTGATGCTGGACAGCGAAGTCCGCGCCTTTGCCCCGGGCGAAGTGATCTTCGAACGGAACGACCAGGGTTCGTCACTGTTCTCGATTGCGCAAGGTTCGGTGCTGGTCGAACTGGATCGCGACGATCCGAGCAAGGTCGTACCGATTCCGCAGGGATCGATCTTTGGCGAAGTCGGGCTGATTTCCGGGCGGCGGCGCGGGGCGACGATCCGCGCGGGTGAGCCGACTGTAGCCGTGGAAATGTCGCGCGGAGCCGCGCTGAAACTGATCGCCACTGCCCCTGCGGCGGGCCGCGCGGTCACGCGAATTTCGATCGAGCGGCAATTGCTGCAGGTGTTCGGATCGGGGCTGACCAAGGACGATGTCGCCGAACTGGTCGCCGGGGCCGAAGTCCAGAACAAGCGCGCGGGCGAAGTGGTGCTGGCCGAAGGGGATGAAGGCCAGGACGTCTTTATCATCCGGCGCGGATCGATGATCGTGGAGAAAGCGATCGGCGGCAAGCAGGTGTTCCTGAACTACCTGCCCGCCGGGGCCTATTTCGGCGAAATGGCTGTGATTGACCACGCCCCGCGCGTTGCCACAGTCAAGGCCGCGATCAAGAGCGAGGTGATCCGCCTGCCGGGCGAAGCCTTTGCCGCACTGCTGGAACGCAAGCCCGCACTGCGCGAACGCGCCCGCCAGGACACCGAGGCACGGCGCAAGATCAACCAGTTCATCGAAGGCGAGAAGGCCAATTTTTCGGGCGCGGTCGATATGTATTCGGCCACCGCGCAGTTCCTGGTCGACTATGGCCTGGGCGAAGCCACCGACGCGCTGCTGATCGATGAAACGCTGTGCGTGGGCTGCGACAATTGCGAAAAGGCCTGCGCCGACAGCCACGAAGGCCTGTCGCGCCTCAACCGCGAGGCCGGGCGGACTTATGCCCACCTCCACGTGCCGACCAGCTGCCGCCACTGCGAGCATCCGCACTGCATGGCCGATTGCCCGCCCAACGCAATCCGGCGCGGGGCGGACGGCGAAGTGTTCATCGATGACAGCTGCATCGGCTGCGGCAACTGCCAGCGCAACTGCCCCTATGGGGTGATCCGGATGGACAGCGTGCCGCCGCAAAAGCCCGGCCTGCTCAGTTGGCTGTTCTTCGGCAGTGGCCCCGGCCCGGGGGAACCATCCAAGAAATGGCGCAAGCAGAACGCTGCAGGCGCTGACGAGGCCAAGAAGGCAATCAAGTGCGACATGTGTTCAGGGATCGAAGGCGGCCCGGCCTGTGTGCGCGCCTGCCCGACCGGCGCGGCGATCCGCGTTTCGCCCGAAGCCTTCCTGTCCGCCACCCGCGCGGGAGGTGAGGGATGAGCGGCGAGCTGACCCCGCGCCGCAGCGCCGAACATGACGGCTTTTTGCGCCATGCCCATTTCCGCTGGTTGAAGCGCGCCGGGGCGCTGTGCCTGGTCGCGCTGCTGGGTTATCTGATTGCCGACGTTGGCCCGCGCCCGAACGGCGGCACCTGGTATGGCTATACTCTGGGCACGATCGGACTGGTCCTGATCGTCTGGCTGGCGCTGCTGGGCATTCGCAAGCGGGCGATGACGGCGGGGAACTGGTCGCTGAAAGCCTGGACTTCGGCCCACGTTTACCTGGGCCTGTCGCTGCTGGTGATCGGCACGCTGCATGCCGCGTTCCAGTTCGGCTGGAACGTCCACACGCTGGCCTATGTGCTGATGGTGCTGGTGATCCTGTCCGGGATCTGGGGAGTGGTCGCCTATGCCACCCTGCCCGCTGCGCTCAGCCAGAACCGCGAGGAATTTACCCAGGGCCAGATGATGGAAGCGATCCGCGCGCTGGACCGGCAGCTGCTCGATGCTGCGCAGCCCTTGCCGCCCGCCGAGGCCGGGTTGGTCCGGGCGGTGCTGGCCGAGGACCCGTTCGGCCACGGCGCATGGGCGCGGCTTTCGGGCCGCTATCCGCGCTGCACCACCCAGCACGCGATCACCGAACTGGGCGATGACCACGCCGATCCCGAAGCCGCCCGCGTGGCCGCGCTGCTCTTGAAGCGCAAGACCCAGCTCGCCCGGATGCGCCGCCATCTGCGGCTGAAGGCGCTGCTGGAAGTGTGGCTCTATGTCCACGTCCCCCTCACTTTCGCCCTGCTCGCAGCGCTTACCGCGCATGTGATCAGCGTGTTCTATTACTGGTAGGCGCGCATGATCTTTCGCATCCGCACAATTGAACAGACCGCCGCCGGCCGCGAAATCGTGCGCGATCGGGATGTGGTGGCGGACAGCATCCGTGTCGGGCGCGACAGCGCCTGCGAGATCGACCTGGCCGATCTGGGGGTCGATCCCGCCCATGCCCGGATCGCCGATGTCGGCGGCGGGCGGGTCAGCATCGCCGCACTGGGCACGCTGGGCTTCGCTCTCGACGGGCGCAGCACCACCAGCGCCACGATCGATCCGGCAACTGGTGCAGAACTGAAATTCGGATCAACCCGCATCGCCCTGACCCGCGATGGCGACGCGCTGCTGCTGACGATCCACCCGCAAGATGCCGATCCGGGGGCTGCGCTGTTCGATGAAAAGCGCAGCTTCACCCTGGCCGGGATATTGCCGGGGCGGCGAGCCTTGGCCTGGATCCTGGCGCTGGCTGTGCTGGCGAGTTTTCTGCTGGTGCCGATCTACAACAACCTGACCCGCGAACCCGGCCCCAAGGCCACGGTCATGGGAGATGGCAGCTGGACACCGGGGCCGCTGAGCAAGGCGCACCACGGCCTGGAGGGGCAATGCACCGCATGCCATGTCAAACCGTTCGAATCGGTCCGCGATGACAGCTGCAAGAGCTGCCACAAGGACAGCCACGATCATGCCCAGGCAGTGCGGCTGGCCGGCGCGCGTGGCGATCTGCCACTTGGGCGAACGTTCCTGTGGAAAGTGGCGGGGATGTTCGGCAAGCCCGGCCCCGGCGCCTGCGTCGATTGCCACCGCGAACACGAAGGGGCCGGGCCGATGCAGCCCGCCCAGCAGCAGTTCTGTTCGGATTGCCATTCCAGCCTGAGTAAGCGGCTGCACGATACCAAGCTGGGTGACGCGGGCGATTTCGGCACCCTGCATCCGCAGTTCAAGGCGCTGATCGTCACCGATTCCAACCGCAAGGAACTGACCCCGATCTCGCTGGACGCCAACCCACAAGAGAACAACGGGCTGGTCTTTTCGCACCGCGTCCACCTCGATCCGCGCGGCGGTGTGGCGAAGATGGCGATGACCTTGGGTTCCTATGGCAAGGCAGGTCTCGATTGCCAGAATTGCCACCGCAAGGATGAGCAAGGCGTGCGGTTCCGCGCAATCAACATGGAGCGCGATTGCCAATCCTGCCACAGCCTGGTTTACGACAAGTTCGGCGGCACGTTCCGCACGCTTCATCATGGCGATGTGAACCAGACCGTGGCCGACCTGCGCACCGCCACACCGCGCGCGCCCATGGTGGTACCGATGTTGCCGGGCCGCAGCTTGCCGGGCAATCTGGGGGGCGGGTTCCAGGCCCCGGCCAATCCGCGCCCGCCGCTCAGCCTCGATCCGGTCCAGCGTGCTTTCGGGCGCGGCGGGGTTTGCAGCGAATGCCACCTCCCTGCCGTCACCGGCTTCGGCGGGGTCAAGCCGGTCCGGCTGACTCAGCGCTATTTTGCCAAGGGCTGGTTCGATCACCGCAGCCACCGCCAGACCAAATGCAGCGATTGCCATGCCGCCGGTGCCAGTCGCAGTTCCAGTGACGTGCTGATGCCGGAGCTGAAACAGTGCCGCACATGCCATCTGGGCGAGGCGGCGCACAAAGCCAAAGTTCCATCGAGCTGCGCAATGTGCCATTCCTATCACGATGCCGCCCTGCCCCGCCGGACCGAACGGCAGGACCGCAAGACCGACGACGACAAGACTTGACCCCGCACCGCCGATCAGAGCGGCAGTTGGAGCAGACGATGTGCTGATCGCCCAAGCGACAGACATTCATATCGGGTTTGACCGGGGAAACCCGGACGAGGCCAATCGCGTGCGCCTGCGCGCGGTGCTGGACCGGTTGAACCGCGGCCCCAACCGCCCGGACCTGCTGCTGCTGACCGGTGATCTGACCGAATTTGGTGACGATGAAAGCTTCGCCTGGCTGGCAGAACAGACCCGCGCCTGTCCGTTTCCGGTCAATGCGATGGTGGGCAATCACGATGTCGAACACGCGCTGGGGCGCGAGACCTTGCTGCGCGCTTTCCCGGGTACTCCCAGCGCAGATGGCTTCGTTCAGGGCACGCGCGATCTCGGCGGGCTCCGGCTGGTTATCCTCGACACTGCCGAGCCGGGCCGTCACGGCGGGGCATTCTGCGAGGCGCGCGCCGCGTGGCTCTCCGACCAACTGAGTAGCGCTCCCGATCGCCCGACGGTGATCGTGATGCACCACCCGCCGGTCATCAGCGGGATCGACTGGATGGACCCGCCTGCCGATGCCCAATGGATCCAGCGGTTCGGTGCATCGATCCGGGGCCACGGGCAAGTGATCGGAATCCTGGCCGGTCATGTCCACCGCACCATCGCGGCGAGCTTTCAGGGCGTGCCAGTAACGATCTGCCCCTCGGTCGCCCCCCGCACCGCGCTGAACTTCTCACCCGTCGATCCCGAGCACGCGGATCAGCGCGAGCTGATTACCGACGAATTGCCCGCCTATGCCCTGCACCGCTGGCACAATGGCGGGCTGGTCAGCCACTTCGAAAGCGTCGGCAGCCTGACCCCCCTGGCCCACTATGACGCGCGGCTGCAACCGATGATCCGGGGGATCATGGGGGAGCGTTGAAACGGGGGCGGCATGCCCCCGCATCACGCGGAAAAGTGACGAAGGTCACAAAGGTCACAAAGGTCACAAAGGTCACGCGAAAACGCTGTTTGATGAACGTGTGACCTTTGTGACCTTCGTCAAGAAACCTCGCATTACTGCGTCATGAAACACACCAATCATCCCAGATCGCAGCGATGTAGGAAAGTTGTTTCGCTGACCTTGAACTGAATGGTTCCCAACCGGGCTTGGCTCAATTGGCCGCCTCCCCCTCGGGCCGCTTCATCGGCACCCAGAAGCGCATGTCCGCCTCGTCATCGACCTTGAAGGGCACACCTTTGCGGTTGAGGAACAGCTGTTCCATCTCCGTCCGGTTGAATGGACGTGATCCAAGCCGGCCAAACACCGCGATCTGTCCGCCGGTTTCATCCACCGCCCGGTCGCGATCGAGTGCCTTCGACATGGCCAGCGCCGGGCTGGGGGTGCGCACCCAGGCGATCAGCTGCGGCTTGGGCGCGGGCGAGAAGCCGTAGAAATTGGGCTGCGTGTCAGGTGCGGTCAGTTGCAACACCTTCATCCCATTGCGGCCATCGGCGACATAGGCAAAGGCCGAAGCATTGGTCGAAGCAACGATAACGTCCTCGGCATCGTCAAGCTGCCCATCCAGCGTGACTTTCATATAGACCGTGGGCGATCTGGGCTTGGTCACGTTGAGGATCACCAGCCCGTCCCCCTTGGCCGCGACATAGGCATAGGTCCGCGCGATGTAGAGCTTGCGCGCATTGGCTAGCGGCACGGTCGCTTCGGGCACGGCGACCGGATCGCGCAGCTTGGTAACGTCGAACAGCTTCACGCCTTCGGCATCAGTCACCCACAGATAGCGGAACTGCACCGCGCTGGCCCGCGCGTCGGTCAGCGGGCGCACTGCCGCAAGCTCCGGCTTCAGCGGATCATGCAGATCGACCACCACCAAGCCCTGGTCCGCCGTGATATAGGCCACTTCACCCGCCAGGGTGACGTGCCGCGCACCGTTCAGCACCCCGTCCGGGTTCCAGGTAACCGCACGGCGCAGCTTGTTGTTGCGGAATTCGCCATCGGCCAGAGTATCGACATTGGTCAGGATCAGCCCTTCGACGCTGTCGGTGATCACCGCATAGCTGTAGATCGGCAAGAAGGCCTGCTCCTGGTTCATGTCGCGCATCGGCTTGGTGTTGCGGGTCGGGGCAATCGCCTGATTGGTCGCAATTGCCATACAGGTCGCGTTCGGCGAGGCGATGTGCAGGTTCTGCCCCAGCTTTGAAAACGGCGCCGAGGTTACCGCGTCCGAGAACCCCTTGTTGGCGACGGAAGCGATGTCATAAACGCGAAAGCCGCCCTTCCCTTCGGCTACGAACATGTATTCGCCGCGCATTTGCAGGCAACCGACCCGTCCGCCGGTGCCCTGCACCACGTTGCGGAATTCCTCCACCGCATCGGTTTCGCCCGACAGGTGCTTGTCGAGCATCTTGCCGCGGGTCCAGTTCTTCAGCTCGCGCTGGTTCTGGTCGACGTGGAGCTTGTAGTAATCAGGATAGGCATATTTGTGCAGGTACGAACCGATCACCGCCTGCGGCTCGTTCCATTCCGTCACCCGCACCGCCTCGATCCCGCCTTCAAGGCCGGTCCATGCATTGAGCCCGGCGAAGTTGACGTAGTTGGTGCCGAGCAGCAGCAATTGCGCCATGATCGCATTGTTGTCTTCCGCCTTTGACAGGTGGCAATCAGTGCAGGTCTTGGTCTCGGTCTTGCGCACCGTATGCGGGAAGTGCGGCGCAAAGGCCTGGCTGGAAAAACCGACCGAACTGATCGGCGGCTGCTGGATATAGATCCGTTCCCGGTTGACGTTGGTCGATGACAGCACCAACGCCGAACTGGAGCGGACCGGTGCAGTCGCATTGCCCTTGGTGGTCATATGCTTGCCCAGCTGGAACATCTCGTCGCGTGCGACCTGCGGGTTGTAGGTCGCGAAATTGCGCGTCTCCTCACCCTCGTAATGGTGCATCGAGCTTTTCCAGTTGGCCTCGATCGGCAAATGGCACCCACCGCAGCTGGTGGTCCAGCTGAGGTGGCAGGTAAAGCAGGCCATCTTTTCATCGTCATGCGCGCGGTCACCTTTGGCCACGCCGGGGCCAAAGCCAAAGGTGCCGGTGTCTGCGCCGGCCTTGCTGACCAGCTTGGCCCGTGCGGCCTTGGCATTGAAATAGGGCCAGGTCGGATCGATCGCGTTCTTGACCAGGCTGACCTGCCATTCCAGCTTGGGATCGATGATCGAGCGCTGGATCAGGACCCGGTGGCCGTTGCCATCATCGCGCCATTCAAACCGTCGCTGCCCATCCGGATTGCGCAGCAGCGCCAGGTTGGTGCCCTTGGGCGGCGCAGCCGGTCCCGAAGTGAGCAGGTTGGGATAGGCATCGGCGGTGCCGTGGCAGTCCTTGCACCCGATCTCCACCGCATTGGCCACCTCGCCATAGATCAGCCCGTTGCCGTGGCTATCCTGGGAAAAGTGGCAATCGGCGCATTGCAGGCCTTTCTCGGCGTGGATGTCCATCATGTGCACGCTCTTGCCGGGATTGGTCCCGACATCGACGAACTTGCCCTCACCCTGCTTGCGAAACTTTTCGGGATCGTCTGGCGAGACAACCTTGCCATCGGCGTCAAGCAGGTTGCCCTCGCGGTCTCGCTTCAGGATCGCGCGGAAGTTCCAGCCATGGCCGTGATAATCGGCAAATTGCGTATCCTTGTTGTCGGCGTTGAGGTCATAGACATTGCGCAGTTCATTGACATCGCCCCAGTTGCCGCGCGGCGCGGCGCCTTCGGGGTTGCGCTCGTTGGTTTCGCGCACTTCGGCTGCGGTGGGGTACTTCTGCTTTTCAGGCCACATCCGCGGGGCATCGGATTCATAGTCCCACATGGTGTAGCCAAGGTAGCTGTTCACGAACACATTGGGCTGGTGCATGTGGCAATTCATGCACTGCGCGGTAGGGATCGCGCGGGTGAAGACGTGTTGCAACGGGTGGCCGAATTCCTTGTCACTGGTCGCCCCGCGCAGCGCGCCGTGGCCATGTTCGGTCTTTTCAGCGATCGTGGGATCAACCGTGATCGACTGCCCGTCGCGTCCATACTGCGCATAAGTCAGACTGTGGCGCGGTTCGCGATCGTTGGCATAGACCACGTGGCAGCCGGTGCAACCTGAACTGCGATAGTCACCCGGCTGGTCATTGGTGCCCATGAACCACATGAACGGATCGTTGAGCCGGGTCTTGTGGATGTTCAGCACCGGAATCGCCACGCGCAGGCCGGTGCCGGGGCCGCGGTTCGATTGCTTGAGGTCGGGCCGGCCCGGCTCCTCCAGCTTCTGGATCTGGCCGCTGGGATTGGGCAGGCCAACTTCGGCAAACTGGGTGCCGATATTGCGCCCGCCGCGTTCGAACACGCGGAACACGTCGCCCGGCGGGACGGCTGACCAGTGCGGCAGCGGATAGAGCGCGGCCAGCGCGCCGCGCTTGGCCTGGCGATCGGTCACCTTGCCCGGCGGGTTGCCGGGGGAAAGGATCTTCGCGGGTTTACCGTCCCGGGTATAGGCCTCGCCAAAGATGTAGCTTTTAAACGGGACGATCCCGTTGTTGTAACCCGCCCCGCCCCACAGCATCGCCCCGGTGGCCATCAGCGAGCGTTCGGCGGCCTCGATCTGCGGCATGTGGCAAGCCCCGCAGGCATCGCGCGCCACGCGGTAATCGCCGGGATTGACGAAGCGGATGAATTCCGGCGCCTCGCGGTTGAGCAGGGTGAAACTTTGCTTGGGGTTCGCAGAGGATGGAAAGTGCCAGCCTTCGGGATAGCGCGGCAGCACGTGCGCCTTGTCCCGCGCGGCAACGTTTTCAGCATTCTGGTATCCCAGCCCCGGATTGCCGCGCACGGTGGCATCGCCGCCGTGGCAATCGGTGCAGCCCAGCCGAACCGCCGGGGTGGTGTGCATGGTCGCCGCATCGCTGCGGGTGTGGCATGATACGCAGCCCGCGCTCTTGGCCTCGGCTTCGGCTTCGGTCTGCTTGTCCGGCGCGGCGGGGTATTTGGGATAGATCCGCGCAACCGGCTTTTCCCCCTCGCTCGCATCGCCGCGCGTGCCCGGCAGGGCCAGAGCCACCAGCAACAGCGCCACCAGGGCCAGAATTCGGGACATCCGCATCAGAAATTCACCACCGCGTTGGCCAGGACCGAATAAAAGGCTTTATGCCGGCCGTAATCGGCAAACAAATCCTTGAACCCTGCCCCCGGCAGCAGGGCTGCGGCAGAGAGCCGGAAGATCAGGTTCTGCGTCGCCTTGGGCCGCCAGATCGAGCTGGCCGACAGGTCCCAGCCGATCGATTTGGGGATCGACCCTTCGTTTCGCAGCGCCTGGATCATCGCCGTGCTGTCAAACCACAAATGGTTGGCATTCCCGGACACGCGCAGCTCCGGCGTCAGGTCAAAATCCGCTCCCACTCCCGCCAGGACGGTGCCGGGGTTGTTGAAGTTCGACTGACCCTGCTCTTTCGAACTGCGCAGCGAATTCAGAATCCCGTTGCGCCCGTTGACCGAAATCGCCCGTCCGCCGCCGGCAAAGGGGATGGTCTGGCGGATCCAGTAACTGGTATCGGCCCCGGCGAACACGGGGTTCTCGCTGATCGCATCGAACCCGGTCTGCGTGTTGTCATAAGGATGCTTGTCCCCGCTGGCATAGAGCCCGGACAGGCGAAAGCGCATCCAGCTGCGGTCATAGCTCAGTTCTGCCGCTGCGAACCCGGCGCGGATCTTGGCCGGGCGACTGGTCATGAAATTGTTGCTGACATGGCCCAGCGCGGCATAGGTCGACGCGGTCAGGTTGATCCGGCCGATCCGGCCATCAGCGTTGTAGCCCAGATAGACCACATCGTAATTGCGCCCACGCAGGTCCCCCAGCAAGGCCGGACGCACCGGGAACCCGTTGGTATCCACCTCAATCCCGCCGCGTTCGCGGTTGCGATTGTACACCACCGTCACCTGGCTGGTCAGCCCGGGGATCACGAAATCCTGACGATAGAGGTTCGCCAGCAGCACGAAATCCTTGCGCGGGCTGTGGACCACTGAATTGAGCCCGCTGTTGGTGTCCTTTTCCAGCCGCCAGAAGGCCGCAAGGTTGTATTGGAACCGGTTGTTGTCGCGGTTGCCGAACAGGCGCACGCCCAGCTGGTCATCATTGAACAGGAAGCCGCGGAAATCGGCCTGAAACGGCTGGATCCCAACCCGCACCGAATCGAAATCGTACCGATCCGACGTGTTGCGCAGGTGATAGTCGATGAAGGCTTCCTGGACCCCCACGAACTGATCGAACCGGCGACTGGGCTTGCTGGGCAGGACCGACAGCACCCGCTTTTCGGGCACATCGACATAGTTCGTGTTGAAGGCCAGAGTCAGCCGGTATTCGATTTCGGGCGGCTTGAACGTGGTGCTGCCCTTGATCAGCGCCGCACCAGCGATGAAGGTTTGCGAAAGCACCAGGCTGGAATTCTTGCCGAACACATCGACACTGTTGGTTCGCTCAGTGGTCTGCACCCCCACGGGGATCGGAAAACTGCGCGGCTCGATCACCGTATCGCTGGTGAGGTTGAGCGAGAGGAACCAGTCTTCCCCTTTGAGGAACCCCGGGCGATGCCCTTCGCGCAGCGGCCGGTCACCCTTCAGCGTGTTCTGGTGATAGGGATCGAGCGGCGAGTGGCACACTTCGCGCATCGCCCCAAACACGGCGAAGATCGATTGATCGCCGCCCTTGGCCGGGCACAGGCTGGTCATGATCCGCCAGCGGTCCGGCACGGGAATCTGGTCGGTCGGGAACGCTTCTGGCGGGGGAGCGCGAACCGCACCGGGATTGTCCTGACGCACCGCGTCCGGCAGGTCCGTCTGGTAACCGGGACGGCGGCGACCTTCGATCTTGCCAGTTTCGGGATCGGGAACGCTCAGGTCCTCGGGATCAACCGTCGTCGGCGGCGCGGCGGCCTGCGCCAGCAGCAAAGGCAGCAAGAGCGGAGCCAACGCCATTACAGCCCCTGACAGACGTTCTGGTCCGCCGAGCCGAGGAACGGCGCGAAAGGACAGTTGACGTAACGCAGCCGAACCGTGCCGCCCGCGACGCTGAAGGTCAGGTTGTCGGCCCGGATTGCCAGCGGGGCATTGCCAATCCCGCCCAGCGCCTGACTGGCGCGGTGCAGCCCCAGGAACGAGATCATGTCATCCTGATCGATCCCGTCACCCGAAACCCCGATCGCTCCCACCAGCTGGTTGCCGCGATAGATCGGGACTGATCCAGGGAAGATCTGGATGCCGTTCTGCAAGCGGTTCTGGCCCGGCACCGCATCGCGGATCGAAGTGCACCGCTGCGGCGTATCGGTGCCGTTTGCCCCGGTGGCAAAGGCCAGGTGCTGTCCCAGATTGGTCAGTACCAGGGCCGATTGCAGGCCGGTGGAAAACGGGCTGAACTGCGCAATCGGGCGGCTGAACGGCCCGTTGACCGTGCCGACCTGCCCATCGGGGAAATAGGGGCGCGAGAGGTTGCCATTGGCGCGGTCGGAAAAGGCAACCTTGCCGGTCAGCGCCGCCGGGTCAGCCAGAAAGCTGCGCGCATCGGCCACGAAGTGGCGCACGTCGGCGCTGGGATCGGCGAGCAGGTCATCGGCGGCATAGGCACTGGAAAAGAACGCGGCGGTGCGTGCCTTTTGCAGGCTGACGTCGATCCCGAACACCGGCGCATCGGGCGAACGGACCTGCCCCAGCACCTGCCCGCGCGTATCGACCACGGAAATCGTCACTTCGGCACGGCTGTCGAGCGGACGGCGGATCTGGGCACGGGCATTGGCCATCACGGCAAATGCCTGCTCCAATACGGCTTTGACTTCGGTGGCGGCCAAGGGTGCGGAATTTTCAGGCGCATCGGTGCCCGAACGGATCGGATAACGCGGCGTGCCCGATCCGTCGCTGAGGACGAAGGCGTCGCTATAGTTGAACGATCCGCTGGCAACCGGACGGATCCCCGAGGCTTCAGTCCCATAGGTCGTGCCTGCGATGACCCCGCCCGCGCTGTAACCTGTCAACGCAACCGGAGCCCCCAGCGCTGGAGTGGTCGCCGCCCAGGTCGCGCCGCTGACATTGGTCAGCGCGGTGTAGGCGATATCCGAATAGCGCAGAGTGGTGCCGTCGGCGGAAATCTTCTCGGCACGCACTGCCTCGGGCGCTTCAAATCCCACGGTTCCGGCCAGCGCAATCTTCTCGTCCGCGTCATCGTCGATATCGAGCACATTGGGATCGAAGCCATAGCCTCCATCCGCCAGTACCCCCACCCCGCCAACGACCACGCCGTTCTTGTAAAGCGGGAAACCGCCCGGATCGGCGGCGAGCCCGAGCGGTGAGCGCTTCGGCCCGATCAGCGCCGCCGCGCCGACCGCACCGAACCGCTGCGACAGGTCCGAACAGGGCAGCTGGCTGAACTGCACACCATAGAGCGGCCCGCTTTCCAGCCCGGCCGTGCTGGGCGCGGGCGGGAAATGCTGCTGCACGATCATGCTGGCCGTGCGGCTGGAAAAGGCGTTGCCGCTGCTGGACAGATAGGCCCCGGTCACCGCCTTGGCGAGCGCGGCGGCCACTGCGGGAACTTGCAGACCCTGGACATCCAGCGAAGAGCCATTTGGCGAGTCAGGAATTTTGGCGAGCGCAGGCGCGCCAGTCATGCGGAATAGGGTGAGGACATTGCCGACCCGGTCAACCACTGCGATCGTCGCTGGCTTGCCGCTGGCCACGGCTTGTGCGGCTGCCTGAGCGACCACCTTTTGCACATCGGCCACTGACAGCGATTGCGCGGACGGAGCTGCATAAAGCCCGCCAATCGGCCCGCTGCCGCCAGACGATCCGCCGCCACTGGTCGTGCTGCTGGACGAAGAGCCACCCCCGCTAACACCGCC
>NZ_MWLM01000058.1 GCF_002198665.1 Novosphingobium sp. B 225 | reverse complement strand
TCGCATAGTTGTGGGTGCAGAATGCGGTTGTTCCCGAATGGACCTGCAAAGATGCCCAGCACAGCGCCGCTTCCTGTGCGCGATTGGCCGTCACCCGCAGCGACATGGCGGAAAGCAGTGCGTCAAAAAACGCATAGCCGCGTGTCAGATCGATCCCGAACTGGTTGTCGCTGAAGCCCAGATCATCGAGCGTCACCACCAGAACCGAACAAATCGTACCCTTCGGCCCGTCCGGGCGGGGTTCCTGCAAGGCGATCTGGTTGTTGGCCACCATCACCAACCCGCCGCGCTGGAGGATCGGGACAATGTCCGTTCCGCCAGAGGAAATCACGGCATAGGCCACCAACATGTCGACCGGGCCTGCCGCCCTCCGCATCGGATTGGCGCTGGCATGGGCGGTAGCATGTGCGGCATAGAACATCTCAGGCAGATCCTTGGGCGGACCCAGGTTGACGATCTGCACCGCATCCCCGCCGATCAGATCGAACAAGGTGACGATCCCGAACAGCATGGCCTGTTCGAAATTATCCCGGGCAAAGCCGTTGAACAGCCGCTCGATCTTGGAGAGTTCCGAAAAGCCGCGTTGAAACAGGCGCGAAGGGTTGCCGCCGGTCATGTGGTTGTCACTGACCATGATCGGCCCCAGCCCCATCACCCGCAGCGCCCGACCGGACGGTTGGAACACGGTGTTGCCGGACATCTGCAAGGCTGCCCGGTCAACCGTACGCGGGCGGATTGCGCCGATCGCATTGTTCAGGTTGTCGATCCCGGTGATGCCCACCTCGCCCTTGCTTTCGGCAAAGGTTGCCAGGCCGCCCACCGCCAACACGATGTCCACCCCGCTGTTGGGGCCATCGACTAGGCGGTGCGGATCGAAGCTGTTGTTGGCTTCGATCTGGTTGTCGATCACCCGAACATCCTCGCCATAGGCGATGCCAAGCCCGCAGCTGCCATATCCGCCGCCGAACCCGTTGTTGAAGATCCGGTTGGCCCGCACCAGGCAATCGCTGGTCATGCCGAGCGCGATCCCGCCGCGCGGGGTGAACACCGAAGCCACCGGCCCCAGCGCGGGCGGTTCATAGCGCAGGCAGGCCGCGATCCGGTTTTCGGTGATTTCCAGACGGGATACGATCACCGCGTCTTCCGCCGGGGTCCCGTCTTCATCGATCAAGATCAGCGGATAGGTTCCGATCCCGTTCGACCCCATGTTGACGATATCGTTGTTGCCGATCCGCACATCCTCGATCTCGCCATCGGAATGCTTGGTGATCGTGGTGGTCGATCCGGTCCCGGCCGGGGGCAGATAAGTGATGATGATGCAGCCCGCGCTGCTCACCTTGTAATGGACCCCGGTCTTGAAGGCCCAGCCCAGCGGCGTGGTGGTAGTCACCGCGACATCATGCACCGTGCCCAGCATGATCCCCATGCCGGCCCCGTTTTCGATCGTGTTACCCCTTACTACAACCCGGCGCGATGCACCGCCGATATGCAGCCCGCCGATCGCGCGCAGCTGTTCCGCCGCAGTCGCGGGCAAGGGTGCGGCGATTGAGCTGTCTTCAACGATCAAATCCTCACCCTGCAGGAACACCGCCGCCAAGGACTGGATCGGATCGCTTGAATCGCGCAGCACCAGCGGCCCGGCAACAACCTTGCAGGCGCTGACCCGGATCCCGGCCTGATGGCTGGCCGACAGGGCCCAGCCGTTGGGCACGGTCAGCGTGCAGTTCTCCACCGTCAGCGCGCCGACATTGGCGCTGATCGCCGCAGACCCGCTCTTGTCCGCCAGGATGCAGCACATCTTGCTGTGCGACATGGCGATCCCGGCAAAACTGATGTCCTTGCAATCGATCAGCGTGACCAGCGGGGTGGTGCTGTCACTCTCGCTCCAGAACGTTCGCCCGGCGCAGCCCGTGAACTTGATGTTGCGGCGCCCGTTCAGCGCCACGTTGGCGCGGTGTTGGCCTGGCAGCAGGCAGATGCATCCGCCCTGCGGCGGCATGGCCGCAACCGCCGCGCCGATCGACTGGAAATCACCAAAACTGCTTTCCCCGTCCCCCACGGTAAAAGTGCAGCAATCCTCCACCCGCCACAACGGACGGAACTGATCGCGGCAGTGGTGGACGGTTCCTGCGGTGAAATCGATGATCCCCAGCGGGGCTATATGGCGGCGCGGCGCATGGGCGGGCATGCCGCTGCGCATGGCCCAGGGCAGCACCTGTGCAGGCGCATCGGGACGTGCGCTGAAGGTCCAGCTTGTCCCCGGCAGCACTGTCCCGCTGAACGTCGCGGTCAGGCCGGTGGCCCCCAGGGCCTTTGCAGTCCCTGCCACAAACGCCTGGTCCGGCGAACCGGAGTCCCCGCCCCCGCTCCATATCCGCGCATAGACAAACCGTGGCGCGGAAGGACTGGCGAATTTGTCAGCCGACAGCGCGTTCAACCAGGTGGCCATCGCGGCAATGCCCGGGTCGGTTGAAACCGTGATCCGTTTTTCGGCATAGCTGGTTGCCACCCGAACCAGCAGACCATCGGCCTCACCCGGCTTTTCCAGATTCGGCAGCAGGATATCGGGCCGCAATAATTCCACCGTCATCCCGGCCTTGGGACGCTGATACTCATCGCGCGGAAAATTGAGGAAAGTGAGGGTCTGGTTGTCCGATCCGATCACCACCCGAAATAGCTGCGAAGCATTGTCCACACCCCAGACAAACCGGCCCGCGGCGGTGATCTTGGCCCGGTAGGTGCTGTTGCGGTTGCCAAGGTAGCCAGGCGTGGTTGCGGGCTTGCACAGGTCGGTATCGATCCCGGTGGTGGTAAAGCCGATCTGCAAAGTGCCCGCAGGCTCGATCGCTCCGGTCAGCGGATTGCGCGCTGCGGAAAGGGTGGCGCCCAGCGCCTCCTGCATCGCTGCCGCACAACTGCTTGCGGTGACCGCCTGTTGCCGCACCCGCCAGGCCATCCGGCTGCGGGCCGCACCATCCGGCCCGCGCAATGCAGGTTCGGCCAGTTCGCCATCGTCGATCGCAGAGACGGTTTGCTCGTTCGCTTCCAGCCAGACAAACACCTTGCTTCCGGCCGCCGGTTTGTCCGTCGTGGACTTGGTCAGCCAATTGCCGTTGGCCTGCTCCGAATAGTTGATCGTCTGGCGGTTTTCGATCCGGGTACCGCCCAGGTAATAGCTGCCAGCCAGGATTTCGAAATCGGGTCCAGCCGGGTTTAGCGCGCCGATCTTGAACCCGCTGTCCGGGCTGCCGAGCGGACAGATCGCCTCGGCAAAGGCGGTTTCGTGGCTGCGCCGTGCGATTTCGTCAGCCGCGTTTTCTTCGGCATCGGTCGGGATGCGGCCTTGCTGGCGCTGCAGGCCGGCATATTGCTTGGCCCTGTCCGCGAAGTTGCGAGTGATGTCAGCGGTCATGGACCTCTCCTGTCAGGTCTCGAAAATGGGTTCGATCAGCGCCTGAATCGGCGCAAATTCGGCGATTTTTGCGTAGAGGTCGTTGCGGCGGATCGGGAACAGCGCCGCGTTGAAGGCGCCCATCTCGGTCCCGTGCTCGGCCCCTTCGGCAATCTCTGCCGGGGCATCGAGCGCGAGCATCGCATAGTTCCAGTCCCCGAACCGGCGCGAGGTAAACAGCGCGGCGGGCAAGCCGCCCGGATAGCTGACGCAGCGATAGGGTCCGGGCACCCGGCTGCCCCCGGCATAGGCGCAGAACCGCAAACAGCTGCCTTGCGAATCTTGCACTTCGATCGCGCCATCGATCAGCGAATTGGACACTTCCGCGCGGCCCATCCGGCAAGCGCCCAGCACGGTGCTGCGCTCGATCTCGAACACGCCGCCGGGAACATCGATCGCCAGTTCGCCGGGGCGGCCATGGACAATCGAATCCGTGATCGAAATCCGTGCCGCGCTGCAGGCGGCATGGCCCGGGGTGGTCGCGGGATTGGGATCGTGCAGCCCGCCGATGATCGAGTTGGCGATCGCGAGCTCCTCCACCACCCCGGCGATTTCCAGCCGGACATGGGCGATCGGGTCACCCGCCGCTACCGCTGGCGTGCTGCCCGACCCGGCCAGCCCCACCTTGATTCCGCCGGGATCGAGCGTGACGTGTTGCAGGTCGATCCGGTTCCAGTGCCCGGTCAGTCGCAGAATGGCGAGCCCGCCCGCGAGCGCCGCGCCTGACAGTATCTGCCCCAGCCACAGTCCGTTGATCAGCAGGTCCGGTGCGCCAGCGGCGCCCTGCCCTTTCAGCTCGATCACATTGGTCCCGGCCGAGGGCCTCAGCACAACATAGGGACGGCGCTGATCGAGCGCCCAGATCCGGGTAGTCGCGGTGACCGTCAGCTTGTCCGGTGTGGTGGTGGTCGGGGTATAGGTGCGGCTGTTGCCGAACCGCACGTCTCCGGCCAGGCTGGTCCAGTTGGGTGACAGCGTGGGTGTGGAACCGGTCGCGGCCGGGATGGTGGCAGAGCGATCATGCGTGCCTGCGCCCAGCCCCAGATACTGGCCATAGTGGAGCAGACCCACCCCCAGATGGTTCGCCGGATTGACCAGTTGTACCAACCCGTGTGCCGGATCGACCATCGCCCGGACATGGCTGCCGGGAGTAACGCCATCGGCCCAGTTTTCCAGGCCCGCCGGGGCCATTTCGTGCAGCGAAACGGCCGTCCCGCCCGGAGCCAGGCTGAACGCCAGACCATCGCTGAGCGCCGTATCGAGCAAGTGCGCCTTGATCGAGGCCGGATCGAGCGCAGCATCGGGCAACGCGGCCAGATTGCCCGCAGCAACATCGGCGGCGGCGGCCAGCAGATCTTCAACCGCATCGAACGAACGCCCGACCAGCCGCGACCAGTTGGTTCCGTTGCCAGCCTCGCTCTGCGGCAGTTCATAGCGCACCGCGCCAAGGCGGCGGCAGGTGATCGGTATTTGCAGCTGCCATTCCTGCGGCGCGGTGCAATCGTCCAGATTGCGATCACCCGGCTGGAACAGGGCCGCATTGCCCCGCCCAGACGGATCGAGCACCCAATGCCGCCCATCCAGCCGAACCGGATCGAAATCGGTCAGCCGCCGCGCCTCCACTCGATAGAGGAACAGGTTGGCGCGCGGGATGTTGTACATCCCGTTGCGCCCCGGCCCCGGCCGAAAATCGGGAAAATGGGCAAGATCATCGAACGCGCCGTCCACCACATCGCCAACCCGCGTGCGGCGCAGATCGGCGAAAGCTCCGGGCGGAGTCGCCGTAACCGGGCCCGGTGCAAAATCGCGATCGAGGCCATGGGAGAAGCGAACCAGCCTGCGGAATCCCTCGCTCAGCCGGGCATCCCAGCGGGCAATGTCGCGCGCCAGAGCCTCGATCAACCGCGCGGTTCCGGCGCGGCGGCGATAGCCCAGCGTGTTGCGCACATCCGCACGCCGCCCCGCAGAGTTGAGCGGATTGCCAAACCGCGTGCCCAGTAGCTGGCCGATATAGGCCACCGCCCAATCGTCCGCCTCCTCGATCCGGCTGTCTGCCAGCAGGCGATCGATGCTGCGCCGCTGTATCGCGGCTTGTCCGGCTAGCAGTTCAACCAGCGCGCGCAGTTGGCCGGGCATGTCGGCCAGACCGTCCTCGTTGCGATAGACTTCCGGGATCAGTTCCCAGATCTTTTCGGCATAGTGCCGTTCGAACTCATCGCGGATCGGGCGGATGCTGGTGGCCATATCAGACGATCCTTCCGACTGCGGCAAGATCGAACCAGGCCCCGCGGCCCGGATCTATGGCGAAGGGCATCTCGCTGCCGTTGAACTGGATCGAGGTGACCGAACGCACCCCGGCTACGGCGTGCAGCGCAGCGCTCAGGCTGGAATGGAACAGCGGCTGGCCGATCGGCATGCGCCGCGCCGAAAGCAAGCCGGTGGCGGGATCGAACAAGGCCTTGCTGGCCACATCGCGCACCAAGGCCGCATCCCACAGCGGATCGATGTCCAAACTGATGTCAAAGCCAGTCACCACCGCACGGGTCGCGGCTTCGACCACGATCAGCGTGCCCGGCAAAACCCGCAATTCCAGATCGGCGCCCAGCGCCGGGCCTGGATCGCCGCTGTCGGCGATATAGCGCACAACCACCATCGGCTGCAGCGCCTCTGCGTTCCATTCCACAGTGACCGCGGCGTTGACGATCCCGTTGAAATTGCGTGCCAGCGCCAGGAAATCCGCCGGGGAAACCGCCCGCCCCAGCATCTGGGCGCCGCTGGGGGCGGAGGTGGCGATCTCGCTCGCGCTTTCGGCGTCGGCACCGCCATAGGGCGCAAGCGGAGATTCCACGCCGAGCAAGCCCGGCGCAGCCTGGACGATCTGCTTGATCGATCCGGCAGGCGGTTTGGCCAGCCCGGCACCGGCCCGGTAGGTGGCAATCAGATTGCCGTTCCCGCTGGGAAAGCGCGATCCGGTAATGCCGTCCCCGCCGCAGACCCAGGCTGTGCCATCAGCCTCCATCTCGATCAGGAAAACCCGCGCGCCCGGCTTCTGGCCGTAAAAACTCTCCACCCATTCCCAGCGCATCCCATCCACATAAAAGTCGATCTGCGGCGAACGGCGCGAAGCGGCGCGGGCATCGGCGACCCAGGTCAGCGGCCGCCGTGACAGTTTGAACCGCTGCCAGGGCTGCGATGCATCGCCCGAACCCAGTACTTCATTGGCAATCGTTTCGCCGCGCACTGCGGTCACCACATTGCCCAACAGCTTGACCGGGGTGACCAGCGGCGCGGCAAATTCCGCTGCCGCGCCATCGGGCACAAAGCTGCGATGCTCGCCATCCTCGATCAACAGCCCGTCCAGCGCCCCGCCCTGCGCAGCAGCGCCAAGCGCCACGAACCGCCCGCCGGTTGGCGCATCGCCCAGCGGAGGAGCTGGCCGGCGCAGATCGCCATCGGTGCGGATATCGGCCAGGGTGCGCACCGGCTCTGCCGTGCGGGTCGCGCGCCCCAGGGGCCTGGCAATCGCATGGACATGGACCGAACGCGAACCCACCGTCTCGGGCAGGGTAACCACCAGCTTCGATACGGTTAGGTTATAGTTCACAGTGCTGACCGCTGTGGGCAAGGTCAGCGTTTGCGGCGCATGCTCGGAAATGGTCACCGCGTGATAGGTGCTGGCCCCGCGCGCGCTGCCCAGCTCGATCACGGCGAGTTGCCCGGAACCGAGCTGGGAATAGAGCGAGTCCAGCAGCAAGGTCAGCGTTGATCCAGACTGGCTGACTGCCGGCGTCGCCGCTGGTGCGAGCGGGGTAACCCCGATCCGCATGGCCATGGCGAAAGTCCGGATCGCGCTGCGTTCTTCGCCTTCCAGGGCATCGAGACAATGCTCATCCTCGAAAGTCACCAGCTGATAGCGGTCCTGATCGCTGGCCGCTTCGGTGGCGACCGCCGCCACGCGCCCGGCGGTGCTGGGCTCGTCGTCAAGGGTCAGGGCCAGCACGGTCCCGACCGACGGGGCCCCGCCCGCATGGAAACGCAGCGGTGCCGCAAACTCCGGCCGCCGCCAGGGTGCAAAGGTCCACTGGTTGCGCTGCGGCCAGATCTGCGCCGCGCCAAGCAATTCGAACATCTGCGGCGGCTCGCTGCCAAAGGCTTCGCTGCGGAACCGGGTGCGGTCCGGCACGGCCACGGGATCGCTTGCCCCGCCCGCGCGCAGCACCAGATCGACCATTGCCGCCATCGCCGGACGCGGAACATAGCCTAGAAGCCCGACAATCTCTGCCGCGATCTCTGCCTCGGCGGCCGTGCCGATATAGGCCCGCTCAGCAATGCGTGCATCGTAGAAGCTCAGGACATCAAGCACATAGGCCCAGGCTTCAACCAGCATGACGCCCAGATCGCCTTGGCTGTCGGCGGTCCATCCGGCGAGCGCGGGATAATTCCCCAGTTCGCGCAGCATCGCCGCGCGCCAGCCCCCGAACAGCGCGGTTTCGCGCGGCAGGCTGGACAGTCCGGTGGCGATATCCGGCAGCGGCGGATGGGCCGGATCGGGGCAACAGGCGGGAGGATGATAATGTGTCATGCCAGCACCCCATGCGAACGGACCAGCAGCAGCCCCAGCGTGGAACGCGCCGGATCGTTCTGCAGGCGGATGATCTCGCTGGGTCCGGCCTCCAGCACGGGTTCGGCAAAGGCGCGCCAATCACCCTTGCCCAGCACCCGGATCCGGATCGCTTCGACATGCGCGACGCCCGGCACAGCCTGAACCGCCGCTTCGAGTGCAGAGCGATAGAGCGGTTGCCCGAAAGTGAAATTGTCCGGCGCAAAGAACCCGGGTGGCACCAAAGCCCGGCGGACCGCCTTGAGCACCGCCGAACTGTCAAAGCCCGCCGCAACACAGACCGAAATGTCCAGATCGACGTCGACATAGTCAGGCGTCTGGATCCGGGCATCGCGGGTCGCCAAGCGGACACAATCGATCAATCCGGCCAGTTCGGCACTTTGCTGCGGGCTGATCCCGATCGAACGGAGCGGATCGACCGAAACGAAATCGCTTGACCAACTGCCCGTCCAGGCGGTGACCGAATAGGCGCGCTGCGCCCAGTCCAGCTTTTCGACAATCGCCGAATAATCCTCTGGCCGCACCGCGCGATGCAGATCCTGCCGCCAGGCCTGCGGGGCATTGCGGCGAATAGAGTTGGCGTCTTCTTCCAGCCGCGCATTGCCGAACGCGATCGGATTGGTCGCCCCGGCGATGATCGTGGTCAGGGATACCGGCGGCGGCGGAGCCGCAGGGGCGGTCAGGCCCAGAGCAAAGCTGGCAATATTGGCGGCGAGGCCGGGATCGGTGTAATATTCGATCTTCAGCAACGATCCGTCCGCCGGGCCGATCCCGAAATCGCCAAATGCGAACTTGATCGACCAGCCTGCATTTGCGGCATAGTCGCGGAACTGGAAATCGCCGCCCATGCGTTGATGGGTGCGGATCGTGCGCCAGGTTCCCGGTTCGAGCGAAAATGCTGCGGAATCGCCGTCCACATCCAACAGATCCGGCACATAGGGGATCGCCGGACCATTGCCGAACAGAGCCAGCAGGGCATCCTGACCGACCGGCAGGGTAACCGGATAGCTCGCCGGGGGGGTAAGCTGCCGGATCGAAACCGGATCAGCCAGCCCCGCCCCTGGAAAGCGCAAGGCCCCGGCTTCACTGGCATGCAGCCCGATGCGTTCGATCCGGCTGCGCGCACCACTGTCCAGCTGAACCGGGCCTTCGCGCTCGATCAGGCGGGGCACCTCCCTCAGCCGGTACAAGACCTCTGCCGGGGCACCCGCCAGAGCCGCCAGCAAATCCGCATCGTCCCCGGCGCGGGCATATTCAACCACCTTTTCACCTGCCGTTACGGTGCCGACGTTCAGTGCCATGACCAGCCCATCGACCGGCAGGTCAAACGGCACCGCCTGTTCCGCCGCCCAGGACAGGCGCAGCACCGCTGTGGGGTTGCCAGCGGTTGTGACGAGCGGATCGACCAACTCATCAACTCCGGTGATCGTGACCGGCCAGGCCCTGCGTCCCTCGGCCGCGTCGGCCGGATCGGACAGGATCAGTGCCTGCCGCCCGGTCAGGAAAGCTATCCTGTCAGACTTGTTGATGTCACCCGAGATGACCGGCGGCGCAGCAAGCAGCAAAGCGGTCACGCCGCGGACCAGACAGGTGGTTTCCCCTTCTGCATTGTGGAACGCCAGCCGGTTCCACGATGGATGGACCCACAGCGCGGCATCGAGCGTGAAAGGAACCGGAGGACGGGATTCGCTGCTGGCCCAGAAGGTCGCGTCCTTGGGCACCGTTCCGCCCGTTTTTGCTGCCAGTTGCACCGGGCCGCTGGCCGCAGCGCCGCAATCAGGGCGATAGTCTGCCAGGGCCGCATGATGAAACAGGCTGGCGCGCTGGCTGGCCGAGCCGAACCGGGCTTCAGCATCATGGCGGTCCTGCTGCCACGAAAAGTCATCGCCCAGCGCCGCCATGACCTCGATCAGCATCGTCGCAAAATCGGCCTCGATCGGCTCGCGCCAATCGGGATAGCGCTGAGCCGTGAAATCCATCAGCGCCCGGCGCAGGCTTTCAAAATCGCGGGCCAGATAGTCGACCGGAAAATCGACCTCCTCTGCGCAATCGCAGTCCTGCTCTTCACGGCAATCGAAGCCGGTTTCGCAGGCCTGTTTGAAATCGAAGACGATCGAGGAATGGAACGGATCGAGCTGCACCGGATTCGTTCCGGTGGGCAGATGGGTCAAGGTCAGGCTGTAGGGTTCAAAGCCGCCGGGGCGGTCGACGGTCAGTTCCACGCAGACCCGGGTGATCCCGCCTGCGCTGACGGCAACCCAGCGTTTGGCCACGATCTGCGGCGCTGCTTCACCCGAAAGCGAAGCCAATCCTGCCCCCATATTGGCGGCAGTATTGGGAGCAACCGGACTGGTGACCAGCGCAGGTACGGTCGCATCGGGATCGATCACGAAGAACACCCGCAGCACCAGCTGCGTTGCCGGATCGGCCACCTGCACGAAATCGATCCCGGTCAGTACGGCGGGACTTTGCGCGCACAATTGCGCCCGGCGGGTTGTGCCCTGGGTCATGTCAGCGCGAACTCCTCATTCAGCACGCGCTGAACCCCGCGGGAGATCACCAGGTATTCGATTGAAATCCGCAGCGTCGCCAGATCGGCGCTGACGTTGATCGCGGAAACCTTGATCAGGCGGCCCAGCCAGCGTTCCAGCCCTTCGAGGATCAGGGTCCGGGTCATGGCCGCGGTTTCGTTAGTCAGAGGAGCAAACACCTGGCGGCGAATGCCAACCCCGAAATCCGGACGGCACACCCGCTCACCCCGTGCGGTCAGCAGGACCTGGCGGATCAGCTGGCGGATGTAGCTGTCATAGTCCGCCTCTTCGCTCACCCGCCCGGAAAGCGGATTGATGCGGAACGGATAGGTGATGCGGCGTTCAAGATTGGCCATCTCAGGTCGCCTTCACGCGGGCATCGCCCATGGTTACGGACATCGGCACCGAAGATGGCGGGGCCGGAACTGCCGCTACGCCAACCGCGCTCTGCGTCACCACCGGCACCGATTGCACAAAGGTACGCGCCGCCGCGACCGTCCAGACCCCGGTCACCGGCGGCCCGGCGAACTGCGGCACATCGGTCTGCAAGGCCAGAAAGCCCGTCTGGCTGCGCACCCGCGAATTGGTGGTAACCGATGACGTTGCGGGGCTGCCGGCATTGGCGCCTGCGGGGGTGGTCAGAACGGGTGCGGCCATGATGCTTTCTCCCTTTCCTAGACGACCGTGAAGGCGCCGTTCATCGCGTCGAACCCGCTGGCCGAGAGCTTGGCCGAGCCACCATTCGCCTCGATGCTGACTTCGGGTGCCTCGATCTTCACCGCGCTGCCCTCGATCGTGATCTTGCTGCCGCCGCTGGTCTCGATCTCGATCGTGCCCGCATCGTCATCTATCCGCAGGGTCACTCCGGCGGTCTTGAGGAACATGATCGCCGGAACCGCGTCTGCAGCTTCGATTTCGCCGTCTTTCCAGAAACAGCCGGACCAGATCGGGGTACTGATGTTCCCCGCCTCGAATTCGATCCAGACCGAAGCCCCGATCGGCGGCAAGGCGAAAAAACCGACCTGATCCCCTGCAAAGGGGGTGCACGGCAGCGCCCACATCACCTGTTCGCCCATCACCGACGGGCATTTCACCTGGACCATGCCGCGATGCGTATCGTCGGTATTGCCGGTCACTTCGCCGCGGTACTTGCCGTAGTATCGCTGGTTGAGCATTTCGACGACCCGGTCGAGCTGATCGATCATGCCGCCGCTCCCAGGTTGCGCAGGCCGTTGGCGCGGAGTTTGAAATCGACCAGGTGGTTGGCGGGGTTGATGACGTGGATCGTCTCGGTCACCTGATAGGGTCCGGACAGCTGGTCGCCTGCATACTGGATATCGACCACCTGATGCGGTTCGACCACAAAGCCCAATTGCGCGAGCGTGGCCGATGCATCGACCTGAACGAACCATGCCGCCTCGGTCAGTTCGGCCTGCTGGGCAAGGTACTGGTCCATCGGATCGGTCGCCGCAGCGCTGGTCAGTAAGGTGCGGTCCCCTACCCCCAGATCGACGATCGTGGTCGCACGCTGGTCCAGCGGGGGATCAGCCGGGGTCGCGCTCTGCTCGCTCTGTGTCCCCGATCGGGCATCCGATGCAAAGCCGCGCGCGGCGTTGGGCCGTTCGGAATCGACCCGCACTTCAAAGCGATAGACCGACACCACATCCGCTGGCGGCGGATTGATCCGGATGATACGGCCCGGATCAGGCGCCAGGACCGGTGGCAACGGTGGCAGGCTGATCGCGGTGGCCGACGTATCGGACCGCGGCGGCGAGCTGCGGATCTTGGCATTGGTGGTCACGGCAAAGGGTGGAATCGTGCCGACCACGTCATAGGTCAGCCAGAATTCCATGTTGTTGCGGCGCGCGATCCCTTTCAGGAATGCCAGATCGCTTTCGCGCTGCTGCAGCTTTTGGGTTTCAGGATAGTCTTTGGGCGTTGCCTGGACATCGGGGGTAAAGCCATAGCCCTGCAGGATCGTGGTTGCGGCATCAGATTCCTTGCCGGTATAGTTGGCCTGAATCCCCGCCCGGTCGAGCTCCACCCGGCGGTCATTGAACACCACTTCGCGCCAGCTGCCGGTGCCGCCGGTCATCGCGGCCGTGCGCACGCGGGTTATGGGCCCCCGGCACAGGCACGACAGCATGCTGCCCAGCGGCACGAACAGGCCCAGGGTCTGCCCGGCCTTCAGCTCGTTGCGGTTTTCAAGCTCAAGCCCGCCATCGCACAGATCGTCCTCAAACCGGATCGCCACTTTGGTCGGCTCGCTCAGCTTCTGTTCTACACGCACTTCCATCACCCAGCCGGTCAGCTGGTCATCAAGCTTGGCGTTGCCATCGCCGCAGGTGATGATAGCGCCCAGGCCCATCAGCGTGCCTTCACCGGAATCCGTACCAGCGGCAGATCGGCGATCGCATCGGGGTTGACCGCATCGTTGATCGCGCTGATCCGCCAGCCGCCCATCGGATCTCCCAGATAATAGGCCGCCAACCGGTCAAGCCGGTGCCCGGCCTTCCGGCGGTGCAGCCCCAGCTCAACCTGATCCGGCACCCGCGCGGGTGTGACCCAGACCACGCTGCGTCCGCGCCGGTCGGTCCCAAACCGGGTCTGGGCGTAAAGCACATAGCGGCTTTTCGGATCGAACTGGGCCATGGCATTTCCCCTAAAGCGGCAGCATCGAGGCGATGGCGGTGCCGACATTGGCCACATTGGCAATCGCCAGCGCATCGTCCTGAAGCTTGGTGAGTTTGAAGGCGGCCACCGCGATCTTGCTGGCGGTGGTATCGGTGCATTTGAACACGTCCGGGGTCAGCACCTGCAGCGCGACCGTGGCCTTGGCCATCAGGGGGTAAAGCCCCGGGGTGAATTCGGTAATGTCGATCGACAGTTCGGTCACCCGCACCGGCAGGATCGTGCCCGGCCCCAGCACCAGCAGGGTGATCGGCACCTTGCGCGGCTCGGCCTGGCGCATCGCATCGCCCGCCAGGGCCCCGGCGCTGGCGATCAGATCGCCAAACAGCCCCTCGGTCGGCTCGATCAGCTTTTTCAGTGCTGCCAGCCGCGATGCCACCCCGGTCAGTTCGGCTATGGGATTGCCCATTTCCAGATCGTCCGCCGCATCGAATTCCAGATCGAAGCGATAGGTCTGGTGCGGATCAAACGGCTGGACCAGAGGGGTCTGCGCCGCCTGGTTCTGCGGTGCGGTGGTAAACGGGTTCCATGTTTCGAACCCGCGCGTCACTTTGGCCGGATTGTACTGGAAAGGCACGATATTGGGGATGATGATCCCAAGGTCCTCGATCAACTGAACCAGTGCGCCGCGCATCACCACCGGCGATCTTGGGAAGCCCGTTTTAGCCATGACTGCCGCTCCGCGCCGCTGATATCCGGGCAAGCGGCTCGTCCCCAGCGGTGTTGACCGCGCTGACCAGCTTGCCTTCCTTCAGGAATTCCTGCCGCACCCCGGCCTCGACATCGGCCATGGAGATGGGCTTGCCTGCCGCTAGCGCGCGATAGGCGGCGCTGACCACGGCTCCCTTGATCTGTGCCGGAGTCAGATCATGCGTGCGGGCCAGCAGGCCGGCGCAGATATCGCGCAGGTCTTCGTCCGCCCCGGCGGCAGCCAGCATGGCGTGCCACAGCCGCTGCGCTTCATCACAGGCGGGGCGGCGGAATTCGACGATATAGCGCATCCGCCGCATGAAGGCCGGATCGATATTGCCGCGCATGTTTGTGGACAGGATCACCGGCCCTTCGAACCGTTCCATCAACTGCAACAGGTGCCCCAGATCGATGTTGCGAAAGCTTTCGCTCGATTGTTCGGCCTTGATCCTGGTCTGGCATATCCCGTCAGCCTCTTCGAAGTGCAGCAGCGCATTCAGGCGGCGGGCCAGTTCGAAAGCTTCGGTATAATTCTTTGCCGTATCACCGATATATTTGCTGATCATCGCCGACGCATCGACCACCAGCAGGTCCAACCCCAGATCCCGCGCGATCACTTGTGCCGACATCGATTTGCCCAGCCCCGGCGGGCCCGAAAACAGCGCCGAAAGCGGGGCCGCGCCCTGGAACATGCGCTGCCGTTCAGGATCGCCCAGCAGCCGCGCGCGCAGCTTTGCCTCGGCCGCGAAGTTTTCCAGCTGGACCACCACGGGTTCAGCCAGAACCAGATCATCCCAGCCGAATAGCGGGCTCTCGATCCGCCCGACATTGCGGCCCTGCATGGCATAGCGGTGGCGCAGCCAGGTGGCGAACGGAGGAACCTGAGCAAAGCCGTGCGGTGCGGCTGCGGCCAGGTCGGCCGGACTGGGCCGGATCAGCAGATCGTCCAGCTGGCCTTCAAGCTGTGGAAGATAGCGGCGCACCAGCCCGGCCCGGCTCTGTTCGGCCAATGGCGGCAGATCGAAATGCAGATCCGCCGTATCGGCGCGCGGGGTCAGCACTTCACCAGGTTCGAGCAGGAAGAACTGCAATTCGCACATCGCCGGACTGCCGCCGGGAACGGGCGGCATGCCCCGCCAGATCAGCGCCAGTCCGCCCAGCAATGCCATGCGCTGCAAAGACAGCCAGACCGCCTGGCCATCGCCGCCCGCGATCAGATCCGCATCGGCCAGTGCATGTCCAAATTCCAGCTTGTCCGCGAGCCAGCGGGCCAGACTGGCGCGGCCACTGCCCAATCCCGCACGCAGCGCCACCCGCACCTGCCGACCGCTCTTGCGCAGCGCGCCGATCGACCGCGCCAGCTCTGGCGCTTGCCATTCGGGCAGCGGTTCAACCGCAGCCACCTTCGAGACGGCGATATCGCCCGAAGTGATCCGCCCGAAATAGTAGTCAACCAGCGCCGGATCGGCATACCAGCAGATCGGCTCACCGGGGGAATAGTCCACCCGCCTGACCAGCCCCCAGCGCACCAGCGGCCGGGTCGGCCGGATAACCGGCTCCGGCCCTGCGGCATAGAGCAGGCGCAGGGCGATCTCGCCCGCCAGCGGCCGCTCTGCCCGGCCCTGCAAAGCGCCCACTTGCGGCCCGAGCGCGGGCTCCACCGCGATCGCCACGGCCAGGTCCAGCGCAGCGAGTTCCGCCGGTTCCAGCGCGAACATCTGCGCCAGCCGCGCGCGAAGCTTGCCAGCCGGACCAGCCAGGATCTGTTCCAGCCCGTCCAGCTCGGCCCGCATCGCCGCATGATCGGCCTTTGGCGCAGCGCCGCTGGCCAGGGCCAGCCGCAGCCGGGCCATGTCGACCACCACTTCGGCCGCGCTCGGCCCGTTAGTCCGCCGCGCCGCCATCACGGCACCCCCAGCCAAGCCGGAGGCGAATCCGCGCCGTTGACCGTCAGGCGCAAGGGATAGGTGCCGCTGGGCAAGGTCAGCCCCGCCTTGGGCACGGCCTCGACCTGCTGCGCTCCGGTGGCCACGAATTTGCCTGCATCCTTGGCGAGCGAGCCGGTGAAGGCAGTGGCCTGTTCATAGGCATCCCCGCCCAGCCCCAGCATCGCTTCGGTTCCCGCCAGATTGAGCACGCTGCCGGCATCGACAATGATCACCACGTTACGCGGATCTGGCCCGGCCTTGAGGCTGGCAGAGACCAGCGCCGGAGCCAGGGTAAGCGGCTGCCGGTTGCTTTCGACTGCCGCCGGATAGGCTGTGCCATCTTCGGCCATGGCCGTGCGGCGGCGCTGCAAGGCGATGCTGTACAGCCCCGGTGCCAGCGCGATCCATCGTCCCGCGCCGCTGGCATCGATCGCCCAGACAGTGGGCCGCACTTCGAATTGCAGTTGGCTGTCGCTGAACACGATCCGCCATTCCGGATTGGAAGCCGGTTCGATCAGAGCGGGGACAGTCAGACCCTGACCACGTAGCACCAGCACTGCATCGGTGCCATCGCCCAGCCCGCCGCCGCTGAAGCTGACCAGGGCATCGCCGCTGCCAGGGGACGCGCGTAGCACCCCCACAGCCGGGCTGGCCGGGAGTGTCAGGGTGCCGCCACCCAGCGCCGCAGGACGGGTGATCGAAAGGGTGGACTGCGAACCCGACAGCACCGGCGCGCCGCCCGGCTGCACCCCCAGCCCCACCTGCAACACAGGGATCCCGGTGGTTTGCGGAGGCTCGGGATTCAGCAGCAATGTGCGCAGTTCAAGAAAGGCCGAAAGCCGCGCCGAGCGCTCCTTATCGACGGACCAGAAAGATACCGATTCCTCTGGTTCAATCGGGCGGATGATAATCTCGATCGGTCGGCCGCCCAACGTCACACCACTGAACAGGGTCTGGCCGCCGATGTTGGTATCTTCAAAGATCTCGCCAAAATCGTGCAGCGTTTTCAGCGCCCAGCCCATCAGCGCGTGCTGGCTGGCGACGTCATCAAAAGTCGCGGTAATCGTAGCATGGGCCGTCAGCACGAAGAACAGCTTGAGCGCCATGGGCCGGGTCGCAATCGGATTGAGTCCGGTCTGACCTTCTGGCAGATCGGACCCGCCATCGTTGTCCTGCGAGACGTGATAGAGATGGACGTTGAGCCGAGTGTCCTGCGATTCATCGGCCTTTTCGGGCGGAAGCCGCGACACTACCAGGCCGCTCAAAGCGCTACCCGCCAGTCGTTTGACGTTGAATTCCAGCAGGTTGGCCAGCGCCTGCGATATGTCGTTGAGGTTGGCGGGACTGGCCATGGCCTAACGCAACCTTTCGCCGAACAGCATACGCGGTCGCGCCGGCGGCTCGATCGGACCGATCATTGATGCTTCGGCCGCGGTCTTGAGCACCGGAGCGCGCTGGGCCGGCTCGTTGGCGAGGGCCTGATCGGCCTGGACCGGTGTCTCACGCCTGCGCGCCTGCGCCTCGCCCACGGTCTGCTGCCGTTCGATCGCAGCAGCGATCCGCCGGTCCACTTCGCGCCAGTCAATCGGCTCGCCTTGTGGCAAGGCCGGTGGCTCCATCCCAGCGCGGGCCGGCTGAACGGAGGGGAGCGGAACCACTACCGGTTCGCCGGGCTGCACGGCGGGTGCGGCGTGCGCGCGCAGCGTTTCAGACTGCGGGACCGGGCTGGCCGGATCGGGTTGCGGGCGGGCGCGGGCCTCGGCCACCCGGGCATGCTGGCGCTCAGCAGGCTCGGCGCGATGGCGCTCAGGCCCGGGGGACGGATCTGCTTGCCCGGCCCTGCCCCATGGCTGCGCCGTGACCGGCGGCTGCACAGGGGCAGTGCGCGGGGCCGGGGTGAGCGGTTGCGGCGCGCGTTCTGCTGCGTTGCCCGGATCCGGAACACTCGCGCGGTGCGACGGTTCTGCACGCATGGGCCGCAAACCTTCACTCACCGGCAATGGCGCAGGCGGCGCGGCGGGCTGTGCGACCGGTCTCAACGCAGGCAGAGCGTCACCCGCCGGGCTGCGCCGGGATTGCGGGGCAGCGGGCAGTGGCGGCAATGCCTGCATTGCGGGGCGCAGCGCCGCCGGGGACGGATCCCCTATCCGGTCCTGCGCGCCATCATCCTCGATACCCGTTTCATAGCCGATCCCGAAGGTGAAATCCCCGGCCAGCTCGGGCGCGGCCAGCCGTTGATCGAACCGGGCCAGTGGCGATCCGGGGCGCATCGCGGGTTGCCCCTGTCCCGCCTGCGGCGCGCCGCCAGTCAAGGCCGCGGTGCGATCAAACAGCCGCTGGAGATAGCCGGTCATCCCGCCCTCCATTTCAGCGCCGCACTGCGCTCGCTTTCAATCAGCGCGGCATAGGCCTGCCGGTCGCGCCGGGGCAGCGCGCTGATGCTGGCGTGGTCCCAGCCATAGCGGCTGGCGATCAGGTGAGTTTCGCGGATCAGGAACGGCCGTTCGGCAGCGATGGAATCGATCAGAAAGCGGGCCATGTCGAACTGGGCCTGCTGCTCTGCCGCGCAATGCGGACAGGCAGTTGCGATCGGCAGGGTGAGCAGCGGAGCGGCGGCTTCCAGCACCGTTTCAACGGCGGCAAGTTCCGCCTCCCCCGCCGTGACCAGCCGCACCGCCATGTCTGCGCCGTCTTGGGCGGCAGCCAGATCCGCCAGGGTCGGTGGGCGCAGTTGCAGGCCCTGCGGCGTGGTCCAGAACCCGTCACGGTCCGCGCTGAACCCGCTTTGCGCCACCGCCGCATCCTGCGCGGCGATCAGTTCGGCCAGGGCAAATCCGAATTCGAACGGCTCTGCGCAGCTTTCACACGTCGATTTGCATTCGATCGTCTGAGCGAACTCTGCGGCGAAGATCCGGGCGCAGAGCCGGTCGAACAGGGCCACTGGCAGATCGTCCAGCCAGCCCGCCGGATTGTCTTGCCCCAGCCGGGCGACCAACTGCACCGCAGCCCCCGGATCAGCCGGATCGGCGCCCAGTTCTGCCATCCCGTCAAGCGCGGCGATGCGGACCTGTCGCGGCGCCATGCTGGGCAGTGATAGAGTGACCAGATACATCGGATTCGCCCGGTTTCCCGGCCTTTCGGTTTAAAATTCGCGCTTTTCGGTAACGGCCAGATCTCGCGAAAATCCTTCGTTCTGCAGGATGATCGTTTCAAACGCGATCGCGTTCCCATTGGCGTCGAATTCCGGTGCGGCGGTATATTCGCTGACCCAGCAGCGATAGGCGTGCCAGGCCTTCACCTTCACCCCTTGCCGGTTGTAGAGCTCGATCGTGATGTCCCGGCGAAAGTCCTTGAGCGAGATGTCCCCCGGCCCGGTAGGTGCATAGACCAGCGTCGCCCAGTCCTCGAACATGGTGCTGTGGCTCAGCCCCCGCTCGATCGTGATCGGTTCGAACGTGGCCAGACCCGGCGATTTTCGTTTGGTCGAAAGGTCACCGCCATCGCGGTGCTCGACCACTTCGATGGTCTGCTTGAGACCGCTGACCTTGCTGACGCCGGCCACCACTTCGGTGCCGAACAGGACGCGGAAGTTGAAGTTCTTGTAGGGATCGATCCGGGTCGAATTCGCCTGGAAAAGCTTGTCGGTCATGGCTGCTTACTCTCGCAAGGGTCGCGTCAGGCTGCGGCCTGCATAACGATCTGGGTGACGGTCACTTCGACGAACTCGGCCGGACGGTTCGGCGCGAAGCCGACCAGCACCTTGACGATGCCCAGCGCCACATCGGCGGGCGGATTGTTCGTCTCGTCGCAGACCACGTAATAGGCCGAAGACTTGGTCCGCGATGCAAAGGCATCCTGCAGCATCAGCCCGTTCATGAACGAATCCGCCGCCAGCCGGATGCTGGCCCACAGCGGCTCGGCATTGTTCTTGAACGTGGCAAAGCGCAGCCCGCGGTAAAGACTGTTCTCGATGAACAGCATCATCCGCCGGACGTTGACATAGCGATCGTCCATGTTGCCGGTATCATCCGCTCCGACCATCATCCGCGCGCCCCAGCTGGTGATGCCGGATGGATAATTACGGATCGCGTTGAGCGCCTTGGGGTTGATCTGCCCGTTCTGCGGATCGTTCATCGGCACGGACACGCCGATCACTCCGGTCAGAGTCGCTTCCAGGCCGGCCGGGGCCGTCCAGGTGCCGAACCGGGAATCGGTACGGGCATAGAGCCCCGCCATCGACCCGGATGGATCAATCCTCTTGCCGGCCGGGGCAGTGGCTGTGGGCACCAGCAATTGCGGCCAGAACACCACGGAATTGCGGGTATCGACCCCGGCCTTGATCGTGCTTGCCCCGGCAGAGGCCGACGCAATATCGGTCCAGGTCGATTCCGGATCGACGAACAGGATCGCCCGCTGACTGGCGGCAAAGGCACTGGCCGCGCCCCAGATCGCCTTGCGATCGACATCGGTCTGCAGATCGGCGCGCGGCAGGACGACCATATTGACGATTTCAATCGCGGTTTCCGCGATCGAAAAAGCGGCCTGGTATTCTGTCAGCCCGGGCTTGCTGCCATCCAGGCCCGCCACATGACTGGTCTGGAACCCCAGCCCGGCCGAACCGAGCTGATAGGCCGCACTGTTAGTAACGTCGGCGGGGGCCATCATGTTGCCCGCTGCACCAAGGTTATAGCCGCCGGCAACTGGCAGCCCGATCCCGGTGGTCATGGTCACGCCGGTCCCGAAGGCCGGGTTGAAGGCATCGCGCAGCCGCAGCGCCAGGCGCAACCCCTGCACTTCCACATTCCAGCGCTCGCTTGCCGCCGCGCCGGCCGCCGCCGCCAGCTCGGCCAGCGCCTGCCGGACATAGGCCAGCGAGCCGATCGCCCCCGGCACGCCCGTCACCGTGCCCGTGACCAGGGCATTGCCCGCCGTTCCACTGAGCGCAAAGGTGCCTTCATAAGCCAGCGCGGTTGAGCCCGGATCGGCAATGCGGAACCCGGTCAGCGTATTGCGCAGGGCCTTGGCGAAATCGTCCAGTCGGCTGAGCCAGGTAACCCCGAGCGTGCCGGACTGCGAACCCAGGATCGAGAATATCCCGGACGGGGCCGGTCGCAGCTTGGCGAAATTGTCGATCTCAAGCCCGCCCGATGCCACACCCAGCTGCAACGCTGCCGCCAGATCATTGGCTGCGGCAGGTGTGATCACAACCGGGCCCTTGGTCGATTCGATCCACAGCACGCCGCCACCGCCGAAATTGACGATATCCGCCGAAACCGTCACCGCCACCGAATGGGCGCTGGCGACCGCCGTGCTGATCGCCGCCCCGATCCGGGCCAGGACATTGGTGGAGGCAATCCCCGCCACATCGACCACCGCAGTAACCGGCGGCAGGTTGTCCACGCTGACCATGAAGGCATTGGCCGTACCGCTGATCGCGGCGACCAGATCGGCTTCGCCGGTCGTCGCCTTGGTGTGCAGCACCGCGCCGCCAATCGAAGCCCCGCGGGTCGTACCGGCCGAAGCCGACATATCCTCAACCGTGACCAGCTTGCTGATGCCGTTGACCAGATTGACGAAATAGCGCGAACTGGCCGGATCCATCGACAGGTCGACAAACCGTTCGGTGTCGCTGCGTTCAAAGCTGCCGTCGGTCTTTTGCGTGCTGCGAAACGCGGTCAGGTTGAAACTGCGTTCGGGGCTGGACGTGGCATAGTCGACCGCGACCCGCAGGTTGTTACCCGCCTTGCCGGAATCGCGGGCGATCACTTTCATTACCGCTGTCGACCCGCCTTCATTGCGCAGCCGGACCGAAGCCTGGGCATCGCCGCTGGCGATCCGCAGGACATAGGCATCCCCGCCGCCATTGATGAAGAACTGCGAAACCTGGTCCGCCATCTCGCCGGACGAGGTTGCCCCAAAGGCTCGCTGAAACTCCGACAGGCCCTGTACCCGCACCGGACTGCGCATCGGGCCCTGGTCAGCCATACCGATGAACAGCGCGATAGAGGTTGCCGCTGAGGGGATCGCTCGGAGGCCTGATGGCCGTTCGGCAATATAGACACCCGGGTAGGTAAAATTGGTCGCCATTGTTCGCAACTCCAGTCAGTCCGGCATCACGGCCGGAGTTCGGGAAGAGCGACCCAGAGGTCTGTCGGAGTAGGTCTCCGATCAGAGCGTCACGCCTGGCAATCTTGCCAGCGCGACTCGTTCGACAGGGGTAATGCTACGCAGGTCTACGGAGCGCTGGCAAACGGAAAAATCCCTATAATCCGAGGTTTGGCCGCGCGTTAGCGAGCTATCTGTTTGAGCGCAAAGCGCTCCGCCCGGGCACTCGCAACTTGAAATTAACCATAGATTCAGTCGCTAAGGCAGAGCAAATGGGATTGCTCAGGCACACTGCAAGCCCGACTCACCGATCCTTGCTCAGGACGAGTTGTGCGAATTTTCACACAGTTGGCAGGGTGGACCAATCAGCTTGTCCTGTGAATTTGATCATCGGTCGAGCATCCGCCTGGCCTTCGAATGTGCTACTTACCTTGCCACACTGGCTTGCGCTTTTCGGCAAAGGCGCGCGGTCCTTCGCGGGCATCGTCGCTGGCGCGCCAGGCCTGATAGGCGGGATAGGCCTCCTGACTGCTGAGCGCTGCGGCAAGGCTCGGCTCGTTCAACCCGCGATAGACCATTTCCTTCGACGCGCGGATCGACATCGGGGATGCGGCCAGTATCTCCGCACACCAACGCGTGACAGCTGTGTCTAGCTCGCTTGCAGGTACCACTTCATTGACGAAGCCAAGCCGCAGCCCTTCTGTAGCGGGGACCCGGCGCGACGTGAGGATCATGCCCAGCGCCTGCTTTTGCCCAATCTCCCGCGCCAGCCGGTGAACTCCGCCGCCCAGCGCCACCGCGCCAACCAGCGGCTCGGGCAAGCCAAAGCTTGCCTCGTCACTCGCCAGAATCAAATCGCAGGCCAGAGCCAGCTCAAACCCGCCGCCCAGCGCCAGCCCGTTGACTGCGGCAATGATCGGTTTGGGACAATCGAACCGTTCGACGATCCCGGCATAACCATGATCAGGATAGCTGCGATGTCCGCCTGACGCGACCACAGCCTTCAAGTCGGTCCCGGCGCAGAACGCGCGGCCCTCCCCCGTAACCACACAGACGAACTCATCGGCATTGGCGGCGAACTGATTAAAGGCCGCTTCCAGTTCGTCATGCATGTCCGGTGTGATCGCATTGAGCGACTGCGGGCGATTGAGCGTGATTCGACGAACCCCGCCGCTGATTTCGATTCGAATATTGTCCATCACTGCCTCCCCTGTTGCGGCGAGCGTTGCCAAGTCGGTGGCGAGGCGCAAGCGTTTTCCTACACGAACCATTTTGGTTATATAGACCGCCCCTATGACACCAAAGGATCTAGCAATGCCCATTCTTGATGCCCTGATCGGACCAATCGTATCGATCATCGACAAAGTGATCCCGGACAAGGCCGCACGCGAAAAGGCCAAACTGGAACTGCTGCAATTGCAGGGCTCGCAAGCTCTGGCCGAAATCCAGACCCAACTTTCCGCGATTGTCGCCGAAGCCAATTCACATGATCCATGGACCAGTCGCGCCAGACCCAGTTTCCTCTATGTGATGTACGTCTTGCTGCTGTGGGCCCTGCCGATGGGCCTGATTGGCGCATTCCGGCCCGATACGGCCATTGCCATCGCTCAGGGCATGAATGCATACCTGTCCGGCCTGCCCGAGCCGCTCTATGCGCTATTCGGCACTGGCTACCTTGGCTACACCGCCGCGCGGCAGTGGGGCAAAGTGGCTGGCAGCGACAAGTAGGCTGTAAAACGTTTGGTTATTTTCGAGTAATCTTTTGTCTTTATAGCTCGGTTTCGGAACGGCGCGCACTTGTACCTATCCGCGTGCCCGGGGAGCCGAAACGTGGCGTTGAAACAGGGTTTGAAGGCAAGAACCACAGCTGCACTGTTCGCGGCCGGACTTGTCGTGCCTATGTTGGCTGGCTGCTCCGGCCGCGATACCGAAGGATCGGAAAAAATCGCGGCGATCAATGCCGCCGCTTCGCGCGCCGAAGCAGCAGCGCAGCGGGCAGAAAAAGCCGCTGCCAAGGTCGCTACCCCCACGCCGACCGTGACCACCGAGGCACCCGAGGACGGTGAAGACTATCCGCAGGTCCAGAACCCTGAACATCCCGGCGAAAACGCCCCGCCGCCTACCGAATCCTGACTGCATGCTGACGCTCTGGCGCAGGTCGCCGGGGCCTGCGCGGGGCAAAAGTGCCGATTCGCCCCTTGCCTCTCATCGCGCCCCCGCGCATAGGCGGCGTGATGCATAACAACGAGGACGCGCATGAGCGACGTTAAGGGCGCCAGCCGGAACGGCGGCATGAACATCGATAGCAAGCTGGTTCGCGAACTGGCCGAGCTGCTGGCCGAAACCGGCCTTTCCGAAATCGAGGTCGAGGACGGCGATCGCAAGATCAAAGTGGCGCGCCAGCTGACAGCCGCCGCGCCGGTTCACGCCGTAGCCGCTCCCGCCCCTCTCGCCGCTCCAGCCTCCGTGGCGCCTGCAGCGCAAGCAGCTGCCCCGGCGGAAGATCCCAACGCCGTCAAATCCCCCATGGTCGGTACAGTCTATCTCTCATCCGAACCTGGCGCAGCTCCGTTTGTTTCGGTGGGTCAACAGGTCAAAGCCGGCGACACGCTGGTGATCGTGGAAGCGATGAAAGTGATGAACCCGATCACAGCGCCCGGCGCCGGAACAGTAAAGGCCATCCTGGTCGACAATGCCCAGCCGGTCGAATTCGACCAGCCGCTGGTCGTCATCGCGTAAGGACAGCACGCCAGTGGGCATCTCCCGGATCCTGATCGCCAACCGCGGCGAGATTGCGCTGCGCATTCACCGCGCAGCGCACGAAATGGGCATTGAAACGGTCGCGGTTCATTCAACCGCCGATGCCGATGCCATGCATGTGCGGCTGGCCGATCACGCTGTCTGCATTGGCCCTCCGGCGGCCAAAGACAGCTACCTAAATGTTGCTGCGATCATTTCCGCGGCGGAGATCACCCACGCCGATGCAATCCATCCCGGTTATGGCTTCCTGTCCGAAAACGCTCAGTTCGCGGACATTGTCGAAGCACACGGGATCACTTTTATCGGTCCCAAGCCCGAACACATCCGGACCATGGGTGACAAGATTGAGGCCAAGCGCACCGCCGGTGCGCTGGGCCTGCCACTGGTCCCAGGGTCGGACGGCGCAGTCAGCGAAATTGCTGAAGCCAAGCAAATTGCCGAAGCGGCCGGCTATCCGGTGATTATCAAAGCTGCCAGCGGTGGCGGCGGCCGGGGCATGAAAGTTTGCAACGGCCCGGACGAGCTGGAAACGCTGATCGCGCAGGCCGGGACTGAGGCCAAGGCCGCGTTTGGCGACGCCACAGTCTATATCGAAAAGTACCTCGGTAATCCGCGCCACATCGAATTCCAGGTGTTTGGCGATGGCGAAGGCAACGCGATCCATCTGGGTGAGCGCGATTGCAGCCTGCAGCGCCGCCACCAGAAAGTGCTGGAAGAAGCTCCCTCGCCCGTCATCAGCCCGGCAGAGCGGGACCGCATGGGCGGGATCGTTTCCAAAGCCATGGCCGATATGGGCTATCGCGGCGCGGGCACGATCGAGTTCCTGTGGGAAAATGGCGAGTTCTATTTCATCGAAATGAACACCCGGCTGCAGGTGGAGCATCCCGTTACCGAAGCGATCACCGGGGTCGATCTGGTGCGCGAGCAGATCCGGATTGCCGATGGCAAGCCTCTGTCAGTCGCTCAGGAAGACATCGAATTCAAAGGCCATGCGATCGAATGCCGGATCAATGCTGAAGATCCGTGGACTTTTGCCCCCTCACCGGGTCTGGTGCAGAACTATCACGCGGCGGGCGGCATGCACGTGCGCGTCGATAGCGGGCTCTATGCCGGGTACAAGATTCCGCCTTACTACGATTCGATGATCGCGAAGCTGATCGTTTCGGGCCGCAGCCGCGAAGGCTGCATCATGCGCCTGAAGCGCGCGCTGGAAGAAATGGTAATCGGCGGCGTTAAGACCAGCATCCCGCTGCACCAGGCGCTGATGAACGAGCCTGATTTCATCCACGGCGACTACACGATCAAATGGTTGGAAGAGTGGCTGGCGACGCGCGCCGGTTAAAATTCGGCTGCTCCGCTGACACTTCTACATTTCTGATTGGCCGAAATGGAGAAGGTCAAACGCCAGGGGGCCTGTAAGCCGGGTTCTGTAGCGCGGACGGTATCCCAAAAGAGACCGTATCCTCGCTGGCAGCCATTCCTCTAGGCCGGACATTGCTGCACGGCTCAAGCAACCAACCCGGGCGGTCGATGCGAAACACACCAGCCTGATCTTGCGATCAGGCGCGCCGCCCCTATTCGGTCTTGCTCCAGGTGGGGTTTGCCGTGCGAGCCCTGTTACCAGGACCCCGGTGCGCTCTTACCGCACCCTTTCACCCTTACTCCACCAACCCGCTCATCCTGAGCTTGTCGAAGGAGCGGTCTGCTCTCTGTGGCACTTTCCCTGGGCTTCCCTGCAAGCAAGTCGCCCGGCGGGCGTTACCCGCCACCCATGTTTCGTGGAGCCCGGACTTTCCTCGCGGTTCTTGCGAACCCCGCGGCTGCCCGGCCCCCTGGCGGGGCGGGCTGTAGGGGATTGAACGGTGCGAGGCAAGGATGGCGGAGGGCGCTACGCCCTTGCCATTAATCCCTCTCCATTTTTGCGAAGCACAAATGGAAAGGGTCGTCTTTAGCGCGTCCGCCCTTCGTCCCTATCCAGCAGCAGCGCGAACAGGATTGCCGAGCATTCCCCGTCGACCAGCCCGTCGATGATATGCGGCCGCCAGCGGCGCTGGAAGGCGCGCATGGCGGCGGGTTGATCGGAGATGTCATAGCCGAACCGTTCCAGCGCCAGAAAGAACGCACCGTCGTTTTCGAACGGGCTGGGCATGGTCACCCGCGGGGTCTTGAGGGCGAGGCGGTGGGCGGCGAGCAGGTCCCAGTCGAACAATTCACCCGGATCTTCCTTGCGCGCAGGCGCCACGTCGGAATGGCCGACCACGTTGGCGCGGGGAATGTCGTGGCGCTGAACCATGTCGGCCAGCAGCGGCAGCAGTGCCTCCATCTGGGCGTCAGGGAACGGACGATAGCCGAATTCGTGGCCGGGATTGACCAGTTCGATCCCGATCGAGGCCGAATTGATATCGGTGATCCCGCGCCAGGAACTGCGCCCGGCGTGCCAGGCGCGGCGGTCCTCGCGAACCAGGCGGTGGACGGATCCGTCCTCCTCGATCAGATAGTGCGCGGACACTTCCTTGCCCGGATCGCACAATTGCGCCAACGCCGCCTCTGCGCTCTGCATACCCGTGTAGTGCAGCACCACCATTGAAATGGGCAGCTTGCGCTCATTCCAGTTGGGCGATGGCGCTTCGAAGTGGATCAGTTCGGTCAATAAAGCCTCCCCATCACCCTTCCGGCAGCACCGCGCCCATCACCAGCGCGTCCTCGCTGAGCGCATATTGCAGGCCGCCGCCCTGCCCCGCCGCGATCTGGGCTATCATCCAGGCAGGAGCGGTACGGCTGGACAGGCCGTCGGTGGGCATTTCGCCCGACAGGGCCTTGCCCACTTCCGGATCGAAAGCGATGCGCGGGCCAGAGGCGCGGATCACGATTTCGCTCGCCCCGTCGCGGCTTTCCGCGCCGACATCCAGCGTCCCGCCCCGGATCAGCGCATCGATCCCGATCGCCGCAAGGTTGAGCAGCACCTTGACCGCCGGCTTGGGCATAGTCGCCACCCCCAACGCCCACTGCACCGTGATCCGTTCGTTGTTGGCTACCAGCGCATCGACCAGCGCGCGCGGTTCCTCGACCGCCACTTGCTCGCCAAAGCCCCCCGCCGCGCCAAAGGCCAGCCGGAAGAACTTCAGCTTGTCCGCACTGATCCGGGCCGACTGTTCCAGTAGCTCCATGCAGCGCTTGCGCATTTCGGGGTCTTTCTCCTCGGCGAGGAGTTCCAGCCCGTTGCTGAGCGCGCCCACCGGGCTGAGCAGGTCATGGCACAGCCGCGAACAGAGCAGTGCGGCGAGATCAAGCGAAGTGTCGGTCATCAAGGGTCCCTGTTCGATTTGCCTTCCCTTACCCTGCCGCGAGTCGCAGGGGAAGCGGTTGAAATCCATCCGCTCCATCGCGCCACAATTGCACCCCGGATCCCGCGACAATCGCCCAGATCCGGCCATCGCCGCTGGCCATGGCCCGGTCGGTAGCGGATGGTTCTGCCAGCCCGGTGGGGTGGGAGTGGTAATAGCCCAGCACCTGCGGCCCGCCGCCCCGCGCCGCGCGGTGGGCGACGATCAGCGCGGCGGGATCGATTTCGAAATGGCGGGCCGGATCGGGGTGCACATTGGCCGCCGGGCGTGCCTCCTCCACCCGCGCGCCCTGCCCCAGCAACAGCCCGCAGCATTCCAGCGGATGCGCCTTTGCCGCTTCTTCCAGCAGTGTGGCCAAGATGCCACTTGTCAGCACAGGGTCCATGCCCATCTTGCTAGCAATGAACGGGGGGAATTCCATCATTTCCGGCGTGACCGGCGCAGATGGCCAGCGGCTGGACAAGGCTCTGGCCGATGCGAGCGGGCTGTCGCGCGAACGGATCAAGGCCTTGCTGGGCGAAGGCCGGGTGCGGCTGAATGGAAAGCCAGCCGCGCAGGCCAGCCTCAAACTCGCCGCCGAAACCCCGTTTGAAATCGATGTGCCCGCCGCCTCTCCGGCCGAAGCGCAGGCCCAGGACATTCCCCTGACCATCGTGTTCGAGGACGAGCACCTGATCGTGATCGACAAGCCCGCGGGTTTGGTGGTCCACCCGGCGGCCGGGAACCTGGACGGTACGCTGGTCAACGCCTTGCTCCATCATTGCAAGGGTCAGCTATCGGGGATTGGCGGGGTAGTTCGGCCGGGGATCGTGCACCGGATCGACAAGGAAACGTCCGGATTGCTGGTGGTAGCCAAGACCGACAAGGCCCACGAAGGCCTGGCCCGGCAATTTGCCGATCATACGATCGAGCGCGCCTATTTCGCGATTGTTGCCGGGGTGCCTGTCCCGCCTGCGGGAACGGTGCGCGGGCAAATCGGACGATCGGATCACGACCGCAAGAAAATGGCGGTACTGCACGAGCTCAACAAGCGCGGCAAACACGCGGTAACGCATTACCGGCTGGTTGAAGCCTTCACGGGCGCCGCGCTGATCGAATGCCGGCTGGAAACCGGGCGAACCCACCAGGTCCGCGTTCATATGTCGTCAATCGGCCATGGGCTACTGGGCGATCCTGTCTATGGACGCACACCCCCACGGCTCCGGCCGATCCTCACCCAGCTTCACTTCGCCCGGCAGGCGCTGCACGCCGCAGTCCTGGGCTTCATCCACCCCGTCACGGGGGCGGTCTTGCGCTTTGAAAGCAAGCCGCCTGCCGACATGGCGGGGCTGTTGGTCGAATTGAGGAACCAAAGCTGATCTATCTTGTTACAACACCTAACTATGTGGCCACCGCGCCGGGATGCCTCTATAGGGTCTCATCAGGGTGGGCCGACGATGAAAGGACTTTGACGTCGTATGTCGGACAATGAATCCCAGCTCCCCGCACGCAGCACCGGCACTCTGCCGACGCTGAGCGGCGAACAAAGCCTCAACCGCTATCTGGCGGAGATCAAGAAGTTCCCGGTGCTGACGGCTGAGCAGGAATACATGCTCGCCAAGCGCTATGCCGAACATCAGGATCCCGAAGCGGCCAAACAGCTGGTCACCAGCCACCTGCGGCTCGTTGCCAAGATCGCGATGGGTTACCGCGGCTATGGCCTGCCGGTCAGCGAACTGATCAGCGAAGGCAACATCGGCCTGATGCAGGGCGTCAAGAAGTTCGAACCGGAACGCGGCTTCCGCCTCGCCACCTATGCGATGTGGTGGATCAAGGCGTCGATGCAGGAATTCATCCTGCGCAGCTGGTCGCTGGTCAAGATGGGCACCACCGCGGCGCAGAAGAAGCTGTTCTTCAACCTGCGGCGGATGAAGAAGAACCTCGACGCTTACGAGGATTCGGATCTGCACCCCGATCAGGTCAAGGCAATTGCCACCAAGCTGGGCGTGTCAGAGACCGAAGTGGTCAACATGAACCGCCGGATGATGATGGGCGGCGATGCCAGCCTCAACGTCTCGTTCAATGACGAGGGCGAAGGCCAGTGGCAGGACCTGCTGGAAGACCAGGGCCCGCTCCAGGACGAAATGGTCGCCGAAGCCGAAGAGGCCGGGCTGCGCCATGCCCTGCTGGCCGAAGCCATGGAAAGCCTGAACGAGCGTGAGCGCCACATCCTGACCCAGCGCCGCCTGATCGACGATCCCAAGACGCTGGAAGAACTAAGCCAGGAATACAACGTCAGCCGCGAACGCGTCCGCCAGATCGAAGTGCGCGCGTTTGAAAAGCTGCAGAAGGCGATGCTGCGCGTCGCCAACGATCGCCGCCTGCTGACCGCGGCCTGACGCTGAAACGGGGGCGTTCTACCAAACGCCCCCGCCAGCATAATCCCGCTTCCAATCGTCCCAGCAGCGCGGCACTTTCAACCCTGTGGCCAGGATCAGCTTGCGCGGCAGAAACATGGCGAAATCGAGCGTTTTGCCAACTCGGGCCGATTGCCCCCGCTGCCCTCCGTGCAGTTCGCCGTTGCCACCGATCAGCAGGCCCTGAGGGCTGCGTTCCAGCTTCAGGGTCAGCCAGTCAATATCCTGGCGCAGGTCCCCCTCCAGATAGGCATCCCGCCCGGTGCGCCCTTCGATATAGCCGACCCCTGCGCCTTGCAGTGACAGCTGAACGCAGTCTTCGAATTCCAGCAAGCGGGCGAAATCTTCAACCCCCAGGTTGATCCGCAGGTACGGCCCGTCGCTGGTGGGCCAGTGCGCTTCAAGCAGGCCGCTGGCATAGCGCGTCGCCCGGTTGGCAGGTCTCATGCCCATGAAACGGTCTTGGAAGCCGGCTGACACAAACGGGCCATAGGGATCCCGGGCAGTGCCATCCTGACCCCAATCGACTTGCCCTTCCAGCACCAGGCCACCAAATCGTGCGAGGCCCAGGTTGCTGGTTGCCAGCCGCCCACCCGCCACTTCGCCCAGCGACGGATCTTCCGCTTGTCCAGGCAACTGCGGCTGGCCCTGCAAACGCAGCGCCAGGGCGGGAATCAGGACTTCGCCCACAAAGGTCAGTCCGGCCACGTCCAACCCTTCGATCGGACTGATCATCTCCGCCACTTGCGCCGTCAGAGCGATCCGCAGCCCTGCGGGAGTGGGTTCGAAATCCATGTCGATCTGGCTGAATTGAAGATAGGCAGCGCGTGGCTTGTCTGGTTCCGGCTTGGCGAGCGGCACATTGACTGACCCCAGCCGATGCCCTCCATGGCGGGAAAGGGTGAACGCGAACCGTTCTTTCGGCAGGTAGGTGAAGTTGCCGAATGATGTGAGCGAAGGCACGCTTTGCCCCAGATCAAGCGTGAGCACGGGCGCAGTCGCCGCCCACAGCCCATCGCCGCCTTGCACAACCCGATCAAATCCGAGGAACTTCCAGTTGCTCAGCTGGCGCGGGGCCAGCATTACCCCAACCGCCGCCAGTTTCGGCATAGCGAAATGCGACAGCACGGCGGGATCACCGTGCAAGGCGAACTGCCCGTCCACCAGCGCAGACCCATCCATCGCCCGAATGCGCAGATCGTCCAGATTCATTGCACTGTCCCCGTTTTATGCAGGGTTCAAATAGCAGAGAGCAATGAATTTTCCCTTGCCCAGTCGTGACTTGGCCCCGCCAGCACGAAAGTACCGACGGGGCCGACAGTGCCTGCAAGTTTGGGCTCAAGCCGAGCAAACACGCCCTTGTAACAGATTCGCACGTCCTTTTCCTTGCAGGTGCGGTGCCCCGTCCATCAGGACTACCGCTGCCACAACGCGGGGCGCAGCAATCTTGTCCGCCTTCACTGCACAATTTTCCAAATGGCCGCCTTGCTTGCGGTTTTGCGGGATTTCCGCCATCAGGCGGTAACTTCCCTTCCCCGCAGGAAACTCTCAGTGTCGCAAGCCATTACACCCGAAGCTATCCAGCCTGCCGCAGCGGCACGGCCAGCCCGCGCGGCGGCGGGGCAAAAGCAGATCGCGCTGCGGCTGGCGGGCCTTGAAGGGATTGTCGGGCTGCACCTTGGGATCGGTCATTCGCTGCTGGTGGGCAAATTGGAACCCCAGCTCAAGCCACTGGGACTAACTGCCAAGCAAGTCACGATCCTGTGGCTGGCCGAAGCTAATCCGGACCTGACCCAGATCGAACTTTCCCGCTTTCTGGAAATCGAACGCGCTACAATCCACCAGTTCACCCGCAGCCTGGTGGGCAACGGCATGATCGATATTGTTCCCCACCCGACCGACCGCCGCGCCACCACCCTGCGGCCGACCCCACTGGGCACTGCCAAGCTGGCCGAAGCCCGTGCAATCATCGCCCGGCACGAGACCGAGGCGACTTCCGCACTCAGCCCGATCGAGCGGCGTCTGCTGCTGGAACTGCTGATGAAACTGCACGGGGCAGCAAGGCCCGACTGACGCCTTGTCGCCAAGGGTGCTTTACCTGCACCATGCACCTCCGCTAGACTGCGCGCGATGCGAAGTTTACTCACGCCGTCCAGCCCACGCGCCAACAGCGGTCTGGCCTATCGGTTCGGCTGGTGGATCGGCCGTGCAATCGTCTGGTTCCTGATGGTCAGCGTCGGACTGACCCTGCTCTACAAATGGGTACCGGTGCCTATCACGCTGACCATGGTGACCGACCCGAACGGTTTTGACAAAAGCTGGACCCCGCTCAGCCGGATTGACCGCACAATGGTCTCAGCCGTGATCGCGGGCGAAGATGCGAAGTTCTGCAGCCACACCGGGTTTGACAAGGAAGCGATCGAAAAGGCGATGCAGCGCAACGCCAGTTCCAGCCGCCTGCGCGGTGGATCGACGATCAGCCAGCAGACCGCCAAGAACGTGTTCCTGTGGCAGGGCACCGGCTGGACCCGCTATGCCCGCAAGGGGCTTGAGGTGTGGTTCACCTTTCTGATCGAAAATATCTGGGGTAAGCGCCGGATCATGGAGGTTTACCTCAACGTCGCGGAAACTGGCTTAGGCACTTATGGGGTCGAAGCTGGGGCACAGCGTTATTACAACCATTCTGCCGCGCGCCTGTCCGCGATCGAGGCCGCCCGCATCGCCGCCGCCCTCCCCGCACCCAAGCGCCGCGAGGTCAACACGCCCAGCGGCTTCACCCGCCGCCACGGCAACGCCATCGCCGCCCGCAGCGGCGTGGTACGCAGCGAAGCGCTGGATGCATGCGTTTATGAGTGAACTATCCGCAACGATTTGTACTTTCGCACCGAATGCCGATCATGCTTTGGCGCAATCGGAAGTTGGCGCAGTTCAACCTTTTCAAAGTCCTGCCCGACAATCGGAAGAACGTTTCCTGACGTCACGTGCAAGGCCTGAATCCGATCCTGATCGTTAGTCGAACCGCGCATCAGCTGGATCACCTTGCGCCTCAGTTGTTCACGATGGGAGGCGCTGCTGATCTTGCGCTTTGATCCCGCATTGGCGTTGGCAAAGCTCGCACGGACTGTCCGATGCAGGGTTTCGCCAGCCAGCCTGCGGGGGCGCGCATTGATTGCTACCAGCCAGTCGTCATTGTGCATCGGCATGCAGCATTGAACGGTGAGGTCTCCCAAGAGACTTGGGCATGGCTCCGAAAATATTAGGTCAATAAAAAGGGGGCGCCGGAGCGCCCCCTTCTTTTATCGGAGTTCTGATCTGGCCGGATCAGAACTTCATCACGACCGAACCCGAGATCGTGCGCGGGGCGCCGATCTGGACGAAGCCGGGGTTGGCATAGGCTGCCGTACCGGTGGTCTTGTTGTAGGTGCCGATCTGGCTCAGCCCGCCGCCGAAACCGCCAACGTAGTAGCTGTTGGTCAGGTTGAAGACGTTGAGCTGCAGATAGCTCTGACCCAGCTTGATGAAGTCCAGCTTGACGCGAACGTCGAGGTCGAGCTGCCAATAGGCCGCTGCCGTGTCGCCATAGATCGCGCCGGTACCGGCGATCTGCGCAGCGGTGAGCACCGGAGCGCCGCCCGTGCTGGTCTTCGCACCGTTCGGGATCAACGTGCCCTGCATCATGCCCGAGTTGTCATCGAACAGATAACGCGGGCCGGTGCGCTTGCCGGTCACGCCCAGTTCAACCGGGCCCATGTTGGCGCGGGCCAGGAAGCCATAGGTCCACTTCGGCGAACCCGATTCACGCTTGCCGGCAGTCAACGCATAGATCGGAGTGCCATCGGTGTTTTCACCAACCTGCACGTTGTCGCGGATCTTGGACTTCAGCCAGCTGCCGTTGACGCCAAAGGTGAACATGTCGTTCGGCTGGTAATAGAGGAAGCCGTCAAAGCCGTACTTCTTCACATTGCCCAGGTTGCGGTAGACGTTCTGGTCCAGCACCGGATCATAGGCGCTGAGCGTGCGGTTGTGGAACTGGTTGTAGAAGCCCGAGACCGAACCCTGCATCTTGCCCGAACGGAAGCGCATGCCGAGATCGAAGTTCTCGGTGGTTTCCGCCTTCGGCTTGATCCCGGCAGTCGCGGCGGGGAAGAAGAACGAGTTGTAGAGGTTGTCGGTACCCGGGACCGAGATCCCTTGCGAGAAGTTCGCGAAGGTGCTGATCAGGTCGGTCACGTGGTAGACAAAGCCCAGGCTGGGCAGGACCTTGTTGTAGTTGAAGATCCGGCGCTGCGGCAGGGCTGCGGCGGGGTTCAGGACCGAGTAGATGTTGTTGGTCGCCGCGCCTTCGGTGAAGCAGTCAAGGAAACCGCCAGCCGAAGTGGTGAAGCAGTTCTGCTTGAGGTTGCGGCGATAGAACGGAGCGGTCACGCCGGTGCTGACCACCAGCTTGCCGTCCATGAATTCACCGCGATATTCCGCGAACAGCTTGTGCAGGATCGCATAGGACAAACGGTCGCGCTTTTCGAGCACGGCGCCGCCTGCATCCAGTTGACCCTGGTTGACCGGGAACACGTCAATCGGTTCGCCGTTCATCTGCAGCAGGCCGACTTCACCGGTTTGGCGGTGACGGGCACGGTCATAGGTGTAGCCCAGGCGCACGGTGTTTTCGTCGTTCACTTCCCAGCGCAGACCTGCGGTGAAGCCGATGCGGTGGGTCTGGGTCTGGCTGGGGGCCAGCACGGTGACGGTGTCCAGCGCATCGCCATCGCCGTTCACGTCACGCCCGAAGAACGGGGTGCCGCCGATGTAGCCGACGGTGCAATAAGTGCCCGGAGCAATCGAAGCCGTCGGGCTCAGCGAACCGCAGTTCGACAGCGCCGGGTTGGTGGTGCCAACGGCCAGCAGCGGGTTCACGCCGCGCGGATCGATGTCACGCCGACCTTCGTTGCCGGTCACCGTGCCGCCGCCATTGGCCTTGACGTACTGATAGCTCGGCTCGAAGTTCAGGACGAGGTCGTCCTTGAGGTGCAGCTTGAGCTGCAGCCCGACGCTGCCGGTGTTCGACGGGTTGTAGCGACGGTCAAATTCGGTGCCGCAGCTGGCGCTGTTGGTCGGTGCCGGAGCCGGGGTGTCAACCACGCCTGCCTGCGGAGCATCGAGCTGGCAGGGATAGTTGATCAGGTAGTAGCGTTCATCCGCATTGCGCGGGAAACGGTTGGAACTGTTCGGGCCAACCGGGCGCACGGCCGAATTGGTCAGGCTCTGCGTCAGGTCGGTGCGCAGCGGCAGCGAACCAAAGAAGTTGTTGCGGTTCTGGTTGTAGTGAACGCGCAGAGCAACGAAATCGCCGCCAGCGCCCAGCGGCTGGTACACCTTGGCGTTGTACTGCTGCTTATCAACCTTGCCGTACTGGTTGTAGGGCAGATCGTTGGTGGCGCGGCTCGCCTGGAACCAGGCGCGCAGACCAGTGCTGGAAAGATCGCCGGTTTCGATCTTGGCGGCGATGCGCATCATGTTGAACTGGCCTGCCGAACCCGACAGCATCACCCCGAAATCGTGATCCGGGGTCTTCGAACGGATGTTCACGGTGCCGCCGACGGCCGAGGCGGTCGGGCTGTCAACATCGGTGGTGCCCAGATTGACGTTCACTTCATCGATCACTTCCGGATCGATCTGCTGGTTCGAATATACGGCGTAGTTGCCCGAATCGTTCAGCGGGATACCGTCAACGGTCAGGCTGATGCGGGTCGAATCGAAACCGCGGATGTTCAGCGTGCCGCCCGACGAACCGTAGGCGTCGTTGTTCTGAAAGCTGACGCCCGGAACCTGGTTGATCGCGTTCAGGACCGTCTGGCCCGAATTGCCGCGCATGATGTTCTCATTGGTCAGCACGGCCTTGGCCTTGGCTGCATCGGGAGCGGCAACGCCGCCCACGGCCACGGTCCGGTTGCTGGCGCCGGTGACGACGATTTCCTTTTCGAAGTCAACCGAACCGGCCGACTGCGCATAAGCAGCGGCGGGAAGCATGGCGACGCCGACGGCAAAAGTGCTGGCGGCGGTGGTCAGGGCGGAAGTGAAACGCATGGCGAGATGTATCCCTGTTGTGGTGGCCCAAAAAACGGTCAGACCCAATGAATGCAGGACCAGAAACATACAGCACAAGCGCACAGCGAATCGCTGATTTGCGCCGACTGGCGACGCTCATACAAGCGCCGCGCGGCCCGCTAAACAGCCCAGTGTTGCAAAGTTGTGACTGGAATTTCCCTGCTTCGCGCGCTCACTGACATTTCTGTAAGGAGATTTCCAGATTGAGGCCATTCACGTAATTTTTGTGCGCAAATCGCCCGAATTAGCCGATTTTGGCCGAAACACTCAAAATCCACCGGTAACGATTTGTGCTGCACTGCGGCATTTGTGCAACGCTTGCTTACCCCGTCCCTTACCGTGCTATGGAGCCAGCATGGGCGGGCACCACCATCATGATCATGCACACACACCGGGGCATGGCCACCACCACCATGCCGCGCCGGGCAGCCACGGGCTGGCATTCGGCATCGCGGTGGTGCTCAATTCGCTGTTCGTCGTGGCAGAAGTGGCCGCCGGATTTATCTCGGGATCGACCGCGCTGCTGGCCGATGCGGGCCACAACCTGGGCGATGTGCTATCGCTGCTGCTGGCCTGGGGAGCGAGTGTCCTGGCGACCCGCCCGGCTTCGTCGCGCTATACCTATGGCTTGAAGAGCACTTCGATCCTGGCCGCGATTGCCAATGCCGCACTGCTGTGGGTGGCGCTGGGCGCGGTACTGGTCGAAACCGTGCGGCATCTGTTTGAACCACGCGAAGTGGCCAGCGGCATGATGATGGCGGTTGCCGCCGCGGGCATTGCCGTCAACCTGCTGTCCGCCCTGCTGTTTGCGCGTGGCAGCAAAAACGATCTTAATCTGCGCGCCGCATTCCAGCACCTGATGGCCGATGCCGTGGTCAGCGCCAGCGTGGTCTTTGCCGGGCTGGCGATCAAGCTGACGGGTGAAGACTGGATCGATCCGGTTGCCAGTCTTTTGATCACAGTTGGCCTTGCCTGGGGCAGCTGGGACCTGCTGCGCGATGCAATCCGGATGGGGCTTTTGGCGGTGCCGGGCCACATCGACGATGCAGCGGTGCGCGCCTATCTGTCTGCCCAACCCGGAGTGGGCGCGGTCCACGATCTGCATATCTGGCCGATGAGCACCACCGAAACCGCCTTTACCGTCCATCTTGTCATGCCGGATGGGCATCCCGGCGATGCCTTTCTCCATGGCGTGATGCACGAACTGGAAGAACGCTTTGGCATCCACCATGCGACTATCCAGATCGAACAGCGCCCAGAAGACTGCGCGCTGCACGGCAAGCATGCCCATGGGCACAGTACCGAACACGCGCACACACACGGCCGCTGACACTCGCTTCATCGATTGGTGCTTAACGCGGCGGGCGCTCTATGCTTCATATGCGCATAAAAGGAGCGCTCCCATGAAACGCATTCGTTGGTTTGCCGCCGCCCTGGCTTTGGCAAGCCTGCCCGCCCTTGCCCCCGCCCAGGATGATCCCAAGGCCCTGTTCAACGCTCGCTATGCCGAACTAACGCAAGCCATGCAGGCCAAAGACGTCGCCGCCGTGGCCAAAGTGGTAACGGCGGATTATCTGATGACCGATATTCGTGGTGACACTCATGACGCCGCCGGACTGGTCACGCTGTTTGAGCGGCTCAGCGGCGGCAGTGCTGGCGGAACCCAACGCAAGAGCGAGGTGCTGTCCACCACGTTCACCGGCGCCAGTGCAGCGGTTCAAAACAAGGTCGAAACGCATTCAACCCGGGTCGGGCCTGATGGTGCGCCCCATCAAATGGCGCTGATCGTTGTGTCGGATGACAGCTGGACGCTGATCGATGGCACCTGGCGGATGAAGTCCAGTGTCCAGAAAGACCTGACCATCATGCGTGATGGCGAGGAATTCCTGCACCAGGCAAACTGAACTGACGCAGTTGGCGCTGCTTTTCTGCCCAAGAGCTTGCGGGAAGCGCTGCTCAAGGCGAGCAGAAGACGGCCCGGTGCCTTCCCGCTGATCTTTGCTGCTTTTGCATTAGAGCCCAGCAATCGCCCGAAAACAGGAGCGAAATTACCCGTCCTAAGCGGCTTCTTCCTTCGCGCCGAGCACGCGCACCGGTTCCTTGCGACCTTCGACCACGTCCTTGTCCACCACCACTTCGGCGATGCCCTGTTCGGTCGGGATATCGAACATGGTGTCAAGCAGCAGCCCTTCGACGATCGAGCGCAGCCCGCGCGCACCGGTTTTGCGCTCGATCGCCTTCTTGGCAATCGCTTCCAGCGCGTCGTCGGTAAAGGTCAGCGTCACGTCTTCCAGATCGAACAGCTTGGCGTACTGTTTGATCAGCGCGTTCTTGGGTTCCTTGAGGATCTTGACCAGCGCCTCGATATCAAGGTCTTCCAGCGTCGCGATCACCGGCAAGCGGCCGACGAATTCGGGGATCAGGCCAAACTTCAGGAGATCTTCCGGCTCAGCCTTTTGCAGCAGTTCACCCACCTTGCGCTTGTCCGGATCGGCCACATGCGCGCCGAACCCGATCGAACGCTTTTGCAGGCGGTCGGAAATGATCTTTTCCAGGCCCGCAAAGGCCCCGCCGCAGATGAACAGGATGTTGGTGGTGTCAACCTGCAGGAATTCCTGCTGCGGATGCTTGCGCCCGCCCTGTGGCGGAACGCTTGCGGTGGTTCCTTCCATCAGCTTGAGCAGTGCCTGCTGCACGCCTTCGCCCGACACGTCACGGGTGATGCTGGGGTTTTCGGCCTTGCGGCTGATCTTGTCGATTTCGTCGATATAGACGATCCCGTGCTGCGCCTTGTCGACGTTGTAGTCGCTCGCCTGCAGCAGCTTGAGGATGATGTTTTCCACGTCTTCGCCCACGTAACCGGCTTCGGTCAGAGTGGTGGCGTCGGCCATGGTGAACGGCACGTCGAAAGTCTTGGCCAGGGTTTGAGCCAGCAGCGTCTTGCCGCAGCCGGTCGGCCCGACAAGCAGGATGTTGCTCTTTGAAAGCTCAACCTCGCCGCCCTTGCCGCTGTGCTTCAGGCGCTTGTAATGGTTGTGAACCGCGACCGAGAGGACGCGCTTGGCGCGGTCTTGCCCGATCACGTAATCGTTCAGCGTTTCAAAGATATCGCGCGGACTGGGGACGCCGCCGTCCTTTTTGCCGGCGATTCCCGCCTTGGTTTCTTCGCGGATGATGTCGTTGCACAGTTCCACGCATTCATCGCAGATGAACACGGTTGGCCCGGCAATCAGCTTGCGCACCTCATGCTGCGACTTCCCGCAGAAGCTGCAGTAGAGGGTGCTTTTCGCGTCGGATCCGCTCAGTTTCGTCATGCCTGTTCCTGTTACCCCCCGCCTGGGGGGACTCACCGGGGACTCTACCCCGGCGAGAGCAAACTTCAATCCCGTGTCATAGCAGGGTCAGATTGACCGCTGCTGAAGGCGCAGGGTTACTTATTTGCCAAAGCCGTCAGGCCTTGGGGGCTTCTTCGCCGTCAACCGTCGGGCGGCTTTCGAATACCTGATCGACCAGGCCAAAGGCCTTGGCTTCTTCCGAGCTCATCCAGGTATCGCGGTCCATCGCCTCGGCAACTTCCTTTTCCGATTTGCCGGTGAACTTGGCGTAAAGTTCGTGCATGGTCTGCTTGAGCCGCAGAATTTCACGGGCCTGAATTTCGATATCGCTGGCCATGCCGCGCGCTCCGCCGCTGGGCTGGTGGATCATGATCCGTGCCTGCGGCAGCGCCACGCGCATCCCCGGCTCACCCGCGGCAAGCAAGAAGCTGCCCATCGAGCAGGCCTGGCCGATGCACACGGTCGAAACCTTGGGCCGGATATATTGCATGGTGTCATAGATCGCCATGCCGGCCGTCACCACGCCGCCGGGCGAGTTGATGTACATCGAGATATCCTTGCTAGGATTCTCGCTTTCAAGGAACAGCAACTGGGCCACGATCACCGAAGCCATGTGATCCTCAACCTCGCCGGTCACGAAGATGATCCGTTCACGCAGCAACCGCGAATAGATGTCAAAGCTGCGTTCGCCCCGGCTCGACTGTTCGACGACGACCGGAATCAGCGCCCCGGTAACGGGATCGCGGGTGAACTTGCCCTGGGAATTGGATGAACCGAACAGGTCGAGCATGGGAATCCTCTTGTGGCTGGTTTGCCTATGTCGGCGCTGGCGGCGCGATGTTCAAGGGCGTTAACCGATTGATTGATGCCAACCGGCCTATAGCCTCCCTGCCCGCAACCGGTGCCAAATGGCACACTCGCCAGAATTCCCTATGCAATTCATTTATTTCGTTAAAGGCTTGCGGGAATGACGAATCACTCCGATTCCTGGCTTGACGGCCTGCGCCGCAGACCTGCGGAGGGGGGCGCGGATCTGCGCCCCGCGGCCCTGTTGGGACTGGCGCTGGGGCTGCTGGGTCTGGGCGCGGCGCTGGTCTGGACCGCGCTGCACCGGGGCCCCTGGTACGATGAATTTTACACCTGGTTCGTCAGCCGGCCCGAACGGTCGCTGGGAGAATCACTGCGCGAAAGCTGGCTGGTGGACAACCATCCGCCACTGTTCAACCTGCTGTCCTGGCTTGGCGCACACCTTGCGCCAAGCATCGAGACCTTGCGGCTGATCAACCTGGTCGGACTGGCGCTGGCCGTATCGGGCGGCGCGATCCTGCTGCGCCGGTCGCCGCAGCTGTGGGCACTGGCCGCATTTTTCGCACTAAGCCTGGCGGCGAATGAAACCGCGCTGCGCAGCGGGGCAGAGCTGCGGTCCTATTTCCTGTCCAGCCTGGTCGGCGCGGTCACCGTGCTGGCGATCGTCATCGGCTGGCTGGAAGGCGAGCTGCGCAGGCGCGGGCAGCGGCTGGTGCTGTGGGTCACGCTGTTGATCGGTTTCAACCTGCACATCTTGACCAGCGTGATCCTGGGGGCACTGCTGGTGCCGTTTCTGGCCGCAGCCTGGCTGCGCGGGCGGCGCGCGCTGCTTGGCCAGATCCTGATCCCGGCGCTGGTGGCGGGCACTCTGTTTCTGGCGGTCAGCACACTGCAGTTCCGGCTGTGGGAGGCTAACACGGCGCGGTTCTGGATCCCGGCGGGCTTCAATGCCGCGCGCTGGGCGATCGAGTATGGCGTGCAGCGCGCGGGCGAGGCGAACCTGCTGATCACCCTTGCTGCCCTTGTCGGCACCGGCTTGCTCGGCTGGCAGGTCTGGCGCGAACGCCGCCTGCCGCCGGCGCTGGAAGCCATGCTGTTGCTGGGCGCGGGGATCGCGCTGGCCACCGTCCTGCTGATCGGCCTGCACATGCTGCGCCCGGTAGTGATGGAACGCTATCTGGCGGCGATGATCCCGGCGGTGGCGATGGGCACGGCACTGGGCGCAAACGCCGCGCTGCGGCGCATACCGGGCTGGCTTGGCCAGATGATCCTGCTCGCGGCGAGCGCACTGACACTCTGGTCGCTGGCCGGGAGCGCCGCCCATACCGCCGCGCGCAATTCGTGGGAGGGCAGCGCACAGCGGCTGGGCGAACTCGTGCGAATCTGCCCGGACAGCCCGGTGCATATCGATCCGCCGTTCTGGAACGCCTATACCATGTCGCTCCCCCCGGCGGACAATCGCATGGTCTTCGCCAAGGCCTATGCGCTGATGGCCGCGCGTCATGGGATCAAGATCGAGCCGCCGCAATCGCGCAAGATTTCAGCTACTTGTCCCACGTTGTTCTGGGACGAACACGATACCAGCGCGGAATGGGACACAAGCAAGATCGCCGCCCATCTGCGCGATCAGGGATTCGCGGTGGAGCGGGTCTGGCAATACCGCATCGGCGATGGCTGGATTGCCAGCAACCGCCCGCTGGACGGGCCCCTCCCCGCACGGTAGCCTGCCGCCATGGCAGTGATGCAGGTACCCCAAGGCCACGTGCTCTACCGCCCTGACGATGAATGTCAGGGTTTCGTGGTAGTTCATACCGGGACGATCAAGGTTTCGCTGACCGCGGAAAACGGGCGTGAAATTGTGCTCTACCGGGTGCGGCCGGGGGAAGTGTGCCTGCAAACCTTTGGCTGTCTGGTGGGCGGCGGCGCTTATGGTGCAGAGGCTGTGGCAGAAACCCCGCTGCAGCTGGAAGTTATCCCGGCGAGCGAGTTTCAGGCAAAAGTGGTGGGCGATGCGGCGTTTCGCCAGCAGCTGTTCACCGCCGTCGCCGCGCGCTTTGCCGATCTGGAGCGGTTGGTTGAAGACGTAGCGCTGTCCAGCATCGAGGAGCGTCTGGCCCGCGCGCTGTTGCGGCTGGCGGGAAGCGGCACGATGGTCGATGCCACGCACGAAGCTCTGGCCACCGAAATCGGCTCGGCCCGCGCGGTGATCAGCCGCCAGCTGGGTGCTTTTCAGCGCGACGGGGTGATTGCCATCACGCGCGGCCATATCGAACTGATCGACCCCGTCCGGCTGGCAGCGCTGGCGCACAGCCCCGGATAATTTTCCCGGCTTGGTGACTAAGTCACCGACAGCGGACCTTTCGCCGTGCGAAATGGTTCATGTCGCACCCAAGGAGGGAAATACAATGGCTCGCAATGAAGGAACAATCGACCGCGCACTGCGCGTGATCGTGGGAATAGTGCTGATCGTGATGGCCCTGCGCGGCATGTACACGCCGTGGACCTGGATCGGCGTTGTACCGCTGCTGACCGGCGTGGTCGGCATGTGCCCGCTCTATTCGCTGCTGGGGGTGAATACCTGCAAGGTCAGGTAGGCGCACCGGTGTTGGGGGTGGTGGCGGCATACACCGCCGCTTGAGAACCGCACCACCCCCCCGGCCCCCTCCTTTGAAGAGGAGGGGGAGCTCGATGCTCACGCCACAAACAACAACGCCCCCGCATCGCTGCGGGGGCGCGGTTGTTCCGGGGGTTGAGACCGGATCAGTCCTTCTTGGCGGCCTTCTTGGCCGGGGCCTTCTTGGGAGCAGCTTCCTTCTCGGCCTTTTCAGCCTTGGGAGCAGCCGCCTTTTTGGCAGGCTTGGCTTCAGCGGCGGCTTCAGCCGGAGCTTCGTCCTTCTTGGCCGCCTTCTTGGGCGCAGCCTTCTTGGCGGGCTTTGCAGCAGCGGGAGCGGCGCCTTCTTCCGCTTCGATCGCGGCCTGCAACTCGTCGCGGGTCACTTCGCGTTCGGTCACTTCGGCCTTGTCGAACAGGAAGTCGACCACCTTGTCCTCATAGAGCGGCGCGCGCAGCTGGGCAGCGGCGAGCGGTTCGCTCTGGATGTATTCGACAAAGCGCTGACGGTCTTCCGGGCGATACTGCTGGGCAGCCTGCTGGAGCAGCATCTGCATTTCCTGCTGGCTGACTTCCACGCCGTTGGCCTGGCCGATTTCCGAGAGCAGCAGGCCAAGGCGAACACGGCGCACCGCGATACCGCGATAGTCTTCCTTCTCGTCCTCGATTTCCTTGAGCGCAGCGGCGGGATCTTCCTCGCGCGTGGCTTCCTGGGTCAGCTGCTGCCAGATCTGCGAGAATTCGGCTTCGACCATGCTCGGCGGCACGTCAAAATCGTGACCGGCGGCCAACACGTCGAGCAGCTGGCGCTTCATCTGGGTGCGGGTCAGCCCGGCAGTTTCCTGTTCCAGCTGGCCGCGCAGCAGGCCCTTGAGCTGATCAAGGCTTTCGAGGCCCAGGTTCTTGGCGAAATCATCGTCGATCGCGGTTTCACCAGCGATCTTCACCGCCTTGACCACGATGTCGAAAGTCGCGGCCTGACCCTTGAGGTTTTCGGCCGGATAGTCTTCCGGGAAAGTCACGGTGATGGTCTTTTCATCACCAGCCTTCACGCCGACCAGCTGTTCTTCAAAGCCGGGGATGAAGCGTTCGGCGCCCAGTTCCAGCGCAGTATCCTGCGCGCTGCCGCCTTCAAATTCCACGCCGTCCAGCTTGCCGGTGAAATCGATGATCAGCTGATCGCCGTTTTCGGCCTTCTTGCCCTTCTTGGCATCGACGAAGTTCTTCGAACCCGAAGCGATCTTGGCGACCTGTTCGTCAACTTCGGCATCGGCCACGGGAACCACCAGCTTTTCCAGCTTGAGCCCGTCGAGCGCAGGCACGGTTACTTCCGGCAGCACTTCCAGTTCCACCGTCAGCGCGGCGTCCTGGCCCTGGTCATAGCCTTCGCCCAGAGTCACGGCGGGCTGCATCGCGGGACGCAGCTTGTGATCCTGGACCAGCTTGTCCATCGCTTCGCGGATCGCAGCGTTCAGCACGTCCTGGTGAACGGCGGGACCGTGCATTTTCTTGACCAGATTGGCGGGCACTTTGCCAGGGCGGAAGCCGGGCATGCGCACTTGCGGCGCGAGCCGGGCGACTTCGCCGTCGATCCGCGCGGCGATATCCTTTGCCGGAATCGTCACCGAAAAGGCGCGCTTCAAACCTTCGTTGCTGGTCTCGACAATCTGCATGACAATCAAAAGCCTTCTATGTTCGTAATGGCTCCGGCGACGAAGGCTTGTCGGGACTGGTGCGGGCGAAGGGACTCGAACCCCCACATCTTGCGATACTGGTACCTAAAACCAGCGCGTCTACCAGTTCCGCCACGCCCGCGGCCCGACGAAGCCCGCTACCCCACCCCTTGCGAGGGCAGAGTCCGGATTCAAGCGCTGGCCCTTAGTGGCAGGCGCGGGAAAGGGCAAGCGCAGAGGGAAGGAATGTTTTGAGCGCGCGTCGGGTGCCGCTCAAACCCCCAGCCACTCGCGTGCCAGCTGCACCAGCCCGGCCTTGTCGCCGCGTGCCGCCGCGCCGCCGTCCTGCACCGGGCAATCGAGGCAATAGGCCTGCGCCCCGCGCACGGTCAGCAGGCGTTGCAGATCACCCATGATCCGTGCCAGCCCGCTTTGCTGGCGCTGGGCGATGATCGCGGCAAGGTCTGCCGCCGGGGCTCCCTCGCCGTCATCCTCGCCCCCGCCCAGCCGTTCCATCAGCGAGGCATAGGGATTGGCATCGGTGCGGTAGAACGCGGGATGCCAGCTATCCAGCTTGGCCTGCTGCGCTGCCCAGCCGATCGCATCGTCCAGCCCGCCGAACTGATCGACCAGCCCGTTCTGGCGCGCAGTGCCGCCATCCCAGACCCGGCCCTGGGCAATCGCATCGATCTGCTGCGGGCTTTTCTTGCGCGCGCCGGCGACGAGACCGATGAAGCGGTTATACCCGGCTTCGACATTGGCCTGCAGCATCGCATCGACTTCTGGGGTGAAGCCCGAGAACGGATCGGGCTGGCCCGACAGCGGCGTGGTGCGCACGCCGTCCGAATGGACCCCGTACTGCGCCAGCGCCCCTTCAAAGCTGGGAATAACGCTGAAAATCCCGATCGATCCGGTGATCGTGCTGGGCTGGGCAAAGATCCGCTGCGCCGGGGTGGAAACCCAGTACCCGCCGCTGGCCGCCAGGTTGGCCATCGAAACGGCGACCGGCCGCCCCTTGGCCTTGAACCGTTCCACTGCCAGCCGGATCTGTTCCGAAGCGATCACCGAACCGCCGGGTGAATCGACCCGCAGCACCAGCGCCTTGGCATCATCGGCATTGGCCTGATCGATCAGCCGCGCGATCCGTTCGCCCCCGGCAATGCCCGGTCCGGCCTTTCCATCAATAATATCGCCCGCCACGGTCACCACCGCCACGGCATCCCCGCTGGAATTTTCGGGATGCGCGGCCAGCAGGGCGGCGGGTGGCGTGTGAGCATAGGCACCGGGGGAATCGTCCCCCGGATCGGCTCCCGCCACGGCCTTGACCCGTTCGCCAAAGGCCACGCTGTCACCCAGCTTGTCGACCAGCCCGGCGGCCAGCGCAGCCTTGGCCGCATCGCCCCCGCTGGCCTTGAGCCAGCCGACCGGATCGCCGGTAACCTGCGCCAGTTGCGCCTTGGGCCGGGCCTTGGCGACATCGGCCTTCCAGTTGTCCCACAGCGAAGCATAGAGCGCGATGCGCGCCTGCCGGGCCGGTTCGGACTGGCCATCAAGCAGATAGGGTTCGACGAAATCCTTGTAGGTGCCGACCTTGTAAACGTGGGCCTTGATCTTTAGCCGTTCGAGCAGCGGCCCGTAATAGAGGTTTTCGCCCCCCGGCCCGGTGACAAAGGCCCCGCCCAGCGGATCGACCCAGACCTCGGTGGCGTGGGCGGCCAGCTGCACCCCGTCATCGGTATAGGCCAGCGCCCAGGTCAGCACCGGTTTTTTCGCGGCGCGGACCAGATCGAGTGCCTCGCCCAGTTCCCCCAGCGTGACACTGCCCGCGCCGGTAAAGCGCGACAGATCGAGCACCACGGCCTTGATCCGGTCATCACTGGCCGCGGCGGAAATCGCCCGGACCATATCCCGCGCGCGGTATTCCCTGGTGGGGGCGACCGAGGATGTCAGCGCGGCAAGCGGATCCTGCGCCGCGGGTTCTTCCACCACACTGCCGTCCAGCTTGATCAGCAAGGCCCCTTCGCGCACCAGCCCCGCGCTGGGCCGGCTGGTGAGAGCGCCATAGAGCGCGGCGAAGAACAGCAGCATCAGCAGCAGCACCAGCCCGTCCTTGATCGCGACCAGCAGGTGCCAAACCTTGCGTGCGAATGCCATGCGTGTTCCTTGGGTTAGCGTTTGACCGGGACATAGGCACGCAAGTACCGGATTGCCAGACCTTCCGCCCCGACACGGGGGAGGAATTTCCCGCCCCTCTTGCC
>NZ_MWLM01000057.1 GCF_002198665.1 Novosphingobium sp. B 225 | reverse complement strand
GATCCGCGCCGCCCCGCCGCCAAACTGGCCCCGGGGCCAAAACGCACGGCCCCGCCGGTCGCCCCGGTCGGCGATCTGGCTTTCCCCGGGATCGAGCGCGCGCGGCTGGGCAATGGCATTCCGGTGGCGCTGGTGCGCCGCAGCGCAGTGCCCAAAGTGGTGGTCAACCTCAACTTCGATGCCGGCACCGCCGCCGATGCGCTTGACGCGCCGGGCACCCAGTCGCTGATGCTGGCCATGCTCGATGAAGGGACCGAGCGGCTGAGCAGCGTCGAGATTGCCGAGGCGCAGGAACGGCTGGGCGCAACGATCAGCGCCGCGCCGGGGCTGGATAGCAGCGCGATCTCGCTCGACGCGCTGACCGCCAATCTCGCCCCTTCGCTGGCGCTGCTCGCCGATGTAGTGCGCAACCCCGCCTTCCGCCGCGCCGATGTGGAGCGCGTGCGCGACCAGCGGCTGAGCGAGATCGCCCAGACCGAGGCCAACCCGCGCGGACTGGCCAGCCGGGCGATGGCCCCGCTGCTCTATGGCCCCGATCACCCCTATGGCCTGCCCAGCGACGGGCTGGGCACCGCCGCGTCGGTGGGGGCAATGAACCCGGTCACGCTCAGCCAGGCGCACCGGCAGTGGATCCGCGCCGACGGGCTGAAAATCACCGTGGTCGGCGATGTCACCATGGCGCAGCTGCTGCCGCTGCTGGAACAGAGCTTTGGCAGCTGGGGCCGCCCGGCCTCGGCCTATCCGGGCAAGGACCTGACCCGGCCGGTTCCTGCCGCGCGCAGCCGGATCGTGCTGATCGACCGCGCCAATTCTCCGCAATCGGTGATCATGGCCGGGCGCATCCTGCCGCTGACCGGGCGCGAACAGGGCAAGGAAGCGCTGGACCTGGCCAACGAAGTGCTGGGCAACGGGTTTCTCAGCCGGCTCAACCTGGACCTGCGCGAGGACAAGGGCTGGTCATACGGCGTGCGCTCCACCGTCTCCAGCCCGGTCGGCCCCCGCGCGCTGACCGTGACCGCCCCGGTCCAGGCGGACCGGACGGGCGATTCGATTCTGCTCATCATGGCCAACATGGCGGCCTTCCCCGGCAAAAAGCCGGTCGATCCGGTTGAGCTGGGCCGGGTCACCGATGGCAACATCCGCGGCCTGCCCAACCGGTTCCAGACCAACGCTCAGGTGCTGGGTGCGGTGGTGGCGGGGGAACGGTTGGGGCGGCCGGACGATTACATCGCCACCCTCGCCAGCCGCTACCGCGCGATCGACGGCGCGGCGATCAACGCCATGGCGCGGCAATACCTGACCCCCGAAGGGCTGACTTTCGTGGTGGTGGGCGACCGCAAAGTGGTGGAACCGCAGCTGCGCAAGCTCGGCCTGCCGCTGGAGATTGCATCCCCGGTTGACAGCGCCGCTGGCTCTGGCAATTGATAGGCCTACTTACCCCCCTGTAAGTTGAGGAGAGTTTCGATGTCTGTAGCCGGTACCTATGAATGCGTGACCAAGACCCCGATGGGTGACCAGAAGAGCGACGTGACCATCGTTGTCGATGGTGACACTTTCACCGGCAGCAACGTCGGCGCGATGGGTTCGATGGAACTGGAAAACGGCAAGGTCGATGGCAACACCCTGACCTGGTCGATGAAGATGACCGTCCCCATGCCGATGACCCTGGAAGGCACCGCCACTGTCGATGGCGATACCCTGACCGGCTCGGTCAAGGCCGGCGCGTTTGGTTCGTTCCCGATGAGCGGCACCCGCAAGGCCTGATCCGCCCTGACAGCAAATCACCGAGGAGGGCGCCGGAGGGAAACCTTCGGCGCCCTTTTTGGTGCATAGGCCCTCTCCCCTGAAGGCGCGAGAGCCACTGGACTTGCGCTGCGGAAGTGTCCCTATGGGGGCTGCCATCACAAGGAACGACGCATGTGCTGGACAGTCTTCGTCGCTCCGATTTTCAGCATTGCCCTGGCCGTTTCTGCCCAGTCTGCCCCGGCCCGTAAAAGCGCACCGCAGGCGGCAGCTTTCGATGCTGCAATCAGGCAGGCGTAAAGGACAACGGTGTCGCCAGTGTGTCCTTTTTTGCCAGATCGCCACCGGCCAGTGCGAAGGGATCGCCAAATTCCTGATGGTCTGGCGCAAGGACCGCGCGGGCAACTGGGTGATGACCCGCGTGATCAGCTATGGCCACCGGCCATGGGTGAAGGCGGGGGAATTGGGGAAGTAGCAGGATAATCCTCCCCTCTTGGGGGAGGGGGACCACGAAGTGGTGGAAAGGGGCAGAGAAGATCGCGCGCGGCAGCGCGCAGCCGCAAACGCGGCTTTCCTGACCCAGCCCCCCTCCGTCTCGCTACGCGAGCCACCTCCCCCACAGGGGGAGGATCGCTGGGAGCTTACTTCTTGACCTTTACCTGCGTGGTAATCCCCGGATTGGCCACGTCCGTGCCGCTTTTCACGTCGATCACCGTATCGCGGCGATAATCGATCACGCCGGGGATCGGGGCGATGCGGGTGATCTGCAGGCCGTAATAATTGTTCTGCTTGCCGCTGGCCCGGAATTCGGCCTGCGCCGATGGCCAGGCTTTGAGCGATTCCGGCAGGCCCCAGGCCAGAGCAGGCTTTTTGAACACCGGTTCCTTGCCCTTGGCCGCGCGTTCGGCATCGTACTTGCGCTGGAACTGGGTGAAGGTGTCAAACGGCTCTTTCGGTTCCGGCGTGGCGCTCAGGAAGTTGCCGAGGTCGGTCACCTGACCGGCCTTCACATCGAATTTGACCGAACCCATGCAATAACACAGCCCGCCCAGCGCCCCGTTGGGCGCGGCGAAGATCGGACCGTAATAGATGTAAGTGCCGGGCCGGACCGAAGTGAGATAGGAAAAGTAGCCTTCGCCTTTGCTGTAGATGAACATCGGCCCCCAGCTGGCCTGATCATACAGCGCGATCGGCCTGCCGACGAAAGTTTCGCGGGTCGGCTCCACCGGTTTTTCCGGCAATTCCTTTTTCCCGGTCTGCCTGGCAACCACGATATCCAGTTCCCAGGCCTTGACCGCGCTTTGATACTTCTTCTGCGCTTTGGCGAAATCCTCTTCCCAGTCCGCCTGATAGCGGGTGCGGGTATCGGCATCGGGTTCGCGCAGCAGCACGGCCTGGGACCGGATCGGCCCCTGAATGAAGACATAGCCCAGCTTGGGATCAAGCGTGGCCTTTCCGGCCAGCACGTTCTTTTCCTCGATCGGGCCGGTTTTCAGGTCGTCCGCAGCAAATGCGGGAGCGGCGGTCAGCGCGAGCAGCGCGGCCAGTGCGGTGCGGATCATGCTCACAGTCCCAGTTCCTTGGTGGCGGGTTTCGGCCCCGATGCGACCAGCGCCTGCAGTTCCAGCGCCTCGTCGCGCTCGCCTTCCTTCTTGCGGCCGTGGCCTTCCTCGAAATTGAATTGCTTCCACAGATCGCCCGACAGCGGATAGCGGGCATAGCCCTTGAACCCCATGCAATTGCGCATGTTGACCCGGCGCTGTTCGCGCCGTGCGGCAGACCCGAAGATGGCGTCCATCGCGACCGAAGCGATCGCCCCGCCAGCGGCCCCGGCCAGCATGCCATATTGCGCCGATGCCGCCGCAATCGATCCCGCGTCTGCCCCCATGTAGATGTTCGCCCCGCTGGCCAGCGCGTCACATTCCTTGATGTCAACGAATGCCTCAGCAAAGCTCGCATCAGCGCGATGGAAATAGAAATACTTCTTGTAATCATCCACGATTTCAGGGGTTTCGGCAAAGTCCAGCTTGGGCATGGTTAGGCTGGCCGGATCGGGCAATTCATAGACCGTTGCAGCAGCAGGCGCGGAAGCCACAAGTGCCGGCGTTGCTGCATCCTGCGCCTGCAACGGGCCCGATGCCAAAGTCAGACAGGCCGCCAGCGCAGCGGTGGATTTCCGGAACATCGCTTCCCCCCACAATTGTCGCGGCATGCTGCGGCAACCGATGTTGCTCGCGCCCGCTTATGCTCTTTCTTCGATGGCGAAATTAGCCAGACAGCGCCCTGTATTCAATTCGCTGGCGGCGCAGGCGCGGCGCTTTCCCCAGTTACCGGCGAGGGCGATGCGCTTCCCTGCCCCGGCCGCGATTTGATCCCGCCCATGCGGTTGACCAGCCCGCCCAGGTGGTTGCCGAATTCGACCTGGCCGGTCCATGCAACTGGCGCAGCCCCGGCGAAAGCGGCGGGCACCGGCATATCGGTGGCAGTGCGTGCACGGAAATCGACCGCGCGGGGCATGGGTTTGGGGACCACGCTGCCGAACAGTCCGCCCATCAGCGCGCCTTTCATCAGGCGGCCGGTGGTCAGCACGTCGCGTTTTTCACCTTCGGGGAAGTCGGTGTAGACATTGGCGACGCCCAGATCGGTAACGCTGCCTGCCGCCAGTTCGAACGTGCTGGAGCCCAGCGCAAAGGCCGTGTCGTTCGCGCCTTCGACCACCCACAGGCCGGGCTGCATTTCGACATAGAACAGCTGCCGGTTTTTCTCTTTGACCGAGGCCTTGTTGAGGATCAGCCGGTTGTCGAGCGGCCAGCCGCCTTTGGGGATCTTGCCGCCGGGTGGCGGAGTGGCCACTGCAATGTCCTGCTTTTCGGTATCATAGCGCGCCAGCGTGAGCGTGCCGAACAGCAGCGCGCCATCGAGCCGGCCGATCTCTACCACCACATAGGCCTTGGCCGGATCGAGCGTGGTGGGCGGTTTTTTCAGCAGGCCATCGGCCAGAGCCGGAGCAGCGGTGAACAGGGCAAGCAGCAACAGCCAGCGGCGGATCATTCAACCATTACCTTTCCTGTCGGCTGCGCGGCGGAAACCAGCGTGAACAGCCGTTCCAGCCGGTCCTTGGCATCCAGTTTGCGAATTTCCTGATAGACCGGCTTGTCGATAGCGCGGCGTTGATAGCCTTTGTCCGCCATGCAGGTCCGCTCGATCCGCGAGACCAGTCGGCGCTGTTCGCGCCGTTCAAGGAAGCCGATGAAAAAGCTGGCAATCGCGGCGGATTCGACCGCGTAGGGCGTGTTGTAATTGGTCGGCTGCGCGGTGTAACGCGGGGCCTTGGTCCCGGCCCCCAGGCTGGCGCAGCGATCGACATCGGCCATATAGGCTTCGTGGCTGACTGCGGCCTTGTGGAAGTAATAGGGATCTTCCGCCAGGGCAGGCGTGGACACAGCGGCGCAGAGCACCAGCAGCAACTTGCGGGACACGTGCGACCTCCCCCTCCCGGTTGGGTAAGCAGATTAACACGGTGCAGGCGCGGCGCAAGCGGTTCGGCAGGAACAACTTTCCTACACGTGGCCGGTCTGTCATGATTCGGCCCGGTCCCGGAGCGCGCTCCATGACCCGGCTCTTTGACCCGGCTCTTTGACATCGTGAGGCCCGGTGGATTGCTCCACCCGAAACACTTTCGGCAACTGTTGCCGTGAGGATGTGTTTTATCAACTAACTCTGAAAATATTGTTTGTTTTCAGTGTTTGTTGAAAATCAAGCAGGCCTTCAGGGGCGCTCAAAGTGGCCCAGATCAGCCCAATTTGGCTTTCAGCACCTGATTGACCAGCTGCGGATTGCCCTTGCCCTGCATCGCCTTCATCGTCTGGCCGACGAAGAACCCGAACAACGCTTCCTTGCCGCCCTTGTACTCGGCCACCTTGTCGCCATTGGCGGCCAGCACCGCATCGACCGCCGCTTCGATCGCGCCGGTATCGGTGGTCTGCTGATTGGCCGCGATTTCGGCCTTGAGGTCGATTTCGCTGGTCAGGTAGCTTTCAAAGATTTCCTTGGCCTTGGACCCGGAAATCGTCCCGTTCTCGGTCGCCACCACAATCGCGGTATTGGCCTCGATCGTGTTTTTGGTGAGGTCGGCAGCGGTACCGGCGGCGTTCAGCACGCCGGGCTGTTCGGACAGCAGCCAGTTGGCAACCCGCTTCGCCACCGCATCCTCACCCTTGCCGCTGGCCGCGGCGACCGAGGTTAGCAAGGCCTCGAATTCGCGGGCGGTCTGGACATCGGCGGTCAGCGCATTGGCGTTGTAGGCGGACAGGCCCAGCGCGGTTTCATAGCGGTGGCGCTTGGCATCAGGCAGCTCGGGCAAGCTCGCGCGGCATTCCTCAAGGAACGCGTCGTCAAGCACCAGCGGCAGCAGGTCCGGGTCCGGAAAATAGCGGTAATCGTGCGCATCTTCCTTGCTGCGCATCGAACGGGTGGTGTTCTTGTCTGGATCGTAAAGCCGGGTTTCCTGAACCACGGTCCCGCCATCCTCGATCAGATCAACCTGACGCCGCGCCTCGCTTTCGACCACGGCCATGACGAAGCGGACCGAGTTGACGTTCTTGGTTTCGGTGCGCGTCCCGAACGGCTCACCCGGGCGGCGGACCGAGACGTTGACGTCAGCCCGCATCGAACCCTGGTCCATGTTGCCATCGCAAGATCCGACATAGCGGACGATCTGGCGCAGCTTGGCAAGGTAGGCACCGGCCTCTGCCGGACTACGCATGTCAGGCCGGCTGACGATTTCCATCAGGGCCACGCCCGAGCGGTTGAGATCGACATAGGACATGGTCGGATGCTGATCGTGCATCAGCTTGCCCGCGTCCTGCTCTACATGGATCCGTTCGATCCCGATGGTCTTGGTGCTGCCTTCAGGGTTCTTCTCGTCAAGGATCACCTCGATCTCACCCTCGCCCACCAAGGGATGGTAGAGCTGGCTGATCTGGTAGCCCTGCGGGAGATCGGCGTAGAAGTAGTTCTTGCGGTCAAACCGCGACCACTTGTTGATCTGCGCCTGGATCGCCATCCCGGTGCGGACCGCCTGGCGGATGCATTCGCGGTTGGGGACCGGCAACATCCCGGGCATGGCCGCATCGACCAGACTGACCTGCGCGTTGGGTTCTGCCCCGAACGCAGTCGCGGCGCCCGAGAAGAGCTTGGAATTGCTGGTGACCTGCGCGTGGACTTCGAGGCCGATCACGACCTCCCATTCGCCCGTGGCGCCCTGGATGCGATAGTTGTTCATGCCCTCAGCCGATAGGGCCGCCTCGTTGCCATGAAAAGGGGGAAATGTGCCGTTCACCCGATCCGCGGCGCAAAGGCCCGCGACCGATCACGCATCGGCTGCTCGACCAGCCGGTAGATCGCCCAGGCCGCCGCGACCGAGGCCAGCAGCGCGGCCAGGCCAGCGAGATCGGCATAGAACCCCAGCTCTGCCGCCACCGCCGGTCGGTTGGGGGCGGAACCGCGGGTAAAGGCCCAGCCCCAGCCCAGCCCGGCCCCCAGCCGCGCCAGCACGGTCATCGTCGCGCTCTCGGCCAGGGCGTGGACCAGATAGAGCGAATAGGACCAGGTCCCCAGCGCCATCCAGGGCCGGGTCAGCAGCAAGACCGAGAGCGCCCCGCGCTGGCAGGCGAAAATCAGCACCATGGCGGCAAACAGCAGGTCATAGGCCAGAAACGACCCGGAATAGCCAAAGCGCAGGATCGTCCAGCCAACCAAGGCAGCAATGCCCAGCTCGGCCAGCGACCAGACCACACCCGCACCGCGCCGCGACAGCCCGTGCCAGCGCTGCCACGCGATCCAGCAGCCCGTGCCCAGCCCGAACCCACACAGCCCGCGCACCAGCTTGTGATAGCCGCCCAGCTGCTCGGGAAACTGCAAGGCCAGCCCCGCCGCCAGCCCCGCGCCCAGGCTGGCCAGCCACCAGCCCCGCCCGAGCGGGCGCCAGCACCAGGCGGCCAGCAGATAGAGCACCAGTTCCACCGCGATCGACCAGCTGGCGATCGACCAGACCATGATCGCCCCTGGGACCAGCGCCTGCAGCAGCAGCACCTGCACGGCAAAGTCCCCGGGTCCCCGTTCCAGCCCAAACGCCTCGCGCCCGGTCAGCGCCGCGCTGCCGCTGAGCCAGACGGCCAGCTCGATCCCCAGATAGGCCGCCAGAACCAGCGCATGCACCGGCCAGATCCGCCCCAGCCGCAGCCACACGAACCGCCGCGCCGGAAAGCCCGCCACCAGCCGCTCACCATAGGCCGAGGCGATCACGAAGCCCGACAGGACGAAGAAGAAATCGACCCACAGGCTGCCCAGAAAGAAGAACCGGTGCCCCAGCACGGGCCCCTGCGCGCCGAGATGCTCGATCGCGACAATCAGTGCCGCGATCCCGCGCAGCGAATCGAGCGCCTGAAAGCGGTGCGGCACCTGTTGCTGGGCGGGCATGGTCATGATGCGTGCCGCAACCTTTCCAGTTCAGGCGGGACGGGGATCCTTGAACCGCTTGCTCCACCGCGTCACCGGCTGTTCCAGCCCCTTGGTCAGAGCCCAGGCGCCTGCAATGCTGCACAACAGGACCATGATCTTGGCCACGGCGTTGCCATCGATTTCCGGCCCCAGGAAGCGGGCAAAGACCAGCAGCAGCGGGACATGCACCAGATAGACCGTATAGGAAATATCGCCGAGGAATTTCATCGGCCAGCTTGAAAACACCGAATTTCCGCCAAGCCCGGCCATGATCGCCAAGGCCGCGCAGACCGGCAGAGCCAGCGCTGCGCCGGGCCAATAGCTGGCCAGCGCCATCACCAGCAGGATCCCGGCAAAGGGCAGTTCGGGCCGCATCCGCACTGTCAGGCCAGACCGAAAGATCAGGTGCCCGCCCAGCAGGCCGAACACCGCGCGCAGGCCGCCCAGGTCTTGCCCTTTGACCACTCCTACGTCGAGCAGTCCCAGCACCACCAGGCAGATCGCCAGCAGCGGCAGGACCAGCCAGTCCGGCACCCGCAAACCGGTGCGGCCCATGGCGAAAGCCAGGATCGGAAGGTACAGTTCCCAGCAGATGCTCCAGGCCGGGAAGTTGGCCGGAGCCAGCCCCGCCAACGGCATCGCCAGCAACAGTTCAAGCGGATGCCACGGCTGGTTCGACGCCAGCAAGGCAATCAAAGTGGTCACGTAAAACACCGGGGCCAGACGCAAAAACCGCCGAAAGGCAAAGCGCGGCAGGCTGGTTTCGCGCCGCGCGCTCATCGTCAATACGAACCCGCTGAGCAGGAAGAACACATCAACCGCAAGGTCAAAGTGCAGCCCCAGCCAGCCCAGTTTGCGTTCCGCAAAACTGTTGAACCCAAGATGCAGCAGCACGACCGACAAGGCCAGGATCCCGCGCATTCCATCGAGATCGCCGAAGTATCCCGATTGACCGCGCGTGGATTCCGGCTGTGCGGCGCCTACCACCACTTCTCCGGCCGCGCGCTGAACCCGGCGCGGCTTTCAATCGCCAGCCCGGCGTTGAGCACGCCCTGTTCGTCAAACGGCTTGCCGACGATCTGCAACCCCAGCGGCAGCCCATCGCGGTTAAGCCCGGCGGGCACCGACATGGCCGGCAGACCCGCGAGCGAAGCCGGCACGGCGAACACATCGTTGAGGTACATCGCCAGCGGATCGCTGACCATGTCGCCCAGCCCGAAGGCAGCGGTTGGCGCGGTCGGGGCCAGGATCACGTCACACTGCCCGAAAGCGTTCTTGAAATCGTGGCTGATCAGCGTGCGGACCTTCTGCGCCTGGGTGTAATAGGCGTCATAGAAACCGGCGCTGAGCACATAAGTGCCGATCATGATCCGGCGCTTGACCTCTGCCCCGAACCCGGCGGCGCGGGTCGCGGCGTACATGTCTTGCAAGCCGGCCCCATCGGGCAGATCGCGCAGGCCGTACCGCACCCCGTCATACCGGGCGAGGTTGCTGGAGGCTTCGGCGGGGGCGATGATGTAATAGCAGGGCAGCGCATACTTGGTATGCGGCAGGGACACTTCGACCACTTCGGCCCCGGCGTCCTTCAGCCATTCGATGCCGCGGTCCCAGCTGGCGGCAACATCTGCATCCAGCCCATCGACGCGGTATTCGCGCGGAATGCCAACCTTCTTGCCGCGCAGATCACCGCTGAGGCCAGCTTCCCATTCGGGCACCGGCAGGTCCAGACTGGTCGCGTCCTTGGGGTCGAACCCGGCCATGGCTTCCAGCATGATCGCACAGTCACGCACATCGCGCGCCATCGGCCCGGCCTGATCGAGCGAGCTGGCGAAAGCGACGATGCCCCAGCGGCTGCACCGGCCATAGGTGGGCTTGATCCCCGAAATGCCGGTGAAGGCGGCAGGCTGGCGGATCGATCCGCCGGTGTCGGTCCCGGTCGCCGCCGGGCAGAGCCGCGCGGATACGGCGGAGGAGCTGCCGCCAGAGCTGCCGCCGGGCGCAAGCGCAGCGTTGCCGCCGTCATTGCGCCGCCAGGGCGAAATCACATTGCCGAAATAGCTCGTCTCGTTCGACGAGCCCATTGCGAACTGATCAAGGTTGAGCTTGCCCAGCATCCCCGCCCCGGCATCCCAGAGTTTCTGGCTGACGGTGCTTTCGTATTCGGGCTTGAACCCTTCCAGGATGTGGCTGGCGGCGGTGGTCTGCACGCCCTTGGTGGCGAACAGGTCTTTCATGCCGATCGGCACGCCGCCCATCTTGCCCAGCGGTTGCCCCGCCGCGCGGCGGGCATCGGTGGCCTTGGCCGCATCAAGCGCAGCTTCGGGCGTGGTGACGATGAACGCGTTGAGCGCATCCTGAGCAGCGGCGACATTGGCGTTGAAGCCTTCGGCCACTTCCACGGCGGTGAAATCACCCTTGACCACGCCATCGCGGATCGCGGCAATTCCAAGGTCGGTCAGATTGGTCATTATTCGATCACCTTGGGCACGCCGAAAAAGCCGTGTTCGGCGGCCGGAGCATTGGCCAGCACTGCATCGCGGCGTCCGCCGCCGGTCAGCGGATCGGCATCGATCACGTCAGCGCGCAGCCGCAGCTCGTTTTCGATAACCGCAGTCATCGGCTCGATCCCGGTCACATCGACTTCGCCGAGTTGTTCGACCCAGGCGAGAATGCCGTTGAGTTCGGGGACCATTGCCTCAAGCTCGGCCTCGCTCACCTTGATCCGGGCGAGGGAGGCGATCTTGGCCACGGTTGCGGTATCGACCGACATGGCGTTCCTTCTTGCGTTACGGGTTCAGCCGCGCGCTAGCACCGGCCAGCGCGGGCTTCAACATCTGGCGCAGGACCAGAGGCTTAGCGCGGCGGGCCTTCGGGCAGGACGCCTTCGGGCAGCGGGGGTTCGTTGCCGGGGATGCCAGCGGCACCGGCGGCGCCCCCACGGCCACCCTTGGCGCCCTGCTGCTGCTGCATCTGCTGCATTTGCTGCATCATGCGCTGCTGGGCTTCCACTTCGGCGCGGCTCTTGAAATCGATCAGTTCGATTTCAAAGGTCAGGTCCGAATTGGCGGGAATTTCGCCCGCTGCCTTGTCACCATAACCCAGCGCCGCAGGGATGAAGACCTTGTACTTGCCGCCGCGCTGCATTTTTTCCAGCGCCTGGGTAAAGCCGGGGATCACGCCTTCGACCGGGAAAGCGGCCTGTTCCTGCTGATCGAACACCTTGCCGTTCTGCAGCGTGCCCTTGTACTTGATCAGCACTACGTCCGCGACGGTCGGCGAAGCGCCGGTCCCGGCCTTGACCGTTTCAATTTCAACATTGGCAGGGCGCGTGGCCCAGGCCAGGCTGCCGGCGGCGAGCAGGGCTGCGGCGACACCAAGCCACAGCTTGGTCAGGGCGCCCTTGGCAATGGGCTGCAGGGGAACGCGGGTGATCTCGGTCATGCTGGCCTTCCTTCGGGGGCGCCGGATACGAAAAGGGCGCGGATTCGTCCGCGCCCTCATGGCTTAACACGCTGTCGCGTTCAAGCTTACTTCACGCCGTCGCGTTCCATCCGCTTGCGCTCCATCTTGCGAGCGCGGCGCACGGCAGCGGCCTTTTCACGGGCGCGCTTTTCGCTGGGCTTTTCGTAGTGACGACGCAGCTTCATCTCGCGGTACACGCCTTCACGCTGCAGCTTCTTCTTGAGCGCGCGAAGAGCCTGTTCGACATTGTTGTCGCGGACGAGAATTTGCATAAATCGACACACCTCACATACAAATGGCCAGAACCCCGCGTAGCCAGTAGTGCGGGGGAGCACCTTTTGATACAGCAACAGAAAGACGGGCCGAATCCGCAAGGATTGGCTCGAACCGGCGGGCGGCTAGCAGAGAGTCGCAGGCATGGCAAGCCGGGAATGCCCCAAGGGGCCTGCACTTATGCCCCATTGCCGCAACCATTGTTGCAGCTTTGCCGCACCGGAACGGATGCATCTGCGCTTCGTCGACTTCCATCGATGAAGTAATACGGGTCAAGCCGCAATCCCTTGGGGGGATCTGTCGATGCATAACGCCCGCAACCGCCGTGCTGCCACTCTACCGAAACGACCTGCCAAGCCGCCCGCCATGGCGCATGCGGCGATGGGTGGTCAGGTGCCCAGCTTTCTGCTGCGCCCGGTTGAACCGCCCGCCCCGGCGCTGCGCGGTTTTCCCGCCGATGTGTTGATCCCGCCACATCGCGGAGCCATGGCCCGTGCCATCAGCCTGGCCGAACCGGTAACCGCTACGGCCAAGCCCAAGCGCAAGCCCAAGGCAAAGCGCCCCCCCAAACTGGCCAAGCGGAAAAAGGCCGCCGCAAAATCAGCCGCAGTGCCAGTGATCGCGCTGCCCAACCGGCCGGAACCGCTGGTCGCGCTGGATGCCGCGCCGCCATCCGCACCGCTCGCCCCGCTCCCGCGCCTGCCGCTGACTCCATCGATCGCTCCGGCGCAAGTGCCGCTGCGCCCGTTGCCGCGCCGCCGGACGCTGGCACCGTGGCGGCCCGCCGGGCTCGCCGCGCAGATCGGGGCGTGGCTGCTGGGTCGCAGCCGCAAGCTGGCGGCGCTATTGGCACCCAGGCCCGGACACCGCCCGGCCGCTGATCAGGAACTGGCGCGGTTGCGGGCGGAAAATGAACGCTTGCGATTGCAGATCGAAGCCCTGCTGGCCCTGCGCCCTGAAAGTGCGCCTGCCAGCGGCTGACTTATGTTGAGCTGGCGGCGGCATCGGGCCGTCCCCCTGCCCCGTACCACCGGTGCCGCCGCCTTACCCGCCATCACAATTGCCTCTGCCAGCGAACTGTGGTCTCTCCTGCAACAAAGGGGGACGCGCCGGGCATGCAAACCAGTTTCACTCTGGCCGACTGGGCCGTGTTGGGCCTTTACGTGTTGCTGCTGGCCACCGCAGGCTGGCTATCGACCCGGCGCGGGCTGGCGAGCCGGGATGACTATTTCCTGGCCGGGCACCACGTTCCGACCTGGCTGGTCGCGGTCTCGGTACTGTCGACCGTGCAATCGGCAGCGACGTTCCTGGGCGCACCGGATTCGAGCTATCGCGGCAACTTCACCTATCTGTCGGGCGTGATCGGCGCGCTGCTGGCGGCGTGGATTGTGGCCCATGTGCTGATCCCGCGGTTCTATGCACTGGGGGTCACCACGGTCTATGAATTGCTGGAGGCGCGTTATGACGCCCGCGCCCGCCGCGCGGCGGCATGCATGTACCTGGTCGGGCGAATTCTGGCGAGCGGCGCGCGGCTCTATCTGGCGGCGATTGCCGTTTCGATGATCCTGTTCCTTGACGTTTCGGCCACGCACATCGCGATGGCGGCCTTCGTGCTGTTGCTGTTCGGGCTGGTGTTCACCTTCATGGGCGGGCTCGAATCGATCATCTGGAGCGATCTGGTGCAAGTGGTGCTCTATGTCGGCGCGGCCTTGGTGGTGGCGTTCTACCTCTGGCAGCTGATCCCGATGGACTTCGGGCAAGCGATCGACGCGCTGCGCGATGCGCCATCAGGCAACAAGCTGACCGTGATCGACTGGTCGCTGGATCTGTCCGCCCCGTTCGGGATTTTCGCGGTGCTGACCGGGGTGACCCTGCTCAACGTCGGCTCCTCCGGGCTCGATCAGGACATCACCCAGCGCTTGATCGCCTGCCGCGATGCCAAACAAGGCAATCAGGCGCTGTACCTCGCCAACTGGGTCAGCCTGCCTGTGATCGCGCTGTTTCTGCTGATCGGCGCGCTGCTCTACCTGCACTATGGCCAAAGCGGCGCGAGCGGGACCTTTCAGGGTGAGAAAGTGACCGTGTTCATGCACTTCATCCTGACCGAACTCCCCCCCGGGCTGCGCGGGCTGGTGACCGTGGGCGTGATCGCGGCGGCGGCGATTAATTCGGGGTTGATCAGCATGGCCTCGGTGCTGGTCAACGACCTTTACCGCCCGTGGAGCGAGCGGCATGGCGGGCACAGCGAACGCCATTACGTCCGCGCCGGGCGGCTCGCCTCGGTGGTGCTGGGGCTGGCGCTGTTCGGCATGGCGATCCTCAGCTTCTACTGGCAGCACTATTCCGATGCGTCGCTGCTGGAATTCGTGCTGGGGGTGATGGCCTTTGCCTATTCCGGGCTGATCGGGGTTTACGGCGTGGCGCTGTTCACCACACGCGGATCGAGCACCAGCGCAATCGCCGCTTTTGCCATGGGGTTCCTGACCGTGCTGGCGTTCCAGCCCTATGTGATCGACTTGGCCGGCCTGCCCGCCGCGCTCAAAGGGGTGGCATTCCCGTGGCAATTGGTGCTGGGCACCCTTGTGGCGGCATGCGTCTGCGCGGTGCCTGCGGGCAAGGGAGTGGCGCAAGGCGCGACAAGTGGCTAAGGGGCTGGCGATGAGCAATCCCCCCACATTCATGGCCAGCTCGCTCTTCGTCGCGCTTGGCGGCGGGATCGGTGCGTGGCTGCGCTATCTGGCAAGCCGTCTGACCATCCAGACGCTGGGCCCCGTGGCGGCAAGCGCGTTCCCCTGGGCCACACTGGCCGTCAACCTGATCGGCTCGATGGTGATGGGCCTGCTGGCCGGCTGGCTGGCCCGCTATGGGCATGGCGGCGAACAGTGGCGACTGCTGCTGGGCGTAGGTGTGCTGGGCGGCTTCACCACTTTCAGCGCTTTCAGTCTGGAACTGGTGACCATGATCAATCGCGGTGCGACGGGCACGGCCCTGCTCTATGCGCTGGTATCGGTGGCGGGCGGCGTGGTCGGGCTGTTCCTTGGCCTGAACCTGATGCGGATGGTGACGGCATGAGCAATGACGTTCGCCAGTTCACCGTTCAGGGCGATGATGACGGGGTGCGGCTGGACCGCTGGTTCAAGCGCCATTTGCCGCAAGTCGGCTTTGCCACGGTCAGCCGCTGGGCGCGTACCGGGCAGATCCGCGTCGATGGCAAGCGCGCCGACGTGGCCGATCGGCTGGCCAAGGGCCAGGTCCTGCGCGTCCCCCCCGGCGGTGACAGCCCGGAGCGCAAGGCCCGCGTGCGCAAGCCGCTGACCGAAGAACAGCTTGCCATGGCCGATGCCATGGTGATCACGCAGGATCGCGCGGCGATCGTGCTCAACAAGCCGCCGGGTCTGGCCACACAGGGCGGCAGCGGCACCTTCCAGCATGTCGACGGACTGCTTGATGCCTATGCCCCGGAAGGCCCCCGGCCCCGCCTGGTCCACCGGCTCGACAAGGACACTTCCGGCGTCCTCCTGATCGCGCGCACTCCCGGCAGCGCGGCATACTTTTCCAAGCGCTTTTCGGGCCGCACCGCGCGCAAGATCTATTGGGCGCTGATCACCGGGGTTCCCTCGATCGAGGACGGCCTGATAGATCTTCCACTGGGCAAACAGCCCGGCACCGGCGGCGAAAAGATGATGGTGGACGAAAGCGAGCAAGGCCAGACCGCCCGCACCCGCTACCGCGTGCTCGATCGGGCTGGCAACCGCTGCGCCTGGGTGGAGCTGCAACCGCTGACCGGGCGCACCCATCAGCTACGCGTCCACATGGCGGCGATCGGTCATCCGATTGTCGGCGATGGCAAATACGGCGGGCCTGATGCGTTCCTTTCGGGCAGCATCAGCCGCAAGATGCACCTCCACGCGCGCCGCCTGATCATCGACCATCCCGATGGCGATCTGATCGACGTGACTGCCGATCTGCCCGATCACTTCGCGGCAAGCATGGACCAGCTGGGCTTCGATCCGGAACTGGGCGCAGAACTGCCCGATCCACCCAAGGTGAGCGAGCGCACCGCACAGAAGGCGGCGGGCAAGGCCCATGCCAAACAATTGCGCAAGGAACACCGCGGTGAACGCCGCAGCCGCGGCAGCTCTGCCGGATCGAAGGCCGCGCCCAAGAGCAAGGATGGGCCACCGCCCAAAAAGCGCGGGCCGACCAAGGGCAAGGGCTCGCCAGTCAAGGCCGCCAAGCCTGCCGCTCCGGCCCGCCTGGGTAAGATTACCAAACCCGCCAAGCCAAAGGCCAAGCGCTGATGCATCCCAACCAGTCATTCCGTTTTGCTGGTGACCCCGATGTGCGCCGCGCCCTGCTGGAAACCATGCTGGACGAAGTTGGCTTTGGCATGGTCTTCGCGCAGACCCCGGATGGCCCGCGCGTGGCGCATGTCCCGCTGATCTCTACCGGCGATGGCGCAGTCCAGTTCCATCTGTCGCGCGGCAATGCGCTGGCCAAGCATCTTGACGGCATGACTGTCCTGGCAGTGATCAATGGCCCCGATGGCTATGTCAGCCCGCGCTGGTATGACGATCCGCAGCAGGTGCCGACCTGGAACTATGTCACGCTGGAACTGGAAGGCCGGGTTCGCCGCGTGGGCAGCGAGGCGCTGACCGCGATGCTGGAGGACCTCTCCACCCGCCACGAAGAACGGATCGCCGAAGGCCAGCCCTGGACGCTCGACAAGCTGCCCGAAGACAAGCTGCGCGCCATGTTGGCCGGGATCGTCGGGTTCGAACTGGAAGTGCAAGTCTGGCGCGAGACATTGAAGCTCAGTCAGAACAAAGACGCGGCCGTGCGGACGCAATTGGCCAATGCGCTGGAGGCAGAAGGCAGCCCGGCCATCGCCGCAATGATGCGGAACCTTGCTTCGTGAGCGTGCGGCTCGCCGTATTCGATTGTGATGGAACCCTGGTCGATGGCCAGGCAGGCGTGTGCTTTGCGATGGAGCAGGCTTTCGTCCAGACCGGCCTGCCCGCACCTGATCGGCATCAGGTTCGCCGGATCGTCGGGCTCAGTCTGCCGCAGGCGATCCGCCTGCTGGCGCCCGGTGAAGCCGAGGCTGTGCGCACCGAAATCGACCGCCAGTATCGCGACATCTTTCGCGCCGCGCGCGAGGCCGGGCAACTTGTCGAACCGCTGTATGACGGCATCCGCGAAATGCTCGATGCGCTGCTGGCCTCAGGCTGGATCCTGGGCATCGCCACCGGCAAGGCTGATCGGGGGCTTGCGCATTGCCTTGCCACGCATGGGCTGACCGGGCATTTCGTCACGCTGCAAACCGCAGACCGACATCCCTCAAAGCCGCACCCGGCCATGCTGGAAGCTGCATTGGCCGAGGCCATGGCTACGCCTGAACAAGCCGTCATGATTGGCGACACCCAGTATGACATGGGCATGGCGCTGAACGCCGGTGTGCGCGCGATCGGGGTCGATTGGGGCTATCATACGGTGCAGGAACTGCACGAAGCCGGGGCCGCCGCCGTCGCCACCAGCCCCGCCAACCTGCTGGAGCTTTTGGGATGACCACACCGAACGATGATCTGGCCCGTACCCGTTTTCTGTTCCTGAACCTGATCCGGCTGGGCAGTGTGGCCCTGGTGCTGTTCGGGCTGACCATTGCATCGGGCAAGCTCGGCTGGCCCGAATGGATCGGTATGGTTCTGGTCGCGGCCGGGGCGGCGGAGTTTTTCTTGCTGCCGATGATGCTGGCCAAACGCTGGAAAAGCCCTGATCAATGAAGCGCTTCTATAAGGAAGTTGCCACCGCCGCTGAAGGCGCGGGCTGGCGGGTCACGCTTGATGGGCGCGGCATCAAGACTGCCGGGGGCAATCCGCAAGTAGTGCCCAGCATCGCGCTGGCCACATCCATGGCGGCGGAATGGGCCGCGCAGGGGAAAGAACTGGACCCCGGTCTGTTCATGCTGCGCGATCTGGCCGACTATGCGATCGATGTGGTCGCAGGCGATCCGGCGGAAGTTATCGCCACGCTGCTGCGCTATGCCGAAACCGACACGCTGTGCTACCGCGCAGAACCGGACGAGCCATTGGCGGCGCGGCAGGCCGAGTTGTGGGAACCACTGCTGCGGGCCGCCGAAGCGCGCTGGGACGTCCATTTCGAACGTGTTGCCGGGATCATCCATCGCCCCCAGCCTGACGCGACCTTGCGGCGGCTGGAATTGGTGCTGCAAGCCGAAAGCGCCTTCGTTCTCGCCGCGCTCAACACCCTGACCAGCCTGGCCGCCTCGCTGGTGATTGGCCTCGCCGCGCTTGCGCCTGATGCAGACCTTGCCGCATTGTGGGACGCGGCGGAGCTTGAAGGCGATTGGCAGGCGGAGCTGTGGGGCAAGGATCACGAAGCCGAAGAGCGCCGCGCGCGCCGGCTCGCGGCGTTCTGCAAAGCTGCGGAATTTGCGCGGGCAGCGCGGGGTTAGGGCGCCTTCACCCAATCCGCGACCTGCCTGGCCACATCATTCGCCGCCTTGTTCAGCGCCGGGCCGATCGCTTCGGGGGTAGCCGAAACACCGGGCACCACGCTTTCAAAGCGCTTGCTGGCAAGCACGCCCTTGGCATCGCTGCGGAGGGCGTCAAACCGGACCACGACCGACTGGCCGCGCGCATCATAGCCCATGTCGAGCAGGCGCCCGGACAGACGCTCGGCCACCAGCGGCACGGCCTGATCGTCTTCCAGCACCAGGCGTGTGGTGCGTGCGCGCAGCGTTTCAGCAATCAGCCCGCGCATCAGCCGGGCCGGGCGTTCAACCCACAGCGCGTTCTGCAGATAGGCGACCGAGCTGCTGGACACCTGCACCGGCACGCGCTGCACCGCCAGACGGCGGTCGGTTTCGGGTTCCATCACCATCAGCGCATCGGTGCCGGGCTTACCGCTGCTGACCGTTCCGGCGGGCGCGCTGCTGGCCGGGGTCAGACTGAACAACTGAGCCGGCGGCTTGCCGCCGCCCAGCCCGAGACAGCCCGACAGCGACAGCGCAAGCAGCGCCAAAACACTGCCGCGAAGGGCGCTTGATTGGCGCATGATCAATGCTTCCTTCCCCGCTTTCACGGTTTGTAATCCGGCAGTTTCTGGTTGCCGCTAAGCAGCGATCCGGCGCCCTGATCCTGCACCTTTTCGGTAATATCGCGCAGTGATCGGGTCGCGGCGCGCAGATCGCGGATTGCAGCTTCGGCCTGCGGCAACGTCGTTTCATTCAGCTGGCGCGCGGCAGGGCGGGTATCCCCCAGCATGGCGTTAAGCTCGTCCGAAGTTTTCTCGATCGATTTCAGCGATTGGCGGAACTGCACCAGCATCTGCTTGCCTTCGGTGTTCAGCGTCGCGTCGGTATTGACGGCGATTTGCTGGAACGCCTGCACCGCCAGTCGCGCATCGGCCATGGTCTGCTGCAGTTCAACCATGGTCCGCTGCAGTTCGGGCGAGGCATTGGCGAGCTGGCCGGTCATCCGGTCGGTATTGCCCAGGATATTCTCGATCGCCTGCTGGTTCTTGTCGGAAAAGACCATGGTCATCCGCTCGGTCAGCGTCGCCAGCCGTTCAAGCAGTACCGGCGCAGAGTTGAGCAGCTCGCCCAGCCCGCCGCGCTTGGTCGGGATCACCGGCACCCCTTCGGGGCAAGCCGCGCGAAGGTTTTCCGCCGGACACTCGATCGGCGGCGCACCCTTGACCGCGCCTTCCAGCTGCAGGGTCGAAACCCCGGTAAAGCTGCCCTGCATGGTAGCGGTGGTGCCGACCAGGATCGGCACGCCCTGCTCCACGGCGATTCTAACCCGGACAAAGCTGGGGTCCTTCTTCCACAGCTCGATCGTCTTGACCTGGCCCACCGGCACGCCAGAGAAATTGACCGCCGAGCCCTTGGACAGGCCATCGACCGCCTGTTTGAAGAAAATGTCGTATTCGTGGCGGTCGCCCTGCCCCAGCCGCGCGATCCAAATGGTAAAGCCGGCCACCAGCGCCAGCAATGCCAGCGTGATTGCCCCTACCCAGACGTGATTGGCCCTCGTCTCCATCGGGAAGCCTTATGCCTTTCCGCCTTGCGGCTTGTCCACCTGCTTGGCACGGTGCTGTGCAGCCTCCGCAGCCCGGCCGCGGGGACCGTTGAAATATTCCTGGATCCACGGGTGATCCAACGCCAGCAATTCCGGAATCGAGCCGACTGCGATCACCCGCTTGTCGGCAATCACCGCCACCCGGTCGCAGATTTCATACAGCGTATCGAGATCGTGAGTGATCAGAAATACGGTCAGCCCCAGCGTATCGGCCAGTTCGCGCGTAAGCCGGTCAAACGCGGCCGCGCCGATCGGATCGAGCCCGGCGGTCGGCTCGTCCAGAAACAGCAGCTCGGGATCGAGCGCCAGGGCGCGGGCGAGACCGGCGCGCTTGCGCATCCCGCCGGACAGTTCGGACGGATACTTCGCCGCCGCTTCGCTCGGCAGGCCGGACAGCATCACCTTGTAAAGTGCGATTTCGTGGCGCAGCTGGTCGGCAATCTCGGGATAGAATTCCAGCAGCGGCACTTCGACGTTTTCCGCCACGGTCAGCGTGGAAAACAGCGCCCCACCCTGAAACAGCACGCCCCAGCGGCTGCGGATGTCGATATCGTCATCGTCCTTGGCATCGGTGATTGACTGGCCCAGGACGGTAATCTCGCCCGCATCAGGCACTTGCAGTCCGATAATCGAGCGCATCAGGACCGACTTGCCGGTGCCTGATCCGCCGACTACGCCCAGGATTTCTCCGCGCCGGACCTTCAGTGACAGATCCTCGTGGATCACATGATCGCCAAACTGGTTGCGCACCCCTTCGACCACGATCGGGTAATCGCCCGTGTAATGCTCAACATGGCCGGGAATATGTGTGGTCATCCCCAACCCACCTCGGTGAAGAACACAGCGAAAAAGGCATCGAGCACAATCACTGCAAAAATCGCCTGTACTACGGCAATGGTGGTGCGCAGACCCACTTCCTCGGAATTGCCCTTTACCTGCATGCCTTGATAGCAGCCCGCCATGGCAACAATTGCGCCGAACACCGGCGCCTTGATCAGCCCAACCCAGATGTCATGCAATGGCACTACTTCCTGGATGCGGGTAAGGAAGGTCATGAACGGGATTTCCAGCGTCATCGTGGAAATGAACGCCCCGCCCAGAATCGCTGCCAATGAGGCGTAGAAACCAAGCAGCACCATCATGAACGTCGCTGCCAGCACGCGGGGAATCACCAGCGCTTCGACCGGCGAGACACCGATCGTGCGCATCGCGTCAACCTCCTCGGTCAGCTTCATTGTCCCGAGCTGCGCGGCAAAGGCGCTGCCCGATCGGCCCGCGACCATGATCGCGGTCATCAGCACACCCAGTTCACGGAACGCCAGCCGCCCGGTCAGATTGATCGTATAGATCTCCGCCCCGAACTGCTGCAACTGCACCGCGCCTTGTTGGGCGATCACGATGCCAACCAGAAAGCTCATCAGCCCGATAATTCCCAGGGCATTGACACCCACCAGTTCCAGCTGCCGGACCAATGCCTTGATCCGGAACTCTCCGGGGTTGCGCAGCAAGTGCCCGATCGCAATCAGCATCGCCCCCATAAAGCCCAGGAAGCCGCGCATCCCAGCGAAGGTAGCCAAGACATAATCGCCCACCCTGGCGAAAACGCGCTCGAACACGGGCAATTCCGGCGGGGTTACGGCTGCGTCGCCACCCGAACGGTGCACCGCCGCGATCAATCGTTCGGCCTTGTCGCTGGTGCTGGAAATATCCGCCGAATGATCGCGCGCCAGGCGCCAGGCGATCCAGGCCCCGACCGTATCAATCTCGCTCACTTCGGACAGGTCAACCCGCGCCACCGGCCCGGCCAGCGCCCGCAGATCGCGATCCAGCTCGCCAATCGCGGACACTACCAAGGGCCCCGACAGCACAACCGTCACCGCGCCATCGGCGTCGTGTTCCTCCCGAAATTCGGCCCATTCGCGCATTGCCGGGTGTGTGGGCGAAAAATGCGGCTGGGGCAAGGCGGGAGGGGGCGCGGCGAGATTGGAATAGTTCACGCAGAGACGCGGAGGAAGAACGGGAGGCGCGGAGGGTCAGATTGCGCCGCAGGCTCCTCCTGCCGATCCTGGCCGTAGAACCCGCCCCATCCGGTCCTGCGCGGCTGCGCCCCAGGGCGGAGCATCTCTGCGCCTCCACTTTCTTCTCTGCGCCTCTGCGTGAACCATTCTGCGCTCACTGCACGCTCAACTAAGCTATGCGCAAACCGCCCAGCCCAAACCAAACCGTTGCGCCCGCGCGCCCTCGCTGGCAAAGGCCGGACCCTATGACCGGACAAGCACTCGACAAGACTTTCGACCCCGCCGCGATTGAGGCGAAGTGGTACGAGCATTGGGAAACCAAGGGACTGTTCCGCCCGGAACGGCCAGACGCGGTGCCGTTCACTATCGTCAACCCGCCGCCCAACGTCACCGGCAGCCTGCACATCGGCCACGCGCTCGACAATACGCTGCAGGACGTAGTGATCCGGTACGAGCGGCTGCGCGGCAAGGATGCGCTGTGGGTGGTCGGCACCGATCACGCCGGGATCGCCACACAGATGGTGGTCGAACGCCAGCTTGAACAGCAGCAGGACAAGCGCACCAATTACACGCGCGAACAATTCATCGACAAGGTGTGGGAATGGAAAGCCGAAAGCGGTGGGACGATCACCCGCCAGCTGCGCCGCCTGGGCTGCTCGATGGACTGGTCGCGCGAACAGTTCACCATGGACCCGCATTTCACCAAGGCCGTGGTCAAGGTCTTCGTAGACCTGTTCAATCAGGGGCTGATCTACCGCGACAAACGACTGGTCAACTGGGACCCCAAGCTGAAGACCGCGATTTCCGACCTTGAGGTGGAAACCCGCGAGGTCAAAGGCCATTTCTGGCACTTCAAGTATCCGCTGGCCGATGGCGTGAAGCGCGCCGACGGGCTGGACTATATCGAGGTGGCCACCACCCGCCCCGAAACCATGCTGGCCGATATGGCCGTGGCGGTCTCTGCCGACGATCCGCGCTATCAAAGCGTGATCGGCAAGGATATCCTTCAGCCACTGACAGGTCGCCGGTTCCGGATCGTGGCGGATGAACACGCCGATCCCGAACTGGGCAGCGGCGCGGTGAAGATCACGCCGGGGCACGATTTCAACGACTTCGAAGTGGGCAAGCGCGCCGGGATCAAGCCGGCGGACATGCTCAACATGTTCGATGCCGAAGCCAAGGTGGTCCAGACCACCGACGGGCTGGTGCCCGATAGGTACCTGGGGCTGGACCGCTTCGTGGTGCGCGACATGGTGGTGGCCGACATGAAGGCGGCGGGGATGCTGATCCCGCATGTCACCAAGGACAAGGACGGCAACGAGGTCGAGGCGGACGCCGAACCCCGCACGATCCAGACCCCCTACGGCGATCGCGGCGGGGTGGTGATCGAACCTTGGCTGACCGACCAGTGGTACGTCAATGCGGCAGAACTGGCCAAGGCGCCGCTGGACGCGGTGCGCTCCGGCGCGATCGAGATCGTGCCGAAGACGTGGGAGAAGACGTTCTTCAACTGGATGGAGAACATCCAGCCGTGGTGTGTCAGCCGCCAGTTGTGGTGGGGGCATCGGATTCCGGCTTGGTATGGCTCTGACGGGCAGTGCTATGTCGCCGAAACCGAGGACGAGGCGCAGGTCAAGGCCGGACCCGGCGTCACGCTGGAACGCGATCCCGACGTGCTCGACACCTGGTTCTCCAGCGCGCTGTGGCCCTTCGCCACGCTCGGCTGGCCCGATTCCGATCAGACCCAACCCCCGTTCGTGTCGAGCGAAGTCGAGACACCAGCGCGCGGCATCTCGACTTCGCTCGATGCGAACGGAGCTGGGGGCAAGGGGGCAAGCCTCCTCGCCCGCCACTATCCCAACGACTTGCTGATTTCCGGCTTCGACATCCTGTTCTTCTGGGATGCGCGCATGGCGATGCAGGGGATGAAGTTCATGGGCGATGTGCCGTGGAAGCGGCTTTACCTGCATGGGCTGGTGCGCGCCGCCGATGGCCAGAAAATGTCCAAGAGCAAGGGCAACGTGGTCGATCCGCTGCTTCTGATCGACCAGTACGGCGCCGATGCGCTGCGGTTCTTCATGTGCGCCATGGAAAGCCAGGGCCGCGACGTGAAGATGGATGAGCGCCGGGTTGAGGGCTATCGCAACTTCGCCACCAAGCTGTGGAACGCGGCGCGTTTCTGCCAGAGCAACGGCATCGGCGCGAGCACCTCGCTGGCCGCGCCCGCCGCCGCCAGCGCGGTCAACAAATGGATCATCGGCGAAGTGGTCGAAACGCTGGCCGCGCTGGATCAGGCGATGGCCGATCTGCGGTTCGATGCGGCGGCGAATGCGGTGTATCACTTCGTCTGGGACCAGTTCTGCGATTGGTACATCGAACTGATCAAGGGTTCATTTGATGACGAAACCAAGGCGGTTGCCGGGTGGGTGCTCGACCAGATTCTGGTGATGCTGCACCCGTTCATGCCCTTCGTTACTGAAGAACTGTGGAACGCGCTGGGGGATCGGGCGGGTTATCCGCTGATCACGGCGAAATGGCCGGAGCCGGGGGTTGCGGTTGATGCTGCGGCGAAGGCTGAGGTCGATTGGCTGATCAAACTCGTGAGCGAGACTAGAGCAACTCGGACGATATTGAACGTACCACCGGGTGCCAAACTAGAAATGCTTCCTTGGGCCGCACCAGCTGAAGTCTGGGAAGCAATCAAGCGCAACGAAGCTGCAATCGAACGCCTGGCTCGCGTCTTGATCCGTTCGCATCCGTCGGATGTCAGTGGCGCAGTGGCGCAAGTTGTCGCCGATGGCGTAACCTATGTCCTCCCCCTCGAAGGCGTGATCGACATTGCCGCCGAAAAGGCCCGACTGGCCAAGGCGCTCGAAGTGTCCACCAAGGAGGCCAAGAGCCTCGAAGGCCGCCTCTCCAACGCTGCCTTCGTCGAAAAGGCCAAACCCGAAGCGGTCGAAAAGGCCCGCGCCGATCACGCCATGCACGCAGCCGAGGCTGAACGGCTGGCGGCAGCGCTGGCGCGGTTGGGGTGATGGACAAGCGAAATCCTCCCCCTCTGGGGGAGGTGGCAGCCTCCTTCGGCTTGCGGCTTAGCAGCCGCGCTCAGGATAAACTGCACCTTTGGTGCAGGGCTGACGGAGGGGGCTTGGCCAGCGCTGGCCATGCCCCCTCCGACCTCCGCTTCGCTCCGGCCACCTCCCCCAGAGGGGGAGGATTTTTGCCATGCTGATCCTCGCCACCACCACGCCCGGCGAGCCGGAGATCTTCGGCTCACTGCAAGGCGAAGGACCCAGCATCGGCCGCCCCTGCGCCTTTGTGCGGCTGAGCCGCTGCAACCTTGCCTGCACCTGGTGCGACACTGCCTATACCTGGCGGTTTGAAGGCGATAACCGCCCGCACCGCGATGACCGCGCCTTTACGCGCACGGCCAACCAGATCGCGCTGAGTGAAGAGGACGTCGCGGCGCGGATCATGGCTTTGGGTCAGGACCGGCTGGTGGTGACCGGCGGCGAGCCCTTGCTGCAAGGAGCGGCATTGGCGCGAATGCTCGCCCTTTTGGAAGGCGTTTCGGTGGAGATCGAAACCAACGGCACCGTCGCCCCGCATCCCGCGCTCGACCCGCTGATCAGCCAGTACAACGTCAGTATCAAGTTGAAGCATTCAGGGAATCCGATTGAATTATCACAGATTCCCGAACGGATGGTGGGGTGGGCCGGAAAACCTCAAGCATGGTTTAAGTTCGTGATCGCGACGCCGGATGACCTGTCTGAAGTGCTGGACCTGCAAGCCCGCTATGCCCTGCCCAAAGCCCGGATCATGGTGATGCCCGAAGGCACCACCAGCGCGGCAATCCGTGAACGGACCGGCTGGCTGGCTCCCTTGGCGCTTGACCATGGGCTGCGTTTCACCGACCGGCTGCACATCCATCTATACGGCGACACCCGCGGCACATGACTGATCCCCAGCCCCAGAAACTGAGCGGCGACCTGACCCAGGGTCCGCTGCTGAAGACGCTGGTGCTGTTCGCGGTACCGCAGATGATCGGCAATGTTCTGCAAAACCTCAACGGGTCGATCAACGCGGTGTGGATCGGGCAATTGCTGGGCGATACCGCGCTGGCAGCGACCGCAAATGCCAATATCATCATGTTTCTGCTGTTCGCCTTGGTGTTCGGCTTTGGCATGGCTGCGACGGTGCGGATCGGGCAGGCATGGGGGCGGCAGGATGTGCTGGCCGCAAGGCGCACTTTGGGCACGGCACTGGGGCTGATGGCGGGGATATCGCTCGCCACCACGCTGTTCGGGATGATCTTTGCCCCGCAATTGCTGGACTGGCTGGCAACACCAGGCGATTCCTATGGCGAGGCACTGGCGTACTTGCGGGTGGTGTTCATCGCCAATCCGCTGGCCACGGCGACCATGATGATCGCCATGGGCCTGCGCGGTGCGGGCGATGCGAATACGCCGCTGCGCTTCATGGTGCTGACCAGCCTGATCGACATCGCGCTCAACCCGGTATTGATCAAAGGCATGGGCCCCTTCCCTGCGCTCGGCATCGCGGGATCGGCCTGGGCCACCGTGATTGCCAACGTGATCGGCTTTTTGGCAATGCTGGCCTATATTTACGCCAAGGACTTGCCACTGCGCCTGCGCGGGAGCGAGCTGCGTTTGCTCAAGCCGCGGCGCGATGAACTCGCCTTCATTCTGGGCAAAGGCACCCCGATGGGAATGCAGATGCTGGTCATTTCCGGTGCGGGGGTGATCATGATCGGACTGGTCAACCGCGAGGGGCTGGTGATGGCAGCGGCCTATGGCGCGCTGCTGCAGGTGTGGAACTATATCGGGATGCCGGCCATGGCGATCGGCGCGGCGGTGAGCGCAATGGTCGCCCAGCACATCGGCGCCGCGCGTGAGGACCGGGTTGACGCGATCAGCCGCGCTGGATCGGTGGCCAATCTGATGCTGACCGGGGCGCTGATCCTGGTGATGTTCCTGTTCGATGGCCCGCTGCTGCAGCTGTTCCTGGGGGCCTACAGCCCGTCCGTACCACTGGCGCTGCATGTGCAGAACCTGGCGATCTGGACCTACCTGCCGTTCGGGGTGACAATCGTGCTGTTCGGCACCTTGCGCTCATATGGCGTGGTCTGGACCCAAATCGCGGTCTTGCTCGTGTCGATGTATCTGGTCCGCTACGGCTGCTACTACCTGCTTTATCCCAGCCTGGGTGCGGACGCGCTGTGGTATTCGCTGTTGGTCAGCTCGGTATTGTCGCTGGTGCTGACCATGGCCGCATATTTCTACGCGCCGTGGCGGCGGCCGATGTTGCAGCGGGTGGCGGCGGGGGGCTGATTTACCCCTTACCGCCCCTGCGCGCGCCAGCGCTGAACCGTACGCAGGACCATTTCCTCTTCGCCGCCGCTGCTGGACCACAGCTGGCTGATCGAAGGGTCGGCGCTGGCCGGGCGTTTGAATTCTTCGAGATCGTCGAACGCCACGCGGATCGGGATCGACACGCCTTCGCCGCAGATGATGCATTCGCGGTTGCGCAAGGCGGGGATCGAATCGAGGAAGCCGCGCGCGCCTTCGGGCATGGCAGCCTTCACGAAGGCCTGGTCACGGTCGTTGTTGAGGCGCATCGAAATGATCGTGCCGCACTGTGACAGCACGCCTTCCGCCAGATCCGACGGGCGCTGCGTGATCAGCCCCAGGCTGACCCCGTACTTACGCCCTTCCTTGGCGATCCGGCTGAGGATCTTGCCGACCGACGAGCCATCCGCGTTCTTTTCGCTGGGCACGTAACGGTGCGCTTCTTCGCAGACCAGCAGCACCGGCCGGGTCTTTTCATCGCGTGACCAGATCGCGAAATCGAATACCATCCGGCTCAGCACCGCGACCACAGTGCTGGTAATATCCGAAGGCACCCCAGACACGTCGATGATCGAGATCGGCTTGCCCTTGCTGGGCATGCGGAAGATCTTGGTGATGAATTCGGCCATGGTATCGCCAACCAGCATGCCCGAAAACATGAACTGGAACCGCGGATCGGCCTTCAATTCGTCGATCTTGGTCTTGATCCGCATATAGGGTGCAGAGCTGGTTGCCTTGTCGAGCTTGCCCATTTCGGTCTGGATCAGGTTGGTCAGGTCCGACAGTAAATAAGGGATCGGGCTGTCGACCGTGATCTTGCCCATGGTTTCGGCCAGCCGGTTCTTGGCGCGAGCCTGGAGCAAGCACTTGGAGAGGATGTCCGAATCCTCCTGCCGGTCATTGCCGGTGGTGGTCAGGAACACTTCGCAGTGCTCCTCGAAATTCATCAGCCAGTACGGCATCTGCAGGTTCGACACGTCAAAGATCATGCCGGTCTGCTTGAACGCGGCGCTGTATTCGCCGTGCGGGTCGATCATTACGATGTGACCTTCGGGCGCGGCTTCGCAGATCCGGTGCAGGATCAGCGCGGCGCTGGTCGATTTACCGGTACCGGTCGAACCCAGCAGCGCGAAATGCTTGCCCAGCATCGAATCGATGTACAGCCCGGCGCGGATATCGCGGGTGGGGAACACCGTGCCGACCTGGATCGAACTACGCCCGTCGCTGGCATAGATCTGGCGTAAGTCGTTGCTGGTGGCGGGATAGATCAGCGCACCCGGGATCGGGTAGCGCGTCACACCGCGGCGGAAGGAGTGGATGCGGCCGGTCAGACGTTCTTCATCGCCTTCACCCAGAA
>NZ_MWLM01000056.1 GCF_002198665.1 Novosphingobium sp. B 225 | reverse complement strand
CCCCGCAACGATCCGCACCCGCGCCGCCGAACTGCGCGGCGCGGCGGCAGAGGTGCGCGGCGCATGGCTTCAGACACTTGTCGGCAAGCCACAACAGGTGCTTGCGGAGCGCGACGGGACCGGCCATGCGGAAAACTTCGCGCGGGTACAATTGCCGCCCCAGACCATTGCCGGAACCATCGTGACCCACACCCCGACCCGACTTGAAGCAGGACTGCTGGCATGAGCCCAAGTGACACTTCTGGCTCGAGCTGGACCGACCGCCTGTTTGGCGGCTTTCGCAAGACCTCCGAACGGCTGACCGAAAACCTCGCCGGGATCGTCAGCAAGACCCGGCTGGACGACGCTCAGCTTGACGGACTTGAAGACGCGCTGATCCTGTCCGATCTCGGCCCGCGCGCCGCCGCGCGGATCCGTGAGCGGCTGAGCGATGACCGGTTCGATCGTGGCGCGGATGAAGCCGCGATCAAGCAGGCGGTCGCCGATGAAGTTGCTGCGATCCTGCGTCCGGTCGCCAAGCCGCTCGATATCGTGGCCTTTCCGCGTCCGCAGGTGGTGCTGGTGATCGGGGTCAACGGATCGGGCAAGACCACTACCATCGCCAAGCTGGCACACCTGTTCCAGGAACAGGACTATTCGGTGATGCTGGTCGCGGGTGATACCTTTCGCGCCGCGGCGATCGGGCAGCTGGCAGTCTGGGCCGAGCGGCTGGGCGTGCCGATTATCAAGGGCCCCGAAGGCGGCGATCCGTCTGCCGTGGTGTTCGACGGGGTCAAGGCCGCGACCGAGGCGGGAACCGACGTGCTGATCGTCGATACCGCCGGGCGGCTCCAGAACAAGCGCGAGCTGATGGACGAACTGGCCAAGATCCGCCGCGTCCTCGGCCGCCTCAATGTCGCGGCGCCGCACGATGTGGTGCTGGTGCTGGATGCCACCAATGGCCAGAATGCGCTGCAACAGATCGAGATTTTCAAGGAGGTGGCCGGGGTGACCGGACTTGTCATGACCAAGCTTGATGGCACCGCGCGCGGCGGGGTGCTGGTTGCAGCGGCAGAGCAATACGGGCTGCCGATCCATGCCATCGGCGTCGGCGAAAAGATCGACGATCTGCGCCCGTTCGACCCCGATCTGGTTGCGCGTGTGATTGCGGGAGTGGCCTGATGACCGAGACTGCGCCCCCGCCCAGCAAACCCGCCACCGGCTGGCTCAACCTGGTGGTCGATTACGCTCCGATCCTGGTGTTCTTCCTGGTTTATCGGCACTATTCCCCCAGCGATCACAACAACTCCGTGGCCGAGGTCATGGCGGTGATCCGCAGCACAATTGCCTTCATGGTCGCGGCTGTGGCGGCGCTGGTGGTCTCGCGCTGGCGGCTGGGGCGGATTTCGCCGATGCTGTGGCTGACCACGGTGCTGATCGTCGGGTTCGGCGCGCTGACCATTGCGCTGCGCGATCCGGTGTGGATCCAGCGCAAGCCGACCGCGATCTACCTGATGTTCGCCGCGGTGCTGCTGTTTGGCGTCAGCCGGGGCAAAGCCTATCTCAAGCTGCTACTCGAAGCCGCGTTTGAAGGGCTTAACGACGCGGGCTGGCTGAAACTGTCGCGCAACTGGGCCTGGTTCTTCATCTTCCTTGCGGCCCTGAACGAAGGCCTGCGCCATTACCTGTCGTTCGGAGACTGGATCGCGGCCAAGCTGTGGCTGTTCATGCCGCTGTCGTTCCTGTTCACCTTCGCCCAGCTGCCGATGATGCTGCGCCACGGGCTGGCGCAAGAGGCCGAGGCAGAGGTGCTGGCCGATCCCCCGCATGAGTAAGAATTGTTCGCAAAAGGGTTTGGCAAGACCGCGAAAAGGCGCATAATGCGCCGCGTGGCCCCTGCCTGGGGCCGTGGGACCATTCGATAACAACGCTTCAATAAGGGGGAAGCAATGGCCAAGTTCTTCGGAAATCTGCATCTGGTGCTCGCGGTCGGCCTGGCCGCGGCGATCGGCGTAATGATCTGTTACGGCGGCGTCGTGCCGGTCGATCTCAACAATGTCACCCACTGGCTGCACACTTTCTTCGGCATCCTGTGGATCGGGCTGCTCTATTACCTGAACTTCGTACAGGTGCCGACCATGCCGTCGATTCCGGCCGATCAGAAGGGTGCGATCACCGGGCATATTGCTCCCAAGGTGTTCTTCTTCTTCCGCTATTCCGCACTGCTCACTGTGGTCACCGGCCTGATTATCGCCTTTGCTGCCGGTTACGGCCATCAGGCGATGACGTTCAGCGGCGAACGCCAGGTCAACATGATTGGCCTTGGCATGTGGCTGGCGCTGATCATGGCCTTCAACGTATGGTTCATCATCTGGCCGGCCCAGAAGAAGATCCTCAACCTGGGCGCGACCGAAGCTTCGGCCGAGGAAAAGGCCGCAGCTGCGCCGCGCGCGCTCTATGCCAGCCGCACCAACCTGCTGCTGTCGCTGCCGATGCTCTATTGCATGGTCAGCGCCAACCTCAGCTAAGCGGTCTGCCATTGGCTTTGAAAGGCGCGGTGCCCCAGGCGGGCGCCGCGCTTTTCTTTTGGGCGCAGCGCGGTTAGTCCCTGCGCCATGACTGCCCAGATTGAACCCTTCCACGCCATCGCCGTTTCGGGCCTCGCCCACCGCCTCAAGGCTGAAGGGCGCTCGATCATCCACATGGAATTCGGTCAGCCCAGCACCGGCGCCCCAGCTGCCGCGATTGCCGAGGCGCACCGCGTGCTCGATGCCGATCCGATGGGCTATTGGGAAAGCCCCGCGCTCAAGGCCCGGATCGTCCAGCTCTATGCCGAGCGGCATGGAGTTGAGATCAGCCCGGCGCAAGTAATCCTCACCTGCGGGGCCTCACCCGGACTGGTGCTGGCACTCAACATGAGCTTCGATCCCGGCGCGCGAGTGGCGATTGCCCGGCCCGGCTACGTTGCGTACCGCAACAACCTGCGCGCGCTGCATATGCAGCCGGTGGAGCTGCCCTGCGGCGCGGCGGAGCGGTTCCAGTTGACCGCCAAGGCCCTCGCCGCGCTGGACCCGGCACCGCAGGGCGTGATCCTGGCCAGCCCGGCCAACCCGACCGGCACGATCATCCCGCGCGAAGAACTCGCCGCGATTGCGCAGGTCTGCCGGACCCGCGGGATCACCATGATCTCTGACGAGATCTACCACGGCATCGCCTATGGCCAGCCGACCCCGTCGATGCTGGAGGTGATGCCCGAGGCACTGGTGGTCAACAGCTTCTCCAAATACTTCAGCATGGCCGGGTGGCGGCTGGGCTGGCTGGTGGTGCCCAAGGACGGGATCGATGCCGCCCGTGCACGGATGGGCAATCTGTTCCTGACCCCGCCCAGTCTGGCCCAGCACGCTGCCGCCGTGGCGATGGACTGCACCGGGGAACTTGAAGCCAATATCCAGACCTATGCCCGCAACCGCGATCTGCTGCTGGCCGCGCTGCCCGGCATGGGTCTGGGCAAATTCGCCCCGCCCGACGGCGCGTTCTATATCTATGCCGACGTGTCGGACTTTACCGATGACAGCATGGAATTCTGCCAGCAATTGCTGCGCGATACCGGGGTGGCCACCGCGCCGGGGATCGATTTCGATCCGGTTGACGGGCGGTACTTCATGCGGATCAGCTTTGCCGTTTCAACACCCGAAGTAGAAGAGGCGATCAGCCGGATCGGGCCGTGGTTTGCGGGCCGAAACCGGCGGAGGTAAGCGCCGGACAAAGCGGACAACAAGGTTACACCCTGTCACCCTGCAAAAATTAGAATTTATGACGCAATTACAAATACTTTTGCGCCCAAAAGGGTCCAAAAGGTGACAGAATCGGCGTTTTTGGGAAAAAAACGCCCAAAACGCGGTGCAGCGACGTTCACGATTTCAAAGAGCAGCGCGAATCATAGCAAATCCGGGCGGTGTAGGAAAATCGTCCGTTCAGTCGCTGCGCACCGCATTGCTGGCCATAGTCACCGCCATGAACAGCAACGCCCAGGACCAGCCCAGGAAACCCAGCGGAGTAATGCCGGTTTTGGCCGCAAAGGCCGGGCAGACCCAGATCGCAAAGACCAGCACAATCCACCCCACGGGACTGCGGCCAACCATTCCTGACAGTTTGATCCCATCGTCCGCTCCATCGGGACCAGACATCGTTTCCAGCATCGGTCCCGACCGGTCGGGATCCAGCATTGCCGCCGTCCAGATCATCGCCGCCGCGATCCCCTGCGTCCCGGCCAGCGTACCCATCCAGCCGGTTAGCCCCAGCTTGACCGCATAGCTTGCGAACAGGCTGCACCAGACCATGTAGAGCCCCAGCCCGGCCACCGGCAGGCGCAGCATCCGCGCGAAGCGGGCATACCAGCCCAGCGTCAGATCTCAACCTGACTGCCCAATTCAACCACGCGGTTGGTGGGCAGGCGGAAGAATTCCATCGCACTGGCGGCGTTGCGCAGCATCCACGCGAACAGCTTTTCGCGCCAGATCGCCATGCCCGGCTTGGCCGAGGCGATCAGGGTCTGGCGGCTGAGGAAGAAGCTGGTCTTCATCATTTCAAACGGACCGCCGCACATATCGGCGCGCTGCAGGGCTGCGGGCACATCGGTTTCTTCAAGGAAACCGTATTTCAGCGAGATCCGGAAAAAGCCCTGCCCCAGGTCCTTGACCGTGCAGCGCTTGTCATCATCGACATAGGGCACGTCCTGGATCGCCACGGTCAGGATCACCACGCGTTCGTGCAGCACCTTGTTGTGCTTGATATTGTGGAGCAGCGCAGATGGCACGCCCGAAGCCGTGCTGGCCATGAAGATTGCGGTCCCCGGCACACGAGTGGCGCTGGAATGTGCGCTTTTGGCGAACACTTCCATCGGGATTGCCCCTTCGGTCATCGACTGGCGCATCAGGCTGCGGCCGCGTGACCAGGTGGTCAGCAAGGTGAAAATTGCCCCGGCGATCATCAGCGGCACCCAGCCGCCATCGGGCACCTTGATCAGGTTCGCGCCGAGGTAGGTAATATCGACCAGGAAGAACAGCGCGATCAGCGGCACCGCCTTCCACATCGGCCACTTCCACAGACTGAACAGCACGACCGAAAGCAGGATCGTATCGATCGTCACTGCCCCGGTCACCGCGATGCCATAGGCTGCGGCCAGATTGCTGGATGAACGGAAGAACAGCACCAGCAGGATCACTGCAATCATCAGCGCCCAGTTGATCACCGGGATATAGATCTGCCCCGCCGCCGAGGCACTGGTATGTTTGATGCTAACGCGCGGAATGAAGCCCAGCTGCACCGCCATCTGCGTTAGCGAGAATGCGCCCGAAATCACCGCCTGGCTGGCAATGATCGTGGCAAGCAGCGCCAGGATCACCACGGGAATGCGCACGGCATCCGGGATCATCAGGAAGAACGGATCCTTGATCAGTTCAGCCGCCCGTTCGGGGCTGGCGCTCATCACCATGGCGCCCTGGCCCATATAGTTGAGCAACAGGCACGGCAGCACGAAAGTCATCCAGCTGAGCCCGATCGGCTTGCGCCCGAAATGCCCCATATCGGCGTAGAGTGCCTCTGCCCCGGTAATCGCCAGAACCACGCTGCCCATCGCGATGAACGCGCGAAACCCATCAGTCAGAAAGAAATGGACCGCGTTGAGCGGGTTGAGCATCTGCAACATCACGCTGGGCATCGATGTGATGTGCATGATCCCCAATGCGGCCAGGGTCAGGAAATAGAGGATCATGATCGGCCCGAACAGCATTCCGACCTTTTCCGTGCCGCGCGATTGGATCGCGAACAGACCGACCAGAATCACCAGCGCGATCGGCACGATATAGGGATCAAACCCATTGCTGACGTAGTTGAGCCCTTCGGTTGCGGAAAGCACCGACATCGCCGGGGTAATCATCGAATCGCCATAGAACAGCGCGGTGGCAAAGACCCCCAGCAGCACGATCGGCGCGGTCCATTTCGCGCCTTCGGTCTTGCGGTTGATCAGCGCGAGCAGCGCCAGGCTGCCGCCTTCACCCTTGTTGTCGGCCTTCATGATGGTCAGGACGTATTTGAACGTCACCACGATCATCATTGACCAGAACACCAGGCTGAGCACACCCAGAATGTGCAACGGATCGGCGTCGATCCGGTGATGCCCGGCAAAGGTTTCGCGGAACGCATAGATCGGGCTGGTCCCGATATCGCCAAACACCACGCCGATCGCCCCAATTGCCAAGGCACCCACGCTGCCATTGTGGTGGCCGTGTCCTTCGGCGGGATCAGTGCCATTGGCCGCTGGATCGGCGGCGCCTTCTGCAACAGCTTGGTTCATGCGAAACAGCGCCCCTGAATCACGACCGGGATTCCCGCAGGATCAGCCCGGCCAACCGCCCGCGCTTAGCAGTGCCGGATTGGGGCGGCAAACCGATTCAACAGTGCAAATCACTGTGGCGATGCAGGATTGGCCGATTGGGCGGCGATAAAGGCATCCAGCCGCGCCAGCCGCTCCGTCAGATCAGCCCGCCACGACGCATCCTTGGGCGCGCGGGCCAGCAGATCGGCCCACATCGCGCGGCCTTCATCCAGCTTGCCTTCCCCCGCCAGAGCCAGCCCCAGGAAAAACGCCGGACCGGGATGCTGCGGATCGGCCTGGATCGCGCGGTCATAGGCAAAGCGCGAGGCCGGGGTCAGCACGCCATCGGCGTGGCCGACCAGGTTGTTGGCCAGCGACAGCCAGGCATCGGCATTGTCCGGATTTTTCTCTACCGCGCCCAGCACCACCCCGGCGGCATCGCCAAAATCGCCATTGCGGGCCAGGGCATCGGCAATCACCATCCAGCTGTTGGGGGCCTGGCCGCTGGCCTTGGCCAGTTCCTGCCGCGCGGCGACCAATGCCTTGGCATCCTTGCGTTCAACCTCGACCGCCTGCTTGGGCGCGCCGGGCTGTGCCGGACGGGCCTGCCAGGCAAAGCCCGCGATCCCCAGCAGCAGCGCCGCGCCAATCGCTTCCCAGCCCTTGCGCGGGGCCTTGAACACCAGCACCAGTGCAGCGAAAGCGGCCAGCGCCAGCCCGAAAACCATCACCCAGCCCATCACGCCCCCTTTCCGCCAAACCGGCGGCGCAGCAATGCGAAAGCGAGCAGCAGCAACAGCACCGGCGCGGCGAACAGCGGCCAGGTCAGGCTGGTCAGCGCGGGCTTGTAACTCACGTAATCGCCATAGCGTTCGATCAGCCAGCCCCGGATCGCCTCAGGCTCCTCACCCGCTGCGATCCGCAACCGCACCTGGTTGCGCATGTCACCCGCGATGGGAGCGTCCGAATCGGCGATCGACTGGCCTTGGCATTGCAGGCAGCGCAGCGTCAGCATCAGCGCCTGTGCCTTGCCCTCTTGCGCCGGATCGGCCAGCTGGGTGTAGGCATAGGGCGCGGGCGGCAGCTTGTCCTGCGCGGGCGCAGCGCTGGCTAGCAGCAACAGCGGGATCAGCAGCCGCTTCATTGCTGCGCCTCCTTCAGCTTGGCCAGGATCATCGGCAGCTGATCGGCCCGGATTTCGCCAATGTGCTGGTACCGGATCATGCCCTTTGCATCGATGATAAAGCTTTCCGGCACGCCCGATGAACCCAGCGCGAACTGCACCGCGCTGACATCATCCGCGCCGATCCGGGCATAGGGATTGCCGTTGCGGGCAAGGAACGCTTTCAGATCATCGCGCTGATCGCGGATCGCCACCCCATCGATTTCCACCCCGGCGGCGGCAAGCTCGGCCAGCACCGGCGCTTCTGCGGCGCAAGGCACGCACCAGCTGGCGAAGATGTTGAGCAGGCGCGGCTGGCCGCCCTGCATCTGCGCGCTCGACAGGCCGGGGCGATCCGCCACGGCGGCGGGCAGATCGAACTGCGGCAGCGGCTTGCCGATCATCGCGCTTTTGATCTCGCGCTCGGCCGGGCGCAGCAGGCCGGACATGAACAGCGCCACGAACCCGATGAACAGCGTCAGCGGCAGCCACATCGCCCAGCGTGCGGGCTTCAGATCAGGCGCGCTCATCGGCCTTGTCTTTCGCGGCGCCAGGCGATCTTGTCGCGCGCGATGATCCGGCGCAGGTCACTGACCACCCGGCCCAGCAGCGCGAGCACGCCGCCCAGTGCGATCAGGATCCCGCCGTACCAGATCAGCGGCACGAACGGCTTCCACCACAGCCGCAGCTGCCAGCGCCCGTCCCCGGCCTGTTCGCCCAGCACGACATAAAGTTGGCCGTTCCACCGCGTATCGAGCGCGCTTTCGTTGGTCGATTGATAGGGAGTCCAGAACTGCCGCGCCTGTGGCTTGAGCAAATCGGGCGCCGCGCCCTGATAGCTCGCCTCGATCCCGGCCTCCAGCGCGGTCCAGTTAGGACCGGCGATCGGCTGGATCGATTTCAGCGTAAGCTGCCATGGTCCCACGGCCACTTTGTCTCCCACCCGCGCGGCGACCAGCCGCTCGACCGTGAATGCGCTGTCACAGGCCATCCCGAACAGTGCCACGGCCACGCCGAAGTGCGCCGCAACCATGCCCCACAGCGGCAGCTTGACCGTGCGCAGCTTGCGCCCGCGCAGTGGCAGCAGGCTGGCCACGGCAAGCATGCCCGCCAGCGCCAGCCCCAGCATTGGCAACAAAGGCACACCCTTGATCACCATCACCGCCAGCCCGCCCAGCAGCAGCCCCGCCGCCACGGCCACTTCACGCCGGATCCGCGTCAGCCGGTCACGCCGCCAGCGCAGCAAGGGCCCCACGGCCAGCACCGCCAGCATCGGCACCACGAACATCGCGGTCGCCGGGTTGAAATAGGGCGGGCCGACCGAAACCTTCTGCCCCATGCTTTCCGCCAGCAAAGGATAGAGCGTGCCGACCAGCACGATCCCCAGCGCCCCGGTCAGCATCACATTGTTGAACACCAGGGCGCCTTCGCGGCTGGTGACAGCGAATTGCTCACCCTCGGTCACGCTGGCCGCGCGCAGGCCGAACAGCACCAGAGCCGCGCCGATGTTGATCGCCAGCAGGGCAAGAATGAACGAACCGCGCGTCGGATCGACTGCAAAGGCATGAACGCTGGTCAGAATGCCCGAGCGGACCAGGAACGTGCCCACCATCGACATCGAAAACGCCACCACCCCCAGCATCACCGTCCAGGCCCGCAAGGCATTGCGCGAAGCCAGTACGCTGGCGGAATGGAGCAAGGCCGTTGCCGCCAGCCAGGGCATCAGGCTGGCGTTTTCCACCGGGTCCCAGAACCACCAGCCGCCCCAGCCCAGCTCGTAATAGGCCCAGTACGAGCCAGCGGTGATCCCCAGCGTCAGGAAAATCCACGATCCCAGCACCCAGGGCCGCATCGCGCGGGCAAAGGCCGGGCCCACTTCACGCGTGATCAGCGCCCCGATCGCAAAGCTGAAGGCAATCGAAAGTCCGACATAGCCGATGTACAGCGTGGGCGGATGGAACGCGAGGCCGGGGTCCTGCAGCAGCGGGTTCAGCCCCATGCCCTCCACCGGCACCGGATCAAGCCGTTCAAACGGGTTCGAGGCGAGCAGCAGGAAGGCATAGAACCCCAGGCTGACAAAGGCCTGCCCGGCCAGCGTCGCCAGCATGGTCCGCTCGGGCAAGCGCCGCTCAACCAGCGCTACAAAGCCGCCGGCCAGCCCCATGATCGTCACCCACAGCAGCATCGAGCCTTCGTGGTTCCCCCAGGACCCGGCGAACTTGTACAGCAGCGGCTTGGACGAATGCGAATTCGATGCGACCAGTTTGACCGACAAATCGGTCTGGCAGAACAGCACCACCAGCGCGATCATCGCAGCGGCGGCAAGCAAGCCCTGGATCACCGCCACCGGGCGGACGATCCCGGCAAAGTCCTGCCCCCGCCCGCCCAGCGCCAATGCGCCTGCGACAAGTTGCAGTGCGGCGAGCGCGGCAGCCAGCCACAGCGCAGCAAGGCCAAGATTGGCGATCACCGGGTTTCCTCCACCGTCTTGCGCGCCTGATCGGCGCTCATCCCGGCCATTTCGCGGGGGACATACTTTTCATCGTGTTTGGCCAGCAGATTGTTCGCCACGAAAGTGCCGTCGCGGCCCAGCTTGCCTTCGGCGACCACGCCCGACCCTTCCTTGAACAGATCCGGGACGATCCCCTTGAACTGCACCGGCACCCGCGCCTTGCCATCGCCCACGACAAACCGGATCGTCACGCCGTCGGCATTGGTCTTGAGCGAGCCTGCTTCCACCATGCCGCCCAGCCGCACCGCGCGGTCGGCCTCTGGCGGGTTACTGGCAATGTCGGCGGGGACATAGAAATAGCTCGCCTGACTGCGCAGTGCCCAGGCCGCCAGCAAGGCGGCACCGATCAATGCAGCCAGTGCGATCAGGACCAGAATCAGACGCTGGTGCTTGGCCTTGACCGGCTGACTTGTGGCGCCCGGCTGGCTCATGATTCACGGCTCCGTTCGCGGCGCGCCTCGGCCCGGCGCATCGCCGCCCAGGACTGTGAAATCAGCAGCAAAGTGCCAATCACCCCAACCGCGTAGGCTGCATAGACAAATTGCCAATGGTCCAGCCCCTCACGCATCAGCAGCCTCCATCGCACGGCGGCGCAGGCGCGCTTCGGCCTGTTGATCGGCCAGAATAGCCCGCATCCGCATCAGCACCACAGCGCCAAACAGCAACGAAAAGCCCAGCGTCGCGGCGAGCAGGCCCCACAGGAATTCGGGCGCCATCGCACTTTTGCCCATCGAAATACTGGGCGGCTGGTGGAGCGAATTCCACCACAGCACCGAATAGTGAATGATCGGGATATTGGCCGCGCCAACCAGCCCGAAAATCGCAGGAATGCGCGATTGCCCGGCCCCGTCGCGGTTCGCCGCATCGGCCAGTGCCAGATAGGCAAGATACAGGAACAGCAGCACCAGCATGCTGGTCAACCGCCCGTCCCAGACCCACCAGGTGCCCCAGGCAGGACGCCCCCACAGCGATCCGGTGATCAGGCACAGCGCGGAAAAAACCGCGCCCGGCAATGCGATCGCCCGCGCTCCGATCCCGGCAAGCGGATGCCGCCAGACCAGTTCGGTCAGGCTGGCCACGGCAATCGCGGTCCACCCCCCCATGCCCAGCCAGGCGGCGGGCACGTGGACAAACAGGATCCGGACACTGTCCCCCTGAAGCTTTTCCGCCGGAGCGCCAAGCAGGCCCCAGACCAGCGACGCGCCGGTAATGACCAGTCCTGCCATCAGCAGCGGCATGGTCAGGCTGCGCGCCAGGCGCAGGAATCGGGCGGGGTTAGCGAAACCGTGCATGGTCTTGTAACTGCGCCCTTTGGCAGTCTGTATCGAGTCCGGCAAGGGGAATGAGCTTTTGACGCCAACACTTGTCGGTCGCGCAGATCGCTGCGGCGATCAACCGGCCTCGCCGTGCCGAGCGCAACACTTCAAGGAGAAAAATGGGGCGATCGATGGGGTTCGAACCCACGACCTCCGGTACCACAAACCGGCGCTCTAACCAACTGAGCTACGATCGCCACAAGCTGGCCTTGGGGGCCAGAAAACGCAGGCGCGCGCCTTTGCACAGGCGGCGCGGAATGGGAAGCGGAAAATTTGCCGATCCCCGTCCGCTGTCGGTCAATTCATTAACCAACCCCTGTTAACTCAGTGCGTAACAACCTGCATGACAAGGAAATTGCAGTAGTGTCCGCCAAGCTGAAAACCCAGGCCAAACTGCCCGAATCCCCCCGCCCGCAGACCCGCAAGGCCGCGCGCAGACCGGCCCACGGATTGGTCGTGGTGCGCAGTTCGCATGGGGATCGCACCACCGCGCGGCTCAACGATTTTTCCGCTTTTGGCTGCAACCTGATCAGCGATGCAGCCTGGCTGCGCATGGGCGGGTTCATTGCCATCAGGCTGAGCGATGAAGTGACGGTGCAGGCCATCGTCCGCTGGATTCGCGATGGCGCCTGTGGGGTCGAATTCCTGCGCCCCCTGCCCTATTCCGAAGCAGACGCGCTGGGCCGCAATTTCTGAAAATGTGATCCGGCACCAGCAACAAAGAAAAGGGCGGCCCCATCGGAGCCGCCCCTTTTTTTGGTCAACGCTGAAGCGCCGATCAGCTCTTCTTGAGCGAAAGCCCACCGAAGCGCTTGTTGAACTGGGCAACGCGGCCGCCCTGGTCAAGCTGGCGGGTGCCGCCGGTCCACGCCGGGTGCGAAGTCGGGTCGATTTCCAGCACCAGCGTGTCGCCTTCCTTGCCCCAGGTGGAGCGGGTTTCGAACACGGTGCCGTCGGTCATCTGCACCTTGATCATGTGGTAATCGGGATGAGTATCGGCCTTCATTGTATCATCTTTCGCTATGACCGGTTCCGACCGGCCTGAAATTGAAGCGCGGCGCATAGCGGGGGTTGCGCGGGAATGCAAGGTTGGAAAACCAACCCCCAACCCCTCCCGCCTGCGGGAGGGGAGCGAGACTTAGCAAGAGCTTAGTCGCAGCGGGGTGGGCTCTATCTCAACTATCCGCGATCATCGCGGTGAACTGCACTTCGCAGGTCACCTTGCCATCAACGCTGGCCTTGCCCCAGAACTTGCACACGCGCGAACGCTTTTGCACGAAGCCGGCTTCGAGGTTGAGCAGCACGCCAGGTTCCACCGGCGCGCGGAATTTGGCTTCCTCGATCGCCATGAAATAGACCAGCTTGCCGCTCCCCGCGAGGCCGAGGCTTTCAACCGCGAGGATTCCGGCGGCCTGGGCCAGGGCTTCGATCTGCAGCACGCCCGGCATGATCGGACGGCCCGGAAAGTGGCCCTGGAAGAACTGCTCGTTAAAGCTGACCGCCTTGACGGCGTGAATCTGCTCTTCGCCCAGTTCGATCACCCGGTCGACCAGCAGCATCGGATAGCGATGCGGCAGGGCCGCCAGGATGGCGCGATGATCATAGACCGGCGCGGTCTTGTCCGCCGCGCCGGTGTTGTCTTGCTGTTCGCTCATCCCTGCCCCCGGGTTCTGGCTTAGCGCCCGTCGGGCTGCGGGCCGGCCGGAACGGTCGGACGCGGAGCAGGTGCAGCGGGTGTGCCCGCAGCCGGGGCCCCGGCGGCCGGAGCCGGCTGACCTTGCGCGGCGGCGCGCTGCGCGGCTTGCTGAGCCTTGGCTTCACGCACTTCGCGCGGTTCCCAGCCGGTCGGCGGGACCAGCTGCGCAGCGGGGATCAGCGCGTTGAGTTCGGCCACGATCGCCGGGGTCAGTTCATAGGCGTTCGAACGCGCCATAACCGCTTCAGGCTGAAGCAGCAGCGTCACCTGCTTCTTCGACATGGCAGCCTGCACCGCCTGATCAAGCTTTTCCTCGATCTGTTCGGTCACATACTTTTCCGAAAGCGCCACCGGCAGCAGTGCCTGCTGGATATCCTGCTTGCCGCGTTCCTGCAGCGTCTGGATGGTCACTGCCTGCTGCTGCAGCATGGCCTGGGTGGTTTTGGGATTCTGGCGATCAGTGTTGAACTTGTCGACCAGCGGCTTGAGCTGAGCCTGAAGCGCATTGCCCTTGGCTTCGGCCGAATCATAGGCGGCCTTGTAGGTAACGGGGCGCTGCTGCGAGGCGACGCGGAAGGCATCGCTCATCTGGATTGCAGCATCAAGGCTGGCCACGCCGATCCCCTGAACGATCACGCCCGTGGCAGGGGCCGCGGCGGCACCGGCAGCCGGGGCGGCGTTCTTGTCCTTGTCCTTGTCCTTGGCCGCCAGGGCCGGAGCGGCCAGGGACAGCGCGGTCATGCCCGCGAGCAGCGCGGCCTTGCGAAGAGTGTTCATCAGAATTGGGTTCCTACGTTGAAAGTAAAGCTCTTGGTGTCATCCCCAGGGCGCTTGAGCAGCACCTTGGCAAAGTCGATCCGGAAGGGGCCAAAGGGTGAGTTCCAGTTGACCCCCACACCCACGGAAATGCGCGGCTGCGGCGAATTGCCGGAATAAAATTCCTGAAACGGGATACCTTTAAGTACCGCATCATTCGTCCCAGTGCATGTAGCAGGCAAAGTCGGGATGCCGTCCGCACTCGTTGCAAACCCAGCTTTACTGGCACCGTTGCAAGTCACCGTGTATGGGAATGTCAAAGACAAAATCTGTGGCGTCTTGATGCTCCAGACTGAACCGGCGTCAAGGAAGACCGAAGGTCTGAGTCCCATTTCCTTCGCACCTGAGCCCAGTGGTATTTCAAGCTCCATGTGGGCGAGGTAATAGTAACGCCCTCCCAAAGCATCGTCGATCCATTGATTACGGTCTTCGATAAACTTGCCAGTGACTGTATCGAAGGGCTTTCGCAAAATCCGCGGGCCGACGCCGCGAATATCAAACCCGCGCATGTCAGGTTCGCCTAGATAGAAACGATCAGTCAGGCGAACCGGATCCGCCCCAGGCAAGGCATTGTTATTGCCGATTGCCTTGATCGCCCCCGCCTCACCGCGCAACGAGAAGATAAAGCCCTTGCCGACAGGATAGTATTGCGCCGCATTTAGCCGAACACGGCCATATTTGACCGAACCGCCAAGCCCGGCGAATTCCGCCGAAACCGAAACCGCGCGTCCACGCGTGGGGCGGACCCGGTTGTCGAGCGAATCGTAAATCAGCGAAAGGCCCAGAATCGAGCTGGTGCGTTTTCCGATCGCTTCGCACAGATAGCGCCCCGCCTGCAACGGATCACATTCCAGCACCCCCGGCGTCACGCGGTCCGAGAAGAACTGCGTCTTGTCGAGCGAGACGTCATCATAGTTGAGCGTGTAGCTGCCCACTGCCGACATGAATTCGGTCAGCGGAATACCCGCGCGCACCTGCATGCCGGTGGTCGACTGCTTGTAGGTCGTGTTGCGGCTGGAATTGAGGTAGTTGAAGCTGTTGTAATCGCGGCGGTACAGGTTGACCCCCAGCGAAACGTTGCGATCGAACAGATAGGGTTCGGTAAAGCTGACTTCCGCGCTCTTCGAATATTGCGAGTAGGACAGCGACAGCCCCACGGTCTGCCCGCGCCCGCGGAAGTTGCGCTGCTGGATCGACCCCTGGAAGATCAGCTTTTCAAGGCTGGAATAGCCCGCCGACAGCTGCAGTTCGCCGGTCGGCTTTTCCTCGACATTGGCTTCCAGAATGATCCGGTCTGCCGCCGATCCCTGGCGCTGCTCAACCTCGAACTTTTCCTGGAAATAGCCCAGCGAGTTGATCCGGTTGGTCGACCGCTTGACCTGCAGCGAGTTGAACGCATCGCCTTCGGCCAGACGGAATTCGCGGCGCACCACCTTGTCCTGGGTCAGGGTGTTACCGTTGACGTCGATCCGTTCGACATAAACGCGCGGCGCTTCTGCGATCTGGAAGGTGATCCCCATGCTGAGATCGTCCTTGTTGCGATCATAGTTGGGGCGCACATCGGCAAAGGCATAACCAAACGTGCCGGCCGTTTCATTCAGCCGGTCAATGGTGTCTTCCACCAGCTTGGCGTTGTACCAGTCATCCTTCTTCATCGGCAGCTGGGCCGCCAGGCGGTCCCCGTCGAAATCGCGCAGCTGGCTTTCAACCTTCACGTCGCCAAATTTGTAGCGCAGCCCTTCCTCGACCACGTAGGTCAGGATGAAGTCCTTCTTGTCGGGCGTCAGTTCGGCCACCGCCGAAACGATCCGGAAATCGGCATAGCCCTTGGTCAGATAGAACTGGCGCAGTTTCTGTTGGTCAAACGCCATGCGGTCCGGGTCATAGCTGGTGCCGCTGGAGAAAACCTTGGTCAGCCCGGTCTGCTTGGTCACCATTTCGCCGCGCAGTTCGCCATCGCCGAAATGTTCGTTGCCGATGATGTTGATCTTGCGGACCTTGCTCTTGGGTCCTTCCTGCACTTCGAACACGATGTCGACGCGGTTCTGATCGAGCAGCACCATTTTGGGCTCAACCTCAGCGGCGAAGCGGCCTTGGCGCTTGTAGAGCTCGATGATCCGCGCCACGTCGGCGCGCACCTTGGAGCGGGTGAAAATCTGGCGCGGGGCGAGCTTGATTTCCGGGAGGATCTTTTCCTCCTTCAGCCGCTTGTTCCCTTCCAGGATGATCCGGTTGATCACCGGATTTTCCTTTACCGTGATGGTCACCGCACCCTGGTTGTTGGAAACCTGCACGTCGGAAAACAGCTCGGTCGCGAACAGGTCCTTCAGCGCCATGTCGCCGACCACCTGGGTATAGGTCTGGCCGATCCGCATCTTGATGTAGGACCGGATCGTATCCGGCTCAAGCCGCTGTGCGCCGGTGACGGTGATCGACTGGATCGTATCGCCAACCGGAGCCGGAGCAGGCTCAGCCGCCGGAGCAGCCGGAGCCGCAGGCGCGGTTTGCGCCAGCGCCAGGCTGGGCACACCGGCCAGGATCGTCGTCCCCAGCAGTGCCATGGCATAGCGGATGGACGCAGTGCAGTCCTTGGAAGTTTCAATGTTCGGCACGGTGGTTCCCGTCAGTTTTTGCATTGCGCCTGCCGCCCACCCCCGTGCGGGGCCGAAAGCGCACTGCAGACATGAAGAGGCCCTCTGCCCGATGCTGTCAAATTCATCAAGCAAGGATGGCCCTATCGCCCGCAGTTATGTTCCAATTTCCTGCCTATCTCCCAAAGATCGGGAGCGAGGCGATGTCGTTCAGCGTGACGAACAGCATCAGCGCCAGCACCAAGGCCAGACCCGTGCGGAACGCCCATTCCTGACTGCGGGCATCCAGCGGCTTGCGACGGATGGTTTCCGCAGCATAGATCGCCAGGTGCCCACCGTCCAAGCCCGGGATTGGCAGGAGGTTGATGAATGCCAAATTAATTGAAATCAGCGCAGCGAAGGATACGAAAGCGGGCCAGCCCATGGCCAGGCTTTCGCCCGAATATTTGGCGATCTTGATCGGTCCACCCAGTTCCCGGACCGACCGTTCACCAACAATGATCTGACGCAATCCGGCAACCATGAATTTCATCACGCCGATTGACTGATCCCAGCCCTGCACCACCGCGCGCACCGGCCCCACCGGTTCAAAGCTGAGCCGCGCCGATACGCCAATCTGCCCGCGTTCGATCTTGTTGCCGAACCGATCGGTGCTGGTCACTACCGGAATTGTCACGGCAATCGGCACTTGCCGCCCGGCCCGCTCGACCATGATCGACAGGCGGTGACCGGGATAGAGAATCACGTGGCTGACCACGTCCTCGAACGCTTCGATCCGGTCCCCATCGATGGCCACGATCCGGTCCCCCACCTGCATGCCTGCGGCCTGCGCGGCAGAATTGGGTGCGAATTGATCAACCACCGGGGCCGAGGTCGGCACCCCGTAACTCATATTGAACACCGCAAACACCGCCACGGCGGCCAGCAGGTTGGTCAGCGGCCCGGCCAGCACGATCAGTGCGCGCTGCCACATCGGAGCGCCCTGAAACGTGCCCTTGAGCTGCTCTGCCGAAGCATCGGCCAGCGCCGGATCGGGAACCGAAGCGCCATTGGCATCGCCCGAGAACTGCACATAGCCACCCAGCGGCAGCATCCCCAGTTTCCAGCGGGTGCCGCGCTTGTCGGTCCAGCCGGCCACTTCCTTGCCGAACCCGATCGCAAACACATCGCTGCGCACGCCGAACCAGCGCGCCACCAGATAGTGGCCCAGCTCATGCAGCAGCACCAAGGGGCCCAGCACCAACAGGAACGCGCCAATCGTCATCAGGATCGAAGGGGAAGTGATCAAGCTATGCCAACTCCAGAAAACCATGCGCGATCTGCCGCGCTGCTGCATCGACCGCAATCACATCACCCAGCGAAGCGGGTGCCGACGGAGCATAGCGCGCCAAAACCTGCTCGACCATTACCGCGATCCGGGTGAATGCAATCTGACCGGCCAGAAACGCCGCCACGGCCACTTCGTTGGCAGCATTGAGCACCGCCGGGGCCGCCCCTCCCGCCTCCGCCGCCGCCCGGCACAGCGCGGTGGCGGGAAAGCGTTGCTCATCCGGTGCGCGAAAAGTCAGCTCGCCCAGCGCGGCCAGATCAAGCGGCGCGCAGGGCGTATCCATCCGCGCAGGATATGCCAGGCACGAGGCAATTGGCACCCGCATGTCCGACGGGCCGAGCTGCGCCAAAGTTGAGCCATCGCGGTATTCAACCATCGAATGGATCACCGATTGCGGGTGGACAATGATCCGCAGCTTATCAAGCCCGACCGGGAACAGGTGGTGTGCCTCGATTAGTTCGAGGCCTTTGTTGAACATCGTGGCGCTATCGACGCTGATCTTGGCGCCCATGTCCCAATTGGGATGCTTGACCGCCAGCGCCGGTGTCGCCTGGGCGAGCTGTTCCGGCGACCAGTCGCGAAACGGCCCGCCGCTCGCGGTCAGGGTGATGCTGCGGACGTGGTCGTAACTGTTGCCAGCAAGGCATTGGAAAATCGCGTTGTGTTCGCTGTCCACCGGCAGCAGGGTTGCCCCGCTACGCGCGACCGCGGCGGTCATCACTTCGCCCGCAGAGACCAGCGCTTCCTTGTTGGCCAGCGCAACGGTCTTGCCGCATTCGATTGCCGCCATCGTCGGAGCCAGCCCCGCACAACCGACAATCGCCGCCAGCGTCAGATCCGCCCCGCGCGCCGCCGCCTCTACCAAAGCCGCCGCGCCGCCCGCCGCCTCGATCCCGCTGCCAGACAACGCCGCGCGCAATTCAGGCAGGCACGCCTCATCCGCCACGACTGCCAGTTCCGCCCCAAATTCACGCGCCAGCCGCGCCAGTTCGGCAGCATTGCAATTGGCGGTCAAAGCCATGACGCGCCACTTGGCCCGCTCCCGCCGGATCAGGTCCAGCGTGGACGCGCCGACCGAACCGGTTGCGCCGAGGATGGAAATGGTGCGCACGTTCAATACACTATCGGCGCGCGGTGCGGCACATAGGTTAGCAAGTCATAGAGATGCACCACACCAAGGATCGCAAAAACCGCGAGGTGGCCGTCAAGCCGATCGAACAGTCCTCCGTGACCGGGGATGAGCTTGCCAGAGTCTTTCACGCCAGCACGGCGTTTCATCCAGCTTTCGAAGAAGTCGCCCGCTTGAGCAAGGATTGCTACCAATACCGCGAGCACCAGCGCCCCAGTCAAATTGGGCATGGTCCAAGGATCCTTGGCACTCCAGACAAAGGCAACCAGCATCACCAAAAAGGCACCAAACACGCCGCCACCCAAGCCCGCCCAGGTCTTAGATGGGCTAATCGAAGGAGCAATTTTTGGCCCGCCGATGAGGCGACCGAACGTATAGGCGCCTACATCGACCATGCTGACCAGCAGGAATACAGTCATGGGAAAGAGAATGCCGTCCTGCCGCGCTTGGATCATCGCGCTAGCTGCCAATGCCACATAGACGATCCCGCTAAGTAGCCACATTGCCTGCGCAGACGGACCTTTTTCGAAAGTGAAAGCTAACCGACCCCACTCCCACAGCACCCCCAGCGCCACGGCAGCGACAAACGCGGTCCACACCCAGCCGCCGAGCCACAGCGCGGTGCCGGCAACGGCCACCATCACCACGGCAGAGGCGGCGCGGACACCGAGGATGGAAATGGTGCGGGTCATTGCGGCCAGACGAAGCTAAGCAGCGAAAACAAGCCCAGCACGAAACACACTGCCAGCAGGCCATCGACCCGGTCAAACAGTCCGCCATGGCCGGGGATCAGATTGCCGGAATCCTTCACACCCGCGCGGCGTTTCATCCAGCTTTCGAAGAAATCGCCGGATTGGGCGATCATCGCCAACGGAATGCCGATCTTCAGGCTGTACCAGATGTCAGGCAAAAGGCTCTGCAAGCAATCCACCAATTCGGGATTGTAGAGCGTTTCGCATATCCGCATTTGCGAATAGACCAAGGTCACCAGTGTTGCGCCCAGCGCTCCACCTGCGAGGCCAGACCAGGTCTTCGACGGACTGATCGACGGTGCGATCTTTGGTCCGCCAAAGGTGCGCCCTGCGAAATAGGCACCGACATCGATCGCGATCACCCACAGGATCACCAGCAAGGTGCGCTCAAAACCATGATAGACCAACCGTCCCTTGCCGAGGACAAATACGCCCAAGCCAACGTAGAGCGCCCCAGCCAGCGCCCACAGCAATCGACCAAGAAATGCAGAGGTTAGCTTTCCGGCCAGTGCATTCCATTCCCATAATACGCCAAACCCGATCAGGCCGACGAACACCAGCCACACCCAGCNGGCCACCATCACCACGGCAGAGGCGGCGCGGACGCCGAGGTCGGACTTTTTGGGTTCTGTCATCGCAAAAATCCTCCCCCCACGGGGGAGGGGGACCGCCGCAGGCGGTGGAGGGGGGCCGACAAGAAGTCACGCGGCAGCGTGCCAGCCGCTATCGCGGCTGAAGGCGTTACGCCCCCCTCCGCCCCTGCCGGGCACCTCCCCCAGAAGGGGAGGATCTTTGCCGATTCACCGCCCGCCATAACGCCGCTCCCGCTGGCCGAAATGCGCCAGTGCCGCCTGCAAATGCTCCGGCTTGAAATCGGGCCACAGCACGTCGGTGAACCACATTTCCGCATAGGCAGCCTGCCACAGCAAGAAGTTCGACAGCCGCACTTCGCCCGAGGTGCGGATCAGCAGGTCGAGCGGGGGCAAGTCCGCAGTGTCGAGTTCGGCCTCGATTGCAGCGGGCGTGATCGCCCCCTTTTCCGCCGCCTTGGCCGCTGCACGGGCAATTTCGTCCTGCGCGCCGTAATTGAGCGCCACCACCAGTGTGCAGCCGGTGTTCGCCGCCGTCTTCGCCAGCGCATCATCGATCAGCGCGACAATATCGGGGGCCAGCGCGCGCCATTCGCCGATGATCTTGAGCTTCACATTGTCGCGCACGAATTCATCAAGATCGCTCTGGATGAAGCGTTTGAGCAGCCCCATCAGCGCCGAAACCTCATCCTCTGGCCGCCGCCAGTTCTCGGTGCTGAAAGCGTAGAGCGTCAACGCCTCAAGCCCCATCGCCCGCGCTGCGCGGCTGATGGTGCGCACCGCCTCCACGCCGCGCTGGTGGCCCACCGCATGCGGCAAGTGGCGCTTTTTCGCCCAGCGCCCGTTGCCATCCATGATGATCGCAACATGGCGCGCGCCGTGGGTTTGACCGGCATTCATCGCACAGACCCCAACCGCCGTTCGTGTCGAGCGAAGTCGAGACACGCGCTCACCGTGCCTCGACTTCGCTCGACACGAACGGGACGGGAAAGTCCGGGCATCACTTGCCCAGAATTTCCTGTTCCTTCTGCGCGGCAACGGCATCGGCTTCCTTTATGATCTCATCGGTCAGCTTCTGCACCTCGGTTTCGCCGCGCTTGCGATCGTCTTCCGAGATTTCCTTTTTGGTCTCATCCGCCTTGAGATTATCGATCCCGTCGCGGCGGACGTTGCGGATCGCGATCCGGGCCTTTTCGGCATAGCCGTGGGCCAGCTTGGCCAGTTCCTTGCGGCGTTCCTCGGTCAGGTCGGGGATCGGCAGGCGGATGTTGTTGCCATCATTGATCGGGTTGAGCCCCAGCCCGGCCGAGCGGATCGCCTTTTCCACCGGGGTCACGTTCGACTTGTCCCACACCTGCACCGACAGCATGCGCGGTTCAGGCGCAGAAACGGTCGCGACCTGGTTAAGCGGCATCTTGCTGCCATAGACTTCAACCATGATCGGATCGAGCAGCGCGGTGTTGGCGCGGCCGGTGCGAAGTCCGCCCAGATCGCTCTTGAGCGATTCTACCGCACCTTTCATCCGGCGTTCGAGGTCTGCCTTGTCGTACTTGGCCATGGGTTCAGCCCTTCTTCACTAGGGTTTGCGTTCCCTCGCCGCGCAGCACCTTGGCCAGGTTGCCCTTTTCGCGGATCGAGAAGACGACGATCGGAATTTCATTATCGCGGCACAGCGCCACGGCAGAAGCGTCCATCACCTTGAGGTTCTGGGCGAGCACCGTGTCGTAATCGACGGTATCAAAACGCTTTGCATCGGGGTTGGTCTTGGGATCGCTGTCATAGACTCCGTCTACCGAGGTTCCCTTCAGCAGCGCATCGCACTGCATCTCCGCCGCGCGAAGGGCCGCCCCGCTGTCGGTGGTGAAGTACGGTGCGCCGACCCCGGCCGCGAAGATCACCACGCGGCCCTTTTCCAGGTGGCGTTCGGCGCGCCGACGGATGACGGGTTCGCACACCTTGTCCATCTCCACCGCACTTTGCACGCGGGTGTGGACGCCAAGCTGCTCCAGCGCGTTCTGCATGGCGAGCGCGTTCATCACCGTGGCGAGCATGCCCATATAATCGGCCTGCGCCCGGTCCATCCCCTTGGCCGCCCCGGCCATCCCGCGAAAGATATTGCCGCCGCCGATCACCAGGCAGATTTCCAGCCCGGTTTCCTTGGCCGCTTTCACTTCCTTGGCCAGTTCGGCCACGAATTCGGGATCGATCCCGAACTGCTGCTGGCCCATCAGCACTTCGCCGGAAAGCTTGAGGAGAATGCGTTTGTAAGTGGGCTTGCTCATGGCAACGGAGGCATCCAATGAAATACTCTGGTGTGGCCGAGGTCCTTAGCCCTGTCCGGGCCAGTGCGTAAAGGGAGGCATGCGGGAAAATGGCGGATCATGGCTGGCGCAAGTGGACGAGGCGGATCGCGCTGGCCTTGGCGATCTTACTGGTGTTTTGCGTGACCAAGGCTTGGCGTGACACGATGGCGGATCCGCAATTGCGTGAAGCGCGGGTGATTCTGCGCGGAATGCCGCAATCCAGCGCTTCCTTGCGGCTGTTGGTGATGTCGGACCTCCACGTTGCGGGGCCAGACATGCCGCCAGCGCGGATCGCGCGGATCGTGGCCCAGATCAACGCACTGCAACCAGACCTGGTGTTGATTGCGGGTGATCTGGTCAGTGATCGGCGGCTCGCGACGCGGTACTACAGCCTGCACGACGCGATCACCCCTCTGGCGGGGCTGACTCCGCGCCTTGGCACTTACGCAGTTCTGGGCAACCATGATCACTGGCGCAACGCCGCCGAGGCACGGAGCGAACTTATCGCATCGGGTGTGACCGTGCTCGACAACACAGCTGTGCGGGTCGGTCCGCTGGCCATCGGCGGACTGGACGATGACTTTACCCATCATGCGGATATCCCGGCGATGATGGCAAATATTCGCCGGGTCGGCGGTGCGCCCGTGGTGATCAGCCACAGCCCGGACCCTTTCCCCGACCTGCCGGCGGAGGTGCCGCTGATGCTCGCCGGGCACACTCATTGCGGCCAGATCAGCCTGCCCTTGATCGGCCCGCCGGCTGCCATGTCGCGCTATGGCAAGCGTTATGCCTGCGGCCGGATCGATGAGAATGGTCGAACACTGTTCGTCACTGCCGGGCTTGGCACAAGTGTGCTGCCATTCCGCTTCGGCGTGCGACCCGACATCTGGCTGGTCACGGTAGAACCGAACAAAATGCCGCGCTAGGAACGAAGAAGGGCGCGAACCTCTCGGTTCGCGCCCTTCGAATTTCAAACTGTTGCCAGGATTCAGCCCAGCCCGGCAGCCGCCGCGACTTCTGCCGCGAAGTCGCTGACTTCCTTCTCGATGCCTTCGCCGAGCTGGAAGCGGACATAGTCCTTGAGGACGATGGCCGAACCCGCTTCCTTGGCCGCATTGGCGACGACCTGGGCGATCGGGGTCTTGTTGTCCATCACGAACACCTGGCTGAGCAGGGCGTTGTCCTTGGCGAACTTCGCCGCAGCGCCATCGGCGCGCTTGGCGAGGATGTCGGCCGGGATTTCCTTGCCGCTCTTGCTGGCTTCCTCGGTGGCCTTTTCCAGCGCGATCTTGCGTTCACGCTCCAGCACTTCGGGGTCGAGATCGTCAGCCGAGAGCGCCATCGGGAAGGCAGCAGCGATGTGCATCGCGATCTGCTTGCCCAGGGCTTCCAGAGCGGCCTTGTCGCCTTCGCTTTCGAGCGCAACCAGCACGCCGATCTTGCCGAGCATCGGCGCGGCGGCGTTGTGCATGTAGGGCACGACCACGCCGTTGCTGACCGAAACGGTCTTCATGCGGCGCACCTGCTGGTTTTCACCGATGGTCGCGACATTGGCGGTCAGGGTATCGGCGACGGTGCCGCCTCCCGGATAGGCCGAAGCCTTGAGCGCATCAACATCGTCCGAAGCCGCGTTCAGCGCGACGTCGGTGGTCTTGCGCACAAAGTCCTGGAACTGCTCGTTCTTGGCGACGAAATCGGTTTCCGAATTCACTTCAACCGCAACGCCCTTAGTGCCGGCAACGGCCACGCCAACCAGGCCTTCGGCTGCGGTCCGGCTGCTCTTCTTGGCAACGGCCGCAAGACCCTTGGCGCGCAGTGCGTCAACCGCGGCTTCGAAATCGCCGCCGCTTTCGTCCAGCGCCTTCTTGCAATCCATCATGCCCGCGCCGGTGCGTTCGCGCAGGTTTTTCACGTCAGTGGCGGTATAGGCCATTGCTGTGGTCCTTCTTTGGTAATGAGTGCAGCGCCGGGCCCATGGACCCGGCGCGCGACAATTTCATGACGCGACGGGGCTTCAGGCCTCGGTCGCGGGTTCCTCGGCGGGAGCGGCTTCTTCAACCACAACCACAGCTTCTTCAACCGGAGCTTCTTCCAGCGCGCCGACATCGACGCCCGAATCAACCACGCCTTCGCGATGACCCTTGGTCGAAGCAGCGGCCACGGCTTCGCAGTAGAGGCGAATTGCGCGGCTGGCGTCATCGTTCGCGGGGATCGGGAACGCGATGCCATCGGGCGAAACGTTCGAATCGAGGATCGCAACAACCGGGATACCCAGCACGTTGGCTTCCTTGATCGCCAGTTCTTCCTTGTTGGCGTCAATCACGAACATCACGTCCGGAATGCCGCCCATGTCGCGGATGCCGCCCAGCGACAGCTCAAGCTTGTCGCGTTCGCGGGTCATCTGCAGGACTTCCTTCTTGGTGAAGCCCGAGGTGTCGCCCGAAAGCATTTCTTCCATCGACTTGAGCCGCTTGATCGAGCCCGAGATGGTTTTCCAGTTGGTGAGCATGCCGCCCAGCCAGCGGTGGTTGACGAAGTGCTGACCGCACTGGCGCGCGGCCTGGGCGATCGGTTCCTGCGCTTGACGCTTGGTGCCGACGAACAGAACCTTGCCGCCACGCTGCACAGTCGCAGCTACGAAATCGAGCGCACGCGCCATCAACGGCACGGTCTGCGACAGGTCAAGGATGTGGATGCCATTGCGGGCGCCGAAGATGTACGGCTTCATCCGCGGGTTCCAGCGGTGGGTCTGGTGGCCGAAGTGTGCGCCGGCCTCGATCAATTGCTGCATGGTGACGACGGGAGCCGCCATAGGTAATTCCTTTCCGGTTTTCTGCCTCTGGAAAGCGGGAACCGTGCGGTACATTCCGCTGCGGAACCGGTGTGGGTGCTTCCCATGTGGATTTGCCTGCGGCGGAGGAATTCCCCCACGGGCGGCGCGCCCCTAACCCGGATCGATGGGAAAATCCAGCGCGAAATTGCGGCGCTGCGGAGGCGGATCACGAAAAAACAATCGGTCCATGAAAATTCCGCTTGACGCGATGGAACAAATAGAGAACACATGCCCTATCGGAACGGAACAGGAACTTCCCTACCCCAACCGGAACTTATCCACAAGCCCTTCCACAGGGTCTTGCACACGAAGGATCACGGGCATGATCGCACAGCTACTCCCTTTCGCAACGGTCGGTCTGCTGGCCTGCGCATCGATCGCGCTGACCCTGCGCAATGCCCTGCCCGCAATCCGTCAGCTGCGCCTTGATCTGGCGCAGTGTCCGGATTCGCGGGAGCTACGTTTTACGGTGCGCGAACTGCGCTATGTCAGCCGCGTCAACGTAGTAAAACTGCCGCTCAGGCAGCATCGGGCGCTGGGAGCGGACGGTCGGCGCGCTGCCGCCTGACCCGGGCGTACATCATCCACGCCACCGGCAGCATCGCCAGATAGACCACGCTGATCCCGATCAGGGTCCACCACGGTTCGGTCAGCAGGGCAGCGCCGATCAGTCCGAAAAAGGCGATCACTTCCAGCCGGACATGCTTGCGCGGACGCAGCTTGCCCCAGCTTAGCGTCGGCACTGCGGAAATCAGCAGGAAGGCAACGATAACCAGCCAGATTCCGACCACCAGCGGCGCGCGGAACAACGTCTGACCGGTTTCCAGCCACAGGTAGATCGGTAAGAATGCCAGCCCCGCCCCAACCGGAGCGGGCACGCCAGTGAGGAAACCCGCCGCCTTGCGCGGTTCATCCGGCAGTTCAATCCGGGCATTGAAGCGCGCCAGTCGCAGCGCCATGCAAACGGCAAAAGCCAGCGCGGCAAACCATCCGATCCGGGGCAAATCCTGCAATGACCACATGAACAGGATCAGTGCAGGCGCTACCCCGAACGAGACATTGTCTGCCAAACTGTCCAGCTCGGCCCCGAATTTCGACTGCGCTTTCAGCAGCCGTGCGATCCGCCCATCGATGCCATCGAGCATCCCGGCAACGATCACGGCTTGAATCGACTTTTCGAAATCACCCATGATTGCGAACCGAATGCCAGTGAGACCCATGCACAAAGCCGCCGCGGTAATCGCATTGGGCACCATTGCCCGCAGGGTCAGCCCGCGCGGCAAGCTGCGGGGTGTGGGTTCGTTCACTGGCTGATCCCTTCGATCAGCAAAGCCTCGCCCAACTCGGCCAGTACTGTTTCACCCGCAATGACCCTTTGCCCCATCAGCACTTTGGGCTCGGTTCCGGCAGGCAGATAGACGTCGACCCGACTGCCAAAGCGGATCAGCCCAACCCGTTGCCCGGCGGCGAGCAGGTCGCCCGGTTTGACGAAAGGCACGATCCGCCGTGCGACCAGCCCCGCGATCTGGGTAAAACCAATCTTCGCACCGTCGCCGCGCTCGATTAGGATATGTTGACGTTCATTTTCCTCGCTCGCCTTGTCGAGGTCTGCGTTCATGAACTTGCCGGGGATATAAACCACCCGCCGCACCGTTCCGCCGATCGGGGCGCGGTTGATGTGGACATCAAACACCGACATGAAGATCGACAGCCGCGTCACCAGCCCGGGATTGAGCCCCGGCTGCCCGCTGCCGTCATCCAGTACCAGTTCGCGCGGTGGCTCGACCTGCTGGATCAGTGTGATCAGCCCGTCTGCCGGTGAAACGATGTATTTGTCGCCTTGCGGTGTGACGCGCTTGGGATCGCGAAAAAAGGCCAGGATGCAGGGCACCAGCGCCAGCAGCGGCCATGCCAGCGTTTCCCAGGCGAAGAACGCGCACAGCCCGCTGAGAATTGCGGCAGCCGCGGCGAACTTGTGACTTTCGGGATGAAACGCCGGAAAATGCCACGTCGCTTCGCCTCGCCCGCGATTGTCGAGAATTTCATTCGCCATGGTTCAGGCCGCCTTGCGCACAAAGACCGTGCCGGCCGAATAGCCTGCTCCGAACGAGCAGATCACGCCGAGGTCGCCTGCGCCAAGGTCGGTATTGTGCTTGTGAAATGCAATGATCGACCCGGCGGACGAGGTGTTACCATAGGTATCGAGCACGGTCGGGCTCTCATCCTCGTTCGCCTCATGCCCCAGGACCCGCTGCGAAATCAGGCGGTTCATCCCCTGGTTGGCCTGATGCAGCCACAGTCGCCGCAGCGCCGCCGCTTCGATCCCCAGCCGGTCCGATTCCTCGACGATCATCGCCGCGACCATCGGCACCACTTCCTTGAACACCTTGCGCCCTTCCTGGACGAACAGCTTGTCCGGCGCGCCGATACCTTCGGGTGAGGCGCAGTTGAGGAAGCCAAAATTGTTGCGAATGTTGTTTGAGAATACCGTCTTGAGCTTGGTCCCGACGATTTCCCAATGCTGCGCCGGGGCCACATCCTTGGCTTCGACCAGCACGGCGGTGGCGACATCGCCGAAAATGAAGTGGCTATCGCGATTCTTCATATTGTTGTGGCCGGTGCAGATTTCCGGGCTGACCACCAGCACCGACCGGGCGTTGCCCGCGCGGATGTAATCGGCCGCAGTCTGGATCCCGAAAGTCGCGCTGGAGCAGGCGACATTCATGTCAAATCCAAAGCCTTCGATCCCCAGTGCGTTCTGAATTTCGATCGCGATCGCCGGATATGGGCGTTCCAGATTCGAGCACGCACACAGCACGGCATCGACGTCCCTGGCATCACGCCCGGCCGCCGCCAGGGCATCCTGAGCCGCCTTGACCCCCATCTCTGCCAGCACCGAAAGTTCGTCGTTGGTTCGTTCGCGCCAACGTGGGGCCATCGTCTCGGGATCGAGCACCGGCCCCTTGGCCATCACGAACCGCGATTTGATCCCGCTGGCCTTTTCGATGAATTCGACCGAACTGGGCGCGAGTTCCTGCACGCTCCCCGCTGCGATTTCTGCGGCATGGCGCGCGTTGAACAGGTCAACATAGGCGTTGAAGCTTTCGACCAGTTCCGCGTTGGAAACTGATTCGGGCGGGGTGAACAGCCCGGTGGCCGAGATGACGGGGATGATTTCGCTCATGGCGCGCTGTCCTAGAGGGCCAATACGGATAGGACAAGCCATTCGCCCATTGACAGCGTCGTCCAGCTTCGCCAAGAGCGCGCTTCCCTCGGCCGGAGGGTCCCCTCGGGGGCCAAACTTTCGGGGCAACCCGAACGCCGGCAAGCTGGTGTGGACAGGTGGCCGAGTGGTTAATGGCAGCAGACTGTAAATCTGCCCGCGAGAGCGTACGGTGGTTCGAATCCACCCCTGTCCACCACCCAGCCTGCTCCCCTTTCCCCGCCCCGTGGTTCCAGGCCCTGCTTTTCCAGGCCTTGCCTCCCCTTGCTTGCAGCGCCCGGCACTGGCAGGGAGACGTAATGCAACAGGATTTCCAGCCATGAACCGCCGCACCGATGCCAAGCCCAGCCGCGCCCTGCGGGGCCGTGCCGGACGGATGCAGGGCGGGCGCGGTTCGGGCCGGGCCAGCACAGGCATGGTCCGGTTATGGGGCCGCCACGCGGTTGAGGCCGCGCTCAAGAACCCGGACCGTCAGCACCGCAAGTTGTGGGCCACGCGCGAAGGGATCGAATCGCTCGACGGTGAACTGCCTGCCAACTTCCCGGTCGAATATGCCCAGGGCGTGGACCTGGCCCGGTTGGTCGCGCGGGATGCCCCGCACCAGGGACTGGTGCTCGAATGTGCCGGGCTGGAGGATATCTTCCTTGAAGACGTGCTCGATGGTGATCCGGCACGGCCGCTGGTGATCCTCGATCAGGTTACCGATCCGCACAATGTCGGCGCAATTCTGCGCAGTGCCGCCGCCTTTAACGCCTGCGCGATCCTGACCCAGGACCGCCACGCCCCGCCCGAATCGGGCACTTTGGCCAAAAGCGCATCGGGCGCGCTGGAAGTGGTGCCTTGGGTTCGCGTGGTCAACCTCGCCCGCGCACTCGATGAAGTGGCCGAGGCCGGTTACTGGCGAATCGGCTTGGACGGCGAAGGCAGCGCTACCTTGGGCGAAGCACTGCCAGCTGGGCCGATTGCCCTGGTACTGGGCGCCGAAGGTGAAGGTATGCGCCACAACGTGATGCAGCATTGCGATGCGCTCGCGCGCCTGCCAATCTCCAGCGCGATCGAAAGTCTGAATGTGTCAAACGCCGCCGCGATCGCGCTTTACGCCATCGCCACTCGTGCCTGACTTTCCGAAAGGAACATGCCCATGACCGCCCACTTCAATCCGCGCCGCCTGTTTGCCGCCGCAACCGCGCTGGGGCTAAGCATGCTGCTGGCGGCCTGCCTGATTTCTCCGGGCAAGTTCAGCTCCAGTCTGGATGTGCGCAAGGATGGGCGGTTCAGCTTCAGCTATACGGGCGAAATCTACATGCTGGGCCTGTCGAAGCTCGCCGAACTGGGTGACCGAAACAAAGAGCCGCCGGTGTTCGAACCATCGACCTGTTACAAGGACGATTCGATGGACGAACGCAAATGCACCAAGGACGAACTGGATCAGCAGAAAGCAGATTGGGACACCGAGCAAAACCGCAAGTCTGATAAAGACAAGCGCGACGGCGAAATGGCTAAGGCGATGTTCGGCGGACTTGATCCGACCGATCCCAAAGCCGCCCAGGAATTTGCCGACCGGCTGAGCCGTCAGGCCGGATGGAAGAGCGTGATTTACAAGGGCGATGGGCTGTATCAGGTCGATTTCGCGATTAGCGGTCGGCTCGACCATGATTTTAACTTCCCCACGATTGAACGCTTTCCGATGGCCAATTCCTTCGTAACGCTGGTGCGCCGTGCCGATGGCTCGATGCGGATCGACGCGACCGGTTTTGGCCCGTCCAGCACCGGTGGAGGAATGAGCAATTTCGCCCAGCTCGCGGCCATGGGCGCCGCAATGGACAAGGCTGGCAAGGACGGCGAGGGCAAGGATGAGAAGCCGGTCCTGCCGCAGATGGAAGGAACATTCACGTTCACGACCGATGCGGAAATTCTGGCCAACAATACCGATGAAGGCCCGATCACGGTGACCACTGGCAAGAAGCTGGAATGGAAAGTCACCCCGCGCACGACCGTCGCGCCCACCGCATTGATCAAACTGGCGAACTAGCCAAGCGCGACAAGCCGGATTAGGGGCGGGGCATGAGCGAAACCGTGTCCCCCCTCGCCCGCCCCTAATCCGGCTTGTCNCCCTTCCCCGCCCTGCCTGCAATTGCGGGCGTTACCCCGCGCGTGGCGCGCGCCGGGTACAAGGATTGGGGCCGCTGTGACCTGACCTATGTCGAATTGGCAGAAGGCACAGCGGTTGCGGGGGTGTTCACCCGCAATGTGTGCTGCTCGTCCGAGGTTGAGCTGGGCCGGATCGGAGTCCAACAAGGCCGCGCCCGGGCGCTGGTAGTCAATGCCGGCAATTCCAACGCCTTTACTGGCTATCGCGGGCGTGAAGCAGTTGAAGCTATCATGGCGCAAGTCGCAGGCCATCTGGGCTGCCCGCAAGATCAGGTGTTCGTCTCCTCCACCGGCGTGATCGGTGTGCCCCTGCCCAAGGACAAGGCACGCGCAGGGATCGAAGCGGCTTTGCTGGCCGAGCCGTGCAGCTGGGAAGATGCGGCCAACACCATCGGCACCACCGATACCTTTGCCAAGGGCGCGATGGCGCAGGCAGTAGTCGATGGCCGGACCGTAACACTGGCCGCGATCATCAAGGGCAGCGGGATGATCGCGCCAGACATGGCGACAATGCTGGGCTACATTTTTACCGACGTCGCAATCGCCCCCGCCTATTTGCAGGAACTGCTGAGCGCCGCCAACCAGCGCACCTTCAGCTGCATCACGGTCGATAGCGACACCTCCACCAGCGACACCGTGCTGGCCTTTGCCACCGGCGCGGCGGGCAACCAGCAGATCAACTGTGAGGGCTGCCCTGGCGTGGATGCTTTTGCCGCCGCGCTGGAGGACGTGTGCCGCCAGTTGGCCCATCTGGTTGTGCGCGATGGCGAAGGGGCACAAAAATTCATCGCGGTCAGCGTGACCGGCGCAGTCAGTGATGACAGCGCGCGGCGGGTCGGCCTCTCCATCGCCAACTCACCGCTGGTCAAAACCGCGATTGCCGGTGAGGACGCCAACTGGGGCCGCGTGGTGATGGCAGTGGGCAAGGCGGGCGAACCGGCGGACCGCGACAAGCTATCAATCGGCTTCGGCGGCACCTGGGCCGCGCGCGAAGGCCAGCCGCTGGCCGATTATGACGAAACCCCGGTCGCCGCGCACCTCAAGGGGCAGGACATTTCTATCGAGGTCGATCTGGGCCTGGGCGAAGGCCGCGCGACGGTATGGACCTGCGATCTGACCCACGGCTACATCTCGATCAACGCAGACTACCGCTCATGAGCCTTACCACTGCGGTCGAAGCAATCATGCGCGAGGCAGCGGAGCGCGCGATCCTGCCGCATTACCAGTCGCTGACCAGTGACCAGATCGTTGCGAAAGCGGCGGACGACGCGGTGACCGTGGCGGATCATGAAAGCGAGCAGATCCTGTCCGACCTGCTCGCTCAACTGCTGCCGGAAGCAGCGATAGTGGGTGAGGAAGCCGCGCACGCCGATCCGACGGTGCTGGACCGGCTGGGCGATGCGCTGTGCTGGATTATCGACCCGCTCGACGGGACCAACAATTTCGCCAATGGCAAGCCGCCATTCGGAATTCTGATCGCGCTGGCGGAACGGGGCGAAACGATTGGCGGGTGGATCTATGATCCGCTGCACCAGCGGTTCTGCGCGGCAGAGCGCGGACAAGGCGCGTGGATCAACGGGGATCGCATCTCCGCGCGCCCTAGCGGAGAAGCTCCGCCGATCGCCGCAATCTCACTGGTGTTTGCCGATCCAGCGCGGCGCGCCGCACTCAAAACCCATATCGCCCCGCACTATACCCTGGTCGATATTCCGCGCTGCGCAGCGGAACAGTATCCCCGGATCGTGCTGGGCGAGAATGACATCACGATTTTCGAACGCACCCTGGCCTGGGATCACGCCGCCGGGGTACTGTTTGTGAACGAGGCCGGAGGCAAAGTTGCACGGCCGGACGGTTCACCCTACCGCGTCGATGAACATTTGCGGCCCAGCCTGATTGGCGCGGCCAGCCCGGCGCTTTGGGATGAACTGGCTGGGCGGATGGTGGGAATGTGAGACGCCAATGCTCTCTCTCCTTCAGGGGAGAGATACGAAGGCTTGCGAGTTTGCTCGCTAGCCGGAGTTGAGAGGGGCGAGGGCGCGCACTCCCCTCTCGTGGGCCCTCCCCCCCATGGGGAGAGGGCTTTTCAATAGCTTACAGCACACTTTCCAGCCAGCCCTTGAGCTGGCTCTTGGGCGCAGCGCCCAGTTTCTGCGCAACTGGCTCGCCGTTCTTGAACAGCACCATCAGCGGGATCGACTGCACGCCGTACTTCGCGGAAATGTCGGTGTTTTCCATGATGTCGACCTTCACGATCGAAACCTGCGCCGCCAGTTCCTCGCTGATTTCTTCCAGCGCGGGAGCGATCATCTTGCACGGGCCGCACCAGTCGGCCCAGAAATCGACCAGCACGGGCTTGTCGGAAGCGAGCACGTCGGCGGCGAAACTGTCATCGGTTACGGCTTTGGTGGCCATGGGTATCTCCTGTCTGTTGCTGCCAATCTAGGATGCATTGGCGGCTTGGCAATTGGCATGGGTCAAAAGGTTTCCTGCGCCCCGGTCAATGCCTGCTTGTGGACCGCCAACAGCTCCGTTGGGATCTCGATCAGGCGCGGCACCTGGGTATAGAGCAAGGCGGCCTCGATACGGCGGCCCGGATAGGTCACTTCCAGCGCTGCGGCATAGGCAGCCATCTGGCGCAGGATCGCCACCGGCACTTCATCCAGCGAGGCGGGCGGGCGGCGGGCGGTCTTGAAATCGACCAGGCGAATTCGGTCCCCGGCGACCAGCAGCCGGTCAATCGTGCCCGCAACCACTTGTTCGCCAACCGTCGCGGCGATCGGCACTTCAGCCAAGGCATCGGGGGAGAACAGCTCGGCCCAGGCCTTTTCAGCCAGCACCGCCAGCGCGGCACTGGCCATTTCCGCGCGGGCCGGAGCGGCCAGGTCGGCGGCCGAGCGCGCCAGCCAGGCTTGCGCGGCCTCCTTGCGCTGGCCCGCTGCAACGTCGGGCAGACGTTCAAGCAATCGGTGCATCAGTATCCCGCGCCGTGCGGCGGCTTGCCCCGCTCCCGGAGGCCAGGGCGGATCGGCGCTTTGCTCTTCGCCCAATGCCGACGGCGCCAGCGGGCGCGGCGGGCGCGGTTCGGCGGGCGCTGCGCGTTCCAGCCAAGGCGGCAGCAAAGGCAGCTGGCTGACCGCTGCAGACTTGGGCGGGACGGCAATAACGGGCCGCTCTCCATGTTCCGCGCGTGCGCCCCACAGCGAATCTTCCAGCCATTCCTCCGGTTGAAACAGCCCGGCCAGCCGTGCAAACCAACTGTCGGGCGCGGGCTCCTTTTCGCGGGCACCCAGCGCCCCTGCGACAAACAGCGCCTCTTCCGCGCGGGTCATGGCGACGTACATCAGCCGCCAATGCTCCTGCATTTCTTCGGCGCGCTGGCGTTCCTCGGCTTCGGCAAGACGGCCCAGCTTCTCGTCTTTGGACAGCGACGGCAGCGGAATTTTGCGTTCCCTTTCGCCCGCCGGATCGACCAGATCAAGCGGGCTGGAGCGCGAGGAATTGGGGTTGTCCGCCGCGTCGGCCAGGATCACGATCGGGGCTTGCAGGCCCTTCGATCCGTGCACGGTCATCACTCGCACTTCGTCTCCGCCCTGCGTCGCCTCGCGCTTGAGCTCACCCTCGCCGGCGTCAAACCAGCGGATGAAGCCTTGCAGGCTCGGCACATCGTTCGCGGCAAAGGCGCTGGCGGCGTTAAGCAATTCGTCGATCGGATCGTTCGCTTCGCTCCCTAGCCGGGCGACCAGTTTGCGGCGCCCCTGCCACGGCCCGATCAGCAACCAGTGCAGCAGCGCCTGCGGGGGTTCGAAATCCGCGATCCGCAACAGATCAAGCAGCTGCACCATTGCCGCATCGGTCTTGCCCCCGCGCTGGCGGCGTAAATGGTCCCACAGAGCCATGCCATCTCGGCGGTAGCCATGAGCCAGCAAATCGTCCTGATCCCAGCCGATCAGCGGCGAAACCAGTAGGCAGGCAAGATTGAGATCATCGAGCGGCTGCGCGGCGAACCGCAGCGCGGCCATCAGATCGCGCACCGCCAGCGGTGCGGCCAGCCGCAGCCGGTCCACCCCGGCCACCGCCACTCCGGCTGCATGCAGCCGCGCCACGATCAGCCCGGCCAGTTCCTTGCGCTTGCGGACCAGCACCATGACGTCGCCGGGCGTAGCGCGGCGATTGGTGCCTTTGACCAGCGGATAGCCGTGCTCCATCCACGCGCGCACCTGCTGCGCGATCCGGTCTGCCAGCTGGCGGTCGGAACGGGCGAGCCAGTCCTCGTCGCCCTCCTCGTCCTCATCCTCGCCGCCTGCTGGCGCGCCAACGACCTGCCACAGCGTGACCAGCCCGGGCCGGTCCTGCCCGACATGCGGTTCGGGTTCCTGCACCAGACCGAAGGCGCCGTGCCCAATCCGGCCAATCGCCAAATCCACGAATTCCAGAATCGACCGCGCCGTGCGGAAACTCGTACCCAGCCCCAGCTCCCGCAGATCGCGGGCCAGATCGGTGCGACGCAGCTGGACGATGTTTTCGGCCAGACCGGTCATCGCCTGTTTGACCCGCGCGCGGGCCTGTTCAAAGTTCTCGGGGCTGGTCCCCTGAAACCGGAAGATCGCCTGCTTGTAATCGCCGACCACGAACAGCGTGCGCAGCGTGTCGGCATGGGCGCCTTCTCCGGCGAAGAAATCGCCGGTCAGCGCATCGATGATCCGCCACTGTGCAGCGTTGGTATCTTGCGCTTCGTCAACCAGGATATGATCGAACCGGCGGTCTAGCTTATAACGAATCCAGTCCGCCAGCCCCGACGTGGTGAGCAACTGTGCGGCCTGCCGGATCTGATCGTCAAAATCGATAAACCCGGCCCGCGACTTGGCATCGGCCCAAGCCAGCGCAAACTTGCGACCAAGTTCGAGCGATGGGGTAAGGAAAGCTGCCAACCCCAACAGATTGCGGCGTTCGCGCACCGCCAGTGAGCAGGCCAGCACCGCCTCTGCTGCTTGCCCGAAATAGCCTTCCAGCTTTTCGAGCGAAGACACGTCACGGACGGTGTCCTTCAAAGTGAACAGCACTTTATGCAGGTCGTCCAACCGCTCCAACCGCTGCGCCGGCCCTGCGGAAAGCCAATCGGCAATCACCACCCGCCCGGCCATGCCCTTCTTGCCGTTCCACTGCGAATAGGCGGACAGGCAGCACTGCAAGGCGTCGACATCGAACATGTCATCGTTGCACAATTCGGCCAGATCGGCCTCGCTGGCATCGCTCGGCAGGCCGAGCAGGCGCAGCACATTGGCGCGCATCGGGGGCTGCCAACCGCCCGCCCCTTCCCACGCCTCTCGCGCGGCGGCGCAGCGCAGCAGGTAGCCTTGCACGGCATCGGGGCCAAGCCTGACCGACAGCTCTGCCAAAGCGTCCAGCGTAGCCACATCGTTCTCGCGCTCGGCAGTGACGAGCAGATCGGCCAGGACTTCGCGTAGCAGCAGATCGCGGTCGCGGTCTTCCATCGCGCGGGTGCCGGGTGTCAGTCCGGCTTCATGCGGAAAGACGGCGAGCAGCCACTGGGCAAAGGCATGGATCGTATCGATCCTGAGACCGCCGCCCGGGCAATCGAGCACTTCGGCGAACAGTGTGCGTGCGCGGGCCACGGCGTCGGGACCGGAAGGCGCGCCGATGGCTTCGAGGTCACGGAACAGATCGGTGTCACTCGCCCGCACCCAGCGCGCCAGCACTTCGTTGATCCGTGCCGCCATTTCGGTTGCGCCGGCCTTGGTGAAGGTCAGGCACAGCACCTGACTGGGGCTGACCTGCGGTTGCAGCAACAGGCGCAGCACGCGTGCCGAAAGCACCTGTGTTTTGCCCGTCCCGGCCGAGGCAGACAGCCACACCACTTCGCCCGGATCGACTGCCGGGCGCTGCTCGGGCGTAAGCGGATAGAGCCCGCTCATGCTCCGCCCCCGCGCGCTTGCCATTCGTCCAACCGCATCAGCTGGTCATAATCGTTGTAGCCGTAGAGATCGGGTTGCAGACTCGCTTCGAACGGCGCGGCGCCCTTGATGAACAGATCGATCGCGCGGCCCAGATCGGCAGCGGACTGGTCAAGGAACTCTTCACGCTCCAGCCCTTGCGCACGGTCGGTCTTGAAGGGTTCGAACACGTATCCGAACGCCGCCTTGTCCTCGCTGCGCGGGCGCTTGGCCAGTGACCAATACTCGAACCACGCCGGATCACCCGCCACGCCGGGAAAACCGCCCGCCGCCGCGATCAGGCCGATGACCCCCAATTGGAGCGCATAGCCATCGGCCACCCGCTTGCGGCTGGGCGGGGCTCCGGTCTTGTAATCTACCACCGCCAGGCTGCCATCAGCCAGCCGGTCAATCCGGTCCGCGCGGCCGTGGACCTTGACTCCGCGGAAGGACATTTCGCCTTTCACTTCCGTTTTAAGTATTTCGCGCCCATCCGCCTTGAGCCGCGCAATTTCGTCGTCAACCCACTCTAGTCCTTTGGACAAACGGGGCCACCAAAGACTGCGGACCAACGGGTGTGCCCGCATCTCGGCCAAGGCTTCGCTGGCCAGTGCTAGCAGCTCACCAGCGCGACCGCCTGCCTCGCTCCAGCGGTGCAGCACATCATGGACCACAGTGCCCTTCCACGCGGCGGTCGGTTCGGCATCAAGCGCATCGAGCACACGCAAGCGCAGGATCGCCTGGGCATAGAACTGATACGGATCGCCCAGCAGCCGGTCGATTGCAGTGACCGCCAGCGGCACGTCGCGCTGTTCCAGCGTGGGGCTCGGCGCAGGGCGCTGGGCCGGATTAGCGCGCGGACCAAGGTCGATCTGGCGGGCCAATTCCACCGCCTCGAGCTCGCGGTGCGCAGCCGCGAGCTCGCCCAGCATCGCTTCCACCCGCAGCACGAAGCGGCTGGGGATCACTGGCGCGCCCTCATCGCGCTGGGCCCAGCTCAGCACCACTTCAGGTGCGCCAAGCGCTCCTGCAAGGTCATGTGCCGACAGGCCGATGCGGAATTCCGCCCCTGGCACGCCCAGCGCGCGCAGCACGGCGGGAGGCAGCAAGGGTTCCGGGCTGGGGCTGGCAGGCCAGACGCCTTCGGTCAGCCCGCAGCACACTACCAGATCCGCGCGGCTCATCCGCGCTTCGAGCAAGCCGTAGATCGCCACGCGCGGGTGCCCGCCCCACGGTGGGCGCACGGCGACCTGGTCAAGCGCATCGCGCAGCACCGTCGGCAGATCGGCGGGCGCGAGCACAGTGCCAATCTCTGCCGCCCCGCCGCGTAAGTCCTCAATCAGCGCCGCAAGCGCGCGGCCATCGGCGTTGCCCCACAGCGCCACGCCGCACAGCGCCTCGGCCGCAGTGGTCAGCCGTTCAAGTGCATCGGCCAGCGGCATGGCTTCGGGCCAGTCGAGCAGCGGGACCAACACGGCTTCCACCTCGTCCCACCACGCCCGGATCGCCTCGCCATTGGTGCGCTTGGCAAGCTTGTCGATCGCCGCGCGCAACGGCGGCAGCCCCGGTGCCGGGCGCGGTCCGCGCAAGGCGAGGTCGAGCGCGCGGCTCGCCTCCAGCCAGGCCGCACGGTCTTCGCCCGCCTTGACCAGCGGGTGTTGCAGCAGGGCCAGCAGCGGCACCGGCGCGGCGGCCTGTGCCACCACTTCCGCCAGCAGCAGCAGCACGCGCCCGGCCGTGGTCTGCGGCAGCGGCCGCCCGGCCGAATCGTCCGCCTCGATCCCCCAGCGCCGCAGGTGCGCCACGATCCGCCCGGCCAGACCACGATCGGGGGTGACCACGGCGACCCGGCGCTCGCTCTGTTCCAGCGCCTTGCGGACCAGCACCGCCACGGCCTGCGCTTCCTCGCCGGGGTGGGCGCTCTGCATCAACCGCACGCCTGACAGGCGCCGCTCTGCCGCTGGCAGATCAACCCAGCGCGCGCTGGCTTGCGGGGGCAGGAACAGGTTGGAGATCGCGCGGCTGCGCTCTGGCCGGGCTGCCGCCAGCCCCGCGCGGTGCCACGGCTGCACTTCGGCGCGGCTGATGCCCATCCGGTTGAGCAGCAGTTTCAGGTGGTACTGCGGGTGCGTCACCGCATCATCGGCGGCGAAGGGCGGATCGTCCGGTCCTTGCGGAGCGCCCGCCGTGCCCAGCGCGGCCCAGACATCGCCTTCCAGTTCAAGATCCAGGTCAGGCAGGATCACCGCTCCGCGCGGCAGCTCCGCCACGACCTTGAGCAGTCGGGCCAGCGACGGCGAGGCGCTGGTCACCCCGGCGGCGACAATCGAGTGCGGCGGCGGTTCGGCCTGCCAGCGATTCGCCGCGCGTTCAAACAGGCGGTTGCGACGCTCGGGCGGATCAACCTCACCGCGCGCCTCCAGCTCTGCCGCCCAGCGCGCTTGTACCCGCGCGAACAGCACAGTCGATTCGCGCCAGTGATCGGCCAGATCGCCAACGATCCCGGCCACCCGGTCTTGCAGCAGATCAGCCAGGTCGAGCCCTTCGACCGTCAACCGGTCCATCGTCCGCCCCAGTTCTTGCGCCAGCCGCAGCAGGCCGGGGGCCTTGGGGGCTTTCTCACCCATTTCCTCGCGCAGCAATTCAGCCAGCCGCAGCCAGCGCCGGGTGGGATCCGCAGCCAACCGCACTTCACTGCCCGCCCCCAGCGGGTCGAGCAGCGGCCCCAGCGTCTCATCCAGGTCAAGATCGCCGACCATAGCCATACGCGGCAGCAACATGCCCCCGCCCGAAAGGCGCACGAACGCCTCGGTTACGATCCGTTCGGCGCGGCGGCTGGGGAGCAGCAAGGTCAGGCGGGCGAGGCCCAGGTCCGGTTCGGCGTAACGCGGGATCAGCCCCGCAACCAGCGCATCAGCAAAGCCGCGGTGCGCAGCGATCGAATAGACGTTGGGGCCCGGCCGCTCAGCCAAGACCCAGTGCCGCCTCGGTCAGGCCGATCGCTTCGGGATAGCCGACATCGAACCAATCGCCATCGTGGATCAGCCCGTAGCAGCGCCCCTGCGCGATCGCGCGGTCCCAGAACAGGTTAGTTGAAAACACGTCCGACGGCGGATCGGTGACCACGTGCTTGGCCAGCAGCTGAATCCCGGTCCAGACATGGGGTCGCGCCCGCTTTGGCCCATCGCGGGAGAGGCGGCCCGCATCGTCGATGTCAAAATCGCCCTGCCCCTGCGTATTGCCGGCACGTTCAAACGGGACGACCAGCATCAGCACGTCCATCCGCTCCGCGTCCCACATCGCCGCCATGCGGTGCAGCGCGTGCTCCTGGGTATCGGCGAACCAATTGTCGGCATTGATGCAGAAAAACGGATCGTCCGCGATCAGCGGCAGCGCCTGCACCAGCCCGCCACCGGTATCGCGCAGCAAGTTGCGCTCATCCGATATGCGGACATCAAAGTCAGCGGCGTGGCGGGCCAGATGGGTTTCGATCTGATCGGCGAAGTAATGGACGTTGACCACGATCCGCCCCACCCCTGCATCACGCAACAAATCGAGCACGTGATCAAGCAAAGTGGTGCCAGCGACCCTGACCAATGGTTTGGGCCGGTCAGCGGTCAGCGGCATCATCCGCGTGCCCTTTCCGGCGGCCATGATCATGGCGGTACCGGGCATGACGGCCAATTCGTTCATTCGCCCAACATGCCGCCTTGGGCTGCGCGCAGTTCGGCAGGAATATTCGCATCAAACCACCGTGCCACCGGCTCCAAGGCCGGGTGGGTAAGATCGCGCTCCATCGCTTCCCAAACGCGCGGAATGTAGGAGAGGTACTTGGGCTTGCCGTCACGCTTCCACAGCCGCACAAATATGCCGATGATCTTGGCGTTGCGCTGCGCACCCAGCCGGGCGTAATCGGCCAAAAAGTCCTCTCCAGCACCCACTTTCGAGACGTAGTAATCGAACATTTCCGCCTCAAGCTGCGGAGTGACATCGCGCCGCGCATCTTGCAGCAAGGAAACGAGATCATAAGCCGGATGGCCAATCAGCGCGTCCTGAAAATCGAGCAGGCCCTGTTCGCGCAGCGACCCAAGCAGCATGATATTCTCTGCATGGTAGTCGCGCAGCACCGTCACGCCTGGGCGCTGGCGAGGCAGCATCGGTGCGAGCACTTGTTCCCAGGCCGCAGCATAGCCCGGCCCATCGATATAGAGGTTTTTCGCCGGACAATACCAGTCGACAAACAGCTTCGCCTCGCGCTGGTATTCCTGCATGCCATAGTCAACGAACGGTCCTGGCGGCAAGCGGTGGAGGTCGATCAAAGCATCAATCGCGGCGGTATAGATCTCTCGCTCATCCCCTGGCCAGGCATCGACGTATTCGCGCATCCGCGATTCGCCAAAATCCTCCAACAGCACCAGCCCGCGCTGCGCATCTTCGGCCAGCACGCGCGGGGCGCGCATCCCGTTGGCATCAAGCCACTTCGCGGCACGCAGGAAGGGCAAGGGATCCTCTTCCGGCGGCGGGGCATCCATCAGCATCGCGGTTTTGCCACTATCCCGGCGCAGACGAAAATAGCGGCGAAACGAAGCGTCCCCGGCCAACGGTTCGACCGCGGCGTCCTCCCACCCGGCAGTGGCAAGAAAAGCGTCGAGGCCGGCTGGCAAATTCAGTTCCATGGCTCGCGCCCTAGCCAATCGGGGCCCGGTTCGACAATGGCCATCCGGCCCGTTTCCGCAGTTTCCAAACAAATCGAAAGACAGCCCGGTTCGTGGACAAAGCCGCCCGCGTGTTCGGGCCATTCGGCCAGCAGTGCCGCACCTTCGCGATAGTCATCCAGCCCCAGCTCTTCCATCTCTTGCGCCCGTTCCAGCCGATAAAAATCGGCATGGACCAGCGGCAGGCGAACAGCGGGAGGATCATAGGTTTCGATGATCGCAAAACTTGGGCTTGGCACTTCGCCCTGATGCCCCAGCGCGGCGATGATCGCACGGGCCAGGGTGGTTTTGCCCGCACCCAACCCGCCTGACATGGCAACCACATCGCCCGGACGCAGCGCGGCGGCGATGCACTCGCCAAAGGCGACCATCGCGTCCAGATCGGGCAGCGCGATCCGCTTCACGGCAGATCGATGATCGCAGCCGTGCCCTGGCCGGGTTCGCTGTGCAGCGTCAGCGTGCCGCCGTGGGCTTCGATCAATTGCCGGGCAAGTGGCAAGCCAAGGCCCTGGCGGCGTTCCACCGCCTTGCCATCGGCAGTGAGCTTGAGCCCATCGAGCGCACGGGCGAGTGTGGCCTTGTCCATGCCAGGGCCATTGTCGGAAATAACTACCCGCGCTTTGCCCTTGCGCCCGGTCAATTCAACCAGAATGCGCCCGCCGGACGGTGTCGCGGCCATGGCATTGTCAATCACGTGGCCCAGCGCGCGGGCCAGACGACGGCGATCGCCGGTGATCCGGCCCACGCCCTTGTCGCCGCGCAGATCAAGTGTCAAACTAGCTTCCTTGAGCCTGCCAGCACGATCCTCAACCAGTTTCGTGACGAACGGCAGCAGGTCAATCTCTTCGCGTGCCAGCGGCAGCATCCCGGCTTCGCTTTGCGACAGGTCGAGCACGCTTTCGATCTGTTCGCCCAGCCGCTCGACCGAGGTGAGGATTGCCCCGACATATTCCTTTCCACTCTCACTGAGATCACCGCCCAGCCCGGCTTCGAGCAGTTCGGCAAAGCCGCCAATGGACGTTAGCGGCGTTCGGAATTCATAGCTCATGTTGGCCAGGAACCGCGTTTTCATCGCGTCGGTTTCTTCCAGTGCCAGATTGCGTTCGCGCAGTGCTTCCTCGGCCTTTTGCGAATCGGTGATGTCCAGCACGGTCAGCAGCCCATTGCCATCGGGCAGCGGCACCCCGGCGAATTCCAGCGTGCGCCCATCAGCCAGCAGCGCCCGTCCTCCTGTCTGCTTGCGGTCCAGCGTCGCCGCACGGACCACATCGCCCACCGCCTTGGCCTTGACCGGCTTGGCCAGTCGCCGAGTGATCTGTTCCAAGAGGGTTTCGATCCTGGGGTGCGAATCGAGCAAGTTTTCTTCCAGCCCCCAATCGGCAGCAAAGCGCCGGTTCCAGAGCTGCAACCGGCCATCGGGAGCGAACACAGCGACCGATTCGAACAGACTGTCGAACGTTGCGGTGCGGGTGCGCAGCAGAGTGTCGCGCACGGCGGACAGGCGCAACTGCTCGGTCCGGTCCTCCGCAATCAGCAGCATTCCGCCATCGGGCAGCGGCTGGGCCACGATCCGCAGGTGCGTACCATCGGCCAGCACCCAGGCCTCTTCCTGCGCCGTGCTGGCCAGGAACCAAGCCACACGTTCGCGCCGCCAGGCCGGGAAATCCCGCGCTTCGGGCACGCGCCCGGCATCACGGGCCAGATCGAGCAGGCGTTCGAACTGCGGCGGATCAAGCATCACCGCCGGTTTCAACGCGAACAGCCGCTGGAACGGCTGGTTGGCGAAAGTCAGCTGGCGCTTGGCATCGAACTGCGCGACCCCGGCGGAAAGCTGATCGAGCATCGCGCGCTGGGCATCGCGGAAGGCGCGGAAGGCGCGGGCCTGTTCCTCCATATCCTCGATATCGACGGCATAGCCGGCCACGCCGTCCTCACCCAAGGGCAGATCAGACACGCGGTGCGCGCGGCGGGCGCCGTCAATTGTCACCGGCACGATCCGTTCGATCGGCAAATGCTTGCCCAGCGCCTGCGCGGCGACTTGCTGCGCGGTCAGGCCATCGACGCTCTCGACCAGTTCGATGCCGTCAGCCACGACCTGCCGCGCGTCCTTGCCGCCGACTGCGCGGACATAGGCATTGTTGACCAGTTGCAGCGTGCCATCGGGGCCGCGGAACCACATCGGCATCGGCGCCGCTTCGATCAGGCCGACCAGTGCGGCGAAATCAGCCTGGGACCGGGCGGCTTCGGTGCGCAGCTGGACCAGTTCGCTTTCGCTGTCAGAAAAGTCGAATACCCAGACCAGAGCTGCCCCGCCCGGTGAGACCGCCGGATCGGCCAGATGCCCGCGCAAGGCCAGGCTGCGCTTTGACCCGCGCGGGGTGACGACCATGCGGAACGGTGCGGCGGTCTTTTGCGTGCGGCGCACCGCCTCGCTCAATTCCTCCAGCTGTTCGCGGGTCAGCCCGCCCCCGCCGCCGTCGATCCGGCCGCCGTCAAGTTCGGTCAGGAACTGGGGAACCCGCTCCAGCCCGATCCAGTTGGCCAGCCGCTGCGGGGCTTCGATCTTGCCATCGGCGCGGACCAGCAAGGGCAGCGCCGGGCTTTCATCGACCATCTTGGCCAGCCGCCGCGCCTGGCGCTGGCCGGATTCGGCCTTGCGCTCACGCTGGCGGGCTCGCTGCCAGGCCCAGATGGCCGCCACGGTCCAGGCCGCCAGCAGCAGCCCGACCAGCAACAGCACTGCGGGGGTCAGAGTCATGCTTCCCAGCTATGCGCGTGCGGCCCGGAATACAACCGGGCGGCACGCACAAGCTGTCGATCAATAGCGATAGTGATCCGGCTTGAACGGGCCGGTTTCGGACACGCCGATATAGTCCGCCTGCTTCTTGCTCAGCTTGGTCAGCTTCACGCCCAGCTTTTCCAGATGCAGCGCCGCGACCTTTTCGTCGAGGTGCTTGGGCAGAACATAGACCTCGTTCTTGTACTGTGCCGGATTGGTGAACAGTTCGATCTGCGCGAGGGTCTGGTTCGTGAAGCTGCTGCTCATCACGAAGCTGGGGTGGCCCGTCGCGCAGCCCAGATTCACCAGGCGGCCCTTGGCGAGGATGATGATCTGCTTGCCGTCCGGGAATTCGACCAGATCGGTGCCGGGCTTGACCTCGGTCCACTTGTAGTTGTCGAGCGCCGAAATCTGGATTTCGCTGTCGAAGTGGCCGATGTTGCAGACGATGGACATCGGCTTCATCGCCTTCATGTGTTCGGCAGTGATCACATCCTCGTTGCCGGTGGCGGTGACGAAGATGTCACAGCGGGTCACGGCTTCTTCCATGGTGACGACTTCATAGCCTTCCATGGCGGCCTGCAGCGCGCAGATCGGATCGACTTCGGTGACCATCACCCGCGCGCCGCCCTGGCGGAGCGAGGCGGCAGAGCCCTTGCCCACGTCGCCAAACCCGGCAACGCAGGCGACCTTGCCGGCCAGCATCACGTCAGTCGCGCGGCGGATCGCGTCAACCAGCGATTCCTTGCAACCGTAGAGGTTGTCGAACTTAGACTTGGTGACGCTGTCATTCACGTTGATCGCGGGGAATGGCAACTTACCGTCCTTGGCGATCTGGTAAAGGCGATGGACGCCGGTGGTGGTTTCTTCCGAAACACCCTTGATGTGGGCGACTGACATGGTGAGGTAGCCCGGCTTGCGCTTCAGAAAGGCCTTCAGCGCGCGGACGAATTCGATTTCCTCGGCATTGCTGGGTTCGAACAGGTCCTCGCCCGCTTCCACCCGCGCGCCCCACAGCGCGAACATGGTGGCATCGCCGCCATCGTCGAGGATCATGTTGGCGGTCTGGTCACCCCAGTCGAAGATCGAACCGACATAGTCCCAGTATTCGGCCAGGCTTTCGCCCTTCACCGCGAACACCGGAATGCCCGCAGCGGCAATCGCGGCGGCGGCGTGGTCCTGGGTGGAGAAGATGTTGCAGGTGGCCCAGCGCACTTCGGCGCCCAGCGCGGTCAGGGTTTCGATCAGCACCGCGGTCTGGATCGTCATGTGCAGGCTGCCGGTGATCCGCGCGCCCTTGAGCGGCTGTGACGTGCCGAATTCCTGACGCAGCGCCATCAGCCCAGGCATTTCGGTTTCGGCAATGCGGATTTCGGCGCGACCATAGTCGGCAAGGCCGATATCGGCGATCACATAGTCATGTTCGGTCTGGGCGGTGGTCACCGGGGAAGCTCCTGAATCTGGAGGAACCGCCCGTACGGGTCAGGACGGCACCTGGTCTGTGCCGCCCCTTACCCACTTGCCCCAAACGAGGCAAATATAAAGATGTCTTTATATGGCCTAGCGGCGCAACCAAGCAAACTGCGGGGTGCCGCTGCTTTCCAGCAACTGGTCCGCCGCTGCGATTAGCGGTTCGGGACCGCGCGCTTCGGCCAGCCCGCGTGCGACCTGCTTCAGCTGGCCGCAATCGAGCCAGGGGTGGCCCTGGCCATAGGTGTTGGCCATGGTCACGCTAAGCTTGTCCAGCGCGCGGTCGGCGATGCGGCCCGATCCGCCCATCTGCGCCTTCAACGCATCGCTGGCGGCGTTCAGTTCGGCGAGGTGGTTGGTGGTGAAGCGGCCATAATCGGCCTGAAAATTGTCTGCCCCGGTGCGGCACCGCAGCCCGGTTACCATCAGCATGATGTCCAGCCGGCGCAGCTTTTCCGCGCTACTCATTGATCCGGCACTGGCCGGTGCGGCCAATACCATCGAAAAAGCGACCAATCCAGCCGCGACCCCTTGTGCGATTTTCATCTAACAGTCTCCCGGCGGGATCGATCCCCCGCGAAAGACAGCCTCGCGCAATTCGTTTACGCATTCTTAAAGCGGCGCAGTAAAGCGAATTTAACCATGCGCGGGCGTTGCCCTCTGCCTGATCGTGCCTATATCCTGCGAAAGATTCGCAACACTGCCTACAGGAGAATGACGATGACGATTGCCGTTGGTGACAAGCTGCCCGACGTTAAGCTGGTCAAGGCTGGCGAAGCTGGCCCCGAAGCGGTCCAGTCGGCCGACTATTTCAAGGGCAAGCGCGTGGCGCTGTTCTCGGTTCCGGGTGCCTTCACCCCGACCTGCTCAGCCAAGCACCTGCCCGGCTATGTCGATCACGCCGCAGACCTCAAGGCCAAGGGCATCGATGAAATCGCCTGCACGGCCGTCAACGATCCGTTCGTGATGGGCGCCTGGGGCAAGGCTTCGGGCAGCGCGGACGTGACCATGCTGGCCGATGGCAACGGCGATCTTGCCGAAGCCCTGGGATTGACCATGGACGGTTCGGGCTTTGGCCTGGGCAAGCGCGGCCAGCGTTTCTCGATGGTGATCAACGACGGCGTGGTCGAACAGCTCAACGTCGAAGCACCGGGCGAATTCAAGGTCAGCGCTGCCGATTACATGATTGAGCAGCTCTAGGGCTGACTGCAATGTGGGGGCAATTGGCGATCAAAGCCGCGCTTTCGGGCGTTTTGATTGCTATTGCTTCTGAACTGGCCCGCCGCAACCCAGGTTGGGGCGGGCTGGTTGCCTCACTTCCGCTGACCAGTCTGGTCGCGCTGGTGTGGCTGTGGCGCGATACGCACGATCCGGCCCGCGCGGCAGATTTTCTGACAGGAACGGCACTTTACGTTGTCGCCGCCCTGCCCTCTTTCCTGATCCTCGCTACGTTGCTGCGCCGCGGGATCGGCTTCCCGCTCGCGCTGGCACTTGGCTGCCTGACGGCGATGGCGGGCTATCTGGTGCTGATCTGGGCCGGACGCCGCTGGGGCTTGCCGGTTTAGCCGGCTTGGCTTGCGCAGCGCTCTTGCGACTTGGCGCAAGGGGCGGCATCACCTGCAGCACAACCAAACGGGGACCACATCCATGCGCATTGCCGCCAGCCTGCTGCTGCTTGCTGCCACCTCCTTGCCGCTTTCTGCGCAGGACAAAAAGCCTGAAGCATCCAAGGGCCACAAGGAGGCCATGATTGCCGAGGTTGAGCAGGCCTGGGTCAAACCCCCGGTGGAAGAAGCCAGCGCGGTCAGCAAGGGCGTGGCCACCGTGCGCGGGGCAAAAATCCCCTATACCGCAACGGCGGGTACGCTGACCATTCGTGACGATGATGGCAAACCCACTGCCAGCATGTTCTACACCGCCTATACCAAGGATGGCGGCGGCAACTGGCCGGTAACGTTCTTCTTCAACGGCGGACCTGGTTCTCCCACAGTCTGGCTGCATCTGGGCAGCTTTGCCCCGGTGCGGGTACAGACCAATGATCCGGTCTATGTAGCACCAAGCCAGTATGCACTGCGCCCCAATCCCGACAGCCTGATCGACAAGACCGACCTGGTATTCATTGACGCGATCGGCGCGGGCTGGTCACGCCCGCTGGGGGACAAGAGCGGCAAGGATTTCTGGGGCGTCGATCAGGATGCCGATGCCTTTGCCCGGGCAATCATGCGCTATGTCGCCAAGAACAACCGCTGGGCCAGCCCCAAGGTGCTGTTCGGCGAAAGTTACGGCACGCTGCGTTCCGGTGCGGTCGGGGCCTTGCTGGAAGCTCGCGGGGTTAGCCTTGATGGGATTGTTCTGCTGTCCACGATCCTGAACTATGGTGTGCGCCAGCCTGGTTACGATCAGAATACCATGATCCTGTTCCCGACTTTCGCGGCAACAGCGTGGTATCATAATCGCGTGCCAGGCCGGCCGGCCGATCTGGATAGTTTTTTGGCCCAGGTCCGGGCCTTCGTTGCCGGCCCCTATGCCGCCGCGCTGGCCAAAGGCGATACGATCTCTCAGGAAGAAGCGCGCACTGTGGCCGAGCAGATGGCCGCATTCACCGGGCTGTCCGTCGATTTCATTCTGCGTGCGCGGCTACGCGTGTCGCTCAACCATTTTCAAACCGAACTGCTGCGTGACCGGGGCCTGGCCACCGGCCGACTCGATACGCGCTATCTCCTCAATGTCGGGGATGCCAATGCAGACAGCCCGGACGATGATCCCGCCAGCACTGCCATCACCGGGGCCTATTTCAACACCTTCCGGGATTATGCTGCGCGCACGCTGGGCTACAAGACCGACATGCTCTACAAACAGTCAGCGCGCGACAGCGGCTTTGACTGGGACTGGAAGCACCGGGCACCCGGAGAACGCGGAGTGCAGACTTCACCCAATACGGGCGTTGACCTGGCCTATACCATGAGAACAAATCCGCATCTTAAGGTACTGTTCCTGAACGGTTATTATGATGCCGCCACGCCATTTTACAGCACCGAATTCGATGCCGCGCATCTGGGTCTGACGCCCGAACTGCGGCGCAATATCAGCTTCAAATACTATCAGGCCGGGCACATGATCTACCTTAACCCCCAGGCACTGACGCAGATGCGGGATGATGTGGCGACCTGGTATGATGCGGCGGCACGGCGATAAAAAGGGACGGACCCTCCCATGGCGGGGGAAGTTCGGCGCCGTCAATTCTCGCGCGGTTTGGGCCTGGCTGACAAAGGCTTGCGGTATTTCAGCGCCAGTTTCATGTCCGTGAACGTACCGCGCATGCCGCAATAGGAATGGCAGCCATTGTCACGATCTGTCCAGCGCAAGTCTTTGCCCTGACGCCAGATTTCCAGTTTGCAAGCATTGCCGTCCCAGCCATCGGGATCAGTATAGATCAGCCGGTTGCCCATCAGAGTGGCGGTGCCCTCTAGATCGCAGGTGTGGCCATTGAAGAAATTAAGCGCAAACGAGACCTTGGCCTGTTTGGCATCGATTGGCTCGATCACCACTTCGTCGGTGACATCAAACTTGCCGCCGCTGACATCGCCGCTTTGCCAGGTGCGGGCATAATAGCCCGCCATGCCTGCCATGGGTGAACCCCCAGCGGCCTGCAGCATCGCACCGCCGCCCAATGCCAGCAGCAACCCCGCCCCGATCACTCCCTTGCGCATGATCAATACCCCATCAGGCTGAGCACTTCCTTGCGGCTGCGCGAATCTTCAAGGAAGCAGCCGAGCAGGCGGCTGGTGACCATGCCGACGCCGGGAGTCTTGACCCCGCGCCCGGTCATGCAACCGTGCTGCGCCTCGATCACCACAGCGACGCCGTGCGGATTGAGGTTTTCCCAGATGCATTGCGCCACTTCGGCGGTCAGCCGTTCCTGGATCTGCAGGCGCTGGGCATAGCCGTGCAGCACACGGGCCAGCTTGGAAATGCCGACCACCGAATGGCGCGGCATATAGGCGATCGCGGCCTTGCCGGTGATCGGGGCCATGTGGTGTTCGCAATGCGACTGGAACGGAATGTCCTTCAGCAACACCAGTTCGTTATAGCCGCCCACTTCTTCGAACTGGCGGGCCAGGTGCAGCGCCGGGTCTTCCTGATAGCCCTGGCAATATTCCTTCCACGCCCGCGCGACCCGGGCCGGGGTATCGACCAGCCCTTCGCGCTCCGGATCGTCGCCCGACCAGCGCAGCAGAGTGCGGATCGCTTCCTGCACTTCATCGGGCACCGGCAGCTTGGCCATCGGGCCACCATCGCCCGCATCGTGATCGCAGCTCATTACCGTATTTCTCCTTCAGCGCGGGCGGCGCAACCAGCCGCCCCGGGCAAACAATCCGCGCCGTTTGCTGAACGGTTCGAACAGTTCCTCCGGCCGCTCGGGATCGAGCAGCGCGTTGTCAGCCACCGCTTTCTCCGTTTCGGTCAGTTCAGGCAAGTGCAAAGCATCCAGCCGCTTGCCGCTTTTTGGCGCATTCTGGATCAGCGCCAGCATCGATGGATTGGCGGCCAGCGCTTGGCGCACGTCTTCCATCTTCATTCCGCAGTGTTCGGCCAGCAGGCGGTGGCGCAGGCGGGTGATCGCGGCCTTGGCGTGGCCATTGCCGGGGCGCGCGGCATCGATGAACACGTCGCATTCACTGTCCAGCCCAAGCGAGCGGTTGTTCATGTTGGCCGAGCCGATCCGCACCACTTCATCATCGACGATCATCATCTTGGCGTGGATGTAGATCGGCGTTCCCGCCGCGTTGCGGGGAACGAAGATGCGGAAGCGCTGGGCGTGATCGTGTTCCGCCACGGCATGGCACAACCGCACCCGCGCGCCGTCCATCGCGGCCTGTTCCAGCCAGCCTTCGGCGCTCAGCGGGTTGATCAGGACCACTTCGGGCGGATCGGGCTCGGCCATCTTGCGGGCGATCGCCTCGGCCACGGCGCGGGCGGCGAAGTATTGGCTTTCGGCATAGATGAAGTGCTTCGCGCGGGCGATGTGTTCGATGAACAGGCGTTCGATCTCGCGCAGTTCGCTGGTCCCATTCCAGGCGGCGCGGGTGCGCGAAATGCCCACTTCGACGTCGATGAATTCCGCCTTGAGCTCACTCGGCCAGGGCGAGGCCGATTGCTGCCAGCATGGGTCCAGTGGCGGTCCGCCCGCCAGCGCCCAGCGCTGCCGCCCCAGTTCGCCCAGCGCAGCGGCAGCTTCGCCTTCGACCAGCATGGTCAGGTCATGCCACGGGCCATAGAGCCGGCGGCCATAGGGCAGGCGGCGGCGCGGATCGTTCTCGCGGTGTTCAGGTGTGTCCCAGCGGTCCGAAGTCATGTCGATCCCGCCGCAGACCGCAAATTTGTCATCAATCACCACGATCTTCTGGTGGTGACTGCAACCGATCGGATGGGCGGAATCGAATTTGAAATCGATCTGGCGGTGGAACAGCCAGCGCAGCAGATCGAGCGCCATCGAGCCCCGAAAGATGAATTTCAGCGCACCGATGTTCCATTTCAGCAGCCGAACTTGCAGATCGGGCGTGCGCTTGCACAGCCAGACGATATAGGCCCCCAGCCGGGCGGGCATGGCCAGCTTGCTGGGCCGGTTCCACCACCGCCGCCCCTGCCCCAGGTGAATCCGGCTGTCGAAATCCCAGCCAATCAACAGGATCCGCTGCCGCGCGCGGCGCATCGCGGTTTGCATCACTTCGAAATAGTCCGCCGCGTCGATCACCACATGGGCGCGGCTGGCGCGGACGAAGCGCCAGACCGATGGGGAAATACCGCTGTCTGGATCGTCGGAGGGGGCCGCCATGGCCTGATCCTAGGTCAGCGCATCGCCCCCAGCAAGCGCCCTTGCCCGATCAGGCGCTGGCCCGCCCCCGGAACGCGATCACCGCTCCGTCGCGGTGGCGCAAGCGGTTCCACGCATCGAGTGCGGCCACCTTGTAGCCTTCGGCCAGGGTGGGATAGTTGAAGCTGTTGTCGATGAAGTAATCGATCGTCCCGCCCAGTTCGATCACCGCCTGGCCGATATGGACCAGTTCGGTCGCGCCTTCGCCAATGATGTGGACGCCCAGCAGGCGGCGGGTGGTGATGTCGAACACCAGTTTGAGGATCCCGGCCTCCACCCCCATGATGTGCCCGCGCGACGTTTCGCGGAACCGGGCAATGCCGCATTCCACCGCCGTGCCGCGCCGCCGCGCCTCGTCCTCGGTCAGGCCGACGCTGGACAGTTCGGGCACGGCATAGATCCCGATTGGAAAGTTCGATCCGCCTTTCGGCAGGGGCTGGTCAAACGCATGGCAAGCCGCCGCGCGGCCCTGTTCCATCGAGGTCGAGGCAAGGCTTGGCCAGCCGATCACGTCGCCCGCAGCATAGATGTGCGAGACCTGGGTCTGGAACGTGCCGGGATCGACCTTGATCCGCCCGCGCTCATCCGTTTCGATCCCCGCCGCGCCCAGCTCCAGGCTATCGGTCGCGCCGCGCCGCCCGGCGGTGAACAGCACCATCTCGCTGCGCAGCTCGCGCCCGTCGGACAGCACGCAGACCGGACAGCCATCGTCGCCGAATTCCACCCGGTCGACATCGCACGACAGCCGCAGCGCCATGCCCTGATCCCGCAAGTGGTAGACGAAGTGATCGACCAGTTCCTGATCCATGAATTCCAGCAGCCGCGCGCGCGGTTCGACCAGGGTCACCGGCACGTCGAGCGCGGAAAAAATCGTGGCATATTCCAGCCCGATCACCCCCGCCCCGACCACAGTCAGACTGCGCGGCACGCGGGGATTGAGGATGAACTGGTCGCTGTCGAGCACCCGCTCCCCATCAAACGGAATCCCTTCTGGCCGGTAAGGTTCGGTCCCGACCGCGATCAGGATCCGCTCCGCCTCGACCACTTCTTCCGCCACGCGACCTTCGGCAGTCTGGCGGATCGAGAGCTTGTTGGGGCCAATAAAGCGCCCCGCCCCCACGATCGTGCGAACTCCGTTGCGAGCGAACTGATGTTCCAGCACCTCGATCTCGTGGGTCAGGGTCTTGCCCAGCCGGTTGGTCAGGTCGCTGGAATCGATGTCGCGTTTGACCCGGTAGGACCGGCCATAGAACCCGCGTTCGCGCCAGCCTGACAGGTTCAGCGCGGTTTCGCGCAGGGTCTTGCTGGGGATCGTCCCGGTGTGGACCGATACTCCGCCCACGCGCTCGCGGTTGTCCACCACCAGCACGCTCTTGCCCAGCTTGGCCGCCTGCACCGCCGCGCGGCGACCGGCCGGGCCGCTGCCCAGCACTACGAAATCGAACTTCGCCATCGGTTCCCCTTCCTGATCGGCACGGGCAAAGGACGGCGCGGGGCGGGAAAAGTTCAGTTCTTCCGGCAAAGTTACAATTGTGTCAGTTGACGCGCGCCACCGGCATGGCATGGTGACGCATTGCGAACAAAAACGCATTTGGGGATGAGGAGGGAATGATGCGAGGCAAGACGCTGCTGGCGGCCATGCTGCTGACGGGAACCATGCTGACGGCAGGCTGCGATCAGGCCGAACGGACGCTGTTTGGCAAGCAAAGCGAAGCCGATATCAAGCAGACCGCCTATCCCGAACGGGTCTATTGGGGCGATACCCACCTGCACACCGCCAATTCGGTCGATGCCTTCGGATTCGGCAACCGGCTTGCCCCGGAAGAAGCGCTGCGGTTCGCCCAGGGTCAGGAAGTGACCAGCACCAATGGTCTCAAAGCCAAACTGGATCGCCCGCTGGACTTCCTGGTTATTTCTGACCACGCCGAAGGACTGGGATCAACCAAGGCGCTGTATGACGCCCCGCGCATGATGATTTCTGATCCCCAGATGCTGCGCTGGTACGACATGATGCACAAGGGGCCCGCCCAGTCGGTGGTTGCCATGGGTGAAATCCTGAAGGCCCGCGGCAATGGCACGATGCCGGCCGCGCTCAACGATCCGGTCAAAGGCAAGGAACGCACCGCCAAGATCTGGCGGGGTCACATCGACACGGTGGAAAAATACAACCACCCCGGCAAGTTCACCGCCTTCCTGGGGTTTGAATATACCCTGATGCAGGGCGGCAACAACCTGCACCGCAACGTCATTTTCCGTGATGGCGGCGACAAGGTGGGGCAGATCGAACCGCTCGATCCGACCACCGAACTGTGGCCGGACAAGCTCTATGACTACATGGATGCCTATGAGCAGAAGACCGGCGGCAAAGTGCTGGCGATCCCGCACAACAGCAACCTGTCCAACGGCCTGATGTTCATGCTGACCGAACCCAACGGCGGCCCGCTGACCGCCGCCAGCGCAAAGCGCCGGGCCGCACGGGAACCGATTGTCGAAATAACTCAGATCAAGGGTGATAGCGAAGCCCACCCCTTCCTGTCTCCCAACGATGAATTTTCCGGTTACGGAACTGCCGGTTGGGACAAGAACAACCTGCTTGGCACCCAGCCGACCAAGCCGGGCGACTATGCCGGCAGCTATGTCCGCGAAGCCCTCAAGCGCGGCATGCAGATCGAGGCGAAGACCGGCGAAAACCCCTATAAATTCGGCCTGATCGGATCGACCGATTCCCACACCAGCCTGGCCACGGGGGATGACAACAACTTCTTCGGCAAGCACGCCGGGGTTGAACCCAACAACCACCGCGCCAAGGACGATTTCGTCCCCGGGGCGAACAGCGGCAAGATGAACTGGCAGTCGCTCGCCAGCGGCTATGCGGCAGTCTGGGCCACGGCCAACACCCGCAGCGCGCTGTGGGACGCACTCCAACGGCGCGAAGTCTATGCTACCACCGGCCCGCGCATGGTGGTGCGCTTCTTTGCAGGATGGGACTTTACCTCCGCCGATCTTTCGGGCGATTGGGTCAAGGCCGGTTATACCCGCGGCGTGCCGATGGGTGGGCAGCTGGCTGCCAAGGCCGGAGCCAAACCAAGCTTCCTGATTTCCGCATTGAAGGATCCGATCGGCGCCAACCTGGACCGCGTGCAAGTGGTCAAGGGCTGGGTCGACAAGGCCGGGCAGAGCCATGAAAAGGTATTCGACGTGGTCTGGTCCAACGCCGATACCCGCAAACAGGCAGGCGGCAAGCTGGCCCCGGTGGGAGATACGGTGGATACGGCCACGGCCACTTACCAGAACACCATCGGCGCCCCCACGCTGACCACGGTCTGGACCGATCCGGAATTCGATCCCACCGCCCGCGCGTTCTATTACCTGCGCGTCCTGGAAATCCCCACCCCGACCTGGGTCGCTTACGACATGGTCCGGTTCAAAGTGGCGCTTGGTGCGGAAATCCCGCTGAAGCAGCAGGAACGCGCCTATACCTCGCCGATCTGGTTCACGCCAAGCTGAAGCCGGGATAAACAGGGAGCATAATGGCAATGAGCAAGACGAAATGGACAGCTGCCCTGCTGCTGGGCAGTGCGATGATGCTGTCGGGCTGCGAACAGGCGCGGACCGTGCTGTTCGGAAAGGTCAGCGAAGCAGACATCAAGCTGGCGGACTATCCAGACCGGGTCTATTGGGGTGATACCCACCTGCACACAGCCAATTCGCCCGATGCCTTCGGGTTTGGCGCGCGGCTCTCGCCCGAAGATGCGCTACGCTTTGCCCAGGGGCAGCAGGTCACCTCCTCCACCGGGATCAAGGCCAAGCTTGATCGACCGCTCGATTTCCTGGTCGTGGCCGATCACTCCGACGGGCTGGGTTCGATGCTGGACCTGTTCAACGCCCCGCGCCTGATGATCACCGAACCGCTGATGCTGCGCTGGTATGACATGATGCACGCCGGCAAGGCCGAAAGCCAAAAGGCCGTGGCGGAAATCATCGATGCCAAGGCGAACAACACCTTGCCGCCATCGCTGATCAATCCCGATGGCAATGCCAAGCGGATCAGTTCCACCTGGAACAAGTACATCAATACCGTTGATCGCTATAACGCGCCGGGCCGGTTTACGGCCCTGTTCGGGTTCGAATATACTTTGATGCAGGGCGGTAACAATCTGCATCGCAACATTATTTTCCGCGATGGCGCAGACACAGTGCGCAAGGTGTTCCCGATCGATTCGTTCGGCCAGACGTCCCCTGACAAGCTGTGGGACTATATGGACGCCTATGAAAAAGACACTGGCGGCAAAGTGCTGGCGATCCCGCACAATTCGAACATGTCGAACGGGCAGATGTTCATGCTGACCGAGCCGAACGGCGGGCCGATGAGCGCAGCTTATGCCAAGCGCCGCGCGGCGCATGAACCGGTGGTGGAAATTACCCAGATCAAAGGTGACAGCGAAGCTCATCCCTTCATGTCGCCGAACGATGAATTTGCTGGCTATGGCACAGCGGGTTGGGAACTCGGCAATCTGATGATGACCGAAAAGACCACGCCCGAAATGCAGACTGGCAGCTATGTCCGCGAAGCGTTGAAGCGGGGCCTGCTGATCGAAGCGAAGACGGGCGAGAACCCGTACAAGTTCGGCGTGATCGGATCGACCGACAGTCACACCGGCCTCGCCACCGCCGATGAGGACAACTATTTCGGCAAGCATTCCAATGTCGAACCACGTCCCGGCCGGACGATGGAACCGCAGAACCTGGGGACCCGTCAGGGACGGTTCGGCTGGAACTACCTCGCCAGCGGCTATGCTGCGGTCTGGGCCAAGGCCAATACCCGCAGCGCGATCTGGGACGCGATGCAACGGCGCGAGGTTTACGCCACCACCGGCCCGCGCATGACTGTGCGCTTCTTTGGCGGCTGGGCCTTCAAGGACAGCGACCTCAAAGGCGATTGGGTGCGGCAGGCCTATGCCCACGGGGTGCCGATGGGCGGGCAGCTCGATGCCGCGCCGGGCGGGCGGCCAAGCTTTCTGATTTCGGCGCTGAAGGACCCGATCGGCGCCAACCTTGACCGCGTGCAAGTGGTCAAGGGCTGGGTCGATGCGGCCGGAAACAGCCATGAAAAGGTGTTCGACGTGGTCTGGTCCAATGCCGATACGCGCAAGCTGGCGGGCGGCAAGCTGACCCCGGTGGGCGATACGGTAAACACTGACGATGCCACCTATCAGAACACCATCGGCGCGCCCGCGCTGACCACGGTTTGGGCCGATCCGGAATTCAACGCGGGACAGCGCGCCTTCTATTACCTGCGCGTGCTGGAAATCCCGACCCCGACCTGGGTTAATTTCGACAAGGTGCGCTTCAAGCTGCAACTGGGGCCGGAAGTGCCGCTCAAAGGCCAGGAACGCGCCTATACCTCGCCGATCTGGTACAACCCGGGGTGAACCAGCTCTGTTCGTTCCAATGGAATTGCAACTAACCCACCCGTTCGTCTCGAGCGAAGTCGAGGCACCTCAGTGTCAGGTGTCTCGACTTCGCTCGACACGAACGGGGCAAGAGTTTGATATGACTCGGGAAGGACACACGTGAACTGGCGTAATGGCGCGGCACATCTGCTGCGCGAACCGATCGTGCATTTCCTGATCGCAGGAGCGCTGGTGTTTGCGCTGATGTCTGGCCGTGCGCCGGATCTGGGCGAACGGCGGATCGTGGTCAACGAAGCGCTGGTTTCGCGGTTGGCAAATCGCTGGACCGAAAGTTTTCGCCGTGCGCCCAGCCAAGAGGAACTGGACGGGCTGATCGCCGAATATGTCCGCGATCAGGTCTATTACCGCGAGGCGCTGAGCCTCGGCCTCGATCAGGATGACGAGGTGGTGATGCGGCGGATGCGCAACAAGATGCTGGCGCTGGCCACCAGCGATGTCGAAGCCGCGACCCCCAGCGATGCAGAGCTGCAAAAGCTGATCGACAAGGACCCGGCGCGCTATGCGGCAGAGGTAACCTACAGCTTTGACCAGCTCTATCTTGGCGCAGAAAGCCCTGCCGCGCGGGCCAAGGCGGCAGAGGCGCTGAAGCTGCTGCAGGCCGGACAATCCGCTGACCGCTTTGCCCAGCCCGCGCCGATCCCGTCAAACTATAGCCAGAACGCAGCGAGCGACGTGGCGGCGGTGTTCGGCGGCCCGTTTGCCGATAGCCTGCTCGGCCTGCCGCTGGGGCAATGGACCGGGCCGGTTTCATCTGGGCTGGGCCTGCACGTGGTTCGCGTCGCGGCGCGCTCAAACCCGGCCAGGCCCGAACTGGAAAAAGTGCGCCAGCAGGTCACCAATGACTGGCACAACTCTGCCCGCCAGCGCGCCGAGGAAGCGGCCTATCGCAAGGTGCTGGCCAATTACGACGTGGTGATCGAGCAGCCGAAATGAACTTGCGTGCCGTCTTGCTGCTGCTGGCCCTGCTGCTGCTGGGCAGCGCCCCCGCCCGCGCGGACGAACTGCGCCCTGGCTATCTGGAACTGACCCAGCAGGACGCGCAGCACTGGAAGATGGTGTGGAAAGCCCCGATCCTGGGCGGCGTTGCCACCCGTGCGCGGCCCGCTATGCCGAAGTTCTGCACGCTGACCCCCGGCAACACCCGGCTTGACGGCGGTTCGGTGATCGCCACCGGCCTGTTCACCTGCCGCGGACCGATTGAAGGCCAGCAAGTCGGTCTGGCCGGGCTGGAGAGCGGCTATACCGACGCCCTGCTGCGCGTTGCCCCTTTGGGCCGACCGGTTCAGGCCGAGCGGCTGACGCAGGACCGGCCGATGATCACCGTCACCGCCAAGCAGGGCCGCTGGCAGGTCGCGCAGACCTATCTGGTGCTGGGGGTGGAACATATCCTGGCCGGTTACGATCACTTGCTGTTCGTGGTCGCGCTGGTGCTGCTGCTCGGCAACCTTTGGGTGGTGGTGCGCGCGGCGACGGCCTTTACCGTGGCGCATTCGATTACCCTGATCGGATCAACGCTCGGCCTGATCGGCCTTGCCCAGGCCCCGGTCGAAGCCTTGATCGCGCTGTCGATCATATTTCTCGCAGTGGAAATCGTGAAGCAGCAACCCGGCGCGCCGCGCCTGTCCGAGCGGATTCCATGGGTGGTCGCGTTCCTGTTTGGGCTGCTCCACGGTTTCGGTTTCGCCGGGGCCCTGCGCGAGATTGGCTTGCCTGAAAGCGACGTGCCGATGGCGCTGTTTACCTTCAACGTCGGGGTTGAACTCGGCCAGCTGGTGATCGTTGCCGTGTGCCTGGCGGTGCTCGCCGCGCTGCGCCGGTTTGCCCCAGCCCGCCAGCGTCTGGCGGTGGTCACCGCGACCTATGCCATCGGGATCACCGCCAGCTTCTGGTTCCTCCAACGCCTGTTGCCTTGACCCGCAGCTTGGCCTTATGGGCCATGCCATAGGATAAGGATTTTGCCCCATGGATAGCCCCGTTCTGTACGAAGCCGATGCTCAGGGCATTGTCACAATCACGCTCAACCGCCCGGAAATGCGCAATCCGATTTCGGACCACGAAGTCGTCCAGGCCCTGCTTGCCGCGCTTGACCGGCTGGAGCACGATGCCAGCGCCAGGGTGGCGATCCTGACGGGGGCGGGCAAGGCGTTTTCATCGGGCGGGAATATCAACGCGATGAAGCCAGGCGGCGGCGGGCTTAACGCCGGGCTGCCGGCCCGCACGCGCGGCAATTACAAGCGCGGAATCCAGCTCCTCCCACTCGCCTTCGCGGCGCTGGAAGTGCCGGTGATCGCGGCGGTCAACGGCCCGGCGATCGGCGCGGGGCTGGATCTGACCTGCATGTGCGACCTGCGCATCGCGGGCGAAAGCGCCAAGTTCGCGGAGAGCTTCGTCAAGCTGGGGATCATCCCCGGCGATGGCGGGGCCTGGTTGCTGCAGCGCGTGATCGGCTTTTCCAAAGCGGCGGAAATGTCGCTGACCGGGGACACGATTGGCGCCGCCGAAGCGCTCGCCTGCGGGCTGGTCAGCAAGGTCGTGCCAGATACCGAACTGATGGACGCCGCCCGCGCGCTTGCCGCCAAAGTCGCTGCCAACCCGCCGTTTGCGGTGCGGATGACCAAGCGCTTGCTGTGGGAAGCGCGCCGCAGTGATCTGGCCACCGTGCTCGAAATGTCCGCCGCGATGCAGGCCGTGGCCCACGCCACGCAGGACCACAACGAAGCGGTCGACGCCTTCCTGGAAAAGCGCACCCCGGTATTCAAGGGGGATTGAATCACATTGCAATGTGATGTCCCTTGAAATCACACTCTAGTGTGATATTCCCGAGTCATGAGCACCAACATCATCGAAAAGGTCCGCCGTCTCGTTACCGATGGCGGCATGTCGCGGGCAGGATTGGCGCGGGCAGCCGGGCTGCACGCCAACACTCTGCGCGATTGCACCGAGGACGGCTGGAACCCCACCGCCGATACTTTGCGCAAGCTGGAAATGTTCCTGTGGGACAGCGATGAGGCCCCGGTTCTGGTCGGGATCGAGGAGATCATCGAGGAAGCCCGCAACGGCCGGATGTTCATCCTGGTCGATGACGAGGACCGCGAGAACGAGGGCGATCTGGTGATCCCCGCGCAGATGGCCACCCCCGATGCAGTCAACTTCATGGCGACTTATGGCCGCGGGCTGATCTGCCTGACCCTGACCCAGCAGCGCACCGAGCAGCTGGGGCTGGAACTGATGAGCCGGATGAACGGCACCCGCCACGAAACCGCCTTCACCGTATCAATCGAAGCGCGCGAAGGGGTGACCACCGGGATTTCCGCCGGAGACCGCGCCCGCACCGTTGCCGTGGCGATCGATGCCGGCAAGACCCGCGACGATATTGTCACCCCCGGCCACGTTTTCCCGCTGATCGCGCGCGATGGCGGGGTGCTGGTCCGCGCCGGGCATACCGAGGCTTCGGTCGATATTTCGCGGCTGGCCGGGCTCAACCCTTCGGGCGTGATCTGCGAGATCATGAACGAGGACGGGACCATGGCCCGGATGGACGATCTGGTCCCCTTCGCGCGCCGCCACGGGTTGAAAATGGGCACGATCCGCGACCTGATCGAATACCGCCGCAAGCACGACCATCTGGTCGAATGCGTGTCGCAGGCCCCGTTTACCTCAGATTACGGCGGGGACTGGATCGCCAAGACCTATCGCAACAAGGTTGACGGCACCGTCCACATCGCGCTGCAAAAGGGCCATGTCGTGCCCGGCGAACCCACCTTGGTGCGGATGCACGGGATCTCGATCTTTTCCGACGTGCTGGGCCAACCCGGCCCGCGCAAACGGGTGCTGCAGCGCGCCATGGCCGAGATTGGCAAGGCCGGCACAGGCGTGATCGTGTTGCTGATGCCGACCACGCCGGGCGAGCTCAGCGCCGAAGTCGGCGGCCGCGACGGTCCGGCGATGGACTTGCGCAGCTACGGCCTGGGCGCACAGATCCTGACTGATCTTGGCGTGCACGACATGATCCTGCTCACCAATTCCCACCGCAACATCGTCGCCATCGAAGGCCACGGCATCAACATTGTCGGCGAACGGCCGATCCCGGAGAACTGACATGGCGAAATTCCTGATCGTTGAAGCGCGTTTCTATGACCATCTCAACGACATGCTGGTCGCGGGCGCTTCGGCCGCTCTGAAAGCCGCGGGCCACCAGGTCGAAGTCCTCACCGTCCCCGGCGCGCTGGAAGTGCCCGGCGCGATCGCGCTGGCGGAACAGAGCGGCGCCTATGACGGCTTCGTCGGGATCGGCGTGGTGATCCGGGGCGAAACCTATCACTTCGAAATCGTCGCAGGCGAAAGCGCGCGCGGGATCATGGCGCTGACCATGGACGGCATGCCGATCGGCAACGGCATCCTGACAGTCGAGAATGAGGAGCAAGCCCTGGTCCGCGCCGACCCGCAGCAGAAAGACAAGGGCGGTGAAGCGGCCAAGGCAGCGATGGCGCTGCTGGCGCTGAAGGAGAAGTTTGCATGACTCATCCAGCGATCGCCGGCCTCCCCCTCGTCCTCGGCGGCAACGTGTTCGGCATGACTGCCGATCAGGATGCCAGCTTTGCCGTACTCGACGCCTTTTACGCTGCAGGCGGGCGGATGATCGATACGGCGGACGTCTATTCGGCCTGGGTGCCCGGCCACAAGGGCGGCGAGAGCGAGACGATGCTGGGCAAATGGTTTGCCGCCAGCGGCAAGCGCGCCGACATGAAGCTCCACACCAAGACCGGGATGCTGGGCGGCAAGGAACTGTATGAACCGGCCCGCGTGCTGGCCTCGCTCGATGCCTCACTTGAGCGGATGCAGACCGACTATGTCGACCTCTATTACGCGCACCGCGATTACGAGGAACTGGCGATGGCAGACATTGTCGCGGCGTTTGGCGGAGCGGCAAAGACCGGCAAAGTGCGTGCGCTCGGCGCGTCGAACTTCAACGCCGCGCGGCTGACCGAGGCGCTCGCTGCGGCTGATGCGCAAGGCGTGATGGCGTTCAGCGTGCTGCAGAACGAATATAACCTGGTCGCGCGGGCGGCCTATGGGCCTGACCTGCAAGCGCTGTGCACCTCGCGCGGGATCGCCATGTTGCCGTTCTTCGGCCTCGCCTCGGGCTTCCTGACCGGCAAGTATCGGACCGAGGCGGATCTGGGCAAATCAATGCGCGGCGCGCGGATGGGCGATCTCCTGACCAAAGGCGCGCCGATGCTGGCGGTGATGGACGATGTGGTCCGCGAAACCGGTGCCACCCACGCGCAGATCGCGCTCGCCTGGCTGCGGGTGCAGCCGGGGATCGGCGCACCGATCGCCAGTGCGACCTCGGCCGGGCAACTGCGCGAACTGGCAGGAGCAGCCGATCTGGTACTGACAGAGGAGCAGCTCGCGCGCCTTTCCGCCGCCGGATGAGCCAGACTGCGGCGCTGCTGATGCTGACATCAGCGGCGCGCCGATCGCCTTGCGTCAGAGCGGCGCGCAGCTGTCCGCGCGGCGGGCCTGGTCGACCTTTGCGAACAGTTCCGCGCTGGGGGCAAGCCGCCGGTCAAGGATCACCCCACGGGTCGAAGGTGAGATCACCACCGATACGCCGGGCGGGGTCTTTTGCCCGGCCTTGGCCAGCACAAAGCTGATCCCTTGCGGGAACTGGAGTGAATCGAACACCCCGACGTTGTCAGTCCGCGCATCAAACACCGAGAGCGAGACATAGCCATTATCCGGGCTGGGCGCGGCACTGACCCGGATCGGCCCCTGCGACAGGTCATAGACGCAGTTCGAATAGGCCAGGTCGGGCGACGGCCGCACGACAGTGCGCGAATGCGAAGTTGTGCGCGGCCCAAAACTGAACTGGTTGAGCCGTTTACCTCCGTCCGACATCTTGTTCAGCGCCACATGCATGATCGCCCGCGGCGCGGCGATGATCGTGCCGACATGCCCCGCCGCAACCGCCACGGCAAAGGCCAGCGCATATTTGACCGAGCGGTTCATGCCGCACCTCCGCAATTGAGTTTGGTGACCTTGGGCAGCGGGATCGTGCCGAAATCTTCCTGCGCCGCCTTGGTCGGGTTATAGAGCCGCAGCGTAAGAGTGTAGTCACCCGCCTTGTTGCTTGACGCCCAAGGCAGCCCCGGTTCCGGCTTGCTGGCAACCAGTGCGCTCCATTGCGCCCGTGCATCCGGCTTCACTTCGGTCGCGTCGAACGAGAGGGCATCATCTTCGTTTTGAGGCAGATAATCGTCGTCGGCATAGACCGTTACTGACCACCACCGCGCCGGCAAGGCCCCGCCCGAAACGCGGTAGCGGCAACGCTCGCTCAGCCGGGCGCCGCTGTCATCGGTCTGGGTGGTGAAGTAGATCGCCTGGCTTTTGTTGAGCGCCAGCAGCCCGGTTAGCGCCACTCGCGCGCGGGTCCAGGGATCGGCATCGACCGAGCCGGTCACTGCATTGCCGTGCCAGCCGGTGCTCCCAGCCCCGCGCAGTCCGCCGCGCTTCATCGAGTGAACGGCGGAACCGGCACCTATCGCCAGACCCAGCAACAGGACGAGCGCCAACTTCCAGCGCGACAGGGGTTGATCAGCCAAGATCCATGTACTCCTTCAGGCCAAAGGGCTGGTACGGCCCGATGATCAGTTGTTCGAACACGCCGAATCCTTCACCGTGCTTGTCACTGTGACCTTGCATGGCAGCTGGACGTGGTAGTTGTCCATCGATCCCGGATCGCATTGCATCAGGTCAAAAACTTCATGCTCAATCGCCCAATCGCCAGCGAGCCGTGATACTGGCCGGGTTTCGGTAAAACGGCGGGCCGGCGCGGCCCTGCGCAGGGGGGAATGAAACCGGATCAACTTTCCTACAGGCCCCGAATCTGCGATAAGGCGGGTTGCTCTTTGACAGTCTGAATATCCCCGCACCCCGCCACCAGCGCCTCCGCGCCGGATTTGGTTCCCGAAAACACACATGTGTCACCTTATTTGGCATAAGACGTTGATATAAAACCGGAATAAGGCCGGACAACCTGTCACCCTGTTGTCCGCCTGTCCGCCCGGCCTCACCCGGCCCGAATTCACGCCAAGTCCATGAATTCCTTGAATCCATAGGGCTTATACGGCCCGATAATCAGCTGTTCGAACACGCCGAAGCCCTCGCCATGCTTGTCACTTGTCACCTTGCAGGGCAGCTGGACGTGGTAATTGTCCATCGAGCCCGGATTGCACTGCTCCAGCCCGAAATCCTCGCGCTCCATCGCCAGCGGGCCGTGGTACTGGCCGTGGCCCCATTTGGGATGGGTATAGCCGATCCCGCGCATCTGGAACCGGCCGAGCGGCTGAAGCGTCAACACCTCCGGCCCGTCCGGCCCATCGATGGTCAACACGCCGTTTTCCGGCCAGCGCGTGCCCTTGGCCATGGGTGATGTCATCTCGCCTTCGGTATCGAAATGGGCATCGGCCCCGGCGCCATCCGCCGCGATCACTGCCCGGGTGTTCCACTTGTTGCCCTTGGCATCGGCATTGACGTGGAAGAACACCGAACGGTCGGCAAAGTTGATCGGTGTCCATTGCCAGAAAAAGCCGGGCACCACCCCGTGCCCGTGCGGCTGCTGGTCACTCGCCCCAACGGGCCGCACCCCCCAACTGCGGTCGCGCGTGCCGGACGTGCCGGGCGCGCAGTCCTGCCGCTCGCCGTCAACCTCGATCCAGCCCTCGTAATGGCCGTTCTGGGTGAGGCGCGTGTAATCCATGAAAGTGCGCGGCCCGATCCGGTGGATGAAGCGCGGCTCCTCGATCGGAAAGGCGCGGCCGGTGAAGGTCAGGTCGGCCTTCAGCCCCTCGCCATCCACCGTAACGCGCAGTTTCTGCAGCGGTTCCAGCACTTCGATCCGCACTGGCCCGACTTGCAGATCCAGCCGCTCCATGTTGAGTTCGCGGCTGGCATGCAGGTTATACTGCACCCCGTCCCGGATCGTGCTGAAATGGGCATCTGCCACGTTGAGATGCGGATAGATCCCGAATGCGACGGCGAAAAACCCCGAACCGTCCGGGGCATAGCCGTTGAAGAAATAGCGATCGTAAAAATTCCGGTCGGTCCCGGCATATGCCACCGGCTCAGGCGTTTGATGCAGCGGAAAGTCGTCACCCTTGGTCAGCATCGGTCTTATCCTTTGAGTTTGCCAAGGCTGCCATGCTGCAACGCCAAAGCGCAGCCGCCACGGGCCATGGACAGGAAGTTCTCGTCCCCGCGCGGCGTCCGCTCGACATAGGCCGCACTGAACACGGCGGTCGAAATGCCGTGGATTGCACCGACCAGGTAATGGTCCCACACCGCATCGCGGCTGAGCGGCACCCCGCGCGCGGTCATTTCGGCGCAGTAGAGGCCCAGCAGTTCGTCCTCGTACTCCCGCCGAAGGGCATCGCCGATCCCGGTGCCAAGAAAATAGCCGATGTCGGTCAGCGGATTGCCCACCGCGACGGTCTGCCAATCGAGCACCGCGACGGGTTCGGCCCCGCTCTTGATGTCGAACAGCAGGTTATCGAGCCGGAAATCGCCATGCAGGATCGCCTTTGGCCCGCCTTCGCGCCCGAACCACAGCTCACGGTTGTCGTTAAGCTCCTCGCAGATCGCCATGAATTCCGGCTCAAGGCTGTCACCATACCGCTCGCGGAAGATCACCTGGGCGTTGCCGTAGAGCGCCTTGATCTGATCGGCTTGCCCCGGCACCGGTTGCAGCCACGGCAGATCGGTCAGCGCCGCATTGCCCCAGCTGGGCGCATGGATCGCGGCAGCCTGGCGGATCGCCGCGCGAGCGTCTTCGGCGGAGCAGCTGGCGAGCTGGTTGCCGCCGCGCGCCGGGCCGAGATCCTCGAAGATCAGGACGAAATCGACCCCGTCCGGTGCGATCTCCGCCGCGATCACCCCGGGCACACGGACATCAAGCTGCGGCGCAACCTCGCGGTAAAAGCCGACTTCCTTGGCGTAGAGCCCGAACGCCGCCGCCGTCCCCCGGCTGGTCTGGTCCGCCGCCGGGAACTTGCCCGCAAGCGTGGCCGGGCCCCGGCCCGCGCGGTCATACTGCAAGGTCAGCCGCGCCGAATCGCCAACTTGCCCAGTGCCGATCGCCTGCCAGGAGAACCCGATAACCCGCTCATCGTCGATTTGCCCCGCCGCGCGCAGCCGCCCGGTCAGCCAGTCAACCTCGATCATGTCCGGATGCGTCGGAATTCCGCTCATCTCTGCCCTCGCCCAGGATTATTTAAGCGAACGATTAAACCACCGGGCCGAAGCTGGCAAGCCAGGCAAAATGAGGCGAGGTAGGCCATTCCCGGTCGTTTCCGCCACGTTCCGCAGCACGGTTTCAGAGTCGCGCTTGTCTCAAAGCGGGTCACCCCCCGCAAACGGGGCACGGCACAGCCTTTGAGCCCTTTCTGTGATATTTATCACATGCTACGCGATTCAACAGAAATCGAACACACGGATCGCTGAAGTGAACACTGCCATCATCGAACGCTTGCTCGCCTGTCTGGTCGAGCTGGATGCGCAAGGCGAAAACATCGCCGCAGCGCACCTTGACGCGACAATTCATGAATTGCTGCAACAAAATTCATCGAATAAAAATACCTTCAAAATGAATGTAACTCCTCAAGAATAGTCCAATTTGAACTAACTATGGTGAATTACGTATCTACCGGTCAACAATCTGATTAAGATCAATCCTGATAACGCAATTGTCACGGGCGCATTCGGAAAGATCGTGGAAATAAGGGAATACCCTGATTTCACGGTCGATCACCTATGTATTATCAGGCGGTCATGGCAAAACCGGAGGCGTACCAGAACATTGGAATCGAGGCGGGCAAGCTGATTAGCCTGGCAGAAGAACTGCAACTCATTGCAGAAGCCCTGTTACCCCAAGCCTCGTTGACGAAGACCGACCCCGCGCTTGCCGAGCTTTCCGATTACACCCGGTTAGTCTCTGAAACCCAAACAGAATTTGTGGACCTGGCCCGCGCCATCTATCGCAGCCGCCGCGCCCGCTCCCGCGCTTTCAATGACGATGCCCTGTTCGGTGAACCGGCATGGGACATGCTGCTTGACCTGTTCATTGCCGAGGCAGACGGTAAGCAGCTTTCAATCACAGCCGCCTGCATCGGCGCTGCAGTTCCCAACAGCACGGCGCTGCGCTGGCTGGTGATCCTTGAGGGACGCGGGCTTGTTCGGCGCGAGGATGACCCCCGCGACGCGCGCCGGGTCTTCCTCCACCTCACCAGCGAGGGCTACGCCAAGATGGCGTGCTATTTCCAGCAGTTACGGCGCGAAGGTTCCCCCGGCGGTTAGCCCGCCAACCGCCCGAACGCCCCGGCCCCAGCATAATGCGCCGCGTCGCCCAGCTCTTCCTCGATCCGGATCAGCTGGTTGTACTTGGCGAGCCGGTCCGAACGCGCGAGGCTGCCAGTCTTGATCTGGCCGCAGTTGGTAGCGACTGCCAGGTCGGCAATGGTCGCATCTTCGGTTTCGCCCGACCGGTGTGACATGACCGCGGTGTAGCCATTGCGATTGGCGATGGAGACCGCGTCCAGCGTTTCAGACAGCGAACCGATCTGGTTGACCTTGACCAGCAGCGAATTGGCCAGGCCCTTGGCGATGCCCATTTCCAGCCGCTTGGGGTTGGTCACGAACAGATCGTCACCAACCAGCTGGACCTTGTGCCCGATCTTGTCGGTCAGCGCTTTCCAGCCTTCGAAATCGTCTTCGCCCATGCCGTCCTCGATCGACACGATCGGGTAGGCCGCAGCCAGGTCCGCCAGGTAGTCCGCCATCTGCACCGGGCTGAGTGACAGCCCTTCGCCGCTGATCTCGTACTTGCCGTTCTTGAAGAATTCAGTCGCCGCGCAGTCCAGTGCCAGCTTGATGTCGGTCCCGGCCTTGAAGCCGGCTTTCTCGATCGATTCCATCACGAAATCGAGCGCGGCACGGGTGCTCGACAGGTTGGGCGCAAAGCCGCCTTCATCGCCCACTGCAGTCGCCAACCCCTTATCATGCAGGCCCTTTTTCAGGGTGTGGAACACTTCCGCACCCCAGCGCACGGCTTCGGCAATCGACGAGGCGCCGACCGGCATGATCATGAATTCCTGGAAGTCGATCGGGTTGTCAGCATGCTCGCCGCCATTGATGATGTTCATCATCGGCACCGGCAGGACATGCGCGGAAACCCCGCCAATATAGCTGTAGAGCGGCAGCCCGCGCGCGTTCGCGGCGGCCTTGGCCACGGCGAGCGAAGTGCCAAGGATCGCGTTGGCGCCCAGACGGCCCTTGTTCTCGGTCCCGTCGATCGCGATCATGGTCAGGTCAATGTCGCGCTGGTCTTCGGCGTCGAGTCCGATCAGTTCCTCACGCAGTTCCTCGTTCACGGCGGCAACCGCCTTGAGTACACCCTTGCCGAGGTAACGGGACTTGTCGCCATCGCGCAGTTCAACAGCTTCGTGCGCACCTGTCGACGCGCCAGAGGGCACGGCGGCGCGGCCAAAGCTGCCGTCTTCCAACAGCACATCGACTTCGACGGTGGGGTTACCCCGGCTGTCGAGGATTTCACGGGCGTGGATGTCAATGATTGCGGTCATGGCGGGTTAAGCTCCTGCATGCATTTGCGTGGGCTCCCTTAGCAGCGACAAGACCTCTGGCAAGTTGCAATGCAGCATGACAAGACCTTGCACGCGGACTATTGTGTCACCACATGAACTTCAGGCCCGATCGTCCGGGCACAGAAAGGGCAGTTACAATGGCCAAGTCACCCGCCGCCACCGCCAAGACCACCACCGCAGCCAAGAAGCCCGCCGCGAAGAAGGCCGCGCCCAAGGCAGCAACAGCCGCCGCACCCAAGGCCGATCCCAAGGCAAAGTTCGCAAAGGCAATCGAAGATGCCCGCGCTGGCGCCCAATCACTCGCCACGCAGGCGCAGGACAAGGCAGAGGCCTATAAAGAACAGTTCGCCGCCAAAAGTGGGGATTGGGCCGCCGACGCCAAGGATATTGCCGCACAGGCCAAGGACCGCGCGGCCGAACTGGCCCATGAAGGCAAGGCCAAGACCAGCGATGCGATTGCCACTTTGGGCAAGGTCGTGGCTGACAGCGCCGGGACGATCGATGAAAAGCTGGGCGCCAAGTATGGCGATTATGCCCGCACCGCTGCCCGTTCGATGCAGGAAACTGCCGCCAAGATCGAAGCCAAGGATCTGAACGAACTGGGTGAAGATGCCAAGCAATTCGTGCGCAAGAGCCCGGGCCTGGCAATTGGGCTGGCGGCTGTTGCAGGTTTTCTGCTGTCCCGCCTGTTCAAGGGTGGATCGTCGGAAGATTGACGCCAGACCACAGGACTGCTGACTGCAGCCCATGACCGAACCGGAACCGCCCCTGATCAAGGATTCTCCTGCTGACGCTGCCGAGCGTTCGCTGGTGGAAGATCTGCGACAACTGGCCAGTGACGGCCGGACCTTGCTGGAAGCGGAACTCGCCTACCAGAAAAGCCGCGCGGCGGTTGCCGGTCAGGGAGCCAAGGCGATTGCTGGCTGGGGAACGCTGGCGCTGGTTCTGGTGATGTTTGCGCTGATGGCGCTGACGTTCGGCCTGGTGCTGGGGCTGGCATCCATGTTCGGCCCGTGGTGGGCCACGCTGATCTCGGTGCTGTTGCTCCTGCTTGCGGCGGGACTATCGGGATTGATTGCCGCCCGGCGCTGGTCGGCAATGTCCCGGCAGCTTTCAGATACGGTTGAAGGCCCGTGACCGGCCCCGGACAACGCCTTGCTGAAGATCGCGCCCTTCGCAATGCAGCGCGCGCGGTTCACGATGCCAATCTGGCGCAGGTGAAGGCCGATCTGGCCGCACGCGGAGTAGGTGGCCGCATCGTGGCCAAGGCCAAGGGTGATGCGCTGGAGCTGGCTGGCGAGGCGCTGTCCGTGGCCAGGGAAAGCAAAGGCATTATCGCGGGAACCCTGGGCGCATTGACGTTATGGTTTCTTCGCGGCCACGTAACCTCGCTGGCCCGGCGCCTGTTCGGGCAAGCCGGGGTTCAGGATGCCACAGTTAATGCCCCCGACGAGGACCCCAGTGAGGAGCAGCAAGCGTGAGCGAGGCAGAGCAACGGCGTGATCGGATTCGCGGTAAAGTGGCTGCATCCCAGGCCCGCCTGCAACGGGACAGTGAAGCATTGCCGACCGCGCCCCCGCGCCAAAGTTTTCCTGATGCCTATCCGCCCGAAGATTACCGCAGCCTGGCCGCTGAATACCCCTGGCTGACGATCGCCGCGGGCGTGGGCGCAGGCCTGCTGCTTGGGGCGGTGCTTCCCAAGGGAGCGGGCGGAAAACTTGGCAAGCGCGCATTGACCGCCGCCTCACTCGCCGCGGAATTCGGTCTGGTCCTTTCCCGCAAGGCTGGCGACACCGCCAGCGAAAGTGGCCGCGAGGGCCTGCGCCGGGTGGGCGAAGCTACGGCTCCGCTGCGCCAGCGCGCCAGCCGAAGTGGGTCAGCCGCGCGTTCTGCCGGTCTCACCCTGGCCCGCGAAGCGCTTAAGATCGCGACCAGACAGCGCGGAAAATAGCACTTTCAAATAGGTGCGGAGCCGTTCCGAACTTGCGAATTTATCGCAATCTGCCTATGGGCCGCGCTTCTCTTTCTCCCGGGAAGCATCATGAGCGATCAGAAACTCCACCTTGTCATGGGCGGGCGGGTCAAGGATCCGCAGGGCCTTGAATTTGCCGATCTTTCGAAAATCGAACTGGTTGGGGTCTATCCCGACTACGCCCAGGCCGAAGAAGCCTGGCGTGACCGTGCGCAGCGCACGGTGGACGATGCCGAAATGAAATTTGTGGTGGTGCACCTGCACCGCCTGCTCCAGCCGGACATGCTGAAGCGCTAGGATTCCGTTGTAGGCGGCGGACTGCGACAAGCGAGCCATTAACGGGCGTCGGGCTTGTCAAAAATATCAATAGGACTGGCCTGAGCGGGTCGGGAATTCAGCCCGGCCTGCCCGGTCTGAGTATGCTCAAGGCCCCGGCGCGAGCCGTTCCGCTTAGATGAATTCGATCTTCTCGACCGCGTAAAACCGGTCGCCAGCCGGCACCGAAACTTCAACCTCGTCGCCCACGACGCGGCCAATCAGTGCGCGGCCCAATGGCGAATTGTAGCTGATCCGGCCAACTTTGGCATCGGCCTCATACGGCCCAACGATCTGATACCGGACCGGCTTTTCATCATCATCCAACAAGGTCACGGTTGCCCCGAAGATGATTTTCTCACCCGAAAGCGTGGTCGGATCAACGATCTGCGCACGGCTAACCTTGTCTTCCAGATCCGCGATCGACATTTCGACCTGGCCCTGGCGTTCCTTTGCGGCGTGGTACTCGGCATTTTCAGACAAGTCGCCATGAGCGCGCGCTTCCTCGATCGCATCAACGATCTTCGGCCGCTCCTCACGCAGCGCTTTCAGCTCGGCGATCAGCCTTTCATAGCCATCCGCCAGCATCGGCAACTTTTCGACGCTTGCCATGTCCGCACATTCCTCCTTGGGCTCCCCCAGCGACTACTGCGCCGCCCCGTGCCAACCAAGGCGCGGGTTCGGGCTATCGCGATATGGTGGGGAAGCGCGATTTCCTAACTATAATAGGCCTGCAACGAGCGCACTTCAAGTTTCGCGCCGCGCAAAGCCGCAATTGCTTCGACTGCAGCGACCGAAGCGGCCGCCGTGGTGAAGTAAGGCACCCGCCCGGTCAGCGCCGATGCGCGGATCGATTGCGAATCCTTCAGGCTCTGCCAGCCCTCGGTGGTGTTGAAAATCAGCGCGACATCGCCGTCGATGATCTTGTCCACGATGTGCGGTCGCCCTTCGGCCACCTTGTTGACCAGCACCACCGGCACCCCGGCTTCGGCCAGATAGCGCTGGGTTCCGCCCGTTGCGATCAGGCTGAAGCCCAGTTCGACCAGCTTCTTCACCGCCGGGAGCACCACCGGCTTGTCGCTGTCCTTGACCGAGACGAACACTACCCCGCCCTGCGGCAGGACAGTCCCCGCGCCGAGCTGGCTCTTGGCAAAGGCCATGGCAAAAGTATCATCGATTCCCATGACTTCGCCCGTGCTCTTCATCTCGGGACTGAGCACCGGATCGACCCCGGGGAAGCGCGCAAAGGGGAATACGGCTTCCTTGACCGCCATGTAATCGAACTTGCGCTTGAACGGCGGGAACGTGCTCAGCTTTTCGCCCGCCATCACCCGCGCCGCAATCTTGGCGACCGGCTGGCCGATTGCCTTGGCGACGAACGGTACGGTGCGGCTGGCGCGCGGGTTGACTTCGATCAGATAGACGTCCTCGCCTTTGACCGCGAACTGGATGTTCATCAGCCCCTTCACGCCCAGCGCAAGCGCCAGCGCTTCGGCCTGACGTTCCATCTCGTCGATGATCGATTGGTCCAGGCTGTAGGGCGGCAGGGTGCAGGCCGAATCGCCGGAGTGAATCCCGGCTTCCTCGATGTGCTGCATCACGCCCGCGACCACCACTTGCTCACCATCACACAGGGCATCGACATCGCATTCGATCGCATCGCGCAGATACTGATCTATCAGCACCGGCGAATCGCCCGAAACCTGCACCGCGGTGGCGATGTAATCATCAAGCTGCGCTTCGCTGTCGACGATTTCCATCGCCCGCCCGCCGAGGACATAGGAGGGGCGCATCAGCACCGGATAGCCGATCCGGCCCGCCACCGCCGCCGCTTCATCGCGGCTGCGGGCGATGCCGTTAAGCGGCTGTTTGAGGCCCAGCTTGTTGACCAGCGCAGCAAACCGTTCGCGGTCTTCGGCAAGGTCAATCGCGTCAGGCGAAGTGCCCAGGATCGGGATCCCGGCGTCTTCCAGCGCCTGCGCCAGTTTCAGTGGGGTCTGCCCGCCGAACTGCACGATCACGCCGACCAGTTCGCCGTTCTGCTGTTCGGTGCGCAGGATTTCCAGCACGTCCTCGCCGGTCAGCGGTTCGAAATAGAGCCGGTCGGAAGTATCATAATCGGTGCTGACCGTTTCCGGGTTGCAGTTGATCATGATCGTTTCATAGCCCGCCTCGTCCAGCGCAAAGCAGGCGTGGCAGCAGCAGTAATCGAATTCGATCCCCTGCCCGATCCGGTTCGGCCCGCCGCCCAGGATCACGATCTTGCGGCGGTCGGTCGGGGCAGATTCGCACTCCGGCTCTCCGAACAGGGGGCCTTCGTAGGTCGAATACATGTAAGGCGTGACCGCTTCGAATTCGGCGGCGCAGCTGTCGATCCGCTTGAACACGGGGCGGACCCCCAGACGGTGGCGCAGCGCGCGCACTTCGTCCTCGCTGGTGGCCCCGGCCATGGCGCGCAGGGCATCATGGAGCAAGCCCGAGCGGCGCGCGCTGGTTTCGCCCAGCCCGCCGGCCACATGGACCCCCCGCACTGCCAGAACGGCGAGACGCTTGTCCGAAAAGCCCATCGCCTTCAACCGCCGCAGCCCGGCCGCATCGTTCGGCAGGCCGTTCTCCATGATCGCGGTTTCTTCCGCGATGATCTCATTGATGTGGCGCAGGAACCACCTGTCGTAATGGGTGATGGCGTGGACCTCGTCCACGGTGAAGCCTTCGCGGAAGGCCTGACCGACGATCAGCAGGCGGTCCGGGGTCTGGCGTGAGAGAGCCGCGGTGATCTCGTCCCGCCCGGCCCCTTCCAGCGCCATGACGCGGTTGAACCCGTCAAGCCCGGTTTCGAGGCCCCGCAGCGCCTTCTGCATCGATTCCTTGAAGTTGCGCCCGATCGCCATGACTTCGCCCACCGATTTCATCGCGGTGGACAGCAGCGGTTCGGCGCCCTTGAACTTTTCAAAGGCGAAGCGCGGGATCTTGGTGACGACGTAGTCAATGCTGGGTTCAAAGCTCGCCGGGGTGGCCCCGGTGATCTCGTTGGTCAGCTCGTCCAGTGTATAGCCCACCGCCAGCTTGGCCGCGACGCGGGCGATCGGGAAGCCGGTGGCCTTGGAGGCGAGCGCCGAACTGCGCGACACGCGCGGGTTCATCTCGATCACGATCAGGCGGCCGTCGGCGGGATTGACCGCGAACTGCACGTTCGACCCGCCGGTTTCCACGCCAATCTCGCGGAGTACCGCGATCGATGCGTTGCGCATGATCTGGTATTCCTTGTCGGTCAGCGTCAGCGCCGGGGCGACGGTGATCGAATCCCCGGTGTGGACCCCCATCGGATCGACGTTTTCGATCGAGCAGATGATGATGCAGTTGTCGTGCCGGTCGCGCACGACTTCCATCTCATACTCTTTCCAGCCGAGCAGCGATTCTTCGATCAGCACTTCGGTGGTCGGGCTGGCATCGAGCCCGGTGCGGACGATGTGTTCAAATTCCGCCTTGTTATAGGCCACCCCGCCGCCGGTGCCGCCCAGGGTAAAGCTGGGGCGGATGATCGAGGGCAAGCCGGTGCGTTCGAGCACCGCGAACGCCTCGTCCACGGTGTGCGCCACGCCGCTGCGCGCGCTTTCCAGTCCGATCTTGTCCATCGCCTCGCGGAAGCGCTGGCGGTCTTCGGCCTTGTCGATCGCATCGGCATCGGCGCCGATCATCTTGACGCCGTACTTTTCGAGCGTGCCATCGTTGAACAGCGCCAGCGCGGTGTTGAGCGCGGTCTGCCCGCCCATGGTCGGCAGGACCGCGTCAGGCCGCTCCTTCTCGATGATGCGCGCGACAATTTCGGGCGTGATCGGCTCGATATAGGTCGCGTCGGCCATGTCCGGATCGGTCATGATCGTGGCGGGGTTGGAGTTGACCAGGACCACCCGGTACCCCTCCTCCTTCAGCGCCTTGATCGCCTGGGTGCCGGAATAGTCGAACTCGCACGCCTGCCCGATAATGATCGGGCCAGCGCCAATGACGAGGATCGAGGAGATGTCAGTGCGTTTGGGCATGGCTTATCAGCGTTCCGGTCTTAAAATCTTGAATATTGGACGGCTATCAAAGCCTGACCAATTGCGTTGCAGGTCTTGTAGAGCACCTGAATCGTCCCACGCTGTTCATAGTAGACGATAGTCAGAAGCGTATCGTCCTTCATGCTACGGAACTGGCGTACCCAATCAGAGCTGGCACCCGCTACCGGCGCAGGAAGTCCGTTTGCCTCGAAAGCGGTCCGCGCACGACTTTCAACTCGCAACAAATCCTGCTCGGGGGATTTGCTGAACTGGATAATGCAAGTGCCAGTCCCCTTGGTGGTAGGCACTTTTGCGACCAACTTGACGGTAGCGGCATCAGCGCTTGGCATCTTTTTGATACTGAGCTGGCCTTCCTTGGCGACGATCTGGTCGGGCCGACCATCGACCTTATATGTCGACTGAGCCTGTACACCAGACCACGCGCCAAGCAGCGCTGCCAAGCTAACCGCTAGAGACGCAAATTTACCGGGCATCAGATGTGCCATCCAACATCCCCACAAACCGCTCAAACAAGTAAAACGAGTCCATCGGCCCCGGCGATGCCTCAGGGTGATATTGCACCCCGAACGCCTTCTTGCCCGTCACCGAAATCCCGCAGTTCGAGCCATCGAACAGAGAGACATGCGTTTCCTCCACGCCGTCCGGCAGCGCCGAATTGTCCACCGCGAAGCCGTGGTTCATGCTGGTGATTTCGACTACGCCGTCTTCCAGCCGCTTGACCGGATGGTTCGCGCCGCGGTGGCCCTGGTGCATCTTGGTGGTCCTGGCCCCCGCCGCCAGCGCCAGCATCTGGTGGCCAAGGCAGATCCCGAACACCGGTACATCCTTGGCCAGCAGGCCCTGGATCACCGGCACGGCATAGGAGCCGGTCGCCGCCGGATCGCCCGGGCCGTTGGAGAGGAACACGCCGTCCGGCTCCAGCGCCATGACGCCATCAAGCGGGGTCTGCGCCGGCACCACTGTCACCCGCGCTCCGGCCTTGACCAGATTGCGGAAGATGTTGTCCTTTGCCCCGAAATCCATCGCGACCACGTGCGGGCGCGCATCGCGGGGGCTGCGGGCATAGCCCTTGCCCAGTGTCCACACGCCGCCTTCCCAGCTTTCAACCTCGTGCCGGCTGACCACGCGGGCAAGGTCCATCCCTTCCAGCCCCGGCCAGTCCGCTGCGCGCTTGATCAACGCGGGAATATCGAACTTGCCGCTGGGCGAATGGGCGATCACTGCGTTGGGCGCGCCGGATTGACGGATGCGGCGGGTCAGCGCGCGGGTGTCCACGCCCGACAGGCCGATCTTGCCAAGCTTGGCCAACCAGGCTCCAAATTCGCTGGCTGCGCGGAAATTGCTGGACCGGGTCACATCTTCGCGCACCACGCAGCCCACCGCGCCATCGACGTGACTTTCCAGATCTTCGTCATTCACGCCGACATTGCCGATGTGCGGGAAAGTGAAAGTCACCACCTGCCCGGCATAGCTGGGATCGGTCATCACTTCCTGATAGCCGGTCATCGCGGTGTTGAAGCAGACTTCGCCCACCGCCTCACCCTCAGCACCGAATCCGCGGCCCCAGGCCACGTGGCCATCGGCCAGCACAAGGACTCCCGTCGCGCCGGCAGGTTGCGGCGCGTGCGAGGTGGCGGCGTCAGCCATGGTAGGGGCGCTCCGTACAGTCGGTTCCAGCAATGTCGCTAAGGCACCGCCGCTAGAGGGGTGATCGGGCAGCGTCAACCTATGAAAGGCGGAATCTTTCGGGTAGAGCCAAGCTTTCCCCAACTGCAAACGTATTGAAGGACACCATGATCCGCGATTCGATCAAGGCCGCCCAGGTTGCGGCGATGAAAGCTGGCGACAAGAGCCGCCTCTCCGCCGTCCGCCTGATCCTCGCCAAACTGAAAGACAAGGACATCGAACTGCGCACCGCCAGTTCGGTGCCCGATGATGACGTGCTGGTGGTGGACGTGCTGCAGAAAATGGCCAAGCAGCGCCGCGAATCGATCACGCTTTATGAACAGGGCGGCCGCCAGGAACTGGCCGAAGTGGAACAGGCCGAACTTGCGGTGATCGAGGAATTCCTGCCGCAACAGATGGGCGAGGACGAGGTCAAGGCGACGATCGAGGCGATCAAGGCCGAACTGGGCGCTACGGGCATGAAGGACATGGGCAAGGTGATCGCCGAACTGAAGGTGCGGCATGGATCGCAGCTGGACATGGGGAAGGCCAGCGGGCTGGTGAAGGCAGCCTTGGGGTGAGGTAGCGCAAGGGTGTCTCGACTACGCTCGACACGAACGGATAGGTTTGAGAGAAGTCATGATAATTAAAAACCACCCTCCGTTCGTGTCGAGCGAAGTCGAGACACACCCGCGCTGACATGGCCTTCTGGTGCTACATCCTGCGCTGCGCCGATGGAAAGTACTACACCGGTCACACGGATGACCTGGATCGCCGGATCGCGGAACACCACGTCGGCGGTTATTGCAGTTTCACCACAAAACGCCGCCCGATCGAGCTGATTTGGGCCGACTCATTCCCTAGCAGATATGAAGCACTCGACGCCGAATTGAAGGTCAAGAAGTGGTCTCGCGCCAAGAAGGAAGCGCTGGCTGCAGCAGATTGGGAACGCCTGTCATACTTTGCCAAACCACCTGGAGAGCGCGAAGGGGCGCCGCCCTGCGAGCGTGTCTCGACTTCGCTCGACACGAACGGAGGTGGGGGTTAGACTCTAGCCGACGTCATTCCCCCAACTTCCGTTCGTGTCGAGCGAAGTCGAGACACCAAGAGCACCATGGCCCTTTCCCCTCAATGGCTTGACGAACTGCGTGCGCGCGTCACCCTTTCCGGGGTGATCGGGCGGACTACGCGGCTGACCAAGGCGGGGCATGAATTCAAGGCCTGTTGCCCGTTCCACAACGAAAAAAGCCCCAGCTTCACGGTCAACGATGCAAAGGGGTTTTACCACTGCTTTGGCTGCGGCGCGCATGGCGATGTGATCCGCTGGATGACCGATCAGCGCGGGCTGTCGTTCATGGATGCGGTCAAGGAACTGGCGAGCGAGGCCGGGATGGAAGTCCCCGCCCCCGATCCGCGCGCGGCGCAGCAGGCCGAGCAGATGGGCGGGCTGCACGAAGTGATGAAGGCCGCGCAGGACTGGTTCATGGCACAACTGGCCGGGCCGGAAGGCGAGCGGGCGCGGGCCTATCTCGCCACGCGCGGGTTCGATGCGCATACGGTGCAGCGGTTTGGCTTTGGCTATGCGCCGGAAGGGCGACAGGCCATGAAGGGCGCGCTGAAGGCCTTCCCCGAAGACCGGCTGATCGAGGCTGGACTGCGGATCGCGGTCGATGACAAGGAACCCTATGACCGGTTTCGCGGCCGCCTGATGCTGCCGATCGAGGATGCGCGCGGGCGCGTGATCGCCTTTGGCGGACGCATTCTGGACGCACAGAAGACCGATGCGCCCAAGTACCTCAATTCGCCCGACACGCCGTTGTTTGACAAGGGCCGTACGCTCTACAACCTCCACCGCGCCGGGCCCGCCAGCCGCCAGACCGGGCGGATTGTGGTGGTTGAAGGCTATATGGACGTGATCGCGCTGGCGGCAGCGGGGATTGCCGATGCGGTCGCACCGCTGGGCACTGCGCTGACCGAGCGGCAGATCGAGATGCTGTGGCGCCTGGTCGAAACGCCGATCCTCTGTTTTGATGGCGATGCGGCGGGCCAGCGCGCGGCGATGCGGGCAATCACCCGCGCCTTGCCGATGCTGCGCCCCGCGCATTCGCTGCGAATCGTGCGCCTGCCGGTTGGATTGGACCCGGACGACCTGATCAAGCGCGATGGGGTCAAGGCGCTGGAGGCATTGCTGACACAGCCAAGTTCGCTGTTGGATCTGCTGTGGGAACACGAGCGCGATGCCGCGCCGCTCGCTTCGCCAGAGGACAAGGCCGGGCTGAAGGCGCGGCTGATGGCGCATGTCGATACGATTGCCGATCGTGACATTCAGGCGCTCTATCGCCGCGACCTGCTGGAACGCTTTTCTGCCTATGCCTTTCCCCGGCGCGAGCAGCGCGAATGGCGTCCTGGTGGCGGACGCGGCGCCCCTGCCCCGGCGCGGTCCGATCCGGCCCAGATGCGCCGCCTGCGCCGCGCCGTGGATGGCGGCACGCGTGATGCCCTGTCAGCTGCGGTGCTGGCCGGATTGCTGCGCTTTCCTGCGGAACTGGCCCGGCACGCAGAGCAATTGTGGCACGCCCCGCTGGCCGATCCACGCTTTGCCGCACTGGCAGATGCCGTGGATGATGGTGCGCCGCTTGAAACTGACGCACTTGCCACCATATTGGCGCAGCGGGGTATGGCAGCCCCTCATCCCGACGAATACGCCGCCCTGCCCTTTGGCTTTCTGGCCGAAGCGGCGCCGCCCGATCAGGCCCGCGAGGATCTGGCCCAGGCGGTAGGCCTGCTGGTCGAACGGCCCGCGCTTGAACAAGCGCTGGCCGCAGCGACCCGGCAGTTCGAGCGCGACCTTTCTGACGGGGCCTATGCCGAGCAGCAAAGGCTGTTGAAGAGAAAACTGGATTTCGACTCGCGTCTAAGGCAAATGGCCAGCGCGCGAGCAGGCGCTCCGGGGGGAGCGCTGCCCAACGACGGAACAATGGCGGACTGATGGACGAAGAACTCAACGGCAGCGACAAGGAGGGCGGCGACGCCCCGCTGATCGATCTCAACGATGCTTCGATCAAGAAGCTGATCGCGCGCGCAAAGCGTCGCGGCGTGATCACTTATGACGAGCTGAACGAAGCGCTGCCGCAGGACATGTCGTCCGATCAGATCGAGGATATTACCTCGGCGCTCAATGAAATGGGCGTGAACATCGTGGAAAGCGATGAGGACGCGGTCGATCCGGATGAGAAGGAAGTCGATGAAATCGACGAGCCGGATCCGGTTGGCGAACGCCCGGACCTGATCAAGAAAAAGGAAACCATCGAACGCACCGACGATCCGGTGCGGATGTACCTGCGTGAAATGGGTGCGGTCGAACTGCTCAGCCGTGAGGGCGAAATCGCCATCGCCAAGCGGATCGAGGCCGGGCGCGACACGATGATTCTGGGGCTGTGCGAAAGCCCGATCACTTTCCACGCGATCATCCAGTGGTCCGAAGCGCTCAACGCGGGCGAAATGCAGCTGCGTGAAATCCTCGATCTCGACGCGATGCTGTCCAAGGAACCCGCGCCAGAAAACCTGACCGAGGATGGTGAGGAAGAAGGCGACGGTGAAATCACCGAAGCCACCGCCGGGCCGACCTACAAGGAAGAAGAAGACATCGAGGAAGAGCCCTCGGCCGATGAGGACGAGGACGAGGACGGCGTCGAACGCCGCGCCCGCCGCCCGGTAGAGGAAGAGGAAGAGGACAACACTCTCAGCCTCGCCCAGATGGAAGCGCAACTCAAGCCTGAAGCGCTTGAGAAGTTCGCCGCGATCACCTCGCTGTTCCGCAAGTTCGAAAAGATCCAGTCGGAACGGCTTGATGTCATGGCCGCGGGCGGAGCCTTCTCGGCCGCGCGCGAAAAGACCTATCAGCAGCTGCGTGAAGATCTGACCGCGCAAGTTGAAAGCGTGCAGTTCCACGCGACCAAGATCGAATATCTGGTCGACAACCTCTATGCCTTCAACCGCCGCCTGACCGCGCTGGGCGGGCAGATGCTGCGCCTGGCAGAACGCCACAAGGTCAACCGCAAGGACTTCCTTGACAGCTATGTCGGGCACGAGCTCGACGATGGCTGGCTGCAGGCGCAGTCCGGCAAGGACAAGAAGTGGGCGGCCTTCGCTGATCAGGAAGCCGATGCAGTTGAACGCATCCGCGCCGAAGTGGCCGATATTGCCGGGGCGACCGGCATGGCGCTCACCGAATTCCGCCGCATCGTCAACATGGTCCAGAAAGGTGAACGCGAAGCGCGCATCGCCAAGAAGGAAATGGTCGAAGCGAACCTGCGACTGGTGATCTCGATCGCCAAAAAGTACACGAACAGAGGCCTGCAATTCCTTGATCTTATTCAGGAAGGCAACATCGGCCTGATGAAAGCGGTCGACAAGTTCGAATACCGCCGCGGCTACAAGTTCAGCACTTATGCGACCTGGTGGATCCGGCAGGCGATCACTCGTTCGATCGCCGATCAGGCCCGCACCATTCGCATTCCGGTGCACATGATCGAAACGATCAACAAGCTGGTCCGCACCAGCCGCCAGTTCCTGCACGAGCAGGGCCGCGAGCCCACGCCTGAGGAAATGGCCGAGCGTCTGTCGATGCCGCTCGAAAAGGTCCGCAAGGTGATGAAGATCGCCAAGGAGCCGATCAGCCTCGAAACCCCGATCGGGGACGAGGAAGACAGCCACCTGGGCGATTTCATCGAGGACAAGAACGCGATCATCCCGGTCGATGCGGCGATCCAGGCGAACCTCAAGGAAACGGTCACCCGCGTCCTTGCCAGCCTGACCCCGCGCGAGGAACGCGTGCTGCGCATGCGGTTCGGCATCGGCATGAACACCGATCACACGCTGGAAGAAGTCGGCCAGCAGTTTTCGGTGACGCGCGAACGTATCCGCCAGATCGAGGCCAAGGCGCTGCGCAAGCTCAAGCACCCCAGCCGCTCGCGCAAGATGCGTTCCTTCCTCGACCAGTAAGGGCGGGCGATGCAATCGCTGGTGCTGCCGGGAACGGACCTTACGGTTTCGCGCCTGTCGCTCGGCACGGCATCGCTGCTCAGCGCCGGATCGCGCCGCAACCGTGATGCGGTGATCGGCGCGGCGCTGGACGCGGGCTTTACCCATTTCGATACGGCCCCGCTCTATGGCTTTGGCAATGCCGAGCGCGATCTGGGCCGGGTAATTGGCAACCGCGCAGACTGCACCGTGGCCACCAAGGTGGGCTTGCGCTCACCCGGGGGGGATGACCAGTCGGCGGTTGGCGCAGTGCTGCGCAAGGCGGCGGGCAAGGCTATCCCGGCGCTGTCTGCCGCGCAGGCCGACTTTGCCCTGGCCTGGGCGCGGCGAAGCCTGGAGGGCAGCCTGCGCCGCTTGCGCCGTGACGCGATCGACATCTACCTGCTGCACGAACCCGAACTGGCCCTGATCGATCACGATGGCTGGCTGCGCTGGCTGGAGGACGTGAAGACGCAGGGCAAGGTCCGCCACTTCGGCCTGGCCGTCCTGGCTGACCGCGCCGCGCCGTTTCTCGACCGCGCTTCGCCGCTGTGCGAGGTGCTGCAACTGTCTGATAGCGTCCCCGGGCACGAAGCCGATGTGCTGAACGGCCACGACCGCGAAATGCAGATCACCTTTGGTTATATCCGGGGCAGCGCTGACCTGTCACCGATGCAGGCCCTGGCCGCGGGGCTGGCGCGCAACCGCACCGGCAGCGTGATCTATGGCACCCGCAAGCCCGAACGACTGGCGGCGGCGGCGGAACTGGCGCGGTGATCCGCGCGCTCGGCCCAGCCGGAGCGGCCCCGGCAGAGCGCAGCGACTATCTGGTAATCGGCGCTGGGATTGCCGGACTGATCGCGGCGGACCGGCTCGCCCGGCTGGGCTACCGCGTCACCGTGCTGGAAAGCGGCAGCGAGCGACAGGACGAGGACACTCACCCGCTCAACACGGTTGAAATGCTGGGCCGCGACTATCTGGGCGCGCGCGATGGGCGGTTCCGGTGTCTGGGCGGCACGTCCACCCGCTGGGGCGGCGCGTTGATCCCGTTTCAGGCGGCCGACCTTGATCCGGCGCTCTGGCCAATCCCGCTGACTGAACTCACCCCGTTTGTGGCCGAGGTTGAAGCACTGTTCGGCCTGCCCGCCTCCGCTTACGACCTGCCGGACCTGATGGGCCAGGCCGCTGATTACTGCGCCCGGCTTGGCAAATGGCCCGCGTTCGGCAAACGCAATGTCGCTGCGCTGCTGCGCGATCGGATCGCTGGAAACCACGGCATTGACGTCTGGCTGAATGCGCATGTTACCGGGTTCGTTCCCGGCCAGGACCGGCGCATCGGCGGAGTGCGGATCGCCCGCCCGGATGGCACCGAACAGACGCTGACAGCCGATCACCTGCTTATCTGCGGCGGCGCCATCGAAAGCACCCGGCTGGCGCTACTGCTGGACCGGGCCCTGGACGCCCGGCTGCTGGCGCCACGCGGCGTGGTGGGGCGCTATTTCCACGATCACCTCTCATCCCGCACCGCACGGATCACTCCTGCCAATCAGGCCGAACTGAACCGCCTTGCCGGATTTCGCTTTGAGGGGGCGGGAATGCGCAACTTGCGGTTTGAACTGGCCCCCGCCACGGCACTGCGCCGCCAGTTGCCCCCGCAGTTCACCCATATCCAGTTCAGCGGTGATGAAGCCGATGGCTTTGCCGCCTTGCGTGACCTGTTCCGCGCCGTGCAGCGTAAAAGTCTGCCGCACATGGCCACATTCGCGCAATTGCTGCGCCACAGCCCCTGGCTGGCCCGAGCGGTCTGGTGGCGCTTTGCCGAACGCCGCGTGCTGGCCCCGCGCGGGGCCGTGGCGGAACTGTTCACGGTGACCGAACAGACCCCCACCCCGGACAGCCGGATTACTCTGTCCACCGCGCAGAGCGACCGCTTCGGGGTACCGCTCGCCGCGATCGACTGGCGCATTACCGAACGCGACCGGGCGGCATTGCTCGCCAGCGCGCGCAGCTTTTCCGCAGCCTGGGCCGCTTCACCCCTGGCCAGACTGGGCAGCCTGACCCCGCTTGCGGATGACGCGATCCTGGCCGAGCTCGACAATTCGGGCGGGATTTTCCACCCCTGCGGATCGACACGGATCGGTGCGGGCGCGGATCAGGGCGTTGTGGATGACCAGTGCCGGGTCCACGGGCTCGACAATGTGCGGATTTTTGCCACGTCGGTACTGCCCACCAGCGGCGGGGCCAACCCGACCATGATGATGATCCTGTTGACCCTGCGCGCGCTGGCCGGGATTCCGGCGCGCGGTTAGGGCGCCCTACTTTTTGGTATCGGAATAGATCGCCCGGCTTGCCGCCGGTTCATCCAGTTGCACCCACAGGGCAATCGCTCCCGCTGCCAACAGCGCCGCAGCCGCCGCGCCATGCATGTGCCGCCGGGTCAGGCCCGGCCACAAGGGCAGCATGGCCAGAGCGCCCAGCGCGATCGGCAGGGCCGCGGCGGAGGGCATGGTCGGACCCACCCCTTGCATCAACTGATGCCCAAGGGCGATCAGATAGCCCAGCACCAATGCTCCGCCGAAACAGGCCAGCAATCGCAGCGGATTATCTCCCAACCGGAACGCTTGGAGCGCGAGTATCGCCAGCAACAGCATGCCCAGCACCAGCCAGGGCGAAAGCCGCAGCGATTGCACCGCCAGTTCGCCCAGCGACAGCTGGATCACCGCCAGCGCAGCTACCGCCAGCACAGCCGCCGCAGGCCGGGTCCAGCCCGCGCCATCCAGCGCTGGCAAGGCCATCGCCAGCCCCACCACCAGCAAAGGCAGGCTCAGCACATAGGCAGCCGTCGGAGCCAGCACTTGCGCCAGCACGGCCAGCGCCAGCAGTGGCAATGCCGCCCCGGCAATCTGGCTGCGGCTGAGGCTGGATTTGCCGAAGACCAACAGAAAGCTGCCAAGCCCGACCAGCGCCGCCATCGCTTCCAGTCGGGGGATCGCGGCCAGCCGATCATAATAATTGGATGCTGCGAAGCCGAGCGAGAGCCGGTTGAAAACATACAGCAGCACCGCCGAAAGTGCGATCAGTCCCACCATCCGCGCGGCACCGCTACCGGCTCCCGCCGGGCCACCACGCTTCAGCACCAGGCCGAACGCTGCTCCGGCCAGACCCAGCAGGATCCAGCCCAGCCAGGTCGGATAAGTCACTGTGGTCAGCCCGAACAGGTCAAAGAACACCGCATCGGCGGACTTGCCGGGAAGGCTGTCCGCCCGCACCAGGGCATCGGTCAGGTCCAGCACTTGCGCGCCCATGTCTTGCAACGCACCCTGATCGAGCCGGTCGGGCGTGGCCAGCGGCGAATGGTACAGGCCGGACCGGCCAATGAAGGCGAAATTGTAGGCCAGGTATGGACCCTTGATCACCGGGGTCAGATCGGTGTCATTGGGGAGCACGGAATAGACAAATGCCGAAAGTGAAGAAGCCCCCGGCGCACCGACTGCCGAGGCATAGAACTGCGCCGCCGCCCCATTCTGCCGCGAAGTCTGGAACAGGGTGGTGCGCCCGCCCCCGCCGCGCGCTTCCATATTGATCACCGCGCCAACATGGGTGCGCAGCGGATTGGCGGCAAAGAACTGGCGTGCGCCCTGCAGGCCCAGCTCTTCCCCGTCGGTCAGCAGCACGATAAGATCGCGTTGCGGTTGGCCCCGTTCCTTGACCGCGCGGACCACTTCCAGCGCCGCGGCCACACCTGCGGCATCATCCGCTGCGCCAGCCGATCCCCAGACGCTGTCATGGTGCGCCATCAACAGCACAGCGGGCAGCGCCGGGTTCTTGCCGGGCAGCACGCCAATCAGATTGGTCAGCGGCATTGGCGGATCGTTCTGCCCAGTCCAGCGGTTACGCTTTTCGGTGCCGCGCGCGTCAATCGTGCCTTGCTCGGTTGAAACGTTCATTCCCAGCGCCTGCATCCGGGCGACGAGGAAAGCGCGGACTGCCGCGTTTTCCTGCGTCCCCGTGGCGTGCGGCTCGCTGGCCACGGCGCGGACATCTTCCATCGCCAGGTCGGCAGAAAATAGCGCAGGCGGGGAACCGGCCAGGACCGGAGCGGGCGGTGTCGTCGCCCTGATCGCCAGCCCAATGCCCAGCAGCACTGCCAATACCAGCGGCCACATCTTGCCCATCGCTCACCCTCCTGTTGTCCCGCATGCAGGCTGCGCCGCATGGCGGCCCTTGTCAAACCGAAGCCAAACAAGGCGATAGCGCAGCATCGGCAGGTATAAGCAAAATTTAGACCGGTCATGCTGGCGATTGCGGCGGGGGCAGCCTAAAGGAGCGCCAGCGAATCTTTCCACTCCGTGCCGAGACCCTGCCCGATGCGCATCGCGATAGCTTCCGATCATGCCGCTTTCGACCTCAAGGCCGTATTGCGCGAATATCTGATCGGCCTGGGCCATGAAGTGGCCGATCTGGGACCGGACAGCGACGCGCGGGTCGATTATCCCGATTTCGGCTACACGCTGGCCGAAGTGGTCGCCGATGGCACGGTGGAGCGCGGCGTGGCGCTGTGTGGCAGCGGGATCGGCATTTCAATCGCGGTCAACCGCAATCCGGCCTGCCGGTGCGCGCTGGTCTCCGAACCGCTTTCCGCAGTACTGGCGCGCGAACACAACGATGCCAATTGCATCGCGATGGGCGCACGGCTGACCGGCGAGGACATGGCCAAAGCCTGCCTCGACGCATTCCTCTCCACCCCCTTCGGCGGCGGCCGCCATTCTGGCCGCGTTGAAAAACTGTCCAATCCCACGATCTGAAGGTTCGACACCGATGACTGATGCCGTCCGCTCCGCCGGGTTCTTTACCGCTCACCTGCCCGAGGCTGACCCCGAGGTCCACGCCGCGATCCAGAATGAGCTGAAGCGCCAGCGCCACAATATCGAGCTGATCGCCAGCGAGAACATCACCAGCCTGGCCGTGCTGGAAGCCACCGGCAGCGTCTTCACCAACAAGTATGCCGAAGGCTATCCGGGCAAGCGCTATTACGGCGGCTGCGAATATGCCGACGTGGTGGAAACGCTGGCGATCGAGCGTGCCAAGCAGCTGTTCGGCTGTGCCTATGCCAACGTCCAGCCCAATTCGGGCAGCCAGATGAACCAGGCAGTGTTCCTGGCGCTGCTTAATCCGGGTGACAGCTTCATGGGGCTCGACCTCAACTGCGGCGGGCACCTGACCCATGGCAGCCCCGTGAACATGAGCGGCAAGTGGTTCAAACCGATCCCTTACGGCGTGCGCCGCGAGGACGAACTGATCGACATGGACGAGGTTGCCCGGATCGCGCGGGAGAACAAGCCCAAGCTGATCATCTGCGGCGGCACCGCCTATTCACGCCACTGGGATTTCCAGCGTTTCCGCGAAATTGCGGATGAAGTGGGCGCCTATCTGCTGGCCGACATCTCGCACTTTTCCGGCCTGGTCGCGGGCGGCGCGCATCCTTCGCCGTTCCCGCATGCCCACGTGGTCACCACCACCACCCACAAGAGCCTGCGCGGGCCGCGTTCGGGCGTGATCCTGACCAATGACGAGGATCTCGCCAAGAAGCTCAACTCGGCAGTCTTCCCGGGCCTGCAGGGCGGCCCGCTGGTCCACGTGATCGCAGCCAAAGCCGTCGCGTTCGGCGATGCGCTGAAGCCGGAATTCAAGGCCTATGCCGCGCAGATCGTCGCCAATGCCAAGGCGCTGGCTGCCAGTGTCACCGCGCAGGGCCTGCGCGTGGTTTCAGGCGGGACTGACAACCACTTGATGCTGGTCGATCTGTCGGCCAAGGACGTCACCGGCAAGGCCGCCGAAAAGGGCCTCGATCGCGCCTGGCTGACCTGCAACAAGAACGGCGTGCCCTATGACACGCGCTCGCCCTTCGTCACTTCGGGGATCCGGCTTGGCACTCCGGCCGGCACCACCCGCGGGTTTGGCGAGGAAGAGTTCACCACCATCGGTCAGCTGATCGCGGAAGTGGTGGACGGCATGTCGCGCAACGGCGATGATGGCGACGGCCAGGTCGAAGCCCGGGTCCGTGACCGGGTGGAAGAGCTGTGCAGCCGTTTTCCGATCTATCCGGAGCTTTGAGCCATGAGCAATGATTTCATCGACGACGCCAAGGTTGAACTTTCCGGCATGGCCAAGGGCGGCATGCGCCACCCCTCAACCAAGCCGGTGCTGACCGGCGCGGCCGTGGGCGCGGTGGCCGGGGCGCTACTGCCTGTGCTGTCGCTGCCCGCGGGGCTGATCATCGGTGCGGGCTGGATGTTCTACAAGCGGGTCAGGCCCTAAGTGCGTTGTCCGTTCTGTGCCCACGATGACAGCCAGGTAAAGGATTCGCGCCCGACCGAGGACAACACCGCGATCCGCCGCCGCCGCCAGTGCGAAAGCTGCGGGGCACGCTTCACCACGTTTGAGCGGGTCCAGCTGCGCGAGATTACCGTGCTGAAAAGCGGTGACAAACGCGAACCGTTCGATCGCGCCAAGATCGAACAATCGGTGGACCTCGCCTGCCGCAAGCGCGGGATTGCGCAGGAACGGCTCGACCAGCTGGTCTCTGGCGTTCAGCGCCAGATTGAAACCCTGGGTGAAAGCGAAGTCCAGGCCCGGGCGATTGGCGAAATGGTGATGGAAGGGCTGCGGCGGCTTGATGCTGTCGCCTATATCCGCTTCGCCAGCGTCTATCGCGATTTCACCGAGGCGCGGGATTTCGAGGAATTCGCCGGAACGGTCCGCGATGTCGGCAAGCCCTGATCGCAAGCCCGTCATTGTCCTGGTTCGCCCGCAATTGGGGGAGAACATTGGCAAGGCGGCGCGGGCAATGCTCAACTTTGGCCTCACCGAGCTGCGGCTGGTGTCGCCGCGCGATGGCTGGCCCAACCCCAGCGCCGGCCCCGCCGCATCGGGGGCGGACGAGGTGCTGGAGCACGCCGCAGTGTTCGAAACGCTGGCCGATGCCGTGGCCGATTGCGCGCATGTCTATGCCACCACGGTGCGCAAGCGCGGGGTGACCAAGCCGGTAGTCACACCGGAACAGGCCGCGCGGGCAATCCATGCCGATCCGGGGCGGTCCGCTCTGGTCTTCGGGCCGGAACGCTCGGGCCTCGATACCGAGGATGTCGCGCTGGCCCGTGCGATCGTGACCGTGCCGATCAATCCGCAATTCGCCTCGCTCAATCTGGCGCAAGCGGTGATCCTGTGCGCTTATGAATGGTCAAAGCAGACCGGCCTTGCGCAGCCGACCCTGGAGGAACTGCTGCCCCCTGCCCCGCAGGAGGAGCTGGAGGGGATGATCGCCCAGTTGGACACCATTTTGCAGCCGACCGGCTATTTTTATCCCGAAGACCGCGCGGCGGCCACCCGGCTGACCTTGCGCAATCTGCTGACCAAGCCGGGCTGGAACCACCTGGAAGTGCGCACCCTGCGCGGGGTTCTGACCCACCTGGGCCGAAAGCCGCGCCCCGACGCTTGACTTTACCGGCGTTCCCGGCCAAGGGCGCGCCTTCGCAATTGAGCGGGCACTCCGGTGAAGCCCTGCTCGCATCCGGTTTTCCGGGTGGTGCGGTTCCGGACCAGAAGCCACGGCATCAACGCCGGGCATTATCAGCTTGTGGGCATCCGCCCACGGGTGGCAAATTGAAGGAAGCGACGCGCCATGTCTAAGCGCAAGTCATCGAAGTACAAAATTGACCGCCGCATGGGCGAAAACATCTGGGGTCGTCCCAAGAGCTCGGTCAACCGCCGCTCGTATGGCCCCGGCCAGCACGGCCAGCGCCGCAAGAGCAAGGTGTCGGACTTCGGCATCCAGCTGCGCGCCAAGCAGAAGCTCAAGGGCTATTACGGCGACGTCACCGAAAAGCAGTTCAAGCGCACCTACCAGGAAGCGTCGCAGATGAAGGGCGATACCGGTCAGAACCTGATCGGCCTGCTCGAACAGCGCCTCGACATGGTGGTCTATCGCGCCAAGTTCGCGCCGACGATCTTCTCGGCCCGTCAGGTCGTTTCGCACGGTCACATCTATGTGAACGGCGTGAAGTGCAACATCGCCAGCCGCCGCGTGCGTCCGGGCGATGTGGTCAGCCTGGGCAAGAAGGCCAAGGAAATGGCCCTGATCGCCGAAGCGCAGAGCCTGCCGGAACGCGAAGTTCCTGATTATGTCGCGCAGGACGGCACCGACAAGATCACTTTCGTGCGCGTTCCGACGCTCGACGAAGTGCCCTATCCGGTGAAGATGGAACCGAACCTGGTCGTCGAATTCTATTCGCGCTAAGTTCCGGTTTTCACAACCAGAATTCAAGAAGGGCGGTCCTGCGGGGCCGCCCTTTTTCGTGGCCGTTGGTGCGCCTGCCAGGCAGGCAAGTTGATGAAACACATCCTGGCGGCGGATATTGGCGAAATGTTTTTGCAGGCAGCCAGATACGCTGAAGGCCGCATGGGGATGCGGCCTTTGGGATGGTGGGATTCACGGTTTCAAAGGGCGAATCGCAGCATGACAGATTCGCCGCATGTAGGAAAATGCTTGACGCGGACCCTCTCAATTCCATATTTCAACATTTATCGAATCGTTGAAGGATTGAGATGGACCCGCAACACGTGATCCGCGCACTCGGCGCGCTGGCGCAGGAACACCGCCTCGCCGCGTTCCGCCTGCTGGTGCAGGCCGGGCCACAGGGACTGGCGGCGGGCGCGCTGGCCGAAGCGCTTGGCGTCGCGCCCTCCTCGCTTTCGTTCCACCTGGCCCAGCTCAGCCATGCCGGGCTGGTCAGCCAGCGGCGCGAGGGGCGCTCGATCCTCTATTCCGCAGACTATCCGGCGATGACCGGCCTGCTCGCCTACCTTACCGAAAATTGCTGCGCAGGGCAGGATCAATGCGGCCCTGCCGCTGCCTGCGCCCCTGCCAGCACCAGCGAAGAAAGGAATGTTGCATGAAGCGTTTTCACGTCCACGTCGGGGTCACCAGCCTTGATCAGTCGATCGCGTTCTATTCCGCGCTGTTCGGGCAGGAACCCAGCGTGACCAAGCGCGACTATGCCAAATGGATGCTGGACGATCCGCGCATCAATTTCGCCATTTCGGAAAAATGCGGCGCGGCCAAAGGGGTCGAGCATCTGGGCCTGCAGGTTGAGGATCAGGCCGAACTGGGAGAAGTTTACGCCGCGCTCAAGGCTGCGGATCGCCCCGTGCTGGAAGAAGGCGCGACCACCTGCTGCTATGCCCAGTCCGAAAAAAGCTGGATCGCCGATCCCGATGGCGTGGTCTGGGAAGCCTTCCTGACCACCGGGGATTCGACCGTCTATGGCGGCAACCCGGAACTGCACCAGCTCGCCTCGGCCAATGCGGCGGCGAACGCGTGCTGCGCACCTGCCCCGCAAGCGGCTGCCCCGGCCAGCACCGGCTGCTGCGGGTAACGCCCCCTTTCCCGTAGCCTTTCCCTCTCCTTCCCGTTCCCGTTCCCGTTCCTGTTCCCGTTCGTGTCGAGCGAAGTCGAGACACCTTGCGCAAGGTGTCTCGACTTCGCTCGACACGAACGGACCCTCGGAAATTTCCATCAAGCCCGGACCGATTCGATCCCATGACCCAGATCCGCAATATTCTGGTGCTTTGCACCGGCAATTCCGCCCGCTCGATCCTGGGCGAAGCGCTGTTCAACCTGCGCGGCGCGGGGCGACTGACCGCCTATAGCGCCGGAAGCAAGCCCAAGGGTGAGCCCCACCCCGGCGCGCTGCGGCTGCTGGCGCGCAAGGGGATCGATACCGCCGCGTTCAGTTCAAAAAGCTGGAACCAGTTCACCGGCCCCGATGCGCCGGAAATTGATCTGGCCATCACCGTCTGCGGCAATGCCGCGGGCGAGGCTTGCCCGATCTTCCCCGGCACCCCGCTGCGCGCGCATTGGGGCCTGCCCGATCCGGCCGATGTGACCGGCAGCGAGGCCGAGGTCGACGCCGCCTTTGCCGAAACCTGGCGCTTGCTGGATATGCGGGTGCGCGCCATGCTCGCGCTCGATCTGGCGGCGATGGGCCGGGCACAGGCCCAGCAAGTGCTGGCCGAAATAGGACAGATGGAAGGAGCAGCCTGATGGCCAGCATTGCCGAAGACCTGCCGCGCCCGCGGCTGTCGTTTCTTGATCGCTACCTGACCTTGTGGATTTTCGCCGCGATGGCGCTGGGCATCGCATTGGGGACGCTGGTGCCAGCTGTTCCCGAAACATTCGGTGCAATGTCAATCGGATCGACCAGTGTGCCGATCGCCGTCGGCCTGATCCTGATGCTGTTCCCGCCACTGGCCAAGGTTCGGTACGAGGCATTGGGCGCAGTCTTTCGCGATACCCGCATCCTGGCCTTGTCGTTCGTGCTGTGCTGGATTGTCGCCCCGGCTTTCATGTTCGCATTGGCTGCCTGGCTGTTGCCAGACAAACCCGCTTACATGACCGGGCTGATTCTGATCGGGATCGCGCCGTGCATTGCCATGGTGCTGGTGTGGAACCAGCTGGCGCGTGGCAGTGCCGAATATGTCACCGCACTGGTCGCCTTCAATTCACTGTTCCAGATCGTATTCTATGTGCCTTATGCGTGGTTCTACCTCACCGTCCTGCCTCCGCTGTTCGGACTGGACGGGCAAGTGGTTCAGATCGATTTCGGAACCATCACCAGGGCCGTCCTGACCTATCTTGGCGTGCCGTTCCTGGCGGGATTTCTCGTCCGCAAGTGGTTGATCAATCTACGCGGGGCGGACTGGTACGAACACCATTTCCTGCCTGCGATCAGCCCGATCACGCTGGTTGCGCTGCTGTTCACGATCGTCGCCATGTTCAGCCTGAAAGGCGGCGAGATACTGGCCTTGCCCGGAGATGCGCTCCGCGTCGGCCTGCCGCTCGTCTTGTTTTTCGTGGTGATGTTCGTGCTGGCTTTCGCGGCCGGCCGCATGATTGGCGCCGATTACCCGCGCACGGCGGCATTGGCCTTTACCGCCGCATCGAACAATTTCGAATTGGCTATCGCGGTCTCCATCGCTGCCTTCGGCCTCGCCTCTCCGGTTGCCTTTGCAGCCGTGATTGGACCCTTGGTCGAAGTCCCGGCACTAATCGCGCTGGTCAACCTGGCACTGTGGTTTGAACGGCGGTGGTTTTCCACCAGTCGCTGATCGGCGAAGGGTAAGGGTCAAGATTCGCCCCCCGTTGGGGTGGAATTATTGCAGCGCGACTTGCCCAAGAGTCTGTTCCACTCCCGCGGAAACAGACTGAGCGGCGTGCGGTAAATCTGCACCACCAAAGCCCTTCCCCGTTGGGGAAGGGTTGGGATGGGGGTTCGACGCCAGCGGGGGACCCCCCACCCCCACC
>NZ_MWLM01000055.1 GCF_002198665.1 Novosphingobium sp. B 225 | reverse complement strand
CCCTGCCCCCGAAACGACCCCAGCCAAGCCGGTGAAGAAGGAAGACAGTTTTCCCGTCTTCCTGCTCAAGCTGGTAGTGATGGTGGCGGTTTTCCGCAGTTTCATCTTTTCGCCGTTCAACATCCCCAGCGAATCGATGCTGCCCCGGCTGCTCAACGGGGACTATCTGGTCGCGGCGAAGTGGGCCTATGGCTATTCACATTATTCGCTGCCCTGGTCGGCGCCCTTGCTGCCCGAACACCGCATTTTCGCCCGCACGCCGGAACGCGGCGATGTGGTGATTTTCAAGCAGCCGCCGCTCAACGATGTGGAATATATCAAGCGGGTTGTCGGCCTGCCGGGTGATACCGTGGAAATGCGGGCCGGCCAGGTAGTGCTGAATGGCACCCCCATCCCCAAGCAGCGGATCGCCGATTTCGTGTTGCCGGTGACGCAGAACATGATCGACGCCGCCAAGCGGGACAACCGTGATCCTTGCACTTCCCCGCAATTCGCCTCGAAGCAGTCAGATGGCACGGACGTGTGCATCTATCCGCGTTATCAGGAAACGCTGCCCGGCGGCCGCACTTATGAAGTGCTCGATCTGGGTCCGCGCCCGCAGGATGATTACCCGCCGAAACTGGTGCCCGAAGGCACGCTGTTCCTGATGGGCGACAACCGCGACAATTCCGAAGACAGCCGCTTCCCCGCCGAACCGGGCCGCGGGATCGGGCTGGTGCCGATGGACAATCTGGTCGGCCGTGCGACGGTGATGTGGTGGTCCACCGATGGCAGCGCCGAATGGCTCAAGCCGTGGACCTGGTTCTCCGCCGCGCGCTGGAGCCGGTTGGGAGGGACCTTCTGATCCCGTGCTGAACCCCGAAACCCACGCCTTCCTGAGCCGTATCGCCGGACGCCCGCCGATCGATGAAGCGCTGTGGGTGGAAGCCCTGACCCATGGCAGCACCGGCGCACCGCGGGATTATCAGCGGCTGGAATTCCTGGGGGACCGGGTGCTGGGCATGGTGATCGCCGATTGGCTCTATGCCTTGGAACAGGGCAATGAAGGCCGTCTTTCGCAGCGGCTCAACGCGCTGGTCAGCCGCACCACTTGCGCTACGGTCGCCCGTTCCATCGGGCTTGGCGCACACATGCAGCTGGGCAAGCAGGCGCGTGACGATGGCGGGCAGGACAGCGACAATATCCTGGGCGACGTGATGGAAGCCCTGATCGGCGCAAGTTTTGTTACTCATGGCTTTGAAGCCACCCGCGACATGGTGCGCGAATTGTGGGCCGATCAGGTCGGCGGCAAGACCGGTCAGGCCAAGCACCCCAAAAGCGCGCTGCAGGAATGGGCCGCCGGCAACCGCCGCAAGGTCCCCGAATACCGTTTGATCGAACGCAGCGGGCCAGACCATGCCGCCCGCTTCCTCGTCGAAGTCAGCGTCAAGGGTGTTGGCGAAGTCGAAGCCACCGGCACGTCGATGCGCGAGGCCGAGACCATGGCAGCAGAACTCTTCATGCAGAGGTTTGGGTGATGCTGGCGCAGGGCCTTCGACAAGCGCAGGCCGAACGGGCAATGTGCTTCATCCAATTCCCCATCCCCGCTCAGGCTGAGCTTGACGAAGCCCCCGCACGACGGAGCCGAATTTCATGACCCAACATTGCGGCCTCATCGCCGTGCTCGGCGCGCCCAATGCGGGCAAGAGTACCCTGGTCAATGCGCTGGTCGGGCAGAAAGTGGCGATCGTTTCGGCCAAGGCGCAGACCACCCGCGCGCGGCTGATGGGGATCGCGCTGGAAGGGGAGACCCAGATCATCCTGGCCGACACCCCCGGCCTGTTCGAACCCAAACGCAGGCTTGACCGCGCGATGGTTTCCGCCGCCTGGGAAGGCGCGCAGGAAGCTGATGCGATCCTGCTGGTGGTCGATGGCCGCAAGAAGAAGCTTGAATACCTTGAACCGATCCTGACCAGCCTGGCTGATCGCAAGGAACGCAAGATCCTGGTGCTCAACAAAGTCGATGAAGTGGCCAAGGAACCGATGCTGATCGCGGCGCAGGCGCTTGCCGGGGACGGCCAGTTCGACGAGGTGTTCTTCATCTCTGCCCTGACCGGCGACGGGGTGGGCGAACTCAAGACCCGGCTCGCTGCGCTGATGCCCGAAGGCCACTGGCACTATCCCGAGGATCAGGTTTCCGACGCCAGCGAGCGTTTGCTGGCCTGCGAAATCACCCGCGAACAGCTCTACCGCCAGCTCCACGACGAACTGCCCTATGACAGCGCGGTGCGGCCCGAAAGCTATACCCCGCGCAAGGACGGCTCGGTTGAAATCCACCAGCAGATCGTGATCGCGCGCGACAGCCAGAAGGGCATCGTGCTGGGCAAGGGCGGCAGCAAGCTGAAAGCCATCGGTGAAGCCGCGCGCAAGGAACTGACGGAATTGCTGGGCTGCAAGGTCCACTTGTTCCTGCACGTCAAGGTTGAGGAAGGCTGGGCCGACAGCAACAAGGAAATCTACGAGGAAATCGGGCTGGATTGGGTCAAATGAGGCTGGCAGCGGCAGGCCTGTTTCTGGCCATATTGGCGGGATGCGCCCATGTGACCAGCCTTCCCTCTGGCGGGCGCTATGTCGCGCTGGGGTCATCCTATGCGGCTGGCACAGCGATTGGCGGGATCAAGCCGGACACTCCGCAGCGCTGCGGCCGCAGCCCGAAAAACTACGCCACGCTGCTTGCCGGAAGGCTTGGCCTGCAACTCGACGATCAAACCTGCGGAGGAGCGACGACGGCCCATGTGTTGGGGCCGTGGAACGAACTTGCCCCCCAGATCGCCGCGGTCAACGCCGCAACCCGGCTGGTAACCATCACGATTGGCGGGAACGATCTGGGCTATATGCAGAACCTTGGCGGGGCCAGTTGCAATGCTTCCGAAGGCCTGACCTATAACGGCAAGACTTACCCCTGCCCGGCTTTGAAACCGCCAACAGTGCAGGACTATGCCCGGCTGGAAAGCAACCTGCGGGCAATTTCGCGCAAGGTTCACGCCCAGGCACCCAAAGCCAGGCTGGTGTTCGTCCAATACGTCAAACTGGTTCCGGATGCTCCATGCCCGGCACTTAACCTGTCACCCGAAGGCGCATTGCTGACCCGGAGCATGGGGGAAAGCCTGGCAACCATCACCCGCCGTGTCGCCGCCGAAACGGGGGCACAGGTACTCGATACCGACGAACTTTCGCGCGATCACAGTCCCTGTGCGGCGGTGCCATGGAGCGCTGGCCCCAAACCGCTGGGGCCTGATGCGAACACACCATGGCATCCCAACGCGGCCGCGCATGCCGCGATTGCAGATGCCTTGGAGAAACTGCTGCAAGGGGCCGGTCGATGATCCAGCGCGAACTCCTCGGATCGGCCCAGATCCCCGGCGGCGGCGAATTGCGGTTGTTCCGGCATGACCGCGATTTCATGATCGTGCTGGGCGGCAATGAATTGATGAGCAGCCGGATGAGCGGCTCTGAAATTGCGCTGGCCGAACAGACGCTTGACCGGCTGGGGCAGCGCAAAGGTCTGCGGCTGCTGATCGGCGGCTATGGTATGGGCTTTACCTTGCGCGCCGCGCTGGCCCGGCTGGGGGCCGATGCCGAAGTGGTGGTAGCGGAACTGGTGCCCGAAATCATCTTCTGGGCGCGGGAATATATGCCGCACATGGAAGCCGGGTGCCTTGATGATCCGCGCGTGGAGCTGCGTTACGGCGACGTGATCGACGAAATTGCCGAGGAACCGGGCGGGTTCGACGCGATCCTGCTTGATGTCGATAACGGCCCCGATGGCCTGACCCGCCCCGCCAACGACGGCCTCTACTCCCCCCGCGGCCTGCGCGCCGCCCAGGCCGCCTTGCGCCCCGGCGGGGTGCTGGCGATCTGGTCCGCCGCCAAGGACGAAGTCTTCGCGCGGCGGCTGGCCAAAAGCGGCTTTGCCGTGGACGAAGTGACCGTCCGGGCGCGCAGCAACGGCAAGGGGCCGAAGCATGTGATCTGGTTTGCGACGTTGGGGTAAGGAAGAAGAAGGACCCCTCCGTCAGCCCTTCGGGCTGCCACCTCCCCATTTGCACTACGTGAAAATGGGAAGGATCGTTGCGGCGGGCATAGATCCTCCCCATTTTTGGCGAATGCCACAAATGGGGAGGTGGATCGTCCGCAGGACGAGACGGAGGGGTTTTGGACGCCTGCGAAACAGCACCCCCCCTCACCACCTCAACCCACCACGCAAAACTTTCCTACAAGCCTCGAATCTGTCATGCCGTACAGGTTCTTTGACATCGTTGAGACCCCGCGAAATCCCCGGTTCCGGAATATTTTTCCGGAATCAGGCCACGTGTCACTTTATTTCACGTAACCAATTGAACTAACGGCATATTCTGCCCGGACGCAGTGTAACCTTGTTGTCACCTTGTCCGGCGGCATGTCACCGCAATTTGGCGATCCCGATCCCGTCGATCTTGGCCCGCTCCTTGGTCGATTCCTCACTGCGATTTAACGCTTTGGCGATCTCTTTCAGGCCCTTGCCCTTGCCCGCCAGCACCCGCAATTTGGCCACTTCATCGGCCTTCCACGGTTGACGGTGCTTGGTGAACTGTTCAGCCATTACTTCTTCGCCGCCGCTTTCTTCTTCGGCGCGGCCTTCTTGGCCGGAGCCTTCTTGCGCCCGCCCTTCTTGGCTGGGCCCTTGGCGGCCTTTTCGGTGATCAGCACGATCGCTTCTTCGGCGGTCAAAGCCTCGGGCTGCTTGTCGCGAGGCAGGGTGGCGTTGGTGGTGCCGTCGGTGACGTAGGGTCCATAACGCCCCGCCATCAGCTTCATTTCCCCGCCGCTTTCGGGGTGCGGGCCAAAGGTCTTGAGCGGTTCGGCGGCGGTGCGGGTGCCCCTGCCCCCGCCAGCGGCCGCTTCGGCCAGGCGCACCACGGCCGCATTCATGCCCACTTCGAACACCTCGGCGGTGCCGCGCAGCTTGGCGTATTTGCCGTCATGCAGCAGATAAGGCCCGTACTTCCCGATGCTCGCAACAATCGGCTCCCCGGTTTCGGGGTGATTGCCCAGCACGCGTGGCAGATCGATCAGCTTGACCGCCCAGTCAAGCGTCAGTTCGCCGACATCCTTGGGGATGTTGCCGCGCTTGGCATCCTTGCCGCTGCCCATTTCGAGGTAGGGGCCGAACCGCCCGACCTTGCGGGTGATCGGCAGGCCGGTTTCGGGATGGTTGCCCAGTTCCCCGTCCTCGCCCCCATCCGCGCCGCCAGGCTGGGCGAATTTACGGGTGAATTTGCACTCGGGATAGTTCGAGCAGGCCACGAAGGCCCCGTACTTGCCCCCGCGCAAGGACAGCCGTCCGGCCTCGCATTTCGGGCATTTGCGCGGATCCTTGCCGTCCTCGCTCGGCGGGAACAGGTAATCGGAGAGGAATTCATCCAGCGCCTCGGTCACTTCCGAGGGCTTCTTCTCCATCACTTCGTCGCTCTTGGGCTTGAAGTCCTTCCAGAAGGCTTCGAGCAAGGGCTTCCACCCGGCGCGGCCACCGGACACTTCGTCCAGTTCGTCCTCCATCCCGGCGGTGAACTGATAGGCGACATAGCGTTCGAAAAACCGTTCGAGGAACGCGGTCAGCAGGCGGCCCGATTCCTCTGCGAAGAAACGGTTTTTCTCGGTCCGTACGTAATTGCGGTCCTTCAGCACCTGGATCGTCGCGGCGTAGGTCGAGGGGCGGCCGATGCCGAGTTCTTCCAGCCGCTTGACCAGCGTCGCCTCGCTGTAGCGCGGCGGCGGCTGGGTGAAGTGCTGGCTGGCATCGACCCCGCGCTTGGCCGGGGTGTCGCCGGTGTTAAGCACCGGCAGCATGCCGCTCTCGTCCTCGTCATCGCCCGGTTTCTGGTCGAGCGTTTCGTCGTAAACCGCGAGGAAGCCGGGGAACTTGATCACCTGCCCGGTGGCGCGCAGTTCATGCTTGCCGGTGCCGTCGCGCAGGGTGACGCTGGTGCGCTCGATTGCTGCGGAGGCCATCTGGCTGGCGATCGCGCGCTTCCAGATCAGTTCGTAAAGCCGCGCTTCGTCGCCGCTGCCATAGTGGTCCTTGCCGAAATCGGTCGGCCGGATCGCCTCGTGCGCTTCCTGGGCGTTCTTGGCCTTGGTTTCGTAATGCCGGGGCTTTTCCGGCAGATAGTGGCCGTTGTTGTAACGATCGCTGATCGCCTTGCGCGCTGCGGAAATCGCGCTGGAGTCCATCTGGACTCCGTCGGTCCGCATATAGGTGATCGCGCCGGCTTCATACAGGTTCTGCGCCACGCGCATGGTGTGGCTGGCGGAAAAGCCCAGCTTGCGCGCGGCTTCCATCTGCAAGGTACTGGTGGTGAACGGCGGCCAGGGATTGCGCCGGGTGGGGCGGACATCGACCTCCTCGACCCGGAAGCTCCCCGCCTCGACCACGGCCTTGGCCCGCGCCGCGCTGCCCGCGTCCCCCAGCGTCAGCTTGTCGAGCTTTTCGCCGTCGAACTTGACCAGCCGCGCCGCGAACTGCGTGCCGAGATGTTCGAGGCTGGCGATCACCGACCAGTATTCCTGCGGCCGGAACGCCTCGATCTCGCGCTCGCGCTCAACGATCAGCCGCAGCGCGACCGACTGGACCCGGCCCGCGCTCTTCGCCCCGGGCAACTTGCGCCACAGCACCGGCGAAAGCGTGAAGCCGAACAGGTAATCGAGCGCGCGGCGGGCGAGGTAGGCGTCGATCAGGTCCTGATCCAGCTCGCGCGGCTGTTTCATCGCGGCCAGGATCACGTCCTTGGTGATCGCGTTGAAGGTGACCCGCTCCACCTCCTTGGGTAGCGCCTTTTTCTTGGCCAGAAGCTCGCGCACGTGCCAGCTGATCGCCTCGCCCTCGCGGTCAGGGTCGGTGGCAAGGATCAGGCGGTCGGCGCCCTTGGCGGCATCGGTGATCGCCTTCACCTGCCGCGCCTTGTCGCCATACAGCTCCCAGTCCATCGCAAAGCCTTCGTCGGGGCGGACCGAACCGTCCTTGGGCGGCAGATCGCGGACGTGGCCATAGCTGGCGAGAACCTTGTAGTCCTTGCCCAGATACTTCTCGATGGTCTTGGCCTTGGCGGGGGATTCTACGATGACAAGTTGCATGATGGCTTGCGCGGTTCCTCACGTGTATGTGTACGCGCGAGGGTGGAAGCCCGGATGCGGTCCCGTCAAGAGGGGGTGCGCCGCCAGGCGAGATAGAACCCGATTCCCAGCGCCACGTCGATTGCCGCGAACACGGCAACCGGCGGCGGAACGGGATAACCCCGGGCATAGAGCATGAGCGCGGGCAGGCCGAACACCAACTTTTCAGCCACAGCCGGTAACATCAGCGCGCGGTACTTCACCGGATCGCTGCCGATGATCCAGAACACCGACTGGAACACCAGCGCCAGACCGACAAAGCCCAGAAAGGTTTCGGCCCCGAGCGGCGGCAGCGGCGTGAAGTACAGCGGCAGCAGCACGATCACGCCATAGATCGCGGCCCAGCGGAACATCCGTGCGGGAAACTTGTCCATCCTTGCTTCTCCCATCAATCTAACCAGCCCGGCTGACCCGCCCGCCCGCATGACGGACGAGCTGACCCGCCAGTTCCAGTTCCAGCAGCGCCAGTTGCACCGCCGCAGGGGCCGCGCCGCTTTGCCGGATCAGTTCATCGACCGCGACCGGGGCGACGGTAAGTAAGGCCGCAATGTCGGCCGGTTCGTCGCCCAGTTCCTCTGCCACATAGGACTGGAGCGGCGCACTGTCGCGAAAGGTGGAGCGCGGCGTACCGTCAAAGCCGGACAGCAGCTCCACAACATCCGCCGCGCATTGCACCAGCACCGCGCCGTCGCGGATCAACTGGTTGCAGCCCTGGGCGCGGCTATCGAGTGGGGATCCGGGAATGGCCATCACTTCACGCCCAGCCTCTGCCGCAAGCCGTGCGGTGATCAGCGATCCGCTTTTGGGCGCGGCTTCGACCACCAGGGTTCCGGCGGCCAGCCCGGCGATGATCCGGTTGCGCGAGGGGAAGTGCCGCGCCAGCGGCTCGGTCCCCACCGGCTGTTCGGCCAGCAGCAGGCCTTGCGTAGCGATGGCTTCCTGCAAGTCGGCGTGTTCCGGGGGATAGGCCACGTCGATCCCGCTGGCGATCACGCCGATCGTCCCGCCCGCCAGGCTGGCCTGATGCGCCGCGCCATCGATCCCGCGCGCCAGCCCCGATGCGATGACAAAGCCGGCTTCTGCCAATTCGCCCGCAAACTGCCGCGCCAGCTTGACCGCCGCTGCCGAAGCATTGCGCGCGCCGACGATCGCCACACAGGGCCGCGCCGCCAAAGCAGCATCGCCGCGCGCAGTCAGGATCGGCGGGGCGCTGTCCAGTTCGGCCAGCAGGGCGGGATAGTCTGGTGAATCGTGGAATAGATAGCGCGCGCCGGTCTGCCGGACCCGGGCGATTTCATCCGCTACGCGCTGCTCCGCAGCCGGGCGATAGGGTGCGCCGCCCCGCCCGGCGAGATCGGGCAATGCTTCAAGCGCGAGAACAGCCGTGCCGAACCGGCGCAGCAATTGCCGGTAGCTGACCGGGCCGACATTGGGTGAACGCAGCAGGCGGATTCGCGCAAAGGCTTCCTCCTGCGACAGCGCGGTCATGGCCCTACCCCTTTTGCCCCACGCGCGGTTCGGTTCCGGCGCGCAGCCGGGCGATGTTGGCGCGGTGCAGCACGATCACCAGTGCGGCGATAGCCAGCAGCACCGGCACCAGATCCGCCCGCCCCAGCACCGCGGCGGCAAGCGGCGCGGCAAGTGCGGCAGTCATGCCCGAAAGCGAGGAAATCCGGGTCAGCGCCAGCATCACCAGCCAGGTCAGCGCATAGGCCAGCCCGATCGGCCAGGCGAGGCCGAACGCGACGCCGAGCGTGGTTGCCACGCCCTTGCCCCCCTTGAACCCCAGCCACACCGGAAAGCAGTGACCGAGCACCGCCCCCAGCGCAGCCAGCGGCGCACCCACTGGAAACCAGCGCCAGGCCAGCCAGATCGCGAGGAACCCTTTGCCCGCATCGAGCAGCAGCGTGCCCGCGGCCAGCCCCTTGCGCCCGGTGCGCAGCACATTGGTGGCGCCGATATTGCCAGACCCGATCTGGCGCAGGTCCCCGGCATCGAACAGCCGGGTCAGGATCAGGCCGAACGGCACCGATCCCAGCAGATAGCCCAAGGCCAGCGCAGTGAAGTTGTCCATCCCGTCCCTTCCCTTTCCCCCGCACTCGTAGCTACAAGGGCCCGCACCCCGCAAGGGCGAGAGGGAGGAATGCACCGGAAATGGATGCGCATGCGCCGCTGATCATGTTTGATTCGGGGGTCGGAGGGCTTTCGGTGCTGGCCGAGGTGCGCCGGTCGTGCCCGGACGTGCCCGTGATCTATTGTGCGGACAATGCCGGGCTGCCCTATGGCACCAAGACGGAAGCGGAAGTGGCCGCGCGGGTATGTGGCCTGTTGGGGCGACTGGCCGAACGCTATCATCCGCGCCTGATCTGCATCGCTTGCAACACCGCTTCAACGATTGCGCTGGCCATGGTCCGCGATGTGCTGAACGTGCCGATCGTCGGCACGGTCCCGGCGATCAAGCCCGCAGCGGAGCAGAGCCAAAGCGGCACGATCGGGCTGCTGGGCACTGCGGCAACGATCCGGCAGGGCTATGTTGACCGGCTTGAGGCGGAATTCGCCCAGGGCAAGCGACTGCTGCGCGCCGCCGCGCCGGAACTGGTCGGTGCGGCCGAAGCGAAGCTGCGCGGCGAAGCGGTTGATCCGGCCGTCTATCACCGCGCCGCCGCATCGCTGCGGGATCAGCCGGGCGGTGCCGAAATCGATATGGTGGTGCTGGCCTGCACCCACTTTCCGCTGGTGGAAGAGGAACTGACCGCTGCCTTTGGCCCGACGGTCCGCTTCGTCCACGGGGCGCAAGGGATCGCGCGGCGGGTGGCGCACTTGCTTGATGGGCAGCCGGTGCAGCGGCGCGAACCGGACCTTGCCTTGTTCACACGTGACGGTGCAGAATTGCCTGCCCTGGCCCCGGCGCTGCGCCGTTATAGGCTGGACCGGATAGGAGTGCTGTGATGCGGCGGTTGAATGTGATCCTGCTGGTGTTGTTCCTGCTGATCGCGGTGCCGTATTATTGGCTGCTGCTGGATAACCGGCCGGGCAGCGGACCAGCCAAGCCGATCCGCATCGCAGATCTGCGCGCGCTGGCCGATGCCATGCCGGGGCCGCGCCCGGGGGTGATGGACGGCGAAGTGGCGGCCTATCGCAGCTTGCCGCGCAACCTGTTTGCTGCCGGGGCCGGTCTGAAGCGGGAACCGATCGCCGTGCTGGCCTGGCAGCTCCATGCTGCAGACGGGTCATCGGTGGTGATCGATTCGGGCATCGCCGCACAGGATGCCACCGCCATGGGCATGACCAAGATCAACCCGGAAGGGCAGGCCCGGATCGAACGCGCGCTGCGCTCGGCGAAGCTGGTGCTGTTTACCCACGAACACCCCGATCATCAGGGCGCGGCGCTGCGCATGGCCGGGGGGCTGCCGGCCGGCGCCCGGCTCAATCCCGGACAGCTGCCGCAGGCCGAGCTTGCCGCCAAGCTGCCCTGGCAGGCGGGCGCGGCTCCGGTAGCGAACCTGTCCGCCGCAGCGCCCCAGGCCGTTGCGCCGGGCGTGGTCGTGATTCCCGCCCCGGCCAGCCACACCCCCGGATCGCAATTGATCTATGTCCGCATGGCCGATGGTCAGGAAGTGCTGTTCACTGGCGATATCGCCACCTTGCGCCACTCCTGGCAAGACCTGCGGGCACGCTCGCACCTGGTCACCCAGTTCATGGCCCCCGAAAACCGGGCCGAAGTCTATGCCTGGCTCAAGACGATTCGCCAGTTGAAGCAAGAGGCCCCCGGGCTGCACGTGGTGCCCGGTCATGACATTACTTCGCTTTATCCGATGCTGGGCCATGCCCCGATTGCGCGAAATCAATTCCGTTTCGAATTGCAACACTAGAGCGTTGTGGAGTAAGGGCCGCATCGGCAGCCGGGACGACGTTATCGCCGCCCCCGCATTGGAGGGCTAGTTGCCTGTGAACTACGAGCATATTTTCGACCAAGCCATCGAACGTCTGCACGCCGAAGGTCGCTACCGGGTGTTCATCGACATCCTGCGCAACAAGGGTGCCTATCCCAACGCGCGCTGCTTTGCAGGGCACAACGGGCCCAAGGACATCACGGTCTGGTGCTCCAACGATTACCTGGCGATGGGCCAGCACCCCAAAGTCATCGCAGCGATGGAAGAAGCGCTGAACGATGTCGGCGCGGGCAGCGGCGGCACGCGCAATATTGGCGGAAACACGCATTATCACGTCGATCTGGAACGCGAATTGGCGGACCTGCACGGCAAGGATGCGGCGCTGCTGTTCACCTCGGGCTATGTCTCGAACGATGCGACGCTTTCGACCATTGCCAAGATCCTGCCCGGCTGCGTGATCTTTTCGGATGAACTCAACCATGCCAGCATGATCGCGGGCATCCGCAATTCCGGTGCTGAAAAGCGGGTATGGCGGCACAATGATCTGGCCCACCTTGAAGAACTGCTGGCCGCCGAAGATCCCGCCCTGCCCAAGCTGATCGCTTTCGAATCGGTCTATTCGATGGAAGGCGATGTCGCCCCGATCCACGCGATCTGCGACCTTGCGGAAAAGTACAACGCGCTGACCTATATCGACGAGGTTCACGCCGTGGGCATGTATGGCCCGCGCGGCGGCGGGATCACCGATCGTGATGAAGCCGCGCACCGGATTGACATTATCGAAGGCACGCTGGGCAAGGCGTTCGGCGTGATGGGCGGCTATATCGCGGCCGACAGCCGGATCATCGACGTGATCCGTTCCTATGCGCCGGGCTTCATCTTCACCACCAGCCTCTCGCCGGTGCTGGTGGCAGGCGTGCTGGCATCGGTCCGCCACCTCAAGAGCTCATCGGTTGAGCGCGAGGGCCAGCAGGCCGCCGCCGCGTTCCTCAAGCAGCAACTGCGCGATGCCGGGCTGCCGGTAATGGAATCGACCACGCATATCGTTCCGCTGATGGTGGGCGATCCGGTCAAGGCCAAGAAGATCAGCGACATTCTGCTGGCCGAATACGGCGTCTATGTGCAGCCGATCAACTATCCCACCGTCCCGCGCGGGACCGAGCGGTTGCGCTTTACCCCGGGTCCGGCCCACACTCAGCCGATGATGATCGATCTGACCAAGGCGCTGGTCGAAATCTGGGAACGGATGGAACTGGAACTGCGCCGGGCGGCCTGAGTCTGAAAAGGCCGGGCCAGCGCGCAATTCCCCATAGACGCAGGCGAATTTTTCGATACCTATCCCCGCATCGTGCAATCCGCACGTAACCGTTTTCGCGCAGCCTGGGCTGCGCCGGTCGCAGGGAGTTGGTCATGGCTACGGATTGGGCAAAAGACGTCAAGAAATACGCTGCAAACGCCGATGATGGCGTGATTGCAGGCATCGTGCGCTATTGCGGGATTGCGCTGCGCAACGTCGATTCATCGCTGGTTGCTTTTTCTGATCCCACCGAACTGGCCCGGGTTCGCAACAATTTCCTCAAGAAGAAGCTGGGCCTGACCCTGGCGGACGATGCACTGGACGCCTCGATCGCCAAGGTTGGTGAACAGATGAAGGCGGATCGCACCAAGAACCGTGTCACGGTCTATTACCTGCTGGCCGATGCGCACGGCAAGCTGGGCCTGTTCGCCAAAAAGACCGCTGAAAAGGCTGCAACCAAAGCCAAGGACAAGCCTGCCGCGAAGGACAAGCCTGCCGCGAAGGACAAGCCAGCGGCCAAGGACAAGCCTGCCACCAAGGGCAAGGCCGCTGCCGGGGCCGCTGCGGCGTTGGTCGGGGCTGCTGCTGCAACCAAGGCCAGCAAACCTGCGGCCAAGAAGGCCGATAGCGCAGCGGCCAAGCCGGCTGCAAAGGCTCCTGCCAAGACCGCTGCTGCCGCCAAACCGGCCAAGGCTGCGGATGCTGCCCCCAAGGCGGCGAAAGCGGCCAAGGCTGCTCCGGCTGCCAAGGCTGCTCCTGCTGCAAAGGCGGCAAAACCTGCGGCAAAGGCTGCTCCCGCTGCCAAGGCGGCAAAGCCAGCCGCTCCCGCCAAATCGAAGAGCGTGACTGCCAAGGCCGCTGGCGCTGCCACGGCGGCGGCGGGCGGCGCGGCCATGTTGGCGGCCAATCTGGGTGACAAGGCAGCCAGCGCCGCCGGTGCGGCAAGCGATGCAGCCGGTGCTGCGGTCAGCGGTGCGGCCGATCTGGCGGGCAAGGCTGCTGGCGCGGTTGGCTCTGCCGCCGAAAACACGGTCGAAGCCGTCAGCGCAGGCGCAGCAGCAGTGGCGGGTGCCGGTGCAGCGGCGGTCGCGGGTGCGGCCGGCATGGCATCGGGCGCGGCGGACAAGCTGGGCGCGGTGGCGAGCGGGCTGACCGGCGGTGATGACGACGATTCGGGCCTTGGCTGGCTGTGGCTGCTGCTTCTGGCGCTGCTGGCTGCTTTCCTGATCTGGTGGCTGTTCTTCCGCGGCCCCGGACAGGATCAGGCCACAGCGCCTGCCGCTGATGCCAGTGTGGCCGCGGCAAGCGCGGCCACCGCTGCAGGATCGGTTGATCTGACTGCCGCCCCGGCAGAAGGCAGCGTGACGATCCCGACCGGCGCCGGGGTGACCAGCGAACTGCGCGATGGCAAGCCGGTGGTGAAAGTCTATTTCGACACCGGCAAGACCGATGTTGTCCCTGATTTCACCGCAACTGCAGGCGGGCTCAAGGCCTGGCTCGATGCCAATGCCGGGACCAGTCTGGCGATTTCGGGCTACAACGACGCCAGCGGTAATGCTGCCGCCAATGCCGAACTGTCCAAGAATCGCGCTCAGGCTGTCCAGGCCGCACTGGTTGCGGCCGGGATCCCGCAAGCCGCTGCCGTGCTGGTCAAACCGGAAAACACCACCGACACCGCCGTTGCCCAGGATGCAGCGCGCCGGGTTGAAGTGGTGGTGAAGTGATCTGGCGCTCCGGGAACGGATCGTCCGTTCCCGGAGCTTGCCTGCCTGACCTGCCCAGACCGATACCAGCCCGCCATGCCGGTCATTAGCCAACCGGGGAACAGGCGGGCGCTGCTTTCTCATCGCAGCAACCGCGTTATCGCGGTCGCACGGGCGGCCCTGGCGGCGATGTTCGCGCTGTGGGTCTGGATCGCGCCCGATCAACCGGCCTGGCCAAGCCCGATCGGCTATGGCCTGTTGTCTGCCTATCTCGGCTTTTCCGTCTTCCTGCTGCGCGCGGCGTGGAGCGACTGGTGGCTGGACTTCACACTGTCGCGCCCCGCTTTCCTGCTGGATTGTGCGGCCTTTCTGTCCGCGATCCTGTTTACCCAAAACGCCGAGGGTGAATTCTTCAGCCCCTATTTCGGGTTCTTCGCCTTTCTGATGCTTGCGGCGGTGCTGCGCTGGAGCTGGCTGGCCGCGCTTGCTGCCGCCGTGGCGCTGTGCCTGGGCTTTATCCTGATCACCTGGCTGCTCGATCTTGGCGGGCTGGCGGTGGAATACCAGAAGCTGATCCGGCGGGCTTCCTATATGGCGGCAGTATCGCTGATGGTGGTCTGGCTGGCGGTGCGGCGGGGCGGCGTGGTGGTTGACGTGGCCGATCTGCCCGATGCCGGTTCAGCCGAACTCGCGCCTGGCAATGCCCTGCATTGGGCCATGGCCAGCGCCAGCGCCAGCGGCGGCGCGCTGGTGTGGCAAAGCGATGAAGAACCCTGGGCGGTGCTGCATAGCGCCGGGATCCTTGGCAACGGTCACGAACTGCTGCCACCGGATGACGAGCGCCTGCTGGCACCCCTTCCCCCTGCCCTGTTCGACCTCACTCGCCAGCGGGCGCTGGAATGGCGAGAGAGCGGACAGCTGCGAGCCAGCGGGGCTGTCCGGCTTCCGGCCTGGGCCACCAGGTTCCGGCTAAGCGAGGGCCTGTGTCTGCCGATCCGGGGGGCAGAGGGTGACGGCGCACTGGTGCTGGTGGGGATTCCCGGTCTGTCTCAGGATGACCTTGCGCTGGGCCAGGCGATTGCCGCCGAAACCGGACGAATGCTGGATCGCGCCAAAGCCTTGCAGGATGCCCGCGCCGCTGCCGCAGCCAGGATCCGCACCGATCTTGCCCGCGATCTGCATGACAGCGTGGCCCAGTCGCTGGCCGGTACCGGATTTCGGTTGGCGGCTTTGCGCAAACAGGTGGCCGGGGGTGAAGTGCCGCTGGCGGCGATCGACGCCCTTGCCGCCAACCTGCGGGATGAACAGCTTCAGCTGCGTCAGATGATTGACAGCCTGCGCCAGGCCGATGCACCGCGCAGTCAGGTTGATCTGGTGGCCGCACTCGCCGGAATGCTGCCCGGGCTGGGTGAACAGTGGGGCATTTCCGCCAGACTTGAGGCCGGTTCCGGTCCTTGCCCGATGGCTGCGGCCCGGCAGTTTCACTGCTTGCAAATCACCCGCGAAGCCGTTGCCAATGCGGTTCGCCATGGCCAGGCCAATGCCGTTACCGTGCGCCTGAGCGAAACCGGCGGCAAGCCAGTGCTGGAAATTGCCGACAATGGCCTGGGTTTTCCGGCAGGCCAGGTGCTCCAGCCGCGCTCGATTGCAGAGCGGGCAGCCGCAATGCAGGCCCAGCTGGAGGTGCGTTCAAACCCGGGGGACACTGTGGTGACTGTCACTCTGCCTGCCGGTGACCGGCTGTGACCCGAATCGTACTGGCAGACGATCACCCGTTTGTGCGCACCGGCGTGGAAGCCGTATTGGGCGCGATCGGCATGGAAGTGGTCGCTTCTGTTGTGGATGGTGACAGCGCACTGGCCGCCATCGCCCGCGAAGATCCCGACCTTGTGATCCTTGACGTGCGCATGCCCGGACGCGGCGGGGTGGCAGTGCTGGAGGCGCTGCGCGGCGCAGGCGATCATCGCCCGGTGATCCTGCTCGCAGCCGAAGTGGAGGACAATCTGCTGCTGGCGGCAATGGCAGCCGGGGTCAACGGCATCGTGTTCAAGGCCGGGGCCGAAGCCACTCTGGCCGAGGCAATTGCTGCGGTGCTGGCCGGAGCTCAATTCATCGATCCTGCCACCACCGAACGCGCGCGCGCCCTGGCAGGATCAAGCCCGGCCCCATCGCCTTATTCCGAACTTACCCCGCGCGAACTGCAGATTGCCGAAGGGGTAATGGTCGGCCTGCGCAACCGCGAGATCGCCGGGCAGGTTGGCATGACCGAAGGTTCGATCAAGGTCTACCTGCACCGCATTTACGAAAAGCTGGGTGTCAGCAACCGCACCGAACTGGCCATCGCGATGCTGGCGGGGGCACGGCCGTCTGGGTGACCGGGGCGCATTTGCCCGGTCACGCCAGTCGTAATTCCAGCCGCTTCAGCGCAGTGACACCACATTGTCACTGTGGCGCGGATCGCGCCGGTCGCCGCGGTATTGGCTGGCCATCGGTTCGTCGCTGGTTTCCAGCGCGTGGGCCTGGCCAAAGCCGTTGAACGCGGTTTTCATTGCCGCGCCATAGGCACCCAGCATGCCGACTTCGATATAGTCGCCCGGCTGCACATCGGCGGGCAGCATGAAGGGGCCTTCCATATAGTCGGCATCGTCGCAGGTCGGGCCATAGAAGGCGAACGATTCCAGCGCGCTGTCCCGCTCATCACCAAGGCACCGCACCGGGAACCGCCAGCCGACATGCGCGGCATCATAGAGCGCGCCGTAAGCGCCGTCGTTGATGTACAGCTCATTCCCGCGGCGGCGTTCGACCCGCACGACCATCGAATTGTATTCCGCGCACAGCGCCCGGCCGGGTTCGCACCACAGTTCGGACGAATAGGACACCGGCAGCGATTCCGCCGCGCGGTAGATCGCGCCGAAATAATCCTCCAGCGGCGGCGGTTCCATGCCGGGATAGATCGAGGGAAAGCCCCCGCCGACATCGATGATGTCAACCGTGACCGAAGCATCGACAATCGCCGCGCGGACGCGCTCCATCGCCTGGACATAGGCAAATGGTGTCATCGCCTGCGAACCGACGTGGAAGCATATCCCCAGGCTGTCCGCGACCTGCCGGGTCGCTTGCAGCAAGGGCGCAGCATTGGCCAGATCGACCCCGAACTTCGACGCCAGGCTCAGCTCCGAATAGTCGGACGAAACGCGCAGCCGCACGCACAGGGCCAGATCCTCTGCCCCGTCTGTTGCGGTGACGATCTTGTCCAGCTCTTCACGGCAATCAAGGCTGAAGGTGCGCACGCCGTGGACCGCATAGGCCTCGGCAATTGCGGCGCGGGTCTTGACCGGGTGCATGAAGCACAGCGTCGCTTCGGGCAGCGTGGCGCGAACCAGCCGCACTTCGGCGATCGAGGCGACATCATAATGAGTCACACCCGAAGCCCACAGCACTTGCAGCAGGTCAGGCGAGGGATTGGCCTTTACCGCATAGAGCGACTTGCCCGGGAACTTCTCGACAAAGAAGCGGGCAGCGCGCGCGGCGGCGTGCGGGCGATTGAGAATGACGGGTTCGTCGGGCGAAAGGGCGCGAACTACTGCCGATGCGTCAGGATAGCTGTGCAACTCAAGGGACCCCCAATAGGCCTTGCGGCCAGGTAACACGAAGACGAGGCTGCCTTGCGGTTATTGGAAGTCCCCATGGGGCAGCGGAGGGTCGCTATAGAGATTCGCACCTTAACTGCAAGTGAAAATGGACCCCATCGCGGGGGGAAATCACCCCCGGATCAGATGCTGCGCCAGCGCGGCAAAGGCGGGCAGGGAAACCGGGTCATTGCCGCTGCTGGCAGCCACCGGATGCGAGCCAAACCGGGCAATTACGAGCTCTGCCGCCGGATCTACATAGATCGCCTGACCGTGGATTCCGCGCGCGGAAAAGGCTCCCGAATTGCCCGGCATCATCCACCACTGGCTGCGATAGGAACTGCCCGGCAAAAAGGCATAACCGGCCGAGGAAAAAGCATCGCGGCTGCCGCCTGCACGAATCGAATCGACCACCGGGCCGGCGATCACCTGAGCGCCGTTCACCACGCCGCCCAGCCGCATCGCCTCGCCAAACCGGGCGAGATCCCACAGCACCGGATTGAGCCCGCCCCCGGCAAAGGGCATGCCGGTAGGATCGATCAGGAAATCGGCGTCCTGTTCCATCCCCAGCGGCTGCCATATCCGTTCGGACAGCACCGCGTCGAGCCGCTTGCCCTCGGTCCGGGCGACGATCCAGCCCAGCACTTCGGTGTTGCAGGTGCGATAGGTGAACGCCGGGCCGTGCTCGCCCGCTTTGGCAATGGTGGGGAGGAAGGCATAGACGTCCCCTGCCCCGGCATAGCCCGCCGGGCGCGGGGTCAGCCCCAGCGCCATCGAGAACGCGCCGATCCCGGATCTGGCATCGGTGTAATCCTCGCTGAACGCCAGCGCGGTGGTCATGTCCAGCACTTGCCGCAAGGTCGCATCGGCAAAGCCGCTAGCGCTGAGTTCGGGCAGCAGGTCCGCAATCGGAGCCTGCGGATCGAGCCGCCCTTCGTGGATCAGCATCTCGGCCAGTGTGCCGACGAAGCTCTTGGTCACCGAAAAGGCGATATGCGGCGTGTCGCGGCGGGTGGTGCCGAAATAGCGCTCATAGATCACCGTGCCCCGGTGCAGCACCACAATCGCGTCAGTAAAATTGGCGGGCAAGGACTGCGCCCAGGTCAGCTCGCGGCGATCATCCAGCGTGGTAAAGCGCACCGCGTCAAGATCATCGCGCAGCGCCACCGGAAAGCGCCACACCGCCGCTCCGCGCCCGACCCGCGCCGTGGGCAGGAATTCGCGCATCCGCGAGAAGGCGTGGCGGTGGGTCGGAAACCGCATGTGATCCGCCCGCGTCCAGCTGAGCCGCTTGTCCGGGGCGGGCGGCAAGCCCTGCATCCAGCCCATCTGGAGCGGATCGCTGGTATGGGCGTCGAGTATCTGGTCCGGCATCTGGCTCTCCCTGCTTGGGGAGGACCATGCCTCAGCTCAGCCGATCACGGAAGTCCTCGTAACCAAACCGCTTGATACATTCGAGGTTGTCAGTCTCGCTGTCCCACAACCAGATCGAAGGGAGCGGCACCCCGTTGAAAGTCGTGGTCTTGACCATCGAATAGTGCGCCTGATCGAGGAAGGCAAAGCGCTGGCCGACTTGCGGTCCGGTCGCGAAGCGGTAATCGCCGATCACGTCGCCCGCCAGGCACGAAGGCCCGCCCAGCCGCACTGCCCCGCCCGCGCCTTCATCGATATCGGTATCGACTGGTGGCAGTTCACCCAGCATCGCCGGGCGATAGGGCGCCTCGATCACGTCGGGCATGTGGCAGGTCGCGGAAACATCCGTGATCGCCACCGGCATCCCGTTGTGGCCAATATCGAGCACGGTGCCGACGAGAATTCCGGCATCGAGCGCCACCGCCTCACCCGGTTCCAGATAGACTTCGGCCCCGGTGTCCTCGGCCAGATCGCGCAGGAAATCGACCAGTTCATCGCGCTGGTAATCGGCGCGGGTGATGTGGTGGCCGCCACCCAGATTGATCCATTTGAACTGCCCGAACCACGGTTCAAGGTAATCAAATGCCACGTCCCAGGTGCGCTGGAGCGGCTCGAAATCCTGCTCGCACAGGGTGTGCATGTGGATCCCATCGATCAGGGCCACATGGTCATCGGTCAGCTGGTCGATCGGAAAGCCCAACCGTGAATGCGGCGCGCAGGGATCATAACGCGGCACTTCGCCTTCGGCATGCATCGGGTTGACGCGCAGCCCGATGTCAAACCGTTCCCCCCGCGCCCGCGCCGCTTCGATGATTGCAGAGCACCGCACGATCTGCTGCGGAGAATTGAAGATCACGTGGTCCGAAATCTGCAGGATCTCGTCCAGATCTTCCGGCTTGTAGGCCGCGCAATAGGTCGCGATTTCGCCGTCGTAAAACTCGCCAGCCAGCCGCGCTTCCCACAGGCCCGAAGTGCAGACCCCGTCAAGGTATTCGCCAATGATCGGCGCGGTCGACCACATCGAAAATGCCTTGAGCGCGGACAGCAATTTGATCCCCGCCCGGTCGCGGACATCGGCCAGAATCGCCAGATTCTGCCGCAACCGCGCGGCATCAACCACGAAGCTGGGGCTGTCGACGCGCGACAGGTCAAAATGGGCAAAGGCACCCGGATCGCCGGCTCTGGTTTCCATGCTCAGTGCTCCAAATCAGGAAATTGGTTTGTATAGGACAGCGCAACCTTTTCATCGAAGCAGACCAGCAAAATCTCTTCGATCGACACGTTATTGCTTACCAGAAACCCGGATATTGTCGTGATTGCAACCAATGCAGCTTCGTTCGCCGGATATCCGTAGATGCCGGTTGAAATGGCTGAAAAAGCGACTGACTTCAGCTTTGCAGCCGCCGCTACGACCAAGCTGTTGCGATAGCAATTTGCGAGGATGTCAGCCTCTCCGTTTAGTCCGCCACGCCACACGGGACCAACGGTGTGAATTATATGCCGAGCGGGCAGGCGATAACCTTTCGTCAGCTTCGCCTGACCTGGCTTGCACCCGCCCAGTAATCGGCATTCATGAACAAGGTCCGGCCCCGCAGCGCGATGAATCGCACCATCGACGCCACCACCACCCAGCAATGAGGTGTTGGCGGCATTCACTATCGCATCAACTTCAAGCTTTGTAATGTTTCCGCGATGGATTGTGATGCGGGTCTTTCCAAGCTGCATCAAAACTCCACCGGCCCGGCCAGTTCCTTCACGTGCCACGGCAGGCCGTGCTGGTTCAGCATGTCCATGAACGGATCGGGGTCCATCTGTTCCATGTTGAACACGCCCTCGCCGCTCCAAGCGCCTGTCATCACCAGCGCTGCGCCGATCATTGCCGGAACGCCTGTGGTGTACGAAATCGCCTGGTTGCCGGTTTCGTGGAATGCGTCTTCGTGGTCGCAGATATTGTAGATGTAGAAGGTCTTTTCGCCGCTGCCGTCCAGCGCCTGGCCGGTGGCGATATCGCCGATGTTGGTTTTGCCGGTGGTGGTCGGGCCCAGCGTTTCGGGTTTGGGCAGCACGGCAGCGAGGAACTGGAGCGGGATGATTTCCTTGCCCTGATACATCACCGGATCGATCCGGGTCATGCCCACGTTCTGCAGCACGGTCAGGTGCTGGATATAGGCATCGCCAAAGGTCATCCAGAATCGGCCGCGTTCCAGTTCGGGGATGAACCGGGCCAGGCTTTCCAGCTCCTCGTGGTACATCAGGTACATGTTCTTCGGTCCGACCGCTTCGAATTCGAAGTTCTGGCGGATCGTCATCGCCGGGGTTTCCACCCATTCGCCGTTCAGCCAGTGGCGCGCCGGGGCGGTCACTTCGCGGATGTTGATTTCAGGGTTGAAATTGGTGGCAAAGGCCTGCCCGTGATCGCCGCCGTTGCAGTCCAGAATGTCGAGGCTGCGGATCGTCTTCAGCTTGTGCTTCTTGAGCCACATCGCGAACACGCTGGTCACGCCCGGATCAAAACCCGAACCCAGCAGCGCCATCAGCCCGGCAGCCTTGAACTTGTCCTGATAGGCCCACTGCCACGAATATTCGAACTTCGCCTCGTCCTTGGGCTCGTAATTCGCGGTGTCCAGGTAGTGGACCCCGGCGGCGAGGCACGCGTCCATGATCGGCAGGTCCTGATACGGCAGCGCCAGATTGACCACCAGCTTGGGGCCGATCTGCTGGATCAGCCGGGTCAGCGCGGGCACTTCCTCGGCATCGATCTCATAGGTCTGGACGGTCACCCCGGTGCGTTCCAGCACCGAAGCGGCGATCGCATCGCACTTGGTGCGGGTCCGGCTGGCGAGGTGAATCTCGCCGAAGATGCCGATGTTCATTGCCATCTTGTGCACGCAGACCGAGCTGACCCCGCCCGCACCAATCACCAGAACCTTGCTCACCGCTCGAATCTCCTTGCCGTCTTGGGCGCCGCATATAGGATTGTTTCATGACAGCACAACAAATGCGCAGCCCTACGGCGGAAGCCGTCGGCATTGCCGCGGCCAAGATAGCACAGCTTTTGCCGCAGACACCCCTTTTGGAAGTGGAGATCAATGGCCACACCGTATGGTGCAAGGCCGAATGCCTGCAACCAATCGGCGCGTTCAAGATTCGCGGCGCCTGGCATCGGCTGAGCGACCTGTCGGATGCAGAGCGCGCGGCCGGGGTGGTTGGCGTTTCCAGCGGCAACCATGCGCAAGGCGTGGCCTGGGCCGCGCGGCGATTGGGGATCGCGGCGACCATCGTCATGCCGGTCGATGCCCCGCAGGTTAAGCTGGAGGCTACCCGCGCGATGGGGGCCGAAGTGGTGCTGTATGACCGGCCCGGCGGCGAAGACCGCGATGCCTTGGCCGCAAAGCTTTGCAGCGAACGTGGAGCGACGCTGGTCCACGCCTATGCCGATCCGTGGGTGATCGAAGGACAAGGCAGCGCCGGGCTGGAAATTGCTGCGCAGTTGGCCGCGCGCGGGTTCGCCCCACCGACCCGGGTGATTGCGCCCTGCGGCGGCGGCGGGCTGACGGCGGGCCTCGCGCTTGCCCTGCCCGATGCCGAGATCGTGCCGGTTGAACCCGAAGGCTGGGATGACGTGCGGCTCAGCCTGGCGAGCGGAGAGATCCAGCGGGTCGCTGCCGATGCTCCCCCTACCGCCTGCGATGCCTTGCAGACCCCCGCCACCTGGCCGATCAACTTTGCCGTGCTGAAGCAGCGCTGTGCCTATGGCCTGGCGGTCAGCCCGGCAGAGGTCCGCGCAGCGCAGCGCTTTGCCTTCAGCAAGCTGCATCTGGTGGTCGAACCCGGCGGCGCGGCGGCCTTGGCAGCGGTGCTGGCGGGCATGGTGCCGGTTGATGGCCGCACCGCGATCATACTCAGCGGCGGCAACACCGATCCGGAGAGCTTCGCCAAGGTGCTGCAAGGCACCAACTAACCCCTCTCCCGCCTGCGGGAGGGCGACGCTCTGTCTCGCTATGCTTGGTCAAGTGTACTCCCCCGCCCCGTTTCGGGCAGGAATGGGCCGCAATTGACAATCAGTTTCATTCCGCACACCTTCCGACCACTCGGATCGCAAAAACGAGGGGGAGAACAATCATGCAAGCGCAAATGCTCGCGCCAGCTGCTGCGCTGGTGCTGTGGTCGCTGATCGTCCTGATATGGATGGCCGCGACCCGCCTGCCGCCGCTGTTCAAGCAGCCCGGCGGAATTGGCTCGGCCAAGCCGGGCGGTCGCGGAGTCGATCTGGAAGGGGTTCTGCCCGATTCCGTGCAGTGGAAAAGCCACAACTATACCCACCTGATGGAACAGCCGACGATCTTCTACCCGGTGGTGGTGATCCTGGCGCTGATGGGCCCTAATCCGGGCGATGTCGCGATTGCCTGGGGTTATGTCGGCCTGCGGGTGGTCCATTCGATCTGGCAAGCCACGGTGAACACCATCCCGGTGCGCTTCACCCTGTTCATTTTGTCCACCGTGTGCCTGCTGCTGCTGGCCATCCACGCATTTGAACTGACCGTTTTGGCCAAGGGAGTTGCCGCATGATTGGAATGGAAGTGCTCAAGCCGCTGGCCGTATTGGCCGGCTGGACCATGGTCATGTGGCTGTGGATGTACATCACGCGCATCCCGGCGATGAGCAAGGCCGGGATCGACAGCAAGGGGCTGGTCGGCGGGACCGGCAAGAACCTGGATGATGTGCTGCCGCCGCAGATCCAGTGGATCGCTCACAATTACAACCACCTGCATGAAGCGCCGACGGTGTTCTATGCCGTCGCGCTGGCGCTGGCGCTGATTGGCCAGGGTGACGGGCTGAACGCCACGATCGCCTGGGCCTATGTCGGCCTGCGCATTCTGCACTCGCTGGTGCAGGCGATTTCGAACCGCGTGATGGTGCGGTTCCTGCTGTTCGCGCTGTCCAGTCTGTGCCTGATGGCGCTGTGCCTGCACTTGGCTCTGGCGGTGTTCCACAGCTAATACCTTGCGCCCCCCGTTGCGGCGGGGGGCGCATTTTCAACTTTCCTACATGGCCGGGTTTTGGGATAGCCATTTCCGCTCTTTCCCATCGTTGATCCCGTGCTGCGCACTGGCAGGCCAAATGGGCCTGATCAGAACATCTTGCGCAGCTCCAGCTCTACCACCCGGCCGCGCGGGTCCAGATAGTCCGGCTGATAACTCAGCGGCACCGTCCCGGCTGCGTCTGTGACTTTCTGGCGCGAATCGAAAACATTTTCCACCCGCACCGACACGCGGATGCCTTTCATCAACTTACTCTGCTTGAAGCGTTGGCTTAAATCCGAAAAAAGGTTGATATTCAATTTGGTAACGCTGCCAAACCGCAAATCGCTGGTGCCGGAACGCACCCGCGTCGGAGCCGCCCAGGTGCCGTTCATGAACATCCCAAAGCCCTTGTAAAAGGCTCCGCCGTTCAGATCGACCGAATGGCGCGGAGTTCCGCCATTGGTCAGGGCATCACCGTTCAGCAAGTCCAGAACCGGCCCACCCGGCGCAACCAGCACGGTGCTGGTGAACTGCGCAGTGTGGAACAGGCCAAGCGACCAGCGGCCCTGGCCATCGCCGCCGCCCATCATCCGGCCCATCATGCCGCCGGGGCCTCCGCCGCCGCCCGGACCGCGGCCCATGCCGCGCGGAGCGGGTGCTCCTGCGCCGCCGCCCATCATTCCCCCACCGCGCGCGGCGGCCGGGTCGGGCTTGCCAAGCTTGCCAGACAGGTTCAGCCCCCAACGCAGCCGCGAACCATCCTGCCGGGCCAGAGTTACCGGACGCTGATCAACCGAGACGATCCGCCCCGCTGCATCGCGCACAACCCGCCCGGCAAATGCGGCCTCGATTTCCGGGGTCAGCAGTGGAAAGCTGGCGGTTACGTCGTTTGAGCGGTTGCGGAAATATTCCACCACCAGGTTTGATCCCGCCATGAACGGCAGATCCCAGTTGCCTGCCAGCTTGAGGTCGCGCTGACGTTCCTTCCTGAGCAGCGGATTGCCCCCGCCGATCACCGTAACCAGCGATGTTACCCCGCGCGTGAAGTCAAACAGCGGAACGTTGAAAGTCTGTGTTTGCGGATTGCCCAGCTGGCTGATCGCCGGGGCAGACTGGTTGACGATGTAGCTCGCCTGAAGTCCCAGCCCCTCCAGCGGAGCCCAGGTCAAGCCTGCGCTCCAGCTGCTGGTTCCGCCAAAGTCGGACAGATCGGTCCAGTCCGCACTGAAATTCAGCGCAAGATCGCCCACTTGCTGCAAAACCCGTTCGCGCCGGCTGGTCAGCGGCAGGGCCAGGTTGAACCCGCCGATCAGGCGTTTGCGCAGCAGCGCAGTAGTGGTGCCGCCCGCGCGCTGGTCCATGCTGTCATAGCTCAGCCAGGTATAGCCGCCCTTGACCGTCAGATTGACCTGCCCGGCAGGCAGGCGCAGCGGACGTCCGGTCAGGGTGATCAGGGTGTCGATCCGGTCGCTGTTGGTTCTGGTCAGGTCTTGCCCCGCCGGGCTCAAGGCGGGCAAAGGACCAGTCACCGCAAGCGTTCCCGCCGCCGCCGCTGTAACCAGGGCCGCAGTGTCAGCACGGCGGTCAATCCAGCTGGTTCCCTCTGCGTGGGTCGCATCCAGGGTTGCTGCAAGTTGCCACATGCCCAGGAAGGTGTTGATCCCCGCCCCGCCCTCGGCCGTGGAGGTGCGGCTGCGGCGCTGGAGCGGATCTGGCAAAGTGCGCAGCGCGCTGGCCCCACCGGGACCGTTCAGCTGCACCGTGTCGAGCCCGGAGTAGCCATTGCTGGTGGCCCGCGCGAAGGCCGCATTGGCGCTGATCTGGCCGCCTGTGCCGCCATTGCCCAGGCCGCGCGACCAGGTGAGGTTGACGCCCAGGTTGCGAGTCTCGGCAATCAGCGTGCGGTTGGCGGCCGGGTCCGGATCGCTGGGCACGGTGCGGACCACTGATTGCACCAGCGGGCGTTCGGCTTCGGTCAGCGTGCTGGCCCGGTCGGCGGTGAGAGTCAGCGAAAAGCGCTGCGGCCCCTTGAGCTTCATCGCGGTCGCCTCAAGCTCGCCGCTCGACCAGTTGCCGCGGGTGGGCACAGCGAATTCTGCCTCGATCCGCTTGCTGGAAAAGTCATCCTTGAGGATCAGGTTGACCACCCGCGTATCGGGCGGAAAGCCATAGCGCAGGCCGACTTCCTCGGGCAGAACCTCGATCCGCCGGATCGCTTCGGGCGGAAAATTGCGCATTTCGCGGAAATTGGTGATCCGCTGGCCGTTGACCAGCATCGCCGGATGGCCGCCCCCGCCCCGACCCCGGCCGCTGCCGGTCTGGGGGGCAATGGCGGCCAGCACATCGTTGATCGAAGAGGCGCCCAGCGCTGCCACGGCTGTTTCGTCATAGACGGCAACCGGGGGCTGCGGGGCATCGACCTGTCCTCTGATACGCTCTGCCACGACCAGGATCTCATTCGGCTGCGAACGCAGATCTTGTTCAGCAGGCGGGTCAGCCGCAGACTGGTCCTGGGCAAGCACAGGCGACGCGGCCAGCGCGGCGATCAGGGCAAGCAGGGAAACGGGGGATTGGGTTGACATTGTGCTCCGTCAAACAGCTGGTATTCCGGCCTTTGGCCGCCCCTCCCAACCTCCGCGCGGTGGGTGGCCCAATGTGCAGGCCATGGCAAGAGCGGACCCGGTAACAGATTGTCGCAAGTGCTGCACGGCACCATTGCGCCAAAGGCTTCCCTTTTGCGCGCTTCGCCGCTATGGCGCGCCGCAATGAAGCTGAACACTAACGGAAACTGAGCGCGGATGGCGAAGGAAGAACTGCTAGAAATGCGTGGCCAGGTGGTGGAACTGCTGCCCAACGCCATGTTCCGCGTCCGGCTGGAAAACGACCACGAAATTCTGGGCCACACCGCCGGCAAGATGCGCAAGAACCGCATCCGCGTGCTGGTGGGCGATGAAGTGCTGGTCGAACTGACCCCATATGATCTGACCAAGGGCCGGATCACCTACCGCTTCATGCCCGGTCGCGGCGGCCCCGGCCAGTTTGGCTAAGCCCGGCGGGTGACTGCGCCTGCCCTGATCCTTGCATCTGCCAGCCCGCGCCGCCGCGAACTGATCGCGCGGCTTGGCGTTGAGCTGAGCGCGGTTGCGGCTGCTGATATCAACGAAGACCCCGGCAAGGCAGAACTGCCGCGCGCCTATGCCCGGCGCATGGCCCGTGAAAAGGCCGAAGCGGTCCCCGGCAGATCAGCCCATGTCCTTGCGGGCGATACGGTCGTGGCGCTGGGGCGCCGGATCTTGCCCAAGGCCGAAAATGAGGCCACCGCCCGGCGCTGCCTCGAACTGCTCAGCGGCCGCCGCCACGTGGTCCTTTCCGCCATCGCGCTCAAAAGCCCCGATGGCACCCTGCGTGAACGGTTGAGCGAAACCGTGGTGCGCTTCAAGCAATTGTCCAAAGATGAAATCGAGGCTTACCTTGCCGGAGGCGAATGGCACGGCAAGGCTGGTGGCTATGCGATCCAGGGCAGTGCCGAAGGCTTGATTGCATGGATTTCGGGCAGCCATTCAGGCGTGGTCGGTTTGCCCTTGTTCGAAACCCGCGCCTTGCTCAAATCGGCGGGCTTTCCGCTTGGCTGAGTGGCTGATCGAGCGGGGGATCGGCGAAGAGCGGGCCTTGCTGGTCGAACGCGATGAAGTGCGCGCCGCGCGGTTGTGGTGGCCGGGCTCGCTGGTCAGTGGCCAGATCGAAACCGCCGTGCTGATCGCGCGCCGCAAAGGCGCCAGACGCGGCAGCGCGCGCTTTGCCAGCGGTGAAGAAGCACTGGTCGACGGCCTGCCGCCCGAAGCAAGTGAAGGCACGTCGCTGCGCCTGAAAGTATCCCGTGCTGCCCTGGCCGAGCGAGGACGGTTCAAGCTGGCCCAGGCCCGGCCGACCAGCGAGGCAGAACGTCCGGCCCCGGGCCTTGCGGAGCGAACCGGCGGGCGGGTCGTCCCCGCCCTGCCTCACGGCCTGTGGGAAGAGGTTGTCAGCGATGCCTGGTCCGGCCAGTTCACTTTCACCGGCGGCAGCCTGACCGTATCGCCAACCCCGGCGATGACTCTGATCGATGTGGATGGCACCCTGCCCCCGCGTGAACTGGCCATGGCCGCGATCCCCGCGATTGCCGGAGCGGTTGCGCGGCTCGATCTGGCCGGATCGATCGGGATCGATTTTCCGACCCTGTCCGACAAGGGTGATCGCCGCATGGTCGATCATGCGCTGGATGGCGCATTGATGGACTGGCCGCATGAACGCACAGCGATGAACGGGTTCGGCTTTGTTCAGCTGGTCGCCCGGCTCGAGCACCCTTCGCTGCTTTCACTGATGGCGCATGACCGGGCCGGAGCCGCCGCGCGCTTGCTGCTGCGCCGGGCCGAGGCGGTGCGCGAACCCGGCGCACTGCTACTAACCGCGCATCCCGCAGTACGCACGAAAATGCTGACGGAATGGGAAAGCGAACTGGCCAAGCGCACCGGGCGACTGCTGCGTTGGGACGAAAAACCCGGTCTTGCACTGGACGCTGCTTTCGCGCAGGCGGTGCCACTATGACCTCTTCGATGCGCAAGTGCCCGATCTGCGGCAAACCCCGTGCGGCCGAGCACAGCCCGTTTTGTTCAACCCGCTGCAAGGACCGTGACCTTGTGCGCTGGTTGGACCAAGGTTACGCCGTGCCTGGCGCCCCGGTGATCGATGAAGAAGAAGGAAAGGCATAATAGCCTCTTGCCAAGCGCGCGCGGCTTCGCCATAGGCGCGCTTCCAACCGCTCGCCGGTCCCGAAACGGACTGTCGCCGCAGCGCTGCCCGGGTAGCTCAGTTGGTAGAGCACATGACTGAAAATCATGGTGTCGGCGGTTCGATTCCGTCCCCGGGCACCACTGTGCTTGCTCCTGCGGCGCAGTGCACCTAGCATCACGGAATGAAAACAATCCGTCCCCGCAAGTTCGCCCTTACTCTGGCCGCGCTGGCCGTGGTCCACGCCAGCCCGTCGCTTGCCGATCCGGCGAAGGCTGCGCCGCCCAGCGTCAACCTGTGGCATACGCTTGGCACCGGAGGCGGTCCTGTGCTCAAGCCACGACGGGCCCAGCCGGCCAATGCTCTGGAAGTGAACGGCAGCCTGTACCTGTTCGATGCGGGCGAAGCCGTGCTGCGGCAGGTCCTGGCTGCCAGGCAGCAGGCATCGCAATACCGGGCGGTGTTCATTTCGCACCACCACCTTGATCACAATGCAGGCCTGGCGGAATTGCTGATGTACCGCTGGAACCAGCAAGCCGACCCGGTGACCGTCTATGGCCCGCCCGGCACAGCCGATATGGTCAAAGGCATCCTGACCGGAAATCGAATCACCGAGCTTAGTCCGGTGCTGGGTGACGGGCCGCCTAAGCCAGTGCTGGCCAATTCAGCCACCGGATCCGACCTGCCGCTGACCACACCGACGCCGGTTGAAGTTTACAAGGATGAAACGATCCGCGTCCTGGCGGTGATCAACACCCATTTCAACTTCACTCCCGGTAGCCCGGAAGCAAAGATCGCGCGGTCATATTCCTACCGGATTGAAACTCCGGGGCGGGTCTATGTCTATACCGGGGATACCGGTATTTCGCCGGCCGTGACGGCGCTGGCCACAGGGGCTGACTTGTTGATCAGTGAAGTGGTCGATCCGGTAGCAATCCAGGCAGCAGCGAAAAGGAAGCCCCCGGCTGATCAGCAGGCCTATTTGTTCCACCAATTGCAGGAACATATGCAGCCCGATGCAATCGGGACCATGGCGGCGGCAGCTGGGGTTAAGGAAGTGGTCCTGACCCATCTGGTCCCCGGCCAGGATCCTTCGGCCGATCCATCACCCTATACAGCCGGCGTCATCGCCAAATTCAAAGGGCCGGTCACTCTGGCCAAGGATCTTGAGGCGCACTGACCGATGCAAGCGAGCACCAGGTCCACTACGGGCAAGATCGATTGGGAAACCATGCCCTATGGCGGCGATCTGTTCGGTGAGATTCATCTGGCCGAAACGGCACCTGCGCCGGAACCGGAAAAAGATAGTTACTTCCCCGGTCTTGCCATCTGCGGTGTCGCGGCGGCGGCGGCGGCCTGGCTTTCGGATCACTATGGATTTCCGATCATCCTGCTGGGGCTGCTGATCGGCCTCTCGCTGAATTTCATCGCGCGCGATCCACGAACGCACAAAGGCCTCGATTTCGCCAGCCGGACCTGCTTGCGGATCGGCATCGTCGTGCTGGGCCTGCAAGTGACGATCGGCCAGATCACGGCGCTGGGCCCGGCCCCGTTCGGGGCCTTGCTGGTGGTCATGGGGGCAACGTTTTTTGCAGGCGTGCTGGGGGCGCGTCTGGCCGGGCAATCGAACTTTGCAGGGATCCTGGCTGGCGGCGCGGTGGCAATCTGCGGGGCCAGCGCGGCGCTGGCGCTCTACGGTGTGATCGGCAAGGATCGGTTGAGCCAGGCGCAGTTCGCGTTGACCCTGGTGGGCGTATCGCTGGCGAGTGCAATGGCGATGTCGGTCTATCCGGTATTGGCGGCGGAATTTGCGCTTAACCATCAACAGGCCGGGTTCCTGATCGGCGCTTCGATCCATGATGTGGCGCAAGCGATTGGCGGAGGCTATGCCTTTTCCGACGCTGCCGGTTCCTATGCCACGATCGTCAAGCTGGCCCGCGTGGCCTTGCTGGCGCCGGTGGTGGCCTTGGTGACTCTGGCGATTGGTCCGGCGGGCGAAGCAGCGGGGCAGCCGATGTGGAAGCGGCTTGCCCTGCCCTGGTTCATCACTGCCTTCCTCGCCACCGTGGTGCTCAACAGCCTGATCAGTGTCCCGCAGCCGGTCTCGCACGCCGCGCTGGTGGGTTCTAAGGCGCTGCTGCTGCTGGCTGTAACCGCGACTGCGATGCGCAGCCGGATGGACCTGCTGATGGAAATGGGCTGGCGCGCAACGGTGCCGGTTCTGGGGGCTACCGTGGTCAGCTTTGCCGCCGCGCTGGGGTTTGTGGTGCTATTGCTTTAAAGCGGTGTGAGCTGCCAAAGCGCGCGCCCGGGCCGCGGCATGATCGACCAGCTTGCGCGGATATCCGCGTACCGGCAGTGGCGGATCGTGGATCGCGGCTTCGGGCAAATGCGCAAGTTCGGGCACCCATTGGCGGATATATTCCGCTGCATCGAACTTTGGGCTCTGCGTCAGCGGGGCCATGATCCGGACGAACATGTTGCTGTCTACCCCGGTCCCGGCGCTCCACTGCCAGTTGACTGCGTTCTGGGCATAGTCGGCATCGACCAGCGTGTCCCAGAACCATTCCTCGCCTCGCCGCCAGTCGATCAGCAGATGCTTGATCAGGAAGCTGGCGGCGATCATCCGCACGCGGTTGTGCATCCACCCTGTTTGCCACAGCTGCCGCATTCCGGCATCGACGATGGGATAGCCGGTGCGACCTTGTTGCCAGGCCTGCAGGTCAGTCTCGGCCTCTGGCCCATGGCGCCAGGGCAAGGCATCGTAAGCAGGGCGGCCATTGCGGCTGCCGTAATCGGGGAATTGCACGATGACGTTTTGGGCATAATCACGCCAACCCAGCTCGCCCAGAAAAGTACCCACCGAACCTCCGGCCCCAGCGGCAGCATGCCACACGGTCGCTGGTGAAATCTCACCGAAATGGAGATGGGCGGACAGGCGCGACGTGCCTTCCTGCGCTGGGAAGTTGCGGCGCTGTTCGTATTGGGCTGCGTGATTGGTGAACGTTGCGAGCCGGGTCAGCGCTCCGACTTCGCCTGGGGTCCATTCACTCCGAAAGCCGCTCGCCCAGTCAGGCTTGGTCGGCAACAGGTCCCAATCCTCAAGCCGCTCGCTCTCTGGCCACTGCACCGGAGCGGGTATGCGCTCAGGTGCAGGGTGCGGCGGATGGGGCGGCATCCGTTCACTCAGCGCACGCCAGAACGGCGTGTAGATCTTGAACGGCGTACCCGCCCCGGTCAGTACCGATCCTGGCGGGGCAAGGTAGTTGCCGTGGTGCAGGCACAGCTTCAGCCGCTGGCCAACCGCGCGTTCGGCATTGCGCCACCAAGGCTCAAAGTGATGCAAGGCGTGGACCGCCACTGCCCCGCATTGCTGGGCCAGATCGGCCAGAACGTGATCGCATTTGCCGCGCCGCAGCACCAGCCGCGATCCCTTTTCGCGCAGTTCGGCATCAAGGCTGGCGAGCGAATGATGCAGCCACCACCGCGCCGCGCCGCCCATGCGGCGGTGGCGGGGCGTTTCATCGTCAAGGACATAGACCGGCACCACCGGCCCATGGGCACAGGCCGCCAGCAAGGCGGCCTGGTCCCGCAGGCGCAAATCACGACGGAGCCACAGGAGGACAGGCGCTGTCACGCGCAAACCCTCCCGTTCTGGCGCTTAAGCTTCAACCGTCCAGGTCTGCCCCTTGGCCAGCAACCGGGCGAGGTCCGTGTTCTTGCCTTCGCGGGCCTTTTCGTCCTGGCTTAGCAGTTCGCCTTCATAGGTCGGACGCGGATCGTCATAAATCACACCCAGCGCCATCGGGAACGGACCGAACGGCATTTCGACCAGCATGTGCGCAACCGAACGGTTGGTAACGTCGTGAACGATAACGCCGGCGCCCTGCCAGTCGCCATCGACCACATCGACCACTTTCAGCGTCAGCTTTTCGGAATCGAGCGCGATGCCCTGCGTGCCCTTGGCGAATAGCATCGGTTCACCATTGGCCAGCCAAAGTTGCCGATCCTCAGCACCCTTGGGGGCGGCGAAATCTTCGAACACGTCCTTGTTATAGACGATGCAATTCTGGAAGATCTCAACAAAGGCCGCGCCCTGATGGGCATGCGCTGCCTTGAGCACATCGGGCAGGTTCTTCGATACGTCAAACCCGCGCGCAATGAACCGCCCGCCTGCGCCCAGCGCAAAAGCACAAGGGCTGGCCGGACGATCGACCGATCCCAGCGGCGAGGTCGGGCTGTTGGTGCCAACCCGGCTGGTCGGGGAATACTGCCCCTTGGTCAGCCCGTAGATCTCGTTGTTGAACAGCATGATCTGCAGGTTCACGTTGCGACGGATCAGGTGGAACGTGTGGTTGCCGCCGATCGACATGCCATCACCATCACCGGTCACAAGCCAGACGTCGAGTTCAGGGTTCGACAGCTTGATCCCGGTCGCAAAGGCTGGCGCGCGGCCGTGGATGGTGTGGAAGCCATAGGTCGCCATGTAATAGGGGAAGCGGCTTGAGCAACCGATCCCGCTGACGAATACGGTCTTCGCCGGATCGAGGCCAAGGTCCGGCAAGGTGCGCTGCACCGCCTTTAGAATCGCATAGTCCCCGCAGCCGGGGCACCAGCGGACTTCCTGATCCGATTCCCAGTCCTTGAGGGTGGTGGTGATGGGGGTAATCGCGTTCATGCCAGCGCTCCTTCGATCGCGGCTTCAATTTCGGCAATGGTGAACGGCTGCCCGCTGGTCTTGTTGAGCGGGCGAGCATCGACCAGGAACTGGTCACGCAGCACGGTCTTGAACTGGCCGGTGTTCATTTCAGGAACGATGATCTTCTCATAACCCCTCAGCAGATCGCCAAGGTTTTCCGGCAACGGCCAGATGTGGCGGACGTGCACATGGCTGACGTCCAGTCCCTTGGCCCGCGCGCGGCGAACGGCCTGGAGGATGGGGCCATAGGAACTGCCCCAGCCCACAACGGCCAGCTTCCCTTTGGTGTCGCCCAGCGTCACTTCCTGCGCAGGTATGCCCTTGGCCACGCCATTGACCTTGTCATGGCGGGCGTCAGTCATCGCCTGGTGCGCGGCGGGGCTGTAATCGAGGTTGCCGGTGCCCGGGTTCTTCTCGATCCCGCCGATGCGGTGCATCAGACCAGGAGTGCCGGGTTTGATCCACGGCCGCGCACCCTTTTCATCGCGGGCATAGGGCAGCAGCGTGCCGTCCGGGCCATTGGGCTGCTGCAGGAACTGGACCGGGAACGGCTTATAGGCCGTCACGTCTGGCACCTTCCACGGTTCAGCTGCATTGGCGATATAACCATCGGTCAGCAGTATCACCGGGGTCATGTATTGCGTCGCGATGCGGCAGGCCTCGATCGCGCATTCAAACGCGTCGCTGGGGCTGCGCGCGGCGATCACCGGCATCGGCGTATCGCCATTGCGGCCATAGACGGCCTGATAGAGGTCGCTCTGCTCGGTCTTGGTCGGCAGACCTGTCGACGGCCCGCCGCGCTGCGAGTTGATGATCACCAGCGGAAGCTCGGTCATCACCGCCAGGCCCATCGCTTCACCCTTGAGCGCGATGCCCGGGCCGGACGAGGAGGTTACCCCCAGGTGCCCGGCGTAAGACGCGCCGATTGCCGAAGCAATCGCTGCGATTTCGTCTTCCGCCTGGAAAGTGGTGACGCCGTATTCCTTCATCCCCGCCAGATAGTGCAGGATCGAACTGGCCGGGGTAATCGGATAACCGCCGAAGAACATCTTCAGCCCGGTCAGCTGCGTGCCGACCACCAGCCCCAGCGCGACGGCTTCCGCGCCGGTGACCGTGCGATACAGGCCCGCCGGGCTCGGCACCGGATCAAGGTGGGTCTTGTGCAACTGCCCACCGATTTCAGCGGTTTCGCCATAGGCATGGCCAGCATTCAGCGCGGCAATGTTGGCTTCGGCCAGAACGGGGTTCTTCTTGAACTTGTTCTGCAGCCATTCGATCAGCGGCGCGCGGTCGCGGTCGAACATCCACAGCGCCAGACCCAGCGTCCACATGTTCTTGCAGCGCAAGGCTTCCTTGTTGCCCAGGCCGAACGGCTTGACCGATTCGAGTGTCAGCGCGCTGATGTCAAAGGCCAGCACATTCCATTTGGCCAGGCTGCCGTCGTCAATCGGACTGACCTCATACTTGGCCTTTTCCAGGTTGCGCTTGGTAAATTCACCCGTGTCGGCGATGATCAGCCCGCCCGGCTTCAGCGCCTGGACGTTGGTTTTCAGCGCCGCCGGGTTCATCGCCACCAGCACATCCGGAGCGTCGCCCGCAGTATCGATCTCGGTCGAACCGAAGTTGATCTGGAACGCGGAGACGCCGAACAGCGTGCCCTGCGGTGCGCGAATTTCTGCCGGAAAGTCCGGGAAAGTGGCGAGATCATTGCCGGACAATGCGGTGGAGAGAGTAAACTGCCCGCCGGTCAACTGCATCCCATCGCCGGAATCCCCGGCAAATCGGACTACAACGGCTTCGGGGGCATTGCTGGTACGGACTTCAGGTTCGGCGAGTTGCGTGGCCATGCTTCTTCCTTGTCAGGCGGTCTGGAGCCTTGTGCTGGCGCCTAGTCCCCTCCCTGCGCGGCGGGCAATCAAGAAAATGTGTTGCGTCGCCAATTTCACCAAAGGAGCGGCAAGGCGGCTAGTCAAGAGCCATTCGGCAATTTAACCTGTCGATTAACCGATAGCCCGAGAGGATTTCTTATGACCGATTCCCCCCTGATCCGCGAAGATGTGGCCGGGTTCCTGGCACTGGTGAACAGCTTGCCCGCTCCCGAAGCGCTGATCGCGGCGGAACAGCGCGAAGGTTATCTGGGACTAAAAGCGATGACCGAAGCCGATCCCCGTGAAATGGCGGTGATCAAAGACCTGACCTGCCCCGGTCCGGCAGGCGACATTCCAGTGCGGTTCTATGATGTGCGCGAAAGTCGCGATCCTTCGCCAGTGGTGCTGTTCTTCCACGGCGGCGGCTTTGTGATCGGTGATCTCGATACGCACCATTCGCTTTGCACCGAACTGTCGGCAGAGCTCGATCTGCCCGTGCTTGCAGTGCACTACCGGCTCGCCCCGGAACACCCTTTCCCCGCCGCGCCCGATGATTGCGAAGCGGCGGCGCGGTGGCTGGCGGGCAGCCCGGCAGAATTGGGCCGCGCGGTGACCGGGCTTGTCACCATTGGCGGCAGCGCCGGGGGCAATCTTGCCACGGTTACCGCCCGCGCATTGTGTGACAAGCCGGCGGCGGCACCCATGCTGCTGCAGGTCTTGCTCTATCCTGCGACCGACGAATCGCAGGATGGATCGATGGAGCGCTTCGCCGAAGGACACCTGCTGACCAAACTTGCGATGGATTGGTTTTATTCGCTGTATCTGCCCAAAAGCGGGGATCCGCGCGCGTTCCCGCTTCACGCGAGTGCTCAGGGCATGTGCCCTTCGATCGTCGCCACGGCGGGGCTCGATCCGCTGCAGGACCAGGGCCGCCGGATGGCAGCCAAGCTCGTCGAAGCCGGGGTTGATACCACCTACCTCCATATCGCCGGCATGACCCATGATTTCTCATCCACCCGCAAGGCCCTGCCCAGCGCGGCGGCGGCAACCGCCAAGGTAATCGCGGTGATGAAGTTGATGCTTACCAAGGTCTGAGTGAAGTCACTCCCCCTCCTCATCGGAGGAGGGGCTTCGCATTTCGGCAAGTTGGGCTTATGGGGCAGCCATGACTGACCCTTTTTCCCACCTCCCCTATCGCCCTTGCGTTGGGATCATGCTGGTCAACCAGCACGGCCATGCCTTTGTCGGCAAACGCATCGATACGCGCGGACAGCCGGATGAAGGCGGGGTTTACTGGCAGATGCCGCAAGGCGGGATCGACGATGGCGAAGATCTGCATCAGGCCGCACTACGCGAATTGTGGGAGGAAACCGGGGTGGAAGAACGCCACCTGACCGTGATCGCCCAAACCCGCGAGGAGCTGCTTTATGACTTGCCAGAGGAACTGATCGGCAAGCTGTGGAAAGGCCAGTACCGGGGCCAGCGTCAGCACTGGGTGCTCGCGCGGTTTTCCGGCGCGGACGAAGACATCGTGCTCGACCGGCATGATCATCCCGAGTTCAGTGAATGGAGATGGATCGACCCGGTAGAACTTCCCGAAGCGATCGTTCCGTTCAAGAAGCGGGTTTACCGCGCGGTGCTGGATGAATTCCGGGATTTGATCTGAGGGTCACACGCGGGCTACCTCACCGCTAACACAACTTAGTTCTGCGAAACCACCGGCTGCGGCTTGACCTGATCAGCCGTCACCACGCGGGGTGCGGGGCCTTTCTGGATTGCGGCTGCAAGGGTCAGTGACGGTGGGCAATCGCCCCCACACAACTGTCGCAGTCGAGCCAGATTGCGGCGGGCCTTTTCCACCGCGCCTTTTTCCACCAGCGCTTCACCCTCTCCGGCGATGGCATACTGGTTACCGGGATCGATCATCAGCGCCTGGCGATAGTAATGCAGCGCCTTGCCTTGCATACCTTGCTTACGGGTCGCCTCAGCGAGGTTGAGATAGATCGCGACGTGTCCAGGTTGCACAGCCAGCGCGCTTTCATAGGCATCGATCGCGCCATCGATATTGCCTGCCCCCAGCGCGGCGCGGCCTTGCTGGATCAACGCGGCCGCGCGCGGATCGAGCGGCGTCGGGGTGGCGCCCTGTCCAATCGAAGAGGTGACGCCCGCCAGCAATGCAAGCGCCAATGCGGCCGGAGTGTAACGCATGATCTGCTCCTTGAGCGTAGCCATTTGCAGCTTTGCTATCACATGGGTTCCAGCCGCGCGACGAAAAAGCCGTCGGTCTGGTCGTGATGTGGATCGAGCCGGGTGCCCTGCCCGCGTGGTCTCCCAGCGCCAAGCGCCAGCGGTACGGCGCGCCAATCGGGATGGCGGGTCAGAAAGCCCGCTATCTGATCTGCGCCCTCGGCATCGAGCAGTGAGCATGTGACATAAATCAGCCGCCCGCCGCGCTGCACCAGCGGCGCGGCCAGATCGAGCAAGCGCATCTGAATCGCGGTCAGCCGTGCCAGTTCAGCCTCGCTAAGCCGCCAGCGCGCTTCGGGATTACGCCTCCAGGTGCCCGTGCCAGAGCATGGTGCGTCAATCAGGACTGCGTCAGCCCGGCCCGTCAGATCGGCCAGCTTGTCTGCTTCACGCCCGGGATCGAGCAGCCGTTCCGCGATAATCGTCGCTCCTGCCCGAGCGGCGCGCGGGGCAAGACGGGACAGACGCGCACGATCGACATCGCAGGCGATCAACCGCCCGCGATTGGCCATCGCCGCGGCCAGTCCCAGCGTCTTGCCCCCGGCACCGGCGCACAGGTCCACCACGGTCTCCCCCGGCTGCGCGCAAGCAGCCAGGCAGACCAGCTGCGAACCGTGATCCTGCACTTCAATCTGGCCCTGCTGGTAAAGTTCCCAGGTTTCGACCTGTGTATCTGGCGGCAACCGCAGTGCGTGCGGCGCAAGCAAGGGCTCCCCCGGCACTGGCAGCTCGATATGCCCGCGCTCTGCCTTTAACCCGTTGATCCGGATGTCGAGCGGCGCGCGGGCCAGCAGGGCCTGCGCGGTCTCGCCGGTAATGTCGCTGTCAGCCAGCCTGCGTTCCAGCCAGAGCGGCGCAACGCCTGCGCTGGCCGCCGGCTCATCGGGCTCAATCGGCGCGGGGGCATGACCTTCGCCAGTGAACAGCGCCGCGATAGCGGGATCATCCAGCACAAGTCGCAGCATGGCTGCACGGCCACTGGCTGGAATTTCGCCGCAGGCGCGGATCGCGCGATAGACCAGTTCGCGGACCGCACGGCGGTCCTTGCTGCCGGCAAAACGGCGCGTGCGGAACCAATCTGACAAGATCCGGTCGGCCGGAGCACCTTTGCCAAGGGCCGCCGTGACGATTAGGTCAAGCACCTCGATCGCCGCCTGAACGCGCGCCTGGGGGGTCATGCATGGGTTCCAATGGGGAGCATGGTTCGCGCCTTAGGGCGGCGCGCTCGCAAGGTCGAGGGGGGTTGTTGACAGGCCCGCCGCCCCATGCGACCCGATGCTCACAGACAGCCCAATGGGGGAGAAGGGCCATGGCCGATTGCTATCTCGGCGAAATCAGAACCTATGCCGGAACCACACCGCCAAAGGGCTGGCTGCCGTGTGACGGGCGGTCGCTCGCTGTGGAGAGCAATAAGGCCCTGTTCAGCCTGCTGGGTGCCAGATTCGGCGGGAACGGCACAGACACGTTCTGTCTGCCCGACTTGCGCGGGCGCACTCCGCTGGGGCTCGATTGGCAGAGCCACACCAACTCGGTCGGGACGCAAGGCGGGCAGGAAAGTGTCGCGTTGACGGTGCGGGAAATGCCGGCCCACACCCACAATCTGATGGCCACCACCAGTCCCGGCACCACTGGCGGCGTGCCCAACGCAATCTTTTCCGCGGTGGCGCCCAATGGGGCAACACCGGCACAGAACGTCTATGCGGAAGATAGCATTGGCGGTCAGCGTGTGTCGATGGAACCAGCCTCGGTCGTCAATACCGGAAGCTCTGCCCCGCATCCCAATATGCAGCCCTATCTGGTGGTGAATTTCATGATCGCCACTCAGGGCCTGTACCCCAGCCATCCCTGAACAAGGGCCACGCAGGAGAACGCGATGTCAAACGCCTATATCGGCGAAATCAGGATGTGGGCTTCGTCCCGGATTCCGGAGGGGTGGGCCCTGTGCGACGGGAGCATGCGCAGCGTTCAGAACGATGATGTGCTGTTTACCGTATTGGGCACGACCTATGGCGGCGACGGTGCGACTACTTTCGCCCTGCCCAACCTGCTTGGCCGCCTGTCCGTGGGCGCGGGTCAGGGTGTGGGGTTGACGCCGCGCAACCTGGGTGAAAGCGGCGGCGATCGCCAGGTCGCTTTGACCGAGGCCGAGCTACCCGCGCATTCGCATGTACCGATGGCATCGCACGCCCCGGCCACAGATACCGTGCCTGGACCGAGCAAGCTGATGGGCAGTACCGCCAGCAATGTTCGGCCTTATGTCGATTTGACCCAGCCCCTTGGCGCGATCGCTGCGTTCCATCCCAATGCGATCGACCCAGGGCCCGGCCAGAACCAGCCGCATGACAACACGATGCCCAGCGCCGCGCTGAACTATATCATCTGCGTGAGCGGGTTGTTCCCTTCCACCTGACGGACCGTTCGGCCAAGGAGCCACTTGCATGTCAGACAGCGACCTGATCGGCGAAATCCGCCTGTTTCCCTTTGACTTCGTTCCACGCGGATGGTTGGCCTGCGATGGCAGTCTGATCAAGATTTCGGGCCATACCGCGCTATACGCGGTTATCGGCAAGGCCTGGGGCGGAGACGGGATTGATAACTTTGCCTTGCCGGATCTCAACTGCCGCGCTGTGATGGGGGCCAATGCCGATGCCGCGATCGGCACCCACGAAGGACAGGATCAGGTGACGCTGAACTACCAGCAGATGCCGGCCCATCGCCACACCTTGCAGCGCAAGGCTGCGGTTGCGATCGGCAGCAAGCTGTCATCCCCGGGGATACAGACCAATTATGGGCAAATTCACGTCCTGCCGGCCAGCGGCGGGGTGGTGGTAACGTCCAACCTGGTCCAGAACGGCACGCCCGACACGCAGCTCAGCAGCAGCGCACTATCCCCCAACGGTCTGGGCGGCGGCCATGAAAACCGCCAGCCGTTCCTGGTGTTGATCTATGCAATCTGCACTGATGGAATGTTCCCGACGTTTCCCTAACGCGTCGGGTAGTTCGGTGCCTCGCGGGTGATGGTCACGTCGTGGACGTGGCTTTCCTTGAGCCCGGCATTGGTGATCTGGACGAATTGTGCCTTGGTGCGCAGGTCTTCGATCGTCGCGCTGCCGGTATAGCCCATCGCCGCCTTGATCCCGCCGACCAACTGGTGGATCACATCCTTGGCCGGGCCCTTGAACGGCACCTGGCCTTCGATCCCTTCGGGTACCAGCTTCATCTGGTCCTTGATGTCGCCCTGGAAATAGCGGTCCGCGCTGCCACTGCCCATCGCCCCGACCGAGCCCATCCCGCGATAGCTCTTGTAGGCGCGGCCCTGGTACAGGAACGTCTCGCCTGGCGCTTCCTCGGTACCGGCCAGCAGTGATCCGACCATGATCGTGCTTGCGCCCGCTGCCAGCGCCTTGGCGGCATCGCCGCTGGTGCGCAGGCCGCCGTCAGCAATGATCGGCACGCCCGAATCCCGCGCCGCGCGCGCTGCGTCCATGATCGCGGTCAGCTGGGGCACGCCGACGCCCGCAACCACGCGGGTGGTGCAGATCGAGCCCGGCCCGATCCCGACCTTGACCGCATCGGCCCCGGCATCGATCAAAGCGCGGGTCGCTTCATAGGTCGCGACATTGCCCGCGATCACTTGCGCCGAATTGGACAGCTTCTTGACCCGTTCGACCGAGCGCGCGACGTCCTTGTTGTGGCCGTGGGCGGTATCGATGATCACCACATCGCATTCCGCCGCCAGCAGCGCTTCGGTGCGTTCAAAGCCCTTGTCGCCTACCGTGGTTGCTGCTGCCACGCGCAGCCGCCCCGCTGCGTCCTTGGTTGCAGCGGGATAGTTGACCGCTTTTTCGATGTCCTTGACCGTGATCAGGCCAACGCAGTGGAACGCATCGTCGACCACCAGCAGCTTTTCGATCCGGCGCTGGTGCAGCGTGCGCCGTGCCTCTTCCTGATTGACCCCAACCCGCACCGTGGCAAGGTTCTCGTGCGTCATCAGTTCGCGCACGGGCTGCGCCGGATTGGCTGCAAAGCGCACGTCGCGGTTGGTCAGGATGCCGACCAGCTTGCCACCGGCTTCGACCACGGGGATCCCGCTGATCCGGTTCGTTTCCATCAGGCTGCGCGCTTCACCCAGCGTCGCATCCGGGGTAATCGTGATCGGATTGACCACCATGCCGCTTTCAAACCGTTTGACCGCGCGCACCGCAGCGACCTGCTCTTCAACTGTCAGATTGCGATGAAGCACCCCGATCCCGCCCAGCTGCGCCATGACAATTGCCATGTCGGCTTCGGTAACGGTGTCCATCGCGGAAGAGACAACCGGGATATTGAGCGAGATCTCACGCGAGAGGCGGGTCCGGGTATCGGCCATGGACGGCACGATATCGCTTTCGGCCGGCCGCAGCAGAACGTCGTCGAAGGTCAAGCCGAGAGGGATATCCATGAGTGCCACTATGCCTTTGCGCGGATCGATTCGTGGCGGCCCATGTAAACGCAGTGGCCAAATTGGGCTAGAGGGCTATTTGGCTGCGCCGGGAACCTTTTTTGCGTCGGCGAAATGCCGGGTCAGAGCGACCAGGAAATTCACGTCGTCGGCCGCCCCGCCCAGTTCGATCCCCGGCTTCACCACATCGGTCGGGCGGTGATAGTCCTTGTCCATGAAGCGTTCCATCCGCGCCAGATCTGACCAGGCGGTCGAAACCAGCACGGTCGGCACGTCATGTTTAAGCAAGGCCCAGCCATCCTGCCGCCGAACATAGGCATTGGCCGCATCGCCTTCGACCAGCTTCTTCTTTTGGGCCTTGGCCACTGCCGCGATCCCTGCATCGAGCGGAGTCATCCCCTTTCCGATCACCGCAAAAGGTGAACCGGCAGGCGAAATTGCCACCGTATCGATGTTGAACGCGGCGACGATCTGCTTCAGCGGGATTGGCGGGTTTTCGGCAAAGGCATGGGCGCCAAGCAGGCCCAGTTCCTCGCCAGTTGTGGCGAGGAAATAGACGTCGCGGTCCAACTGCTGCACACCGCGCAGCCGCCGTGCGGCTTCGGTCAGCACACCGATACCGCTGGCATTGTCGATCGCCCCGTTGCAGATCAGATGTTCGGCAGGAGGCTCGGCGCACTGACCGAAATGGTCCCAGTGCGACAGCAACAGAACAGCGCCCGATTCAGGCCGCTTACCCGGCAGCTTGCCGATCAGGTTGTGCGTGTTGATCCGGGTTTCCCGGGTGCTCGCTTCCAGCGAAACCGCAAGATCGACCGGCTTTGCGGCGAAATCCGCCGCCTGGGCCATGGTCTGCAGGCTGGCTACGTTCTGTCCCGTACCCGCCAGCACTCCGTCCAGTCCTTCGCGGCTGATGAACGCTTCAAGATCGCCGCCCAGATCATCGCTGGCCAAGGCATATCCTGAACGGCCGCGCCGGGCTGTCACGTTGTCCAGGCTGCGTTCCCCATCCAGCACGGTCAACACCGCCGATGCCCCCGCGCGCAGCAGGGCGCTTTGCCGGTCAGAGCCATCCAGCCCGCCATCCAGCAACAGTGCGACTCTTCCGGCCAGTTCCGCCCGATTCGGCATGGTCTTGCCCGAACCGACAAACAGCACCGGGGCATTCTCGATCAGGCTGCGCTTGCCAGAAGTAAAGGCCTGCACGGCCACCGGCGCGATGTGGACCCGGCGCCCTTTGCGACTGAAGGCCACCCGGCTGCCATCGGGTTCCCTTGCGACCAGAGTAACCGGGGCGAACCAGCTGTGACCGGGGTCATTGGTGCCGGATTCGAGCCCCAGATCGAACCACTGCTTGCCGATATAACGCAGGGTCTTGGCTTCACCTTCAGTGCCCGGTTCGCGCCCTTCATAGGCGTCGCTGGCCAGTTCCTTGATATGGGTGAGCAGTTGCGCCTGCAGTGCCAGATCGGCCTTGCTGGGCTTGGCCAGGCTGGCAACGGGTGTGAACAAGGCAAGCGCGGCTGCCAGTCGCAGCACTCCTCGGCTCACCGCTCGTCCCGCACGTTTCATCCCGCGATGACTACAGCAAGCGGGACTCGCGACAAGCGACTTTGCGGTGAACCGCACGAGTTAAATTGCAGTGGTGGCAGGAAAGTTACAGTCTGCGAGCAGCCGGGTCACTCCGCCGTCCAGCCGCCGTCCATGCTGATATTGGTTCCGGTGATGTTTGCGGCGGCATCGCGGCACAGGAAAACGGCCATTTCACCAACATCGCTGGGTTGCACGAATTTGCGGGTCGGCTGTCGCACCAGCATTACATCCTGGATCACCTGTTCGCGCGTCATCCCGCGCGCGGCCATAGTGTCGGGGATCTGGTTTTCGACAAGCGGCGTCCAGACATAGCCCGGGCTGATGCAATTTGCGGTGACGTTGAACGTTGCCAGTTCCAGCGCCAGCGTCTTGGTCAGCCCGGCAAGGCCATGCTTGGCCGAAACATAGGCCGCCTTGAAAGGAGAGGCGGTCAGCGAATGCGCGCTGGCGGTGTTGATGATCCGGCCCCACCCGGCGGTCTTCATATGCGGGATCGCCAACCGGCAGGCATCGAACGCCGCCGTCAGGTTCAGCGCGATGATCGTGTCCCATTTGTCGACCGGAAATTCCTCGACCGGGGCCACGTGTTGCATCCCCGCATTGTTGACCAGAATGTCAATCGGCCCTGCCCCGGCCATCAGGGTTTCCACCCCGGCCCGGTTGGACAGATCGGCGGGAACATGCACCGCCTGCAATTCCGCGCAGAGCTGCGCGATCGCTGCGTCATCGCCAAACCCGGATAGGACTACTTCCGCGCCTTCCGCGCGCAAGGCCTGAGCGATGGCCAGGCCAATGCCCGAAGTGGAACCCGTTACCAGCGCGCGCTTGCCCGAAAGAAACATTCCCGACTCCAACATGTTGCAAAAGTGGCTATGGTGCGGCCATTGCTGCTGGGCGCCCGCTTGTCCAGCCATGACGGAGGGTTGCCGCATGCGTCTTGACGATTTCGATCCCAATGCCATCGATGTAGAGGATCAGCGCGGCGGAGGTGGCGGCTTTTCGGTCGGTCGCGGGGGCCAGGTGGGCTGCGGAACGCTGGTCATTGCACTGATCGCGGCAGTGGTTTTCGGGGTCGATCCTTCACAGATGCTGGGCGGACTGAGCCAGCCAGGACAGATTGAACAAGTGCCGGGTGGCGAGGCCGCCGGGGGCGGAGGTGCTGCGGAAAGCTGCACCGTGGACGCTGCCAGCCGCGAAAGCTGCAAGGCGCTCTCCTCGCTCAACAAGACCTGGGCGCCGCTGTTCCAGCAAGCCAATATCCAGTTCCAGCGGCCCAAGCTGGTGTTCTATTCCCAGCGCGGCAGTTCCGGCTGCGGATCGGCGCAGAGCGCGATGGGGCCATTCTATTGCCCCAGCGATAGGGGGATCTACCTCGACACCGATTTCTATCAGCAAATGGATCAGCAGATCGGCGCGACCGGCCAGTTCGCCCGCGATTACGTGATCGCCCATGAATATGGCCATCACATCCAGAACCTGCTGGGGATGTCGGATCAGGTACATTCCCTGCAGGAACAGAACCCCCGGCAGGCCAACCAGCTATCGGTGCGGCTTGAACTGCAGGCGGATTGCTATGCCGGGGTATGGGCGGCGAAGAACCGGGACCGGCTTGAACCGGGCGACATGGAAAGCGGCCTGAACGCGGCGCACCAGATCGGCGACGATACCTTGATGAAGGCCGCAGGTCGGCGTCCGGTGGAAGCGGCCTTTACCCACGGCAGCAGCCAGCAACGCATGCAGTGGCTGCGCAAGGGGATGGAAACCGGCAATGAGGATGACTGCGATACCTTTGCCGACATCCGCCGCAGCCGGTAAGCATATTGCCGGGGCAGCGCACCCGCGCTAGGCCCCGGCCATGCGCCTGACTGACTGCCACAACATCGACGATTTCCGCCTGCTCGCCAAGCAGCGCCTGCCCTGGCCGGTGTTCGACTATATCGACGGCGGCGCCGATGACGAGGCGACCAAGGCCCGCAACACCGCCGCATTCGCTTCGGCAGATCTGGTGCCCGATGTGCTGGCCGGGGTCTCTGACACCGATCCCAGCTGCACAATCATGGGCCGCAAAAGCGCCCTGCCCCTGATCCTCTCCCCCACCGCGCTGCAACGCGTGTTCCACTGGCAGGGTGAGCGCGCCGTGGCCCGCGCAGCGGAAAAGTTCGGGCTGTGGTGCGGAATTTCCAGCCTGGCAACGGTCTCGATCGAAGAGATCGGGGCGATGATTTCGACGCCGAAGCTGTTCCAGTTCTATTACCACAAGGACCGCGGGCTAAACCGCTCGATGATTGAGCGCTGCCAGGCGGCGAAGTTCGATGCGATCGCGCTGACCGTGGACACTATCGTCGCGGGCAAGCGCGAACGCTGCGCCCGCAGCGGCTTCACCTCGCCGCCGAAGTTCACGCTCAGCTCGTTCCTGTCTTATGCGATGAAGCCCAAGTGGGGGCTGGATTATCTGCTGCGTGAGAAATTCGCCCTGCCTAACCTCGACACTCACGTGAAGGAAGGCACCGGCGAGGCGGTTTCGATTGCGGGCTATTTCAACACCATGCTCGACCAGACGCTCGACTGGAAAATGGCCGATCAGCTGCGTGAGGACTGGGGCGGCAAGTTCTGCCTCAAAGGCGTGATGAGCGTGGCCGACGCCCGCCGCGCGGTGGAAATCGGTGCGGACGCGATCATGATCAGCAACCACGGCGGCCGCCAGCTTGACGGCAGCCGCGCGCCGTTTGACCAGCTGCGTGAGATTGTCGACGCGGTCGGCGGACAGATCGAAATCGTCTGCGATGGCGGCGTGCGGCGCGGCACCCATGTGCTCAAAAGCCTGTGCGCCGGGGCTACGGCTGCTTCGGGCGGGCGGCTCTACCTCTATGCCCTGGCCGCCGCCGGGCAGGATGGAGTCGAACGCGCGATCGGCATCCTTGAGGATGAAATCCGCCGCGGCATGCAACTGATGGGCGTTCACGGTGTCGATGAACTGACCGGCGACCGGCTGCGCTGGCGCTGAACACGGCAAACGGCGGACAGGATCGCTCAAAACCTGCCCGCCGCCGCTCCAGGAACCAGAGGGACTAACTCTTGCCTTGCCTGGAAAGCCGTTCGATTTCGCGATCGAGGTCTCCGAGGATTTCCTCGCGGATCTCGTCGGACAACTTGCTGTCGGCGGCGATGCGATCCCGCGCTTTCTTCAAACCATCTGCCGCCTGAGCGAGGGCGCGCTGTTCGATCTTGTCGACGCAGATCGCAATCGTTTCAGCCTTGCCTCCGTCCGCGCGTTCAACCTTGCTGACCATCCGGTCACCGCCGCAGTCAATCTTGCGGCCTTCAAGGAAGCTGAGCTTGGCGAGATCAGCGGGGTGTTTGCTGTCCCGGTTCACAATCACCACGCGGGGCGATTTCGGGCTGGGCCAATCAGCCATGGCAGGCGGAGCAGGCGGCGGCGGCACATCGGGCACATCGGGAATGCTGGCGAAGGCCTGATCGATCTTGGTTTCGATTTCAGCGTCGGTCAGCACTTTGTCGGACTTGAAGACGATGGTCTTGCCGCCACGCTGGATGATCCGGGTCTTGAGGCTGGGGTCATCAGGATATGCGCCGCCTTCCTTTTCCACGATGACAATCCGGTGGTGGGGCCCCTCAGACGCCGAGGGTGCGGCAGGCGGGGTCGGTGCGGCAGGAGCTTCGGGCGCGGCGGGCGGCGCGGGCGGCTCTGACTGATCGGCAGCGGCATAAGTGACCGAGGCAGTCAGCGGCAGGGCAAGCAAGGCGGCGGCAATCATGGTGCGGCCGGCCAGGCGGCGGCGGGGACTCAGGTCTGACATGGTCAGGCTCCTCAAACGGTGGATCACGCTGGCTTCCCCCAGGACCGGACAGGCCATGGGCGCGGCGAGCGCAAGACGGGGTGATTGAGCGAATGCGGCAATAAGGCGACCATAGGCTGCCCGTAATTCCGGTCCGGCTCCGGCTATGACGCGCGCATCGCAGGCCGCTTCCTGATCGCGGCGGAGCGCACGCCAACCCAGCCAGGCCAGCGGATTGAACCAGTGCAGCGCCAACAGCGGCTGCATGGCAAGATTGACGGCCAGATCACGCGCGGCGTGATGTTCCAGCTCGTGCGCGATGGCAAGGTCGCGGCCCAGCCGGTCGGCGCGGTTCATGAAGCCCAGCGGCAGCGCGACAACCTTGTCCCGCACCCCGAAGGCGACGGGCGCCGCGGTTGCAGCGCTTTCCACCAGCCGCACCGATTCGACCTGCCCGACCGGCACCGCGTCTGTCAGCAGCAGACGGCGCATCGCCAGATAGCTCCAGACCCGCCACAGCGCGAAAACCGCCACACCGGCCAGCCACAGCGCCAGCGCCAGCATGCCCCAGTCGGGCCCAACCGGAACGGCTTGCACCATGGGCGACGGCACCGGCAGGCTTGCCTCTGCGGCTATTTGCACCACTTGCTCCACCGGCACTTCCACGGCTTCCGGCGCGGGCAGCAACAGCGGGGGCAGCACCATCCGCAGCAAGGGCAAGGCCCAAAGCGCATAGGCCATGCCCGGTCCGAACAGCCGCGCAACCGGGCGGCGCAACACCAGCACCAGAGCAATCAGCGCGCCGGTGGCGAACAGGGTATCGATCAGCCAGCTCATTTCCTGAGCTCCTTCAGCAACTGCTCAATCTCGGTAAGGTCGCTGTCAGACAGCGCCTCAGCCTCGGCCAAATGGGCAAACAGTCCGGCCGCGCTTCCTCCGAACAGCCGGTCCACCAGCCGCCGCGATTCTCCGGCGGCATAGTCAGCGCGGGCCACCAGCGGGCGATAAAGGAACCGCTTGCCCTGCGGCTCGGTCGCCACGGCCTGCTTGGCAACCAGCCGCGAGAGCAGGGTCTTGACCGTTGGCAAGGACCACCCCCGCGCCGGGCCAACCGCATCGGCCACTTCGTTTGCGGTCAGCGGATAGCGCGCCCACAGGGCTTCCATCACGGCCTGTTCGGCATCGGTAATCCGTTCTCCGGGCTGCGGCGTTGCGGCCATGGTTCGGTCCCTCTCCAACTACGTGAGTAATCGACTACAGGTGTAATCCTTTCTCCCGGATGAACGCAAGGGGCATTCTGAACTTTGCCCAAGCCGGGAGTTAGTTGATGAAACACATCCTGGGCGCGGGGTGACGGAAAATGTTTTCCGGCACCGGGCCTGCCAGCCACAACGGCGGCGCGAATCCAACAATGTCAAAGAGCGGACGGCAGCATGACACACTGCGGCGATGTAGGAAAATGCGCCTTGCGCGCCCCGCCCGCACCCGGCATCTTCGCGCGAAATCCCTGGGAGAATGATGATGCGGATGATCCTGATTGCGGCGGCACTGCTTGCCGCCACACCGGCCCAGGCCAACAGCTGCACCGGGCTGGAAAGCCGCGCCACTCCCCTCAGCCGCAAGGCCGACGCGGCGCTGATCCGCCAGCATGCCCGGCAGGACGTGCGCGCCAGCGGGATCGGTCAGGCGATCACTGACGGCAAATGGCGCGTGATCTGGGCTACCCCGCAAGCAGCGGAAAACGGCATCTTCTTTTTCCAGCGTCAGGCCAAGGGTTGGCGGCTGAAAGGCACCTGGGGCGGCGTGGTTGCGCCGGGCGAGCAAGCCGATGTGCGCAGCTGGGCCAGGAATATCGGCGCGCCGCCGCGCATCGCCCGTTGCTTTGCCGATCGCGCCGCGGCCGAGGAATAGGCCCCGGCGCTATCAATCAGGCAGCCCGCCGGTCTGCCGCAGCGCTTCACCCAGCGCGAGTCCGGCGGCCATGGCCAGATTCATCGATCGCACCGCGCGCCGGATCGGCAGGCGCAAGTGGACTTCGCAGGCCGCCGCCACAGGCGCAGGCACGCCCGCACTTTCCTTGCCAAACAGCAGCACATCGTCAGGCTGAAAGGCAAAGTCATAGGGCGATTGCTGTGCCTTGGTGGTGAACAGCACCAGCCGCGCGGTGCCCAATTGCGCCTGAAACGCGGCAAAGCTGGCGTGGCGCGCCACTTCGACATGGTCGATATAGTCCATCGCCGCGCGCCGCACGCGCTTGTCATCCCAGGGGAAGCCCAGCGGCTCGATCAGGTCCACCCCCACCCCCATGCAGGC
>NZ_MWLM01000054.1 GCF_002198665.1 Novosphingobium sp. B 225 | reverse complement strand
GCATTTCCCTTGCCCCCCACCCCCTTTATCGATCCAAGCACACCCTTCGTCGAAGCTTGGTCGCGCCGGTGCGCGGAACGTGCGTTCGGCGGGGGTATTGGGCTGCTTGATACCGGGGCGGCCATCAGGGGAATTTCAGGAGCATGGTCATGTCGAGATTCAAAGCCGCACTGCTGTCCGCTTCCACCATGGCGCTGCTGCTGGCCACCGCGCCGGTCCGCGCTGAGAATGCACCGGCGGAACCCGGTGCGGAGATCGTCGTGGTCGGCCATCCGCAGATCGGCACTTTCGGGGTTGATCTGGCCGCGCGTGATACCGCGGCCAAGCCGGGAGACGATTTTGAACGCTATGCCTCGGGCGCGTGGATCGACAAGACCACGATCCCGTCTGACCGGCCCAGCACCGGTTCCTTCGCCAATTTGCGTGAAGACGTGCAGGCCCAGGTGCAGAAGCTGATCACCGATGCTCCGGCCGGGACCAAGTTCGGCGCGCTTTATACCGCGTTCCTCGATGAAGGCCGGATCGAACGCGCCGGGCTGAAGCCGCTGATGGCGGATATCGCTGCGGTCCAGGCAATTTCCGACAAGAGCGAATTCGCCCGCCACATGGGCAGCACCTATGCCAAATTCGGCTCCACCCTGTTCAATTTCGGCCCTTATGCCGATACTGCCAATCCCGAAATCAACGTCCTGTGGATGAGCCAGGGCGGGCTGGGCCTGCCCGAGAAGGACTATTACTTCAATGCCCAGTTCGCCAAGCAGCGGGGGGCCTATTACGCCTATGTCGAACGCACCATGCGGGCGCTGGGCAAGGCCGATCCCAAGGCGGCTGCGGCGCAAGTGATGGCGTTTGAAACCGAAGTGGCGGCGCTCAGCTGGGATTCCGATCAGAGCCGTCAGATCCAGCTGATCAACAACCCCTATTCCACTGCCGCGCTCAAGGCCTATGCCCCCGGGCTCGATTGGGACGCATTCTTTGCCGGAGCCAGTCTGCCCGAGCAGCAGCGGATGATCGTCAACGAAAACACCGCGATCCGCGCGATTGCCAAGCTGGTGGAAGCGACCCCGCTTGACGTGCTCAAGCTGTGGCAGGAATTCCACGTCGCCGACCAGGCCGCGCCGTACCTGAACAAGCAGATGGTCGACAGCCGGTTTGCCTTTACCAGTTCGATCTCGGGCGTGACCCAGAACCGTCCGCGCTGGAAGCGGGCGGTCGATCTGGTCAATACCTCGCTGGGTGAACTGGTCGGCCAGGCCTATGTCGCGCAGCATTTTCCGCCGCTGGCCAAAAACCGGATGGAAGCTCTGGTCGCCAATCTGAAAGTGGCCATGGCCGGGCGGATCAAGACCAACAGCTGGATGAGCGAACCGACCAAGCTGGCCGCGCTGGAAAAGCTGGCCAAGATGGACGTGATGGTCGGTTATCCCGACAAGTGGCGTGATTACAGCGGGGTCAAGGCTGACGCCGCAGACCTCTATGGCTCGGTGGCCAGTGCCACGCGTTTCAACGCCGATTACCAGATGAGCCAGCTGGGCCAGAAGGTTGACCGCAAGCTGTGGGGCATGTTCCCGCAGACCGTGAATGCCTATAACGGGGGCCTTGAAAACAAGATCGTGTTCCCGGCCGGGATCCTGCAGGCCCCCTTCTTTGATCTCAACGCCGACATGGCGGTCAACTATGGCGCGATCGGGGTGGTGATCGGGCACGAGATCAGTCACGGCTTTGACGATCAGGGCCGCAAGATCGACGCGGCCGGTGCGGTGCGCGACTGGTGGACGCCGGAGGACGGCGAACGCTTCAATGCCGAAGCCAAGATCTTTGGCGCGCAATATGCCGCGTTCGAAGTGGTGCCCGGTGCCTTTATCAACCCGGACCTGACCATGGGCGAAAACATCGCCGACTTTGCCGGGCTCAGCGTCGCCTATGATGCCTACAAGCACGCGCTGGGCGGCAAGGAAGCCCCGGTGATCGACGGACTGACCGGCGATCAGCGCTTCTTCCTGGGCTATGCGCAGGTCTGGCGCAGCAAGGCGCGCGAGGATTCGCTGCGCAATCAGGTGACCACCGATCCGCACAGCCCGGCGCGCTATCGCACCATCGCCCCGCTGCGCAATCTTGAGGCGTGGTATCAGGCCTGGGGTATCCAGCCGGGCGACAAGATGTACATCCCGCCAGAAAAGCGCGCCAAGATCTGGTAAGGCACGGCATTGCGGGACAGCTGGGGGGCTTTACCCCTCCACCACCCGCTGCGCGGGCGGTCCCCCTCCCCAAATGCGCTGCGCGAATTTGGGAAGGACCTTGCCTTGATCCTTCCCATTTTTGGCGAATGCTACAAATGGGGAGGTGGCAGCCCGTCAGGGCTGACGGAGGGGTAACGGGTTTAAATGATCGCCAGCGCCCGCGCGCCGCGTTCCCCCAGCCACTGCGCCTGCACCCCCCAGTGCCGCGCAATTGCTTCACTGCGCAGCGCCTGCTGCGGCGGGCCATCTTCCACCAGCGCGCCGCCGCTCAGCACCAGCACCCGGTCGGCGTGGTTCATTGCCTGGGCCAGATCGTGCAGCACCAGCACCACCCCCGGCCCGCGCTCTGCCAGGGCGCGGAAATGGGCGAGCAGGGCCAGCTGGTGCGCCAGATCGAGGTTGGCGAGCGGCTCGTCGGCCAGCAACCAGCGCGGCTCTCCGGCCAGCACCCGCGCCAGCAAGGCGCGCGCGCGTTCGCCGCCTGACAACTGCGATACCGCACGCTGGCGCAGCGCGCCCAGCTGCATCGCCGCAATCGCGGCTTCGACCGCCGCGTGATCCTGTGCTCCGCCGGTGCGCCACGGCAGCCGTCCCAACGCAACCAGCGTTTCCACGCTGACGTCCCAGGCCACATCGGCGCTCTGCGGCAAATAGCCGATCTGCTGCGCGCGCTTGTCCAGCGGCAGGGCGGACAGCGCCGCGCCATCCAGCATGGCTGCGCCCTGATCGCCCGCCAGCAGTCCGGCGAGCGCCGCCAGCAGCGAGCTCTTTCCCGCGCCATTGGGGCCGCAGATCGCGGTGACCTCGCCGGGATGAAGCTCGGTGGTAATCCCGGCCAGCCGCCCTGCGAGCGTAAGGTTCTGCGCGGCGAGCATCACGCCAGCTCCCGCTTCATGCGCAGCAGCAGCGCCAGAAAGAATGGCGCGCCCAGCAATGACAAGGCGATCCCCAGCCGCAGTTCTCCGCCCGCCAAAGGCAGCACCCGGCACAGGCAATCCGCCACCAGCAGCAGCAAGGCTCCGGCAAGCGCCGACGGCACGATCAGCTGCGAGGGCCGCCGGTCGGTAAACGGGCGGACGAAATGCGGCACCATCAGGCCGACAAAGCCGATGATCCCGGCCACCGCCACCCCGCTCCCCACGGTCAGCCCGACGCCGCCAATCATCAGCATCTGCAAGCGGCGCGGGTCCATCCCCAGCGAGCGGGCTGCCAGTTCGCCCAGCGTCAACGCATCGAGCGCGCGGCCCGCGAGCATCAAGGCCGCGATCCCCAGCGCGGTCAGCGGCGCGGCGATCCATACCTCGGCCCAGCTGCGATCGGCCAGCGCGCCCATCAGCCAGGTCACGATCTCGCTCATCGCAAAGGGCGTGGGCGACAGGCTGATCGCAAGGCTCATCAAGGCCCCGGCCAGACTGGCAATAATCATCCCCGCCAGCGTGAACAGCAACACGCCCCCACTGCGCCCGGCAATCAGCCCCAGCAAAGCCATCGCCCCGCCTGCACCGATCAGCGCGAACAGCGGCAAGGCCCAGCCCGTCGCCGCCCAGCCGGTCCAGAAGCTCAGCACCGCGCCCAGCGCTGCCCCGGGGGCGATCCCGAATAGCCCCGGATCGGCCAGCGGGTTGCGCAAGTACCCCTGCATCGCCGCCCCCGCCGCGCCCAGCCCCGCGCCCAGCGTGAGCGCCAGCATGGCGCGCGGCAGGCGCAGTTCCATCAGGATCGTCGCGGCGTGGGGGATGGTCGTTCCGGTGGGGTCGATCCACACCCGCCCCGCGAGCAGTGACAGCGGCACCAGCACGGCGAGAGCGATCAGGAGGGTAAGGTTGAGGCGGGTCATCGCGCTGCCCCCAAAATGTTGTGTGGGCGGCCACCACCCCCAACCCCCTCCTCTGAAGAGGAGGGGGCTTCACTGATGCTCCCCCTCCTCTTCAGAGGAGGGGATTGGGGGGTGGTGCGCGTCATGGCTCTGCGCACCTCGGCCAGTCGCTCCGCCGCACGCACGATGGTCGGCCCGCCGCACCACAGCAGGCTGGGGTCAAGCCGCGCGCGGGCGGTGCCGGTCAGGCTGGCCAAAGCCGGATGGCGCAGCAGGCGGTCTTCGTTGCCGTGCAGGTTCCCGGCGGTCAGGATCACTTGCGGTGGCCGCGCCAGCACGCGTTCCAGCGGCAGCAGATCGGCCTGCTTCAACCCCATGTCGCCGGCCACATTGGCAAAGCCGGTGCGCGCCAGCAGCTGCGAAATCATCGTGTCCTGCCCCGGCACCATCCCGCCCGATTGCCAGACCAGCGCCGGGATCGGCTGAGCGTCCGGCGGCGGGGCGGCGGCTGCTAGCGCGGCCTCGATCCGCCGCACCAGTGCCTCACCGCGTTCGGGATGGCCCGCGATCCGCGCGATCTGGCGGATCTGGGCATAGCTGTCCGCAACGCTGGGGGCCATGCCGACCCGTTCCAGCCGCATTCCCATCCGCTCCAGCGCGCGGGCGCTGGCGGGGGCCATGAAATTGGTGGTCAGCACCAGATCGGGCCGCACCGCCGCCACTTCCTCCACGCTGTCCCCCAGCGCCGCGAACCGCCGCGCGGTGGCGATATCCATCGAGCTGGAGGCGGGATCGCTGGAGTAACTGGAAAGCCCCGCGATCTGCGCCGGATCGGCCACTTCGGCCAGGATCGCATCGCTGCAGGGGTTAAGGCTGGCGATCCGCAGCGGCGCTTGCTGCGCGGCTTCCTGTGCCGGGGTGGCGGTGCAGGCGGTGAGGATCAGGGGGAGAAGACAGACCTTGATCCTCTCCATTTTGCGGAGCCAAATGGGGAGGTGGCAGCCCGCAGGGCTGACGGAGGGGCTGCGACGCTGGCGCCGAGGCCCCTCCGTCAGCGGCTTGACGCCGCTGCCACCTCCCCATTTGCGGCATTCGCCGAAAATGGAGAGGATCTGGTTTTGCTTCACCACTTCGCCCTGACCCCGACGGTGCCGGTGCGGCCATAGGTGCCGTAGTCGGCGACGGTCTGGTACTTGGCATTGCCGAGGTTTTCGACCCGGCCATACAGTTCAAACCCGCCCGGCAGCGGCACACTGGCGCGCAGGGTGACAAGGCCGTAGCCATCCAGCCGCCGGGTGTTCCCGGCATTGTCAAAGCTGTCCGAAACCAGCCGCACATCCGCACCCAGCTTCATGCCCGCCAGCGGCGTGGTCCAGTCCAGCCCGGCGGAAACCGCATTGCGCGGGCGGCGGGGCAGGTCTCTGCCAGTGGCACGGTCAGTGGCCTTGGTATAGCTATAGGCCGCACGCGCCTGGAAGGTGTCGCTGAGCGTCCAGCCGCCTTCCACTTCAAACCCCTGCGCGCGGGTGCGGCCGGTGTTGAAGTAGCCCGCCGGAAAGACGTAATCGATCAGGTTGGTTGAATCCCGCCGGAACAGCGTCAGCGCCAGATGCTGCCGGGCATTGCGGTCGCCCAGTTCGATTGCAACATCATAGGCCTTGCTGATTTCGGGCTTGAGCTTTTCATTCTTGCCAAAGCCGTAAAGCTGACTGAGCGTGGGGGCCTTGAACCCTTCGCCATAAGAGGCGCGCAGGCGCAGCCCCTCGGCCAGTTCGACCGAACCGTTCGCGCCGAAGGTCCAGTGGCTGCCGAACCGGTCGGAATCGTCCACCCGCACCCCGCCCGACAGGTTGAGCCCGCCCGCGTGATAACCCAGCAACATGTGCCCGCTGCTCAGCCGGGCATCTTGCTGCGGATCGAACATGGTTTCAAACCGGGTCCATTCGCTGTCCGCTCCGAAATCGAGCGAGACGCTTTCGGCCAGATCAGCGCGCCCGGTAAAATCCGCGCGCCAGCTGCGGCCCTTGGTGGTGAAGTTGGCCGCGCTGCCAAAGGTCGGATCGAAATAGGCGCGACGGGTGTCGCTATAGGCCATACCGCCTTGCAGGTTGAGGCTGCCGTCGTTGTAGGCCAGCCCCAGCCGCCCCGAACCCTGCTTGGTCGTCTGATATTCGGGCGTATCGGCAAAGCTGTAGAACGGCGCAGGAAAGCCATCGAAGTGGACCTTGCTGTCAGCATAGCGCGCAGCAGCATTGACCCACAGGTCACCCGCCAATTGCGCTTCCCCGCGCAAATTGGTGTGCCACTGGCGGAAGCCGTCCTTTTCAGTGCCCGGCGCAAAAGCCGAAATCCCGTCGGTATCGACATAGCCGCCCGATGCGGTGACATTGTAGCCCTCGCCCGCCATGCCCGCCGTGGCATCGGCGCTGACGGTCTCGTTCGAACCGTATTCGACCCCGGCCTTCACGCCGTTGAAGCGCTCGCTGGTCAGTGCCATGACCCCGCCCATTGCCGCCGAACCCCAGACCACCGAGTTGGAGCCGCGCAGCAGTTCGATCTTGCCGATCCCGCCGGGCAACATGGTGCCAAGGTCAAACCCGCCTGACGGCGCGGCGGCATCTTCCAGCCGCACTCCGTCCAGCGTCACCAGCAATTGCTGTGAAGGTGCGCCGCGCACGAACACCGCGGTCTGGCTGCCGAGCGGGCCGGAGCGGGCCATGGTCACTCCGGGCAACCGTTCGAGCACGCGGGTCAGGTCCGGACCCTGGATCGAGGCCAGTTCAGCCGCGCCGATCACGCTGATCGATTGGCCAGTATCGGCAATGCGCTGGGTGGAGCCTGATCCGACCACTACGATCTGGGTATCGGGAATGCGGCTGCCAGTGATCTGGTCGATCAAGCCGTCCAAGCAATCATTGGCCAGACGTGGCGAGCAATATGCCGGATCGGCGAGGCTCGCCTCTTCCTCAGCCACCTGCGCCCAGGCAGGAGCGGCAACGCACAGCGAAGCGGTCAGCGACAACAGATATTTCATAGTCAGTCCTCAACACATGAACGGAACGCCGTTCATGGCGAGGCGGCCAGCACGAAATCGCTGGTCCCTGCCTGCACCCGGTACACCCCGCCCGGCTGCGGAACGACCGTCATGGGCAGGTCTACTGGCTCCCGGATCAAAGCTTCGTCCCGCCTTCCCAGCTCTCCCGAAGGGCGGCCAGTGGCATAGTGGGACGTCGCTCCCCGGTCACAGTTGCGGGGGCAGCGGAGGTATCGCACCTCCTTCCCTCTTAGGTCCGGTCACCCGGACAACCTATGACGCGGGCCGCGCTTTACGCCTTTTGCGGGATCGGGGCAAGCGGGGGCGGAGAGCAGGGGATAGTTCACGCAGAGACGCGGAGAAGAAAGGGAGACGCAGCGGGCTAGCCCTCGCGGCGAAGCCGCCTTCCTTCCCAATCTGGCCGCAAACCGCCAGGTAGGGATTGGACAAGAGCCTTCGGCTCAACACACCATCTCCGCGCCTCCCTTTCTTCTCCGCGTCTCTGCGTGAACCATTCAAACCTCACATTGACCTGTTCTTTAACCGCTTCCCGCTAAGCCCCCCAGACCTGTCCCGGTTCGGCACGGCGCGAAATGCGGCGTGGCGGGGTGGGGCGTATCCGGCTTACGCGCGAAGGCGCGTAACCAAACCAAGGCCCGAATGACCCGTTTGCTGCCCCTGCCCTATGAACCCAAACCGCGCGATTTTGCCGCGCGGTTCAGCAACGCGCGCCACCGCACCGTGGGCATGCGGGGCCAGCGGCGGCATTGGGGCCGGCGGGCACTTGTGCTGCTGGCGGCGGTGGCAGTGCCCGCGATCGCCCGGCCCGATGCCTGGCAAAGCCTGGGGATCGGCAATGCCGGAGAAGCCCAGGTGCGGATCGACCCGATGCCGTTTGAGAAGCTGGGTGAAAGCTTCCCGGGTTCGGCCTTTTACTATCTGGCGCAGGACGAAGTGCTGCCGCCGCTGGTCGAAGGGATCCATTCCGACGCCGAAAACGCGCCGCTGCTGGTCGATCCGATGGCCGGGCCGATTGCGCGGGCGATCCGGATCGACAATTCCGGCGTCGATCGCGGCCGCGCGGTCGATTGCCTGACCGCCGCGATCTATTACGAAGCCGCCAGCGAGAGCGATCAGGGCCAGCGCGCCGTGGCGCAGGTCGTGCTCAACCGCGTGGCCCATCCCAGCTATCCGAACACGGTCTGCGGGGTGGTCTATCAGGGGTCGGAACGCAGCACCGGCTGCCAGTTCAGCTTTACCTGCGATGGATCGCTGGCCCGCATTCCCAACCGCCAGTTCTGGGCCCGCGCGATGATGACCGCGCAGGCCGCCTTGTCTGGCTATGTCGAGCGCAGCGTGGGTCTGGCCACCCATTACCACACCATCGCGGTGCATCCCTATTGGGCGCCCAGCCTGTTCCATATCACCACCATCGGGGCGCACCGGTTCTATCGCTTTAACGGTTCGGCCGGCCAACCGGGCGCGTTCCGCTTTGCCTATCGCGGGTCCGAACCGCTGCCCGGCCCTCACGCCCGCACCGCCACGGCTGACAAGGCGGCAGAGATCGCGCTTGATCCGCTGGCGATCCAGAAGGCCTTCGATGCCGGCCTGAAGGCGGCGCAAGGCGGCGCGGTAACCCCGGTCGCGGGCGGCGGTGTCGTCCCGGTCAGAGCCGCCCCGCCTCCGTCTTATTCCAGCGAAGTCGCCCGGCGCGGCGGCGAAGCGCTCTACCGCGCCGACAAGCTCCCCCCCAGCGTCAGCACCGTGCGGCCCGAGTTCGAGAATTCCGGGCGCTGGATCAACCAGCCGGGATCAAGCAGCGGGAATTAGGTTCCAAAAAGTCTCAATGTCACCGTTCGTGTCGAGCGAAGTCGAGACACGCTGACGCAGCGCTGCCGTGTCTCGACTTCGCTCGACACGAACGGACGTTTCCTTTGGTTTTGAGTTCATTTTTTTCTCACCCCAAACAAGGTTAAAACCTGGCAACCATAGCGCGGAACACTCCCTTAGCGGCCCCGGCGCTAGGGCTGCGGACAGTCGCCAACAACGCCGAGTCCGCTTGCCTATGTCGATCCGTTTCGCCGCTGCTCAACGCGCCATGTCGGTCCTGACCGGGCCGGCCGGTCATGCAAGGCTGACGGCCCGGGCGGCAAACGATAATGCGCCGACGGGCCGTGATGTGCTGCTGCGTGACGCGCTCAAGCACTTTGCGCAGCACGGCCTGCGTGCTGCGCAAGTGGCGCGGGACAATGCCATGGAAGCGCACCGCCAAAGCGACGCGGCCGCCTGCACCCACTGGACCGAGATTTGCCGCGCGCTCGATCGCCGCATGGCCATGGCCCTGGCCGCGCGGATCGAACCGGCGGATTGACACCACCAGATCCTCCCCCACCGGGGGAGGTGTCGAGCGTAGCGAGGCGGAAGGGGGCGAACGGATTTGCGCGCGGCAGCGCGCAGCCGCTGACGCGGCATCTGCTGATCAGCCCCCCTCCGTCTGCCCTGTGGGCTGCCACCTCCCCCCGAGGGGGAGGATCGGCAGGGCCGAAACATCGCTCAGACTTTCAATTGCTATTGCGAACCATTATCAGCAAATAGTTCTGCCTAGGTCCTTTTACAGCCTTGCATTCGTATCCGCACCGGCTTAGGGCCGCTGCATTAACCGGACAGCCTGCACCAGCGGGATGGAATGGGCTGCCCCTTTTTGCCAGACGTGATCCCGCACTTCAGGGAAGGACATCGTCGAATTATGGCTCGCAAGAAGATCGCCCTTATCGGCGCCGGCATGATCGGTGGCACGCTCGCGCACCTCGCCGCGAAGAAGGAACTGGGCGACATCGTCCTGTTCGACATCGCCGAAGGCATCCCCCAGGGCAAGGCGCTCGATCTGTCGCAGTGCGGTCCGGTCGAAGGGTTTGACGCCAGGGTCACCGGTTCGAACGACTATGCCGATATTGCCGGTGCGGATGTAGTGATCGTCACCGCCGGTGTCCCGCGCAAGCCGGGGATGAGCCGCGATGACCTGCTGGGCATCAACCTAGGCGTGATGAAGGCCGTGGGCGCTGGGATCAAGGCCCACGCTCCCGATGCTTTCGTGATCTGCATCACCAACCCGCTGGATGCGATGGTCTGGGCACTGCGCGAATTTTCGGGCCTGCCGCACAACAAGGTGGTTGGCATGGCCGGTGTGCTGGATTCGGCGCGCTTCGCCACTTTCCTCGCCTGGGAATTCGGCGTCTCTGTCAAGGACGTCAACGCCTTCGTGCTGGGCGGCCACGGCGATACCATGGTGCCGGTCACCAACTACACCACCGTCTCGGGCATCCCGGTCGACGATCTGGTCAAGATGGGCAAGTCGAGCAAGGAAGCGATCGACGCGATCGTCGCGCGCACCCGCGCCGGCGGCGGCGAAATCGTCGGCCTGCTCAAGACCGGCTCGGCCTATTATGCCCCCGCCACCAGCGCGATCGCCATGGCCGAAGCCTATCTGGGCGACCAGAAGCGCATCCTGCCTTGCGCGGTTTATGTTGACGGCAAGTACGGTCTCGACGGGCTCTATGTCGGCGTCCCGACCGTGATCGGCGCGAACGGCGCAGAAGAAGTGATCGAGATCGCGCTCGACGCCGAAGCCAAGGCCAATTTCGACGTGTCGGTGGGCGAAGTGCGCGGGCTGCTGACCGCGTGCAAGGCGATCGAGCCGAGCCTGGCGTGAAAGGTCGGGGCCCTAATCTGAAGAGAATTGGATGCTGGCTGTTCGTGCCATTCGCCGGCGCGACGCTGCTGTCCTGGATTTCTCCTCAGTTAGGGCTTCTGATCGCCCTGCCGCTGGCCGCTTTCGGGATCTTTTTTGGGATGCTTGCATTGACAGTCCACCGCGCTCGGGAAGCCTTTTTGGGGTGGCTCACGCCATTTGCTTTTGCCGCGCTGGGAACTGCCGCAGGCACACTTCTTAATCACACAGCGACCCATTAGGAATCGCAGGATGACTTGTGTTGACCTCAATCATATCAAACGTTTGGCTCTAATTCTCCGGAATTCCGCCATGCGAATGCTTGCGGTTTACAGCAAGGCCGAACCTTCAAGAGCCTGAACCATGGTAGCCGTCCTCCCCCTCCTCGCCGCAGTCGCTGCAGCCACACCCGCCCCACCCGCAGATGACCGCGCGCTGTTTGCGGCGTTCAGGGGCGTATGCAGCAATGTCCGCAAGCTGGACGCGATGCAGGCGGCGGCGAAGCGGGGCAAGTGGCAAGCGGTGGAGCCCAGCGCCCATCCCAACCTGCAACTGCTGGTCGAACAGGGCCTGAAAGCCGCAAAGCGGGATGAGCCCGACGCGACCTATACCGGCGGGCAATACCGCAAGATGGTTGGCGGGCGGTCCTTGTGGATGGTCCTGTCGCGCTACCGCGACAGCGAGGGTTACTGGTCGAACGGCTGCCGGATCTATCATTTCGAGGCGACTGCAGCGCTGCCGGGTGATGAGCTGACCCAGCTGATGGGCAAAAGCCCTTCCGGCACCCAACCGCTGCCCGATGATCAGGTCAAGTACCTGTGGGAACCGGGCTGGCGCAGCGGCCATTCGGTCGAAATCAGCTATATCGTCGGTAACGACGCCACTTCGCGCAAGTATGGACTCAAGGGTCAGGTACTGATGAGCCAGGCGATCGGAACCCCGCGGCGATGAGGATTAAGCGTGCGGATTACCTCCGCGCGGATCAGCAAGTTGTAATTCAGCAGTTTTTGGGAGTGTCTCTATGTCCATTCTGATCAACAAGCATACCAAGGTCCTGACCCAGGGCATGACCGGGGCGACCGGTTCGTTCCACACCCAGGCGGCGCTCGATTACGGCACGCAGATGGTGGCAGGCGTTACCCCCGGCAAGGGCGGGACCGAGCATCTGGGCCTGCCCCAGTTCGACACCGTTGCCGAAGCCAAGGCGGTGACCGGCGCGACTGCCAGCTGCATCTACGTGCCGCCTCCGGGTGCGGCCGATGCGATCCTTGAAGCGATCGACGCCGAGATGGAACTGATCGTGTGCATCACCGAAGGTATTCCGGTGCTCGACATGGTCCGCGTCAAGCGCGCCCTTTCGGGCAGCAAGAGCCGCCTGATCGGCCCCAACTGCCCCGGCGTGCTGACCCCCAACGAATGCAAGATCGGGATCATGCCCGGTTCGATCTTCAAGCAGGGCAGCGTCGGCGTCGTCTCGCGCTCGGGCACGCTGACTTATGAAGCCGTGTTCCAGACCACCAACATCGGTCTGGGCCAGACCACTGCGGTGGGTATCGGCGGTGACCCGGTCAACGGCACCAATTTCATCGATGTGCTGGAACTGTTCCTGGCTGACGATGCCACCAAATCGATCATCATGATCGGCGAAATCGGCGGTGATGCGGAAGAGCAGGCCGCGCAGTTCCTGATCGACGAAGCCAAGCGCGGGCGCAAGAAGCCGATGGCCGGGTTCATCGCCGGGCGCACTGCCCCTCCGGGCCGCCGCATGGGCCACGCCGGGGCGATCGTTTCGGGCGGCAAGGGCGATGCCGAAAGCAAGATCGCGGCGATGGAAGCTGCCGGGATCCGCGTCTCCTCCTCGCCCAGCCTGCTGGGTGAGACGTTGGCGGAGGTGCTCAAGGAACTGGTCTGAGCCGGTTTCCCTGAGCGCATTCCTAAGCCAGCGTTAACCACGTTTCGGGCATAGCGGACCTCCCCAGGGAACGTCTTTGCCCCTGAGTACTTTAAGCAAGACACGGGCGGTCCGGTGGACCGCCCTAGCCAAAGGGCGATGCTTACGATGGGCAACGAAAGCCACGATTTTCTTCCCGATGACCCGCAGCCGGGTCCAAGCTGGGGCCGTGCCGACTGGCGCAGCGCCAGCGATGATCTGACGGTCGCGCTCGATCCCACCCAGATGCAGGCCGCGATCAAGCAGGCTGCGGCCAAGGGCGGCGCACAGCTGGATGGCCGCGCGGTAGAGGAAGCCGCAGCGGATTCAATCCGCGCGATGATGCTGATCCGCACCTACCGGGTGCGCGGGCATCTGGCCGCCGATCTCGATCCGCTGGGCCTGTCGCACCAGAACCTGCCGGCCGATCTTTCGCCGGAATACCACGGCTTCGTCGGTGCGGCGCTGGATCGCAAGGTCTATGTCGGCGGCGCGCTGGGGCTGGAATGGACCACTGTGCGCGAACTGGTCGGCGTGCTGCGGCAGAACTACTGCGGCAAGGTCGGCTTTGAATACATGCACATCGCCGATGTGGAGGAACGCCGCTTTATCCAGGAACGGATCGAAGGCGGCGACAAGTCGATCGACTTTACCCCCGCCGGCAAGAAGGCGATCCTGCAAGCAGTGATCCGCGGCGAACAGTACGAGAAATTCCTCGGTCGCAAATATGTCGGCACCAAGCGCTTCGGGCTTGATGGCGGGGAATCGATGATCCCGGCGCTGGAAGCCGTGATCAAATACGGCGGCCAGCGCGGCGTGCGCGAAATCGTTTACGGCATGGCCCACCGCGGCCGGCTCAACGTGCTCGCCAACGTGATGGCCAAACCGTACCGCGTGATCTTCCACGAATTTTCGGGCGGCACCGCAAACCCCGAAGACGTCGGCGGTTCGGGCGACGTGAAGTACCACCTGGGCACCAGCACCGACCGTGAATTCGACGGGGTGAAAGTGCACATGAGCCTGGTCCCCAACCCGTCGCACCTTGAAACCGTGGACCCGATCGTGCTGGGCAAGGCCCGCGCCAATCAGGTGTTCCGTGACGATATCGGCCCCGGCAAGCACAAGCAGGTAATGCCGATTCTGATCCACGGCGACGCGGCCTTTGCCGGGCAAGGGATCGTCTGGGAATGCTTCGGCTTTTCCGGCGTGAAGGGTTACAACATCGGCGGCTGCATCCACTTCATCATCAACAACCAGATCGGGTTCACCACCAGCCCGCAGTTTTCGCGCGGCTCGCCCTATCCTTCAGACGTGGCCAAGGGCGTCATGGCCCCGATCATCCACGTCAACGGCGATGATCCCGAAGCCGTGACTTTCGCCTGCAAGCTGGCGATCGACTACCGCCAGACTTTCGGCCGCGACATCGTGGTGGACATGTGGTGCTATCGCCGCTTCGGCCACAATGAAGGCGACGAGCCCGGCTTTACCCAGCCGCTGATGTACCAGCAGATCCGAAAGCACCCACCGGTCAGCAAGCTCTATGCCGAGCGGCTGGCCAAGGAAGGCGTGATCGCGTCCGGGCAGGAAAACGAAATGGAAGCCCATTTCGTCGCCGCGCTGGAACAGGAATTCGAAGCATCCAAAAGCTACAAGAGCAACCATGCCGACTGGTTCGGCGGGCGCTGGCAGGGGCTGCACGCCCCGGCTGACCCGGAAACCGCGCGGCGCAATGTGCATACCGGGATCGAACAGAAGCTGTTCGACAGTCTGGGCCGCACTTTGACCACGGTCCCTGCAGGGCTGACCATCCACAAGACGCTGGCGCGTGTACTCGACGCCAAGCGTGAGATGTTCAGTTCAGGCCAGGGGTTTGACTGGGCGACCGGTGAAGCACTGGCCTTTGGCAGTCTGGTGTCGGAGGGTTACGGGGTCCGCCTGTCGGGGCAGGATTCGGGCCGCGGCACTTTCAGCCACCGCCATGCGGTGTGGGTCGACCAGACCGACGAGCACAAATACGTGCCCTTGACCACGGTGCCCCACGGCAAGTTCGAAGTGCATGACAGCCCGCTGTCCGAATACGGCGTGCTCGGTTTCGAATACGGCTATGCCAGCGCCGATCCCAAGAGCCTGGTGATCTGGGAAGCCCAGTTCGGCGATTTCGCCAATGGCGCGCAGATCGTGATCGACCAGTATATCGCCAGTTCGGAATCGAAGTGGCTGCGCGCCAATGGCCTCGTCCTGCTGCTGCCGCACGGCTATGAAGGGCAGGGTCCGGAGCACAGCTCGGCCCGGCTTGAACGCTATCTGCAACTGTGTGCGCAGGACAATATCCAGGTCTGCAACATCACCAGCCCGGCGAACTATTTCCACTGCCTGCGCCGGCAGATGCACCGTCCGTTCCGCAAGCCGCTGATCATCATGAGCCCCAAATCGCTGCTGCGCCACCCGATGGCGAGAAGCGAGGCCAGCGAGTTCGTGGGCGAAGCGCATTTCAAGCGAATCCTGTCCGACCGGAACGGCGCGGAGGATAGCAAGACCAGGCGCGTGATCCTGTGTTCGGGCAAGGTCGCCTATGACCTGATGGAAGCCCGCGACGCGGCCGGGCTTGACGATACCCAGATCATTCGCCTTGAACAGCTCTACCCCTTCCCCGGCGAACCGCTGGCGCTGCGCTTCTCCAAGATGCCGCAGCTGGAAGAAGTGGTCTGGTGCCAGGAAGAACCGCGCAACAACGGGTCGTGGTTCTTCGTCGAAAGCCTGATCGAGGAAGCCCTGATCGCCGCCAAGCGCAAGGTAACCCGGCCCCGCTATGCCGGCCGCGTCGCCAGCGCCTCGCCCGCCACGGGCCTGGCCAAGCGTCACGAAGCCGAACAAAGCGCCCTGATCAGCCATGCCCTGGGCCTGTCGGTCCGGAGCGAAATGCGTCGCCGTAAGAAGGCCTGAGGAAGAAATCATGTCCACCGAAGTCAAAGTCCCCGTGCTGGGCGAAAGCGTTGCCGAAGCCACCATTGGCGAATGGCTGAAGCAGCCGGGTGATCCGGTTGCGGTCGATGATCCGATCGCCAGTCTGGAAACCGACAAGGTCGCGATCGAAGTCACCGCCAGTGTTGCGGGCGTGATGGGGCAGCAGATCGCCAAAGTGGGTGACAATGTCGCCGTCGGCGCAGTTATCGCGACGATTGAGGCCGGTTCTGGTGCGGCTCCCGCAGCATCGGCCGCCGCTGCTCCGACCCCTGCCCCGGCGCCAGCTGTCGCAGAAGCCAGCGAAAGTGCGGTCCTTTCCCCCGCCGTGCGCCGCGCGGTGCTGGAACACGGGATCGACCCGGCGCAGGTCAAAGGCACCGGCAAGGACGGCCGTCTGACCAAGGAAGACGTGCTCGCCGCTGCCGCCGCCAAAAGCGCGGCCCCGGCTCCGGCAGTCGCCGCGCCGGTCGCAGCGCCTGCCCCGGCGGGTGCCCGCGGCGAGGAACGCGTCAAGATGACCCGCCTGCGCCAGACCGTCGCCAAGCGATTGAAGGAAGCGCAGAACACCGCCGCACTGCTGACCACGTTCAACGATTGCGACATGAGCGCGGTGATGAAAGCACGCGACACGTTCCGCGATGCTTTTGAAAAGAAGCACGGCGTGCGGCTCGGCTTCATGAGCTTCTTCGCCAAGGCTGCCTGCCTCGCGCTCAAGGACTTCCCGGCAGTCAACGCTAGAATCGAGGGCGACGAGATCGTCTATCACCCCTATGTCGACCTCTCGGTCGCGGTCAGCGCGCCCAACGGGCTGGTCGTGCCGGTGGTCCGCGATGTTGACCAGCTGAGCTTCGCCGAAATCGAAAAGGCGATCGCCGGGTACGGCAAGAAAGCCAAGGAAGGCACCCTGACCATGGCCGACATGGCCGGCGGCACTTTCACCATTTCCAACGGCGGCGTGTTCGGCGGGTTGATGTCCACCCCGATCATCAACCCCCCGCAGTCGGCCGTACTCGGCCTGCACCGGATCGAGGACCGCCCGGTCGTTCGCGACGGGCAGATCGTGATCCGCCCGATGATGTACCTCGCGCTGTCCTATGACCACCGCCTGATCGACGGGCGCGAGGCGGTGACCGCGCTGAAGACGATCAAGGAAGCGATCGAGGATCCCACCCGCCTGCTGATCGACCTCTGAGGAATTCGAAATGAGCGAATACGACTACGACCTTATCGTCATCGGTGCCGGTCCCGGCGGCTATGTCGGCGCGATCCGCGCGGCGCAGCTGGGGCTGAAGACCGCCTGTGTTGAGGGCCGCGAGACGCTGGGCGGGACTTGCCTCAACGTCGGGTGCATTCCTTCCAAGGCACTGCTGCACGGGTCGGAGAAGTTCGAGGAAGCCGCCAGTGGCACCCTCGCCCGCTACGGCGTCAAGCTGGGTAAGGTTGAGCTTGATCTGGCCGCGCTGCAGGCGGACAAAGCTGATGCGGTCAAGGGGCTGACGGGAGGGATCGAATTCCTGTTCCGCAAGAACAAGGTCGACTGGCTGAAAGGCTACGGCGCGTTCAAGGACGCGCATACCGTAACCGTCGCAGGCAAGGATTACACCGCCAAGAACGTGGTGATCGCCACCGGATCGAGCGTTACCCCGCTGCCGGGGGTTGAGGTTGACAACGACAAGGGGATCATCGTCGACAGCACCGGCGCGCTGGCGCTCAGCAAAGTGCCCGCGCACTTGGTGGTGATCGGCGGCGGGGTGATCGGGCTGGAACTCGGCTCGGTCTGGCGGCGGCTTGGCGCAAAGGTCACTGTGGTCGAATACCTTGACGCTTTGCTGCCGGGGATGGACGGCGAGCTCCGCAAGGAAGCGGCCAAGATCTTCAAGAAGCAGGGCATGGAGCTTAAACTTGGCACCAAAGTCACCGGGGCTGCAGTCAAGGGCAAGCAGGCCACGCTGACGCTGGAACCGGCCAAAGGCGGTGGGGCTGAAACCATTGAGGCAGACTGCGTGCTGGTCGCGATCGGGCGCCGTCCCAATGTCGATGGTCTGGGTCTCTCCGCGATCGGGCTGGAACTCAACGCGCGCGGACAGATCGAAACCGACCACGACTTCCGCACCAAGATCGGCGGCGTCTGGGCGATCGGTGATTGCATTCCGGGGCCGATGCTGGCGCACAAGGCCGAGGACGAAGGCATTGCAGTTGCGGAAAACATCGCGGGGCTGACTGGCATTGTGAACCACGATGTCATTCCCGGCGTGGTCTATACCAACCCCGAATTCGCGGGCGTAGGCCTGACCGAGGAAGCCGCGAAAGAACTGGGTGAAATCAAGGTCGGCAAGTTCCCGATGATGGCCAACAGCCGCGCCAAGACCAACCATGAACCGGACGGCTTCGTCAAAGTCATTGCCGATGCCAAGACCGATCGTGTGCTGGGCGTCTGGGCCATTGCCAGCGTCGCCGGCACGATGATCGCCGAAGCCGCCCTGGCGATGGAATTCGGCGCGACGAGTGAAGACATCGCCTATACCTGCCACGCTCACCCGACCCACAGCGAAGCGGTGAAGGAAGCGGCGATGGCGGTGACCGGCAAGCCGATCCATATCTGACGCCAAAGATCCTCCCCGTTTTGCGAAGCCAAATGGGGAGGATCTTGTTTTGACGCGCGCTGCCGCGCTCGATAGGCTCCCTGAAAAAGTGGGAGCCTGCGATGATCCTGAAACTCACCGACGAACCCGGTGCGATTGCCACCGCAGCGCGGATTGCGCGCGGCGATCAGTCCCCGCTTGAAGCCGTTGATGCCGCGATCAGCCGGATCGAGCGGTTCGATCCGCAGGTCAATGCCGTGGTGGTGCGCGATTTTGACCGCGCGCGCGCGGCAGCCAGGGCGCTCGATGGGCAGCGCCCGCGCGCCGACCAGCCGCTGCTGGGCGTGCCAATGACCATCAAGGAAGCTTTCGACATCGAGGGCCTACCGACTACTTGGGGATTGGAGGAATATTCTGGCCTGATCGCCCGGCGCGATTCCGCAGTGGTGCGGCGGCTCAAGGCGGCAGGCGCGGTGTTTGTCGGCAAGACCAACGTGCCGCCCTTGCTGTCAGACTGGCAGGCAGACAATCCGATTTACGGGCGCACCCACAACCCCCACGCCGTTGACCACACCCCCGGCGGCTCTTCCGGCGGATCGGCCGCAGCGCTGGCGTTGGGTATGGTTTCGGCGGAATATGGCAGCGACATCGGCGGATCGATCCGCGTGCCCTCGCACTTCAGCGGCACCTGGGGGCACAAGACCACCTGGGGTCTGGTAAGCAGTGAAGGGCACGAATTCCCCGGCAGCGACGGGCACGATATTGCGCTGGGCGTGGTCGGGCCGATGGCGCGCGATCCGGATGACCTGGCACTGCTGCTGAACCTTACCGCCGATCGCCCGCTGATCAGCCGCCCGCGCCCGGTGGGAGCCTGGCGGGTGCTGTACCTGGGCGATCATCCGGTCTGTCCGGTAGACAGCGCCGTGGCAGGCCCGGTTGAGGCAGCGGTTACCGCAGTCGAGGCCGCCGGAGCCATGGTTGAGCGCAGCAGCGATCTGACCCCCGATCTGGCGCTGCAGTACGGCGAGTACATGCGCATGCTGATGATCGCGATGAGCAAGGGTGCGCCCGGCCCTGAGGGGCAGCAGGCCAGCGCAGCAGACTGGTTCGCACTGATGGATGCGCAGGCGCGCTGCCAACGCAGCTGGCGCGCGCTGTTCGAACGCTATGACTTCGTACTCGCCCCGCCCGCGCCGGTCGTCGCGCATCCCTATGACCTGACGCCAATGGCTGAACGAACATTGACGATCAATGGCCAGCAAGTGCCATATGGCGCGGCATTGGCCTGGGCTGGGATGGTGACCTATCCTGGACTGCCTTCCACCGTGCTGCCAGTGGGATCGAGCGCGGGCAAGCCGGTGGGCATGCAAGTGATCGGCCCGGCCTTTGCCGATCTGGATTGCATCGCGGCAGCCAAGGCGATCAGAAATTTGCTGGATTAGGGCTGGCAATCACCGCGCGATCCGGGCAATGCCGCCCGCCTGACTTTCCAACACAGGACCCCTGATCATGGCCGATACCCACACCGTGAAGCTGACCGAAGACGAAGTCGGCATTCTGGTCGACGCGCTGGAAGCCGACATGGAAGGCTACGTCGAAGCCGCCAAGGAAGCGCGCGGCAACAACCGCCGCGATGAAGTGGCAACCTTCACCGAAGCTGCCCAGCGCATCCTCAAGCTCAAAACCCGGCTGGAAGAACTGATCGAGGAATAGTTCCCTATCCCACCCCACTGTCCGTTCGTGTCGAGCGAAGTCGAGACACCTGATGCTGGGGTGTCTCGACTTCGCTCGACACGAACGGCAAAGGGTAGGGATGGTTCAACGCCGCACTTTGCTGACCGGCCTCGGGCTGGCGCTCTTGCCGCAGCGCCTGTTCGCGCAGGGCCAGACGCTTGACACCCTGCTCAGCGGCACCATGTCCCCCGCCCTGCTCCGGTCCCTGCGCGTCGCGCTGGCCACACCCGCAATGGTGGCAGGCTGGCAACGGCGAGGCTATGCCGCCGAATTGCTCGCCGATGGCCTGCGCGCCGCCGGGCAGCCTGCTGCGGTGACCGTGCAGGACAAATGGCATATCGGATCGATCACCAAGGGCTTCACCGCCCTGTTGTTCGCCCGTGCGGTTGAAGCCGGGGTAATCGGCTGGGACACGCGGCTGGGCGATCGCTTATCCGGAGTGCCGCGTCCCTATCGCAAGGTCACGGGAATCGAACTGCTGAGCCACCATGCCGGTTTGCCCGCCGACATCGCCTTGCCCGATCTGCTCGCCCTGCCCCGGATCGAGAACGATGCCCGCGCCAGCCGCCAGCGCTATGTCGAACTGGCGCTGGCCCTGCCGCCGGCAGCCAAACCGCGCAGCACTTTCAGCTATTCAAATTGCGGACCGGTCCTGGCGGCGCGGATGCTGGAAGTGGCGACGGGCAAATCGTGGGAGGACCTGCTCCAGCAACAGGTGCTCGATCCGCTCGGGCTGACCAGTGCGGGCTTTGGCGCGCCGACCGGCGACCAGCCGCGCGGGCACGATCGCGGCGTGCCGATCCTGCAGGACAATCCCGCCGCGATGGGCCCCGCCGGACGGCTGCACATGAGTATGCCCGATCTGCTGACCTACCTGGCCGCGCACCGCGACCGCAATGCCCTGCTCAGCCAGGCGGGCTGGGCGCAGCTTCACACTCCGCGCTTTGCCAGCAATCATGCGCTCGGCTGGTTTGTGGGCAGGCAAGGCGCGCTGTGGCACAACGGGTCGAACACGGCGTGGTACGCCGAAGCGGCGGTTGAACCGGGGAGCGGACTGATCATGGCACATTGCAGCAACGACGCGGCCCTGCTGAACCGCCTGCAAGTGCTATTGCCCGCGATCCGCCGCGCCGCCGGGGTGCCTGCGTGAGCGCTACCTTGCCCGCCCTGCCGCCAGTGCTTGATCTGATCGGCACGGCCGTGTTCGCGCTGACCGGGGCACTGCTCGCCGCGCGGCTTCGGCAAACGTTGGTGACGATGAGCTTTTTCGCGCTGGTCACCGGGGTCGGAGGCGGATCGGTGCGCGATCTGCTAATCGGCGCACCGGTGTTCTGGGTGCGCGATCCGTGGGTGGCTCCGGTCTGTCTGGGGGTGGCGCTGCTGGCGTGGTTTACTCCCCGCAAATGGTGGGACGGTCAGCTGCTCGAATGGGCCGATGCGGCCGGTCTGGGGACCTATGCAGTGCTGGGTACGGCCAAGGCGCTGGCGTTTGGCGTGGCGCCGGTTCCGGCAATGGTGATGGGCGTGGTGACCGGCTGCGTCGGCGGGATCATCCGCGATGTACTGGCCGGACGACCATCGATCTTGATGCGGCCGGAGCTTTACGTCACCGCCGCCGCGCTCAGCTCAGCGTTGGTGGCGCTAGGGCAAGTCGCGGCCTTGCCCCATGCGCTGGTCTGGCCGCTGGCTGCACTCGCCGGATTTGCCCTGCGCGGCATGGCAATCCGGTTCGGACTGGCCTTGCCCGCTTACCGAAAGGGCTGAGCAAGGCGGCGCACGCGGCCGATGGTCAGCGCCAAAGCCCCCGCAGCTAGCAGCATAAGCGGGGTGATCCACAGGCCGAGTTGTTCGGTGGCACCGGAAGGCACGTCCTTGAACACGCCAATCGCGAAACCATCATGATCGATGAACAATCCAGTCTGGTCCGGAATGACGAACTTTGCCGCCGCGACGAGTGCGAATTCAACAGCCAGCAAAAGTCGCAGCCCGTCGAAGCCGTAGCTGGCCGAGCGCCGGGCCGATCCGACCATTTGCGCACCAATCTGCTGCCAGGGCGATTGGTCCTGCGTCACGGCCTGCGGCAGAGGATCATGGATGATGTCCGCGCCGAAGATAGTCAGCAACGCCTTGGTGCTCTCCAGCGATGCGGGGTGACCGGCCTCGATCCGCTGGATCGTGCGTGCGCTGAGGTCGGTGGCGATCGCCGCTTCTTCCTGCGACATTGCGCGGGCCAGGCGGGCCTCTGCCAGTTTTACCGGGTCAATCTGCATTGCTGCCTCCTGTCTTGACCCGGACTTTCTGCGCGCTGCCGACTGGCCTGACCACGACATCTTCACGACAGCGCCCGATTTTTCGCCCGTCACGCGCGCGGCAGCTCTTTTAGCGGGCGCGATGTGTCGGCCAAATCTTCCGCCGCAATCACTGCGCCTTCTTCCACCAGCTTGCGGGCCTGGACATAGTCCTTCATCGCATTGACCGCATCGACCGCGATCAGCTTGCCCGCTTTCAGGTATAGCACCGAGAATGAGCGCTCCGCCGGATCGCCGCGCAGCACAGTCTGATCGTGCCCGCCCGACAGGCCGACCGTCTGCAGTTTGAGGTCATACTGGTTCGACCAGAACCACGGCGTCGCCATGTAGGGCTGCGGATCACCCAGGATCGATGCGACCGCGATCTTGGCCTGATCGTTGGCGTTCTGGACGCTTTCCAGCCGCATCACCGCGCCGTCGGCAAAGCCATTGGCATGGGCGGCGCAATCGCCGATCGCATAGACATGCGGCAGGCTGGTGCGGCAGAACTCATCCACGTCCACCCCGTTGCCGCCAGCGGCACCCGCAGCCAGCAGCGGGCCGACTGCCGGGATGATGCCAATGCCGACAATCACCAGCTCGCAGGCCACTTCGCTGCCATCAGACAGTTTGACCCCGCTGACGCGGCTATCGCCCAGCACCGCCTCGATCCCAGTTTCCAACCGCAAATCGACGCCGTGGGCGCGGTGGTCGGCTTGGTAGAATTCGGACAACTGCGGCCCGGCGACCCGCGCCAGGACGCGCGGCAGCATTTCCAGCAAGGTTACCTCCTTGCCCAACTTGCGCAGCACCGCCGCTGCTTCCAGTCCGATATAGCCGCCGCCGATCACCACTACGCGGTTCACCGCGCCCAGCTCGGCCAGGATCGCATCGGCATCCTCGCGCGTGCGCACGCCGTGGACGCCGGGCAGGTCTGCGCCGGGGCAGGTCAGCCTGCGCGGATCGCCGCCGGTCGCCCAGATCACATCGCCATAAGTGCAGGTGCGGCCATCGGACAGAGTGACACTCTGCGCTTTCGGATCGAGCGCGGTCACTTCCACGCCCAGCACCATGTCGATGTCCTTGGTCGCCCAGAATTCGCGCGGTCGGACCAGCAGCCGGTCGAACGTTTTTTCGCCCAGCATGTATTCCTTGGACAGCGGCGGACGTTCATAGGGCGGCTCTGTTTCACGCCCGATTACCCCGACCGATCCGGTGAAGCCCTGCTGCCGCAACTGGATCGCCGCCGCCCCGCCGCCTTGCCCGGCGCCGACAATCACAACGTCATAATGCATAGGTCCGACTCCCTTTGGACTTCCCATAGCCGCGACAGGTGGGGCCGCAAGCGGGAATCAAAAAGAAGCCCTCTCCCCTTTAGGGGAGAGGGTTGGGAGAGGGGGTGTGAGCACACTTCCCCTCTCAACTTCGGCTAGTTCGCTACGCTCACAAGCCTGCGTATCTCTCCCCTGAAGGGGAGAGAGCATGTCTGGTTCAAACCCGTTCGATGATGATCGCCGGGGCCATGCCGCCCGCGGCGCACATGGTGATCAGGCCGTACTTGCCATTTATCCGTTCCAGTTCATCCAGCGCGGTGCCGATCAGCATCGAGCCGGTGGCGCCAATCGGGTGGCCCAGGGCCATCGCGCCGCCGTTGGGGTTCACCTTGGTGCGATCAAGATCGAGATCGCGGATGAACTTTTCAGCGACCACGGCGAAAGCTTCGTTGATTTCGAACACGTCGATATCTTCCGTGGTCAGCCCGGCCTTGGCCAGCACCTTCTTCGCCGCGGGAACCGGGGCGTTGAGCATCAGCGTGGGATCATCGCCACAGTTGACGTAGGCCACGATCTTGCCGCGCGGCTTGAGGCCGTGCTTGTCGGCATATTCCTTGCTGGTGATCAGCACAGCGGCCGCGCCATCGACCACGCCCGAGCTGTTGCCGGCATGGTGCACGCCCTTCCATTCCAGATCAGGATAGCGGCGCTGGATCTGCTTGCGGAAAGTGGTGCCGCCCAGATCGAAATCGGCGATGCCATCGAAGCTTGCCTTGAGCCCGGCGAGCCCTTCAGCAGTGGTTTCGGGGCGCGGGAACTCTTCATGGTCAAGCGCCACGGTGCCGTCATCGTTGTAAACCGTGACCACCGACTTGTCGAAACGGCCTTCCTTGATCGCGCGAGCGGCGCGTTCCTGGCTGACCAGTGCAAGCGCGTCGAGCGCCTCACGCGGGATGCCTTCCATCGCCGCGATCGCATCACCGCAGACGCCCTGGTGGCTTTGCGGGTGAAGCGCGTCGAGCGCAAGGTTGCCCGAGCCCATGCCCATCGGCTTGATCCCGGCATTGGCCTCTTCCGCGCCGACCTGCGCGGTATAGCTCATCATTTCGGTGCCGCCCGCGATCACGCAGTCTTCCATACCGCTCATGACCGCCGCAGTGGCGAGGTTGACCGAAGTGATGCCGCCGCCGCAGAACCGGTCGAGCGTCATGCCGCTGGCGCTGGTATCATAACCAGCGGCCAGCGCAGCCATGCGACCCAGATCACCGCCCTGCTTGCCCTTTTGGGTGGAAGTGGACCAGATCACGTCATCGACGGTGCTGGTGTCAAGATTGTTACGCTCTTTCAGTGCCTTGAGCACGGTGGCGGCAAGGTGCTGCGGGTGCAGGTGCGAAAGCGCGCCTTTGCCGGGCTTGCCCACCCCGCGCGGGGTGCGGACTGCATCGATGATATAGGCTTCGGCCATGTCAGTTACTCCTTGAAATCGAATATCAGGCGACCATGCCCGCAAGGCGGCCACGGATAATTGCTTCAGCATCGGCGACGATCCGGCTGACCAGCTCGTCGCAGGTCGGGATGTCGTGGATCAGGCCCTGGATCATGCCGGCGGTCCAGATGCCGTGTTCGGTATCGCCAGTGGTCAGGCCCTCGCGTCCGCGCACGCCCTTGACCAGGTCGGCCACGGCGCTGAATTCCTTGCCTTCAGCCTCGGCGGCAACCACCTGCTGGGCGATGCCGTTCTTGGCGACGCGGGCGGTGTTGCGGAAAGTGCGGAAGATCAGGGCGGTGGCGCGTTCATCATTATCGACCATCGCCTGCTTGAAGTTCTGGTGGATCGGCGCTTCGACCGTCGCGCAGAACCGCGTGCCCATATTGATCCCTTCGGCCCCGAGCGTCAGCGCGGCGGCAAGGCCCCGGCCATCGCCAAACCCGCCGCTTGCAAGCAGCGGAATCTTGACCTTGTCGGCCGCTGCCGGGATCAGGATCAGGCCCGGAATATCGTCTTCACCCGGGTGCCCGGCGCATTCGAACCCGTCGATGGAGATCACGTCTACCCCGGCCCTTTCGGCGGAGAGCGCATGACGCACGGCGGTGCATTTGTGCAGGATCTTGATCCCGTGGGGCTTCATCATCTCCCACAGTTCGCGCACCGCAGGGGTCCCGGCGGTTTCTACCACCTTCACACCGCTATCGATGATCGCCTGGGTATAGGCCTTGTAATCCGGCGGGTTGATCGCGGGAAACACGGTCATGTTCACGCCGAAGGGTTTGCTGGTCATGCCCTTGCAGCGTTCGATTTCCGCGGCCAGCGCTTCTGCGCTCGGCTGGGTCAGGCCGGTGATGATGCCAAGCCCGCCGGAGTTGGAAACGGCGCTGGCCATCTCCGCCGTGCCGACCCACTGCATCCCGCCCTGAACAATCGGATGTTCGATCCCCAGCAGTTCGGTAATCCGTGTCTTGATTGCCATAGTTGCTGCCCTCCTCAGGCTGGAATCTGGTTGAAAGCCACACCCTTGTCCGGGCGGTGGTCCTGCGGCAGGCCCAGAATCCGCTCGGCAATGGTATTAAGCAGCACTTCGTCCGAACCGCCTGCAATCCGCCCGGTCGGCGCATTGAGCCAGCTCGCGCCCCAATCTTCCTTGACGTAGGCGTGCGGATCGAAATGCAGGCCAAGGTTGCCCTGTAGGTCCATCGCCAGTTCGGACAGCTTTTGCCGGCTGCGCACCGCGACAAGTTTCTGCAACGATCCTTCCGGTCCCGGCTCCATCCCGGCCTGCAGCATCTGGAAGGCACGACTGGTGATCGAGTCAAGCCCGGCGCGCATGGCATGATTGCGGGCGATCTGCTGGCGCACGCGCGCATCCTTGAGCGCGGGCTGGCCGTTCAAGTCCAACCCTTTGACAAGATCGGTGAACACATCGAGATGCGGGCCGAAACCGCCGCTGTCGGTGGCGATGTAGCGTTCGATCATCAGCGTTGCTAGTGCAACGCCGAAGCCTCCGCCAACCGGGCTCATCCGCTGGCTGTCTTCCAGCCGGACATCGTCGAAGAACACTTCGTTGACGTGGCTGTCCCCGCCCGCGAGCTTGATCGGGCGCACATCGACACCCTTGGCCTTCATATCGACCCAGAAGTAAGTCAGGCCCTTGTGCTTTTCGACATTGGGGTCGGTGCGGACGACGATCACGCCGTAATCGCAATACTGCGCCCAGCTGGTCCAGATTTTCTGCCCGGTCATGCGCCAGCCGTTGCCGTCCGGCTCGGCCTTGGTGCGCAGACCCGCCAGGTCCGATCCGCCTGCGGGTTCGGAGAACAGCTGGCACCAGATCTCCTCGCCGCGCAGCGCCTTGATCACGCGCTCCTTGACCCAGGGGAAATGTTCCTTGTTTTCACCCATGCCGAACCGCATCAGGATCGGCACTGGCATACCCAGCGAAATGCCGAAGAACACGGTCGGCATGCCGTAGTTCATTTCCAGGCCATCGTAGGTGATCTTGTGAAGGTGGGTCAGCCCCTGCCCGCCAATTTCCTTTGGCCAGTTGATCCCGGCATATCCGGCTTCATACTTCAGCGCCTGAAATTCGCGGCCCATGGCCAGCGAATCCACTTCGCTCATTCCCCGGCGCGCGTCACGGCCATATTTGGGGGCCATCGTATCCAGCCAGGCCCTGGCCTGATCCCGGTAGGCGTCCAGATCGCTCATGCCGCTTCTCCCGTCAGCTGTTCGACCAGCAGGTCTTCCCAGAAATAGAGGTTGCCCAGTTCCACCGCCAGGCTGCGCGCGCGGCGCATGTGGAGGTGAAGGCCAAGTTCCCAAGTCACCCCGATCCCGCCGTGGATCTGCACACAGTCGCGCGATGCAGTGTCATAGCCATCGGTTGCGGAAATCCGCGCATCGGCGGCGGCGATCAGGAAATTCGGCTTGCCCTCGCTCGCGGCGGCATGGATGCAGTTTGCGCGGGCCACTTCGACCAGCCCATACATTTCGGCAATGCGGTGCTTGATGGACTGGAACGCACCGATCGGCTGGCCAAAGGCCTTGCGGGTCACGGCATATTCGCGCGCGATCTTGAGCAGTTCTTCTGCCCCCCCGACCTGTTCGTGCGCCGTAACGACGGCCATGCGGGCCAGCAGGTCCAGCGCGAGCGTGCGTGCCGCTGCGCCTTCGGCCAGCAAGGTCGCAGGCGCATCGGCAAAGGCGATGTCGGCATAGACGCGCGAATTGTCGTAACTGTCGACCGGCGCGCGCGCTGCGCCCGCCAGTTCAGCCAGCACCAGCGCGGGCTGCCCGCCATGGCTGGCCCAGACAATCGCCAAGTCCGCCTTGAGCCCGCCGGGCACGGCTTCCTTCGCGCCGGACAGCTTGCCCCCGGCATAGACAGTGGCCGGCACAGGCGGCAGCGGGCAGGTGCCTTCGCCAAACGCCACTGTGCCAATTGCTTCGCCGCTGGCCAGCTTGGGCAGCCAGGCAGTCTGCAGTTCGGTATTGCCCGAAGCCACCAGTGCCTGTGCCGCGCCATAACCAAAGGTCAGGAACGGCGCACCTGCCGTGGCCGCACCGCTGGCGAGTGCCACCAGCCCCAGCTCAACCAGGCTAAGTCCCAGCCCGCCGTGCTCTTCCGGGATCGCGAGCGCGGTCCAGCCTTGTTCGACCGCCGTATCCCAGAAGCCTTGGTCATAGTCCCCAACCTGCTCGAGCAGTTTGAGCAAGCGGTCCTTGGACACGCGCGCATCCAACACGCGGCGTGATTCGGTAGCGATGGCCTGTTGGCCTTCGTCGTACAAGATCGACATGGGCGAATCTCTCCCTTCGATTTCCCGTTTAATTGCTCGATTAAATTTGGCAATGGACTAGGTAACAGCGAGTGCCATGGAGGATGTGATGCAGGACGAACGGTTGCCGGTGATCGTCGGGGTCGGTCAAGTGAACGATCGCCCCACCGATCCGCTGACCGGACTGGACCCGGTCGAACTGATGGCCGCTGCCTTGCGCAAGTGCGAGACTGACGCAGGGGCGAGCCTGATCGCGGACGCCGATTTTCTGGGGGTGGTCAAACAGATCGCTTTTCCCGCAATTGCCGATGCCTGCGCGCCCCTCGCGACCACGCTGGGGATCGCCCCGGCGCAGGTGCTGCAAAGCGAAGGCCCCAATGGCGACAGCCCGGTGATGCTGCTCAACGAAGCCGCCAACCGGATCGGCGCGGGCGAGGCGAAGATCGCCCTGATCTGCGGGGCGGAAGCCCTGCGCACCGCCGCTGCGCGCACCGCTGCGGCACAGGGCGGCGTCAAGCCTGACCAGCTGCGCGACGCATCACACCGCCGCAAGCTGGGCTATGCGCAAAGTTACGGTCTGGTCGCCCCGGTCGATGTCTACCCGCTCTATGAGAACGGCCTGCGTGCCAAACTTGGCCAATCGCTGGAGGAAGCACAGGCCGAAAGCGGGGCGATCTGGAGCAAGTTTTCCGAAGTCGCCGCCGCCAACGAAAACGCCTGGATCAGGAAGCCGGTCAGCGCAGCCGATGTGGTCACGCCCGGCGAAAGCAATCGCCCGATCGCATTCCCCTATACCAAGCTGCAAGTCGCCAATTCGGCGGTCAACCAGGGCGCGGGGTTCATCGTTACCAGCGTGGGCGAGGCGCGGCGGCGGGGGATTCCGGCAGCGAAGTGGATCTATGTCGGCAACGGCGCGGCGGCGCACGAGGACGACAGCTGGATGCGGCGTGACACTTATGACCATTCGGCCAGCATGGACGTGTCGATCCTGAAGGCGCTCGAATTGAACGCGGTGTCGCCCTCTGATCTGGACGCAGTGGAACTCTATTCGTGCTTCCCCTGTATCCCCAAGCTGGCGCGGCGGATCATCGACTGGCCGCTGGGCAAACCCGCCACGGTGTTCGGCGGGCTGACCTTTGGCGGCGGTCCAATCGGCAATTACATGAGTCACGCCGTCGCCAGCATGGTTGATCATTTGCGCGCCGCGCCCGGCACCGGGTTGCTGTTCGCCAATGGTGGCTATGCCACGCACAACCATTCGATCGTGGTATCAAGCCAACCGATTGCAGCGGCGAGCTTTCCCAAAAGCTATGACTTTCAGGCCGAAGCTGACGCCGCGCGCGGGGCCATTCCGGGGCTGGATAAGGACTATGCCGGCCCTGCCACAATTGAAACCTTCACCGTGTTCTACGGCCGCGACAGCCAGCCGCGCTCGGGCGTGGTCGTTGCACATACCCCGGCGGGCAAGCGCGTGCTGGCGCAAGTGCCCGGCGATGACACAGACACACTTGCCCGCCTGACCAGCGCGCAGGGCACCCCTGTCGGCGCAGCCGGAACCATCACGCGCGGCCAGGACCTCAGCCGCTGGACTTTTGCGTAAGGATTCGCCCCATGTCTGATCTGTCCCCCATTTCCGACCACGCCCGCCAGATGGCCGCGCAGGTCGAAGCGTTCGTGCGTGAAGTGATCGCGCCCTATGAGCAAGATCCCCGCCGCGACCATCACGGCGCGCCGACCGACGAACTGGTCTATGAAATGCGCGCAAAGGCCCGCGCAGCCGGAGTGCTGACCCCGCATATCCTGCCCGATGGTGGTCACCTGAACCAGCGTGAAACCGCGATCGTGTTGATCAAGTCGGGTCTCTCCCCGCTGGGCCCGCTGGCCTGCAACACCATGGCGCCGGACGAAGGCAACATGTACTTGTTGGGGCATAAAGCCAGCGCCGAACAGAAGGAACACTTCCTCAAACCACTCGTCGAAGGCCGCGCCCGCAGCGCCTTTTTCATGACCGAACCGGCTGAGGAAAACGGCGCGGGCAGTGATCCCGGGATGATGCTCACCACCTGCCGCCGCGATGGCAACCACTGGGTGATCAACGGCCGCAAGTGCTTCATCACCGGGGCCGAAGGGGCCAGCGTGGGGATCGTCATGGCCAAGGACGAAGCGGGCGGCGCCTGCATGTTCCTCGTCGACTTGCCCGATCCCGCGATCCGGATCGAGAGCGTGCCCAACACCATCGACAGTTCAATGCCCGGCGGCCACGCCACCGTGTTGATCGATAACCTGCGCATTCCCGCCGACCAGATGCTGGGCGAAGCAGGCGAAGGGTTCAAATACGCCCAGATCCGCCTCAGCCCGGCGCGGCTATCGCACTGCATGCGCTGGCTGGGGTGCTGCGTCCGCGCGCACGAAATTGCCAGTGATTACGCCTGCCGTCGCATGGCCTTCGGCAAGCCGCTGATCGAGCACGAAGGCGTGGGCTTCATGCTCGCCGAGAACCTGATCGACATCAAGCAGGCCGAACTGATGATCGACTGGTGCGCGAGCGTGCTCGACACCGGCAGCCTGGGCACCACCGAAAGCTCGATGGCCAAGGTCGCGGTATCCGAAGCGCTGATGCGCATCGCTGATCGCTGCGTGCAGGTGATGGGCGGAACCGGCGTGTCCGGCGCAACCGTAGTCGAGCAGGTGTTCCGCGAAGTGCGGGCCTTCCGCATTTATGATGGCCCGACCGAGGTTCACAAGTGGAGCCTGGCCAAGAAGGTCAAGCGCGACTGGCGGGATCGGACTGCTAACGCCTGAGCTGAACCTCCCCCTCCTCTTCAGAGGAGGGGGTCGGGGGGTGGTGGCGGCACGGCACCGTCACTGGGGAACCACACCACCCCCAACCCCCTCCTCTGAAGAGGAGGGGGCTTATATGCTCACTCCTGATCTTCTCACCCCCGCAGCCACGCCCGTTCGCGCCGGAACCGGCTTGGCTCGATCCCGGTCCGCGCCTTGAAGAAGCGGCTGAAATAGGCCGGATCGGCGAAGCCCAGATCCTGCGCGATCTGCGCCACCCCGGCGGCGGTGAAGGTCAGTGCGCGCATCGCCTCGCGCAGCAGGCGGTCAAGCGCCAGTTCGCCGGGCGGCTTACCGGTCACCTGGCGGCAGGCGCGGGTCAGGGTCTGCGGCGTGGTGCCGAGTTCGCGGGCATAATCGGCCACGCCCCACTGCGCGCCGTAATGCTGATCGAGCAGCGCGGTGAAGCGGCGGACCAGCGCGAGGCGGCGGTCCGGCGGTCCCTCTCCAGACTGCGCCCGCGCGGCGGCCTCATCGACCAGTGCCAGCAGCATCGCCAGGGTTGCCAGCGTTGCCGAGCTGGCATCCGGTCCGCGCGAATGCAGCGTTGCGAGCAAGGCATCGGCCAGCGCCACCTCGCCCAGCAGCACTGGCCGCACCCGCCCGCCGCGCAGCGCCGATCCCGCCGCGAAGGGCGCCAGCCGCGGGTCGTCGAGCAGGGCTTCGGCCAGACTCAGCACCCAGCCCTGCGTATCAGGCGCAAACCGGAAGGCATGGACCAGCCCGGACGGTGCCACGGAGAGTGATCCGGGCGGCAGTGCCGCCTCCCCCTCGCCATCGGCCAGCACACCCTGCCCCGCCACCACCAGCAGCAGCTGCACGATGCCGGGATGGGCATGGGGCGAAATGGTCCATTCATACAGGCTGGACCGGGCTGAAATCGGCTCGATATGCACAAATTCAGGCGCAAGATCGCCACCGACCTCTCCATAAAGGCGAAATTGCGTGATTTCAGTTGGCTGACCCATGGCAACGGCCAGCATGGCTGAATGATCGAAAAGTGCAAGTAATTGTCGCAAAGCTGAGTGGCCGCAGCCGCCGCATCCTGTCATTGTGGCACGATAAGCCAGTTGTGAGAGGAGCCCGCCATGGCCTTCCGGTTCGACCCCTACGATCCGGCCTTCGATGCCGATCCGTTCCCCGCCTACAAGGTGCTGCGTGACGAGCACCCCTGTTTCTATTCCGAAGAAGCCGGGATGTGGGTGCTGTCGCGCTATGACGACATCCTTGCCGCGCTCAGCAACTGGCGCACATACAGTTCGGCCAAGGGCAACCTGATCGACGAATTGCCGGGCCGCGCCGGATCGACGCTCGGCTCCAGCGATCCGCCGCGCCACGATCGCCTGCGCGCGCTGATCCAGTCCGCCATGACCAAGCGCGCACTTGACCATGTGATCGAACCCGCGCGTGCGTCCTGTCACAAGCATCTGGCCGCACTGCGCGACCAGTCGGTGTTCGATTTCGTCGGTGACTATGGCTCGAAGATGACGGTCGACCTGCTGTTCTACCTGTTCAACCTGCCCAGGGCCGATGCCGAAGTGGTGCGCGACAACGCCGTGCTGATGGTGCAGACCGACGCGAAAACCCGGCAGAAAACCGAGGCGCACCTCGCCGCGTTCCGCTGGATGGCGGACTATGCCGAAAACCTGGTTCAAGAGCGCAAGAAGAATCCGGGCGACGATCTGCTGTCAGGCTTCATCACGGCCGAAATCGACGGCGAAAAGCTGCTCGACAAGGAAGTGCAGCTGACCGTGACCACCCTGATCATGGCCGGGATCGAAAGCCTGTCCGGCTTTCTTGGCATGTTCGCCTATAACCTCGCCAACGAACACGACGCGCGCCGCGCGGTGTCTGCCGACCACGGGCTGATCCCCGATGCCATGGAGGAATCGCTGCGCTTCAACACCTCGGCCCAGCGTTTCAAGCGCTGCCTGCAGGTGGATACCGAGTTGCACGGTCAGACCATGAAGGCCGGGGACTTCGTTATGCTCGCCTATGGCAGCGCCAACCGCGACGAACGGATGTTTGAGAACCCCGATTCATACGACGTCGCCCGCCGCCCCAAACGCCATCTTGGCTTTGGCGGCGGAGTCCACGCCTGTATCGGCTCGGCCCTCGCCCGTGTGGCGACCGAGGTGATTTTCAGTGAATTTCTGAAAGCAGTGCCCGAATTCACCCGGGTGGATGATGTGCTGCCGTGGGTGCCCAGCTCCAACTTCCGCAGTCCGCAAAAGTTGCGATTGGCCCGGGGCTAGGCCGCCAAAAGTATTGGCCCGCCGCACCAAGGGGTTGGTGCGACGGGCCAGCTTTCCTCCCCAGGAAAGACAGAGCGGCGTCAGGCCGCGAACTGATTCATCGTGTTGTGTTCGCCGCCAGCCTTCAGTGCAGCTTCCCCGGCGAACATTTCCTTATGGTCGTCGCCAATGTCGCTGCCAGACATGTTCTGGTGCTTGACGCAGGCGATGCCCTGGCGGATTTCCTCACGCTGGACGTTCTTGACGTAACCCAGCATCCCGGCATCGCCGAAGTATTCCTTCGCCAGATTGTCGGTGCTGAGCGCCGCGGTGTGATAAGTCGGCAGGGTGATCAGGTGGTGGAAGATCCCCGCCTGCGCCGCGGCATCGCGCTGGAAGGTACGGATGCGTTCGTCGGCTTCGTTCGACAGTTCCGTACCGTCATAATCCACGCTCATCAGTTTGGCGCGGTCATAGGCCGACAGGTCCTTGCCCTCTGCGGTCCAGGCATCGAACACCTGCTGGCGGAAGTTCAGCGTCCAGTTGAAGCTGGGGCTGTTGTTATAGACCAGCTTGGCATTGGGGATCACTTCGCGGATCCGGCTGACCATGCCGCCGATCTGGCCGATGTGCGGCTTTTCGGTTTCGATCCACAGCAGGTCCGCGCCGTTCTGGAGCGAATTGATGCAATCGAGCACGCAGCGGTCTTCACCGGTGCCGGTGCGGAACTGGAAGAGATTGCTGGGCAGGCGCTTGGGCCGCATCAGCTTGCCATCGCGGCTGATCAGCACGTCGCCGTGGCCGATCTCGGTCACTTCCTCACAGTCGAGGAAGGCGTTGTACTTATCGCCGATGTCGCCGGCTTCGCGGGTAAAGGCGATCTGCTTGGTCAGTCCGGCGCCCAGCGAGTCGGTGCGGGCAACGATGATCCCTTCTTCGACGCCCAGTTCCATGAAGGCGTAGCGGATCGCGCGGATCTTCGCGAGGAAGTCTTCATGCGGCACGGTGACTTTACCGTCCTGGTGGCCGCACTGCTTTTCGTCCGAAACCTGGTTTTCGATCTGAATTGCGCAGGCGCCCGCTTCGATCATTTTCTTGGCGAGCAGGTATGTCGCCTCGGCATTGCCGAACCCGGCATCGATGTCGGCGATGATCGGCACAACATGGGTCTGGAATTCGTCAATCTTGTGCAGGATGCGGTGGGTATTGACCGCGTCCGCAGCGGCCTTGGCGGCGTCAAGTTCGCGGAACAGGCCGCCCAGCTCGCGCGCATCGGCCTGGCGCAGGAAGGTGTAGAGTTCCTCGATCAGCGCCGGAACGGTGGTCTTTTCGTGCATTGACTGATCGGGCAGCGGCCCGAATTCGCTGCGCAGCGCGGCGATCATCCAGCCCGAGAGGTACAGATAGCGGCCCTTGGTGGTGCCGAAATGCTTCTTGATCGAGATCAGCTTCTGCTGCCCGATGAACCCGTGCCAGCAGCCCAGCGACTGGGTGTAATTGGCCGGATCGGCATCATAGGCGGCCATGTCCTTGCGCATGATGGACGCAGTGTAACGGGCGATGTCGAGCCCGGTCTTGAACCGGTTCTGCAGCCGCATCCGCGCCACGCTGGTCGCGTCAATTCCGCTCCAGGTCGTTTCGAACGGAGCAATTTGCTTGCCCGCTTCGGCGATGGTCTGCGAATAGGTCATGGCTCGTTTCCTTAATAAGGCTGCGACGCTTTCGGGCCGCTGTGATGCCCGGGGAATGACGCCAATGCTGCGCTGCGGAAAGGCGGTGCGGAGTCAGTTTGTCAATCATTACAACTATTCCTTGTAAAGTTGTGTAGCTATGACAAAAGGTGGCTATGGCCGATTCCCGCCCACTCTATCTTGGCCCGCGCCTGAAACGCCTGCGCCGCGAACTGGGGCTGACCCAGACCGCGATGGCGCAGGATTTGCGCATTTCACCCAGCTATATCGCGCTGATCGAACGCAACCAGCGCCCGCTGACTGCCGATCTGTTGCTGCGCCTGGCCAAATGCTATCGTCTCGATCTTGCCGAATTCGCCGGGGACGATGCCGAAGCCTATGAACAGCGGCTCGCCAAGGTGTTGCGCGATCCCCTGTTTGCCGACATCGAACTGCCCGCGCTTGAAGTGGCGGACCTGGCGGGGAGTTTTCCGGGTGTAAGCGAGGCGCTGCTGCGCCTGCACGAAGCCTACAGCCGCGAACAGCAAGCCCTGGCAGAACAGCGTGAAGCCCCCGGCGTTGGCGACCCTGTTGCCGAGGCACGGCGGTTTGTCGCGCGCGAACGGAACTACTTCCACGCACTCGATACCCGGGCTGAGGAATTGGCAGCGGAGATTGCGCGCGCCGAGTCCATGGCCGACTGGTTGGGCAAAACGCGCGGCACCAGGGTGCGCTATCTTCCGCCCGACGTGATGATGGATGCATTGCGGCGATACGATCGGCACAACGAACAGTTGCTGATCGACGATACGCTCGACGCGGCGAGCCGCCAGTTTCAGGTTGCGATGCACATTGCCTATACCACGCTGCGTAAGGAGATTGCGGCGGTGCTGGCCAGCGCGGATCTGGCCAGCCAGACCGCCTCTGCCTTGGTCAAGCGCGAGCTGGCGGCCTACTCAGCCGCCGCGATCCTGATGCCATATGATCGTTTCGCCCGCGCGGTTGAGGCGCGCGCCTATGACATCGAAGCGCTGAGCCGCCAGTTCGGCACCAGCTTCGAACAGGTCACCCATCGCCTGACTACGCTCAACAAGCCGGGCATGCTGCGTGTGCCGTTCTTCTTCATCCGGGTCGATCCGGCGGGCAACGTGTCAAAGCGGCTCGACGGTGCGGGTTTTCCCTTTGCCGCACATGGCGGGGGCTGCCCCCTGTGGAACGTCCATACCGTGTTCCGCACGCCGGGAGAGATCGTCACCCAGTTCCTTGAACTTCCGGACGGTCAGCGGTTTTTCTCGATCGCGCGAACTGTTTCGGCAGGCGGTGGTAGCCATCTGCGCCCCCGCGTGACTCGCGCCATCGCGCTGGCCTGCGCCGCCGAACATGCGCCGAAGCTGGTCTATGCGCTAGGCTGCGATCCGCGCGTTGTCGCGGCGACCCCGATCGGCGTCACCTGCCGCTTGTGCAACCGCGCCACTTGCCCAGCCCGCGCTGCACCGCCCATGGGCCGCGAAATCATTGGCGATGACAATCGCCGGGGCATCGCGCCGTTCGGGTTTGCAGAGGGGTAGTCACCCCATTTCCTTCGGCTCCCACAGTTCCACCTTGCGCCCATCGGGATCGAGCAAGTGCGCAAATCTGCCGTTGAATTCATCTTGCACCGGGCCGAGCGGCTCGACGCCCTCCGTCTTGCAGTGCTGCAGCATGGTGTCGAGATCATCAACCATCAGGTTAAACATGAAATCACCGGTCGATGGAGCGAAGTAGCCGGTCGTCGCTTCAAACGGGCTGAACACCGTGCCCGCGCCGGGCTGCGCGGCGGCAGCGGCAGGATCGAATACCGTGCCACCCCAATCGTCGAACGCAATGCCCAGAACACGAGTGTACCAGGCGCGGGTTTTGGCTGGATCGGGACTTTTGAAGAACAGACCGCCCAGCCCGATCACTTTGGCCATATTTGCATCTCCCTCCAGTCACCTTTCCTGCAGGCTATCAGGCTCTGGTAGAAAGTCCAATTCACCGTTGTTCTATTAGGATTTCGCGATATTCGGATCAGTTAACTAACGGGAATGGACAGCGGTCCGCGCGTTACATAGATGCTGCATTGCAATGAACGGCGCATCCGCCCGGATCGCCCGCAACAGGTAAGCAGGTTCAGTCGCAAATGTGCGGAATAGCCGGAGCGTGGTGGCCCGCGGGTCAGCCTGCCGAACACCTGGAACAGACCGGCCTGGCTATGGCGCGTGCGCTGCGTCATCGCGGTCCCGACGCGCTGACCGCATGGAGCGAGCCGGCCGCCGGGCTTGTGCTGGGCCATTCGCGGCTGGCGGTAATCGATCTGACCGAAGCCGGGGCGCAGCCGATGCATTCGCATTCGGGGCGCTACGTGATCGCCTTCAATGGTGAGATCTACAACCATCTGGAAGTGCGCCAGCGGCTGCTTGCCGGAGGACACTCACCGGCCTGGCGCGGGCATAGCGATACCGAAACGCTGTGCGCAGCGATCGACGCCTGGGGGCTCGAAGCCGCGCTGACCGCATGCTGCGGGATGTTTGCACTGGCGTTGTGGGACCGGGAACGCCGCGTGCTGACCCTAGCGCGTGACCGGCTCGGCGAACGGCCGCTCTATTATGGCCGCGTTGGTAAAGGGTTCGGCTTTGCCTCTGAACTGCGCGCGCTGCGGCTCTTGCCGGATTTCGATGCTGCACCCGATCCACAGGCGGTGCTGGCCCTGCTGGCCTACCAATACATTCCCGATCCGCTTTCGATCCACCCGGGAATAGCCAAACTGTTGCCCGGCCATCTGGTTGAAATCCACGCTGGCCAGGCAGGCACCCCGCACGCCTGGTGGACCGTCGAACAATCGGTACTGGCCGCGCGAGACCATCGCCGGGCCGGACATGGCGATTTGGTTGGGCGGCTTGAAGCGGTGCTTGGCGACGTAATCGGGTCCCAGATGCTCAGTGACGTGCCGCTGGGTTGCTTCTTGTCCGGCGGAATCGACAGTTCGCTGATCGCCGCGATGATGCAAGTGCGCAGCCGCACTAAAATCCGCACCTATGCGATCGGTTTCGCCGATTCCGCCTATGACGAGGCACCGCATGCCCGCGCGGTGGCAGCCCATCTGGGAACCGACCATACCGAAGCAATCCTGCACGAAGAGGATGTGCTTGCACTCGTCCCCGAAGTACACCGCCGGTACGATGAACCTTTCGCAGATTCTTCACAGCTGCCAACGCTGTTGCTCGCCCGGCTGGCACGGCAGGACATCACTGTGGCCCTGACCGGCGACGGTGGAGACGAAATTTTCGGCGGCTATCCGCGTTACCTGTCAACGCCTCGGGTCTGGGACAGGCTTCAGTCCATCCCTGCGCCCCTGATTGGCGCAGCAGCCCTGGGCGGCAGCGCTGCGGCAAGGCTGCTCGGCCTGCTGACCCCTCTGCTGGGAGCCAGTGGCCTGGCCCGCAAGTTGCCCGACAACTTGCCCGCCCGACTTGACCGAGCGGCACGAATCCTGCGCAGCCGGGGTGATCCCGTCCAGTTCAACACCCAGTTCAACCGCGTGGCCAGTGATGCCCGCGCGCTGCTGAACCCGGATCTGCGCGACGGGCTGGAAGTGCCCGGGGTGCGCGGCATGGATCCGGCATTGCTGCCGGATCTGGGCATGGCGCGTTGGATGATGGGCAACGATTTGCTGGGCTATTTGCCGGGCGATATTCTGGTCAAGATGGATCGTGCCGCGATGGCCGCCTCGCTTGAAGCGCGCGCGCCGCTGCTGGACGTGCGGCTGCTCGATTTCGCCTGGACCATTCCCGACCGCGAACTGCTCGCCGCGGGCGGCGGCAAAGGTGTGCTTCGCCGGTTGCTGGATCGCTATGTACCCCGCGCACTGGTTGACCGGCCAAAACAGGGCTTTGCAGTCCCGATGGATCAATGGCTGCGCGGGCCGCTGCGTCCCTGGGCCGAAGACTTGCTCGGCCCAACGGCGCTGGCCCGCACTTCCTTGCTCAATCCTCGTTCGGTCACGCGGCTGTGGCGGCGGCATCTGGCCGGCGAATCCGGACTGGGACAGACGCTCTGGGCAGTGCTCATGCTCCAGGGCTGGGCCCTCGGCGATACGGATCCGATCTGACCGCACTGGTAGAGGCTCCGCACCCTGCAGAGCTGCCCGAATTACAGGGTCAAAACCCGATCGATTACTTGCGCTACCCCGGTCAAATCCGCCAGAATGGCAGGATCAGATGGAGGCATGCTTGAAGACTTCGATTGCGACGGTTTCGGTTGGCGGAACGCTCGATACCAAGCTTGAAGCGATCGCCCGCGCCGGGTTTTCTGCTGCCGAAATTTTCGAGAACGATTTGCTATCCAGCCCGCTACCCGCGCTCCAGATCGGGGCCTTGATGCGCGACCTGGGACTGGATTGCGCGATGCTCCAGCCGTTCCGCGATTATGAAGGGATGCCGGGTGACTTGCGCGATGCGGCGCTGGAACGGATGCGGCGCAAGTTCGCAGTGATGGACGATCTGGGCACCGACCTGATCCTGCTTTGCTCGAACTGCTCCCCCCATTCCAGCGGAGAACGGCAAAGGCTTCTGGATGACCTGCACCTGCTAGGTGAACTGGCTGCCAGCCACGGCAAGCGCATCGCTTATGAAGCCCTGGCCTGGGGGCGGCACGTGTTCGACCATCGCGACGCCTGGGCGCTGGTGCGCGATCTGGACCATCCCGCTATTGGCCTGACCCTGGACAGTTTCCATTCGCTGGCGCGCGGGGTTCCCAGCGCGAGCATTGGCGATGTCCGCGCTGACAAGTTGTTCATCGTCCAACTGGCTGATGCTCCGATGCTTGAGATGGATTTCCTGAACTGGAGCCGCCATTTCCGCTGCATGCCTGGACAGGGCGATTTCGCGCTGGATGAATATGGCGCCGCGCTGAACAAGATCGGGTACCAGGGATACTGGAGCCTTGAGATATTCAATGATCGTTTCCGCGCCACTTCGGCCGGCCAGATTGCGCGCGACGGGGTGCGCTCGCTCAAGGCGATGCACGAACGCGCGCGGCTTCGGCTGGGGCAGCTCCCGGCAATCCCCGCACCAATCGATCCGGACCGCTTCGAATTCATCGAATTCGCAGCCAGTCATGAGGAAGCTGAGGATTTCGGCCGGATGTTTGCCGCGCTCGGTTTTGCTCCGACCGCGCGGCATCGCAGCAAACAAGTGGTCCGCTGGCAGCAGGGCGGGATCAATCTGGTAGTAAATTCAGAGCCTGAGGGACTCGCTCACAGCTTTGACATTGTCCACGGCGGCTCGGTCTGTGCGGTCGGGCTGGCGGTGCCGGATCAGGCCGGAGCAATCGCACGTTCCGAAGCGCTTGATGTGCAGCGCCACGAACAGACGATCCAGCCCGGCGAGTGGCAAATTCCGAGCCTGCGCGGGGTTGGCGGCAGCCTGCTCTACCTGGTCGAAAGCCAGACCAGTACGCAGATGTGGCAGGACGAATTTCCTATCACACTCGATTGCCCGGCCCCACGGACTGACCTGACCGTGATCGACCACGTTGCGCAGACAATGCAGTATGAGGAGTTCCTCAGCTGGCTGCTCTACTACACTTCGTTGTTCGATTTTTCCAAAACTCCACAGCTCGAAATCGCCGATCCAATGGGCATCGTCTATAGCCAGGCGGTGGAAAGCCGCAGCCGCGCAGTGCGCTTTACGCTCAACGGATCGATGGCCGCGAACGCGCTGAGTTCGCGGTTCATCCAGAACTATTTCGGCGCAGGTGTGCAGCATGTGGCCTTTGCCACTCAGGACATCTTCGCCGCCGCCGAAAATGCCCGTGCGGCAGGCTTGCCGATGCTGGAAATCGGACCCAACTACTATGCGGATATTGAGGCACGCTTTGCGCTCGATCCGGCGCTCGTCGCGCGCATGGCAAGTCTGAACCTGCTGTATGACCGCGATGGTGAGACTGAATATTTCCAGTTCTACAGCCGCGCGGTGGCCAAACGCGTGTTCTTTGAAGTGGTCGAACGGCGTGGCTATCAAGCCTATGGGGCAGCCAATGCGCAAATCCGCCTGACCGCACAGGCCGCCCACCGCGACCCGGTTGGAGTCTGATCAGGCTGCTGCGCGGACCCGCTCCGCAACGAAAGCTGCAAAGCTGCGCGCCATCCGCGCCCTGTCGGGCTGGCGATCAGTGAAAATCTCAAACGCATCTGCCGCTTGACCCACCGCCATGCCGCTGCCGTCCAGCAGGCGGCCATGCTTGCGTCGGGCTTCGGCGAGGAATTCGGTAACCAGCGGGAAATAGACGATATCGCCAACCCAGTGACGTGGCTCAATCGCGCTGGCTGGCAGCGGCATTCCGGGGAACTTGGCCATACCCATCGGTGTTGCATTGAGCAGCCCGTCCACCTCTGCCGCGCCCGCAACCGGGTCATCGCAAAGCGCTACACGGTCTTCGCCATAGGCTTCGGACAGCTGGGTATAGAGCGCTGCCGCGCGGACCGCGTCGGTATCGCTCAGCAGCAGCCGTTCTGCCCCCAGTGTGCCAAGCAGAGCATGGGCTGTGGCGCTGCCCGCCCCGCCGCACCCCAGTTGCAGGACGGTGCCTGGCGCGTCCTGCCCCAGGACAGCGCGAAAACCATCGGCAAACCCGGTGACATCGGTGTTGTACCCGATCCGCCGGCCATCACGGAACGCCACGGTATTGACCGCACCGATCGCCCGCGCGCCACCTGACAGTTCATCCAGCAGCGGGATCACCGCTTGCTTGAAGGGGAAAGTTACATTGATCCCGGCAAAGCCGACCTGCTGACAAGCATCGAGCAACCGTGGGAGTTCAGCGTCCGACCAGTTTCGATCGGTGAAATCGAACAAGGCATAGGCCAGCCGCAGCCCCTGCGCCTCGCCTTCACATTCATGCATCCACGGGGTGCGACTTTCCAGGATACCGCGACCGGCCAGGCCGACCAGGACCCGCCCATTGCCAACGCCGATCGATTGTGCGGAGCTGGTCAAAGTCGGAGTTCCTGCAGGCAATTTGGAAAAGGACCCGCCCCGGACAGAGAATGCCGGGGCGGGTAAGGGTGGAAGGATCAGAATTTGGCCCGGAAGCCAACGTAAAAGTAGCGTCCGATCACGTCATACTGTGCCGTGTCGGTGCTGGTCTGGTTGCTCGACACGATCGGCAGATCCTTGTCGAACAGGTTGTTGACCCCGCCGCGCAGTTCGAACCGGCTGCTGACCTTGATCGAGCTGAACAGGTCCCAGGTGGCATAGGCCGGAACGCCAACCGCAACATTGGTGGGCGTGTTGACCTTGCTGACATCGTCGATGGCGTTCTGGTACTTCCAGCGCAGACCGCCGCTGAAGAAATCGGACCTGTAGCCGAACGTCGTCAGCGCTTTCCACTTGGGCGTGGCACGCGGCGGCAGGCTGCCGTCACCGGCGCTGCCGTTGCTGATCCCGGTGTAATCCAGGAAAGCCGCGCCGGGCAGCAGCTGCACCTTGTAGCTGTTGAGGTAGCCAATCGCGGAATCGATGTAGAGCTTGCCGCTCTGCGCCAGGAACGTGGCCGGCACGCCCCAGTGGACCTGCACTTCGACGCCGTCGGTCTTGACCGCGCCAAGATTGCGGAACGGGGTGTTGACGGCAATGATCTGCCCGGTCAGCGTATCGCGGGTGATCAGCTGGCAATTGGAATTGGACGTCGCATAGCTGGGGTTGCTGCCATCAAGGTTATAGCAGCTCGACAGCACGGTCAGACCCGGCACCGGCGAGATCACGTTGTTGATCTTGATGTTGTAGTAATCGACCGAGAGCGAGAAATCGCCCAGCAGCCCGCTGCCACGCGGTGCGTTGAACACGAATCCGGCGTTGAAGGTATCGGCCTTTTCCGGGGTGATCGCAGTGCTGCCCGGGATCAGCTGGCCAACCGCGGTGGTCGGGAACTGATAGGTGGCAATACTGGGCACACCCTGCGCGGTGCACAGCGCGGCAACCTGCGCGGCGTTGGCGCCGGTGCGGGCGGTGGAGCGGGTATCGCACGGATCACCCAAAGCGGCCGGAGGCGTACCGATTGCCAGCTGCGAACCCTGCGGGGGCGAGAACAGCTCGGCAATGTTGGGCGCACGCACCGCGCGCTGATAGCTGCCGCGGATCAGCAGGTTGTCGGTCGGCCGCCAGCGCAGGTCCGCTTCATAGCTGCTGACCGAACCGCTGACCGAATAGTCCGAAATACGGCCCGCTGCACCAATTGCCAGTTCCTTGAAGAACGGCTTGTCGGCAATCAGCGGCACGTCGATCTGGCCGGCGAATTCCTTCACGCTGATCGCCTTTTCAGGCACGGCCAGCTGAACGGTGTAGCCTTCAATGTTGCCTGCCGGGGCGAACCCGGAATTGGCGGTCGAATCTGCATCCGGAGCATAGGAATAGGTGTTCTTGCGATAGTTCGCGACCATTGCGATCTGCGCCGGACCAGCCCCCAGATCGAACAGCTTGCCGTTGACCTGGCCCTGAATCTGGCTCTGGCTCACGCGTTCCTGGCTGAAGGCATCCTTGGTGATATAGGCCTGGCAAGCGTCCGACAGACTGCGGGCATTGGCATCACCGAACGGATTGAACCCGCCCGCGCAGATCGACTTGCCGCCGTCCGCCGCGTTGAGCAGCGTCTGGACCCGGCTCTTCAGCACGGCATGACGCATGATCGAATTGTGGATCGAGCTGTCGTAGGAACCAAACACGTCAAAGGTCCAGCCCTCGGTGATGTCACCTTTCAGCCCGGCCATGTACTGCTGGATCGTGTAGTTTTCGTCCCAGCCCTTGTAGGGCACGCCAACATACCGCGCGCTCCAGTTGAACGTCGCCGTGGGGTTGGGACGCGAAGCAAGCACGGTCTTGAGGTCGGTCGGGATGAACGGGTTGGTCACCGGGATGGTGGTCAGCGTCGGGAACTGGGTGAGGCTGCCGCCTGAATGGGTCACGGTGGTCAGGTCGACATACATGAACTGGCCATAGGCGGTCAGACCGGGGGTGAGTTCATAGTCCGCCTTGACGAAGGCCGACTTGCGTTCAAGCCCGTTGATATAGTCGATCTGCTGGCCGACCGGCATGCGGACGTTGCCGCCAACCACGGCATAGCCGCCCGTGCCGTTCGGTCCCTTATAGTTGAGCGCGCCAGTCTGGGTGAACAGGGTGCCGTCGTTGTTGAAGGCCAGGTTGGACGCCAGCGGGTTGCGTGCACCGGCAATGCCATAGGAATTGAACAGCGTGGTCAGTACGGCCGCGCTCGGGGCATTGGCACTGCTTGGCACGAACGCGCCGCTGCCGATGAAGCCCGACGGGGTGCGGGTGAAAAAGAAGTCACGCTCGCTGCCGTTCAGCGAGTCCTGCTTGGCATAAGCGAAGGCGGCAACCACGTGGCCGCGATCATCGGCAAAGTTCGAGCCGAACGCGACCGAACCCTTGAACTTGAACGCGTCCCCGCGCGAGCTGATCCCGGTCTGGGCGTCAAGCACCACGCCTTCAAGCGAACGGACCGACTTGAAGTTGACGACGCCCGACATCGCGTCCGAACCATAAACCGCCGAAGCACCACCCGAAATCGCATCGACCCCGCCGATGATCGCATCGGGCAGGATGTTGATGTCCACGTTGCCGCGAATATCCGAAACCGGCAGACGGCGGCCATCGAGCAGCACGAGGTTGCGGTTGGTACCCAGGCCGTGCAGGTTGATCGTCGCGCGGCCGCCGGTGCCCTGCCCGCCGGTCGCTTCGTTACCGCCGACGGTGAAGCCGGGCAGCTGGTTGAGCGAATCGACCAGGCTGGTCTTGCCGCTTTCACGGATCGCCGCTTCGCTAATCGAAACGATCGGGCTGACCGCAGTGTTGTTCGGGCGCTGGATCAGCGAACCGGTGACGACGATTTCCTGCGGCGCGGCATCAGCCGATTCAGCATCATCGGCGGCCTGGGCCCATGCGCCACTGGCAAAGCCAAGGCTTAGCGCAACGGCAGAAGTCTGGACGGCAAAACGGATCTTAGAACGCATCGGGCTCCCCTCCCATGGGACGACCGGCACCCGCGCGGCGCCGAATTAACCGATTGGTACATGAACTAACTGGTACATGTCAATACCGCGACTGAGCCATGGCCCGGCGAGCCGCAGCCGCGATTGGCGCGCAGCAACTCGCGGCGCAGCGCACGCGCCCTGCCGACCCGCAGCAGGCGGCCTCAATCGAGAGCTTGAATTAGACCCTGTTTCACTTAGGTGGATGCATCGTCATCGCATCAGGAAACCCGCTGGCAAGGCGCGGTGTGCAGCAGGGGCTGGTTGCCCCTGCAAGCAAGGCAACGCTGTCCAGCGGGTTTCCTGATGCGACCCGCAGGGCGGGCCTGATTTGGCCCAGCGCTGCGTTGCTTGTCGGTCACTATGCGATGGCATGGCTCCCTCCTCGCGCTGAGCCAAATCAGGCTCCGTGCCGATGCTTCCACCTAAGTGAAACAGGGTCTAGCCTGCAGGGTTCAAGCAGCCGGGGGATCGGCCTTGGTGTGGCGCCCGACCAGCAAGGCGCACAGCGCGCAGAGCAGCAACGGTGCGCAATAGATTGCCAGGATGGTCGGCAAGCTGATCTTGGCGGCCAGCAGGTAGCCCGCCATGATCGGGCCAACCACCGCCCCGCCGCGGCCGATCCCCATCGCCCAGCCAATCCCGGTCGCCCGGTTCCCGGCGTCATAAGCCCCAGCCGCCAGCGGCCACATTCCGTTGTAGCCCCCTTGCAGGGTCAGCCCGATAACAAAGGCCATGAACAGCGCCCCGCCGACCGACAGCGATGCATTGCCGAACACCAGCAGGGCTACCGCAGCACAGGTCATCAGCGCCGGGGCCAGCACGCCGGGCCGGAACTTCAGCGTCAGCAGTCCCATGCTGATCGTGCCGACAAAGGCCCCGAAGTTATAGAACGCCCCGGCATAGATGCTGTCCGCATCGGATAGCCCGGCACCGCTCGCCAGCTTGGTAATCCAGCTTAGCATTGAATAGAGCACCAGCAGCCCGGTAAAGATCGCCAGCCATAAAAGCAGCGTGCGGGCACGCAGCCGATCCCCAAACAGGGCCGCAACGGCGGCACGCGCCGATAGGGTCGCCTGCGTCGTACTCGCCATCCGTGCCGGCAGGACCAGCCAGGCCAGCGGCAGCAACGCAACGGTCAGATAGGCCGCCCAGCGCAGCAGCGCTTGCCAGCCGACCAGCGGCTCGGCCCAGGCAACGACAAAGCCCGTTCCCACCGCAGCCAGCGGAAAACCGGCCTGAACAAAGGCCACAGACAAGTCCTGCCAGCCCGGCGGGGCCACTTCTGCCGCCAGCGCGGCCATGGCTGCCAGCACCGTGCCGATCCCCATGCCCACGCACAGCCGCGCCAGCATCAGGGTTTCGATCGAGGTCGCATAGCCGCTCGCCAGCATGCCCAGGCTCATCAATGCCAGCGCGGTCATGATCACCGGCTTGCGGCCATGGCGGTCTGCGAAGGGGGCGATCAGCAGTGCGCCAAAGCCCATGCCCAGCGTGCCCGCGCTGAGCACATAGCCCATCGCATCGTCGGCCACCTTCCAGTCCCGCGACAGCGCGGCGCGGATGAAGGACAGGATGTTGACATCCATCCCATCGACCATGTTGATCAGAAAGCACAGCGCAACTATCCCGGCGGCACGGATCGTCCAGCGCCCGCGCGTTTCGCTCACTTGCCGCGTTCCCGCAGCCAGATCACGTGGCGCACCGCCAGTTCATAGCCTTGCACGCCCAGCCCAGTGATCATCCCCGTGCAAACCTGGGTCATGATCGATTTGGATCGCCAGGCCTCTTCCCGCCGGTGGACGTTGGAAATGTGGACTTCGATCACCGGGCAATCGGCAAGCTTGATCGCATCGAGCACCGGATAGGCAGCATAGCTGAAGGCTGCCGGATTGATCACGATCCCGGCCATGCCTTTGCGCCCGGCTTGAAGCCATTCAACCATTTCGTGTTCGGCATTGGTCTGGCGGAAATCGATGGCATAGCCTTCTGCTTCCGCCACGGCCCGGCATGCCGCTTCGACATCGGCCAGGGTTTCATGGCCATAGATCGCCGGTTCCCGTTCACCCAGCAGGTTCAGGTTCGGCCCGTTGAGCACCAGAATCGTGCGGCCCATCGTCATTATCCCCTCAGCTTCGTGGGTACCGGTTTAATCGGAACCGATCCGCTTGCAAGCCAGTTTATGTACTAACTGGTTAATAAAACGAATTCGGGCCCTAATCACGCGCCCTGCCGGCGGCGGCAGGGCGATCTGGCGGAGATATCGCGGCCTCGCTCAGCAGCGGCAATGCTGCGACGTTTGGCCAGCCGATCACTCTCACCTCTTCCCCCAGCGTCAGCACCTTGGGCGCTTTCGGATCGAACCGGGGCCAGTCTGCCCGGGGCACGCCGCTGCGGGCAAAGGACAGGATCAGGCCCGACATGGTATCGCGCAACTGCAGGTCCATCGGGGTCCAGTCACGCGTCTGGCGGAACAGGTTCAGGCTATCCAGGTTGCGCAGGAAATAGGGCACTTCCCCGGTGTGGTAGGCTCCGACCGTGGCCGGATCGTGATCGACAAAGGTGATCCCGGGGGCATAGGGCTGGCGGCGGGTGAAGAAATAGCCCCAGACCGGCTTGGTCCCGCTGCGCGCGGCGGCGCTGGCCCAGTTGAACATTTGGCTGCCGACCGACATGTCGCGCGTGATGTCCACCACGGCGCGCGCAGTGGCGGCATCGTCCTTCGCCGGATAGGCCTTCAGCACCTGTTCGGCGGTCTGCGGAAAAGCCTTGCGCACTGCCGCCTGGTATTCCGCCAGAGTGCCAACCGGCCCTAGGCTGGCAAAGCGTTCGTCGCGGGTGAAGCCCAGCATGACCGCAACGTCGTTCTGCTGCCGGGCGGCAAAGACCGCCTCTGGCTTGCCGGTAACTTGTGCGCCATCGATCACGATCGGGTGGCGCGGAACCCCGGCGGCGATGGCCAGCACACGATCCCCCGGCAGGTCGCGCATCGCCTCGATCCCGGTGGCACCTAGCGCCTTTTGCAGCGCCAGCCCCTGTTCCTCACCCGTCGCCAGCGGCACCGGGCCAACCAGCGGGCCGAACGGACTGACGCTCATCCCCACAGCCTTGTGGAACAGTCCTTTGGCCTTTGGGTTGATTTGCAACAGCGCGACCGAGGCCGAGCCTGCTGACTGACCCATCACCGTGACATTGCCCGGATCACCCCCGAACTGCGCAATATTGCGCTGGATCCATTCGAGCCCGGCAACCTGGTCCATCAGGCCATAATTGCCCGAATGCCCCCCGCCCTCGCGGGTCAGTTCGGGGTGGGCCAGAAAGCCGAGCGGCCCGACCCGATAGGCGATCGACACATAGACCACCCCTTCGCGCGCCAGGTTGGCCCCGCCGTAATTGGCCATGCTGGCCGAACCGACATTGAACGCTCCGCCATAGACCCAGACCACCACCGGCAGCTTCCGCCCCGCAGCACCGCGTGGGGCCCAGATGTTGAGGTAAAGGCAGTCTTCGCTGATCGCTTCGTTGCCGAAATAGTGGTTCATCGTCCGGCTGCGCAGCGGCTGCAGGCACATCGGTGCGAACCGGTCGGCATGATAGACGCCCTGCCACGGCTCGACCCGCTGCGGGGCGCGCCAGCGCAGTTCGCGCAGCGGCGGCCGGGCGAACGGCACGCCGAACCAGCCGTCCACCCCGTCGGCCAGTTGCCGCCCCTCGATTTGCCCGCCTTCGATCCGGACCGGATCGGCTGCCAGCGGGCTGGCCAGCACGGCCAACAGCAGGATCAGATAGCGCAGCACTCTGGCAGCCTTACTTCGCGGGGCGATCGAGCTGCTGGTGGAAGAAGTCGAACGTCGCGTTGACGGCCCGCAGTGTCGCGGTGCGGGTTTCCGGGGCAGTCTTGCCGATGAAGCTGTGGTCCACACCGGGGATGAAGATGCTCTGCACCGGCACCCCGGCGGTCTTGAGCCGGGCCTCGGCCAGATGCGATTGCGCCGCGGGGACCACCTTGTCCTCATCACCGTGGATCAGCAGGAACGGCGGATCCTTGGCATCGATGTAAGTCACCGGGCTGACAAGCGCGAGGCTTTCGGGCTGGCAGGCCCCGTTACAGCCCAGCAGCCGCGCTCCGGCAGAATCGACCCCGCCCGGGCGGCCCGCCGAAAGCGCGGCGAAATCGAACACTCCGTACCAGGTCACCACCGCCTGAGCGCATTCGCTGCCCGCTGCGGCCTTGGTGCCAGCCGGATCGAGGTAGCCCACCCCGCAGGTCAGCCCGGTCAGCGCCGCCAGATGCCCCCCGGCCGATCCGCCCCACAGGCCGGTGCGGGCGGGATCGATCCCGTACTTCGCCGCATTGCCCTTGAGGAAGCGCAATGCCGAGCGCGCATCCTGCAACTGCGCGGGAAAGCGCGCTTCATCGGCCAGCCGGTATTCCAGACTGGCGACCACGAAGCCCTCGCTCGCCAATTTGGCCAGCGCCGCCGGGAAGTTCGCCAGCGCGCCGGAATGGCGGGTATGCCCGCCGATCCAGCCGCCGCCGTGGATGTAGAGGATCAGCGGCTTGGGCCCGCCCTTTTTCGGCGGCATGTAGATATCGACCACCATCGGGCGATAGCCGGTGACCGTGGCATAGGTCACATCGGCCAGGCTGGTCACCCCGCCGGGCCACTTGGTTACCTGTGCCGGATAGCGATCTTCCAGCACCGGCGCGGCATCCACCGGGAATTGCCGCTCTGCCGCCTGGGCCGCGCCGCCCAGCAGCGCCAGTGCTGCCAGGCCAAGAATGAATGCCCGCATCGATTCCTCCACCAAAATTATGCGTACCAGTTCGTACACACCTTTGCGCCGGGAGCAAGCCCGCGGCTTCGCTCCCTTTCTCAATCAGCCCGGCCTAGTGCCGACGGACCCAGCCCAGCACACAGTCGATAATCTGTTCGCGGCGCTTGGCGCGCACGGCCGGAGCGGCGAAATCGACCCCGAAATTGTGCTGGAACGTATGGCGGTTCGACACGTTGTAAAAGCTGAGCGCGGAGATCGTGGTGTGCAGATCGACCGGGTCAATTCCGGGCCGGAACACCCCCTGCTCCACCCCTTTGACCAGGATCGCGCGGAGCTGTTCGATCGCGCTCTGGTTGCGCTGCTTCATGCTTTCGATCTGGGCAATATGTTCGCCGTGGTGAACGTTTTCGTTCATCACCAGGCGCACGAATTCGGGGTGTTCGAAGTGATAGTCGAAATTGTGCCCGACAACGGCCCGCAGCGCTTCCTCGGGCTGCAATTCCTCAAACTGCGCGGCCTGTTCCTGCGCGCGGATCCGGGCGTAGGCGCGTTCAAGAACGGCGCGGTAGAGTTCGTCCTTGCCGCCGAAATAGTAATAGATCATCCGCTTTGACGAATTGGTCTTTTCCGCGATCTCGTCAATCCGGGCCCCGGCCAGACCCTTGTCCGCATATTCGCGGGTCGCGACTTCCAGAATGTTCTCGCGGGTTTCGAGCGCTTCCTGCTTGCGGCGCGATCCGGCGCTGGCGGGTTCATGTACCATGGGTGTGAAGTAGCCCGGCAAGCGCCAAGGTCAAGCCGCACGGCAGCATTATCCGGGATGGTCATGGCCAGACTGCCCGGTTGAATTCGATTGCGGCATTTGCACCCGCGCCAAATCGCTGCTTGATGACACCAGCCACGCGCAGACAGGAGGACGGACTGACCATGGCGGAGCAACTGATTGGGGCAATCGAGGCTGGCGGGACGAAATTCGTCGTCGCTCTGGCGCGCGCGGATGGGACGGTGCTGGCGCGCGAGCGGATCCCTACCGAAACGCCCGCCACTTGCTTTCCCGCGCTGGCCGCGTTTTTCGGACAGGCAAGCGCCGCGCACGGCCCGATCGCGGCGTTCGGGGTGGCGAGCTTCGGTCCGATTGACATTGACCCGGCATCGCCCGGCTATGGCACTTTCACCACCACACCCAAACCCGGCTGGTCAGGCGCGCGGTTTCACGATGTGCTGGGCCGGTTCGGTGCGCCGATCGTGGTCGATACCGATGTCAACGGCGCGGCGCTGGGTGAATGGCAGGCCGGCGCGGGGCAAGGCTGCCGGACGCTGGCCTATACCACGGTCGGCACCGGGGTGGGCACCGGGGTGCTGCGCGACGGCAAGTCGCTGATGGGCTTTTCGCACTTCGAGAGCGGCCACATCCCCGTGCCGCACGACCGGACGGCAGACCCCTATGCCGGGTTCTGCCCCTATCACCACGATTGCCTGGAAGGGCTGGCAGCGGGCCCGGCGATCAAGGGCCGCTGGGGGCAGAGCCTGTCCGAGCTTGGCAGTCCGTCCGACAAGGTTGAACTGATCGCCGGCTATGTCGCGCAGCTGGCGGTCAGCCTGGTCTTGCTGCACATGCCCGACCGGCTGATCTTTGGCGGCGGGGTGATGAAGACCCCGGGCCTGATCCCCGCACTGCGCAAAGCGACCGAGGCGCGGCTGGCAGGCTATATCAAGGCCCCGCAGCTCGATCCCGGGCTGGAACGCTACATCGTTGGTCCGGGTCTGGGCGACGATGCCGGGATCACCGGCGCGATCGCACTGGGGCGGCAGGCGCTGGGCTGAACCGGGGCCAAAGGTCACACGGTTGACACGGTTGACACTGTTCTGGGCAAAGTTTCCCCCACCCCCCGGCGGTCCTTGCCAAAGGGGCCAGTGGAAGGGGCTGGATCGACAATTTCAAAGAGCGAATCGGCTTGTAACACTTTGCCGGGATGTAGGAAAATCAAGCCGCGACAGCAGCCACGGCCATTGCCCGGGTCAAGCTTTTGCCCGGGCAGACCGCGCCGCGAACCGCGCGATCAGTTGGCCCAGTAGACATATTCCTGATCCCCCTGCCACGGCGCATTGAGCGGAACATCGATCCGGATCGGGGCTTCGAGCAAACCGGGCCAGAGCGGCTTTGGCATCGGCGCATTCTGATCTTCGATCAACTTGCGCAGCTGGGCAACGCGCGCCGGTTGCTGACCGGCGAGATTGACTTGCTCGGTCGGATCGCTGGCAAGGTTGAACAGCCAGACCTTGTCCGGCCGCTTTGACACTTGCAGCTTCCAGTCACCCGCGCGGACCACGCGGTAATCGCCCGAACGCCAGAAAGTGACATCGCGCCGGGGCCCGCTGCCCAGCAGGTTGAAACTGTCCATCACCCGGTCACCCGGCATCTGTGCGCCTGCGGCTGCGGCAATCGTGGCGAACATGTCAAGGTGCTGGGCCGTGTCGCTGCGCACCGTTCCCGGAGCAATATGGCCCGGCCAGCGCATCAGCAACGGCACGTGAATGCCGCCTTCAAAGAAGGTTCCCTTGAACCCGCGATACGGCTTGTTGAGATCGGGTATCCCGGCATACCAGGCCCCGCCATTGTCGCTGGTGAAGATCACCAGCGTGTTCTGATCGATCCCGGTATCCTTCAGTTTCTGCAGCACGTCGCCGATCCGCCGGTCCAGCTGGCGGATCATCGCGCCGTAAACCCGCTGGGTGTGATCCTTGATCTGCGGCAGCGCATCATAGTCTGCCCTGGTCGCCTGCAACGGAGTGTGCGGCGCATTATAGGCCAGGTACATGAAGAACGGGCGGTTCTTGTTGGCATCGATCGCAGCGATCGCATTGTCGGTGAAATAGTCGGTCAGATGGCCCTTGGGTCGAAACCGCTGATCATCGCCCCAATGGACCGAATAGGGCAGGTTGGCCCACAGGAACCGGTCGATCGGATCCCACGGCAGCTTCGCGTCAACCACCTGCCCATCGCCCTTGGCGGCGTACATTCCGCCGCCTGCGCGCAGCCCCAGACTTTCGTCAAACCCCTGCGAGGTCGGGCGCAGCGGCTGGGCTTCACCCAGATGCCATTTGCCAATGTGGACCGTGTGATATCCGCGCGGCTTCAGGATTTCAGGCAGCATGATCTGATCATGCGGCACGCCCATATCGGCATAGGCGGGCAGATCGTGGTTGAGTTCCTTGTGATAGATCGCCGGATAGAGCTGATTGGTGCCGGCATGCGCCATATTGCCCACGAAAGCGGCCGGGACGGCGGTGAATTCAAAGCCAAAGCGGGTCGGGTAACGCCCGGTCATCAGGGCTGCGCGCGATGGCGAGCAGGTGGCATTGGCGGCATAGCCGTTGGCAAAGCTGACGCCCTGTCTGGCGATGGAATCGATATTGGGCGTCGGCACCGCCCCACCAGCCACGCCGCCGCCATAGAGCGAGATGTCGTTCATCCCCAGATCGTCTGCGACAATCAGGATCACATTGGGCGGACGTTCACCACGCGGCGGCTGGGCCGGGCCGCGCGCCCAGGCAACCGGATGGTTTTCCGCAATCGGTTCACGCAGTTCCGCAAGCTTGCCAGGAATGTAGATCCCGTATTTCTGCAGGCCGAGATAGCCCGCGCCGATCACCAGCGCTGCCGCGCCGAGCCATTTCAGCTTGCGGGTCATTGCAGGCCTCTGGATTGATTTGCGGCAGGCCGCAGGGCGAGCGCCAGGAACAGCAGGATCACCGGCACCAGAACCAGGCTGGCATAGTGTTCGGGCGGATGGTGACCACCGGCTTTCCCTGCGCCAATCCAGGCCGACCAGCTCAGCAAGCTGCGTTCCAGCAGGCTGACCAAAAGGAATAGCGGCACCAGCGAGCGATAGAACAGAGCGACAATCAGCGTCACAATGCCGTGGGCAATCTGCGTCGCGCCAGCCCAGGCAAACAGGCCCAGAATCAACCCGCGATTGTGACTAAGGTCGAGCCCGGCAATCGTGCCCGCACCGCCATCGGGCAGGAAGCTGTGGATCATCCCCGGCACGGTCCAGCCGATCCCGTAGAGCGCCAGAAACCAGGCTGCATAACGCGAGCCGTGATACTGGCGGTTGGTGCCGGGTGGCAGCAGCGCGGTCATCAACTGAATGTCAGCAATGCCAGGTGGCCCAGCGCGGCGGCCAGCGCCAGCGCCAGCGCCACGGTTACGCGCGGACTGACATAGAACGAAACCACCCGCTGGGTCGGGAAGGAAAAGGTGGCCAGCGTGCCCAGTATCTTTTCCGGGTGGGCATCCATGAACGACGGGTCCAGCGCCAGCTTCATCATGTCCCGGCGGCTGCGGTATCGCATCAGGCCGAAGATCGTCCAGCCGGGATCGGGCTCGGTATTCCAGGCATCAACATAGCCGCCAACCTTGCGGCCAACCATCCCGGGGTGGCCGCCATTGCGGAACAGCACGGGCATGAAGCGCTTGGAATAGCGTTTGAGCAGTTCGAACCCCTGGATCATTTCGCCGCTGGCCGGATCCCTGACCTGGTCCATCTGCGCCTTGACCAGATTGAGCATCACGAATTCGCGGCCATCATCGGCTTCCAGAAATGCGCGCATCATTCCCGGGCTGTTGCCGGTGCCTTCATAGCGGCCTGCCATTTTGGCCAGAAAGGCATCGACTTCAGCCGGTTTGAGCGGACCTGACCAATTGTCATACCACAGCCGAAACAGGACATAGGCGGCCAATGCTGCGATCCAGATCATCCACGGCGTCATCCCGCCCACTCCCCATTCCCGACTCAATTGACATTGGTTGTGCCATAATCTAGCGACATTGGTCAATCAATCTCAGCCCGAAGGTGCATGTGCGGTGATCAAACCGGCGATGGCTGCAACGAAACTTCCCCCTGCCTTGTCAAAGCAAGCCCCGCTTGGTGATGGCCGCCGCGAACGCAGCCGCTCCAGCCGGTCAAAGATTGTCGCCGCCTTGCTCGATCTGGTCGGTAAAGGTGATGTTTCGCCCAGCGCGGCCCGGGTTGCGGAAGTGGCCGGGGTTGGCCTGCGGTCGGTATTCCGGCATTTTGAGGATATGGACGCGCTATACCGCGAAATGGGGGAAGTGATCGAGGCACGGATCCTGCCGATCTTGCTCCAGCCGCCAGGCGGCGCGACCTGGAAGGAGAAAGTCTTCGATTTAGCGGAACGCCGGGCCAAGGTGTTCGAAACGATCATGCCCTATCGCATTTCGGCCAATCTTCGGCGCTTTGAATCGCCTTATCTGATGCACGACTATCGCCGGATGCTGCGTTTTGAGAGCGAATCGATCGAGGCGCATCTGCCCGAAGCAGTCCGGGCTGATGCCGCCGGGGCACGCGGGCTGAACGTGATCCTCAGCTTTCAGACCTGGCGCCTGCTGCGCCATGATCAGGAGCTGCCGGTTGCAGCGGCCAAAGACGTGGTCCGCCGCCTGCTGGGTGCCGCTTTGGCGGAACTCCCCGGCGATTGACCCCTGATCGACCTTATGGCAGTTATCGTGCCATATTATTGAACCGACGGAGCATCCCATGAAAGTCCTGCGCACCCCCGATGCGGCCTTTGCCGGGATCGCTGATTTTCCGTTCGCGCCGCACTATCTGGAAATCACCGATCCGGATGATGGAACCAGGTTGCGGGTCCACTATCTGGATGAAGGGCCGCGCGACGCGCCGGTTGTGCTGATGATGCATGGCGAGCCGAGCTGGTGCTACCTCTATCGCAAGATGATCGCACCGGTGGTCGCGGCAGGATTCCGGGTGGTAGCGCCTGACCTGATCGGGTTCGGCAAGTCGGACAAGCTCAGCAGGAAAGCCGATTACAGCTATGCCCGCCACGTCGGCTGGATGCGCCAGTGGGCCGAAGCGCTGGACCTGACGCGGATGACGCTGGCGTGCCAGGATTGGGGTTCGCTGATCGGGCTCAGGCTGGTTGCCGAAATGCCGGACCGGTTCGCCGGGGTGGTGCTCTCCAACGGCGGCCTGCCCGAAGGCGGAACCCCGCCGCGCGCCTTTGCGATCTGGCGCGCGTTCTCCAAATGGAGCCCGGTGTTTCCGATCGGCCGGATCGTCAACGCCGGGGCCAAGCGCGCGCTCAGCCCGGCGGAAATTGCCGCCTATGACGCGCCGTTCCCCGACAGCAGCTATAAAGCCGGGGCGCGGATTTTTCCCAGCTTCGTGCCGTTCGAGAACAACGTCGCGGTGCCCGATCAGAAGCGCGCCTGGCAAGTGTTTGAACAGTGGGACAAGCCGTTCCTGTGCTGTTTCAGCGATGGTGATCCGGTCACGCGCGGCGGCGAAGCGCGCTTCATCGGGCGTGTTCCCGGCACCAAGGGCCAACCGCATTGCACACTGAAGGGCGGTCACTTCATTCAGGAGAATGATCCGCAAGGCTTCGTTGACTGCATCCTGAAAGTGGTCAGGGCGTGAAGGGGCTGAGCGCCGCCGGCACGGCTTTCGCATAGCTTTCGGACGATCCGGTCGGGTCTAGGTCACAGACCCCGATCAAAGTTCGAACGCGGTATTCCGGATGTCCAGACCGGCCGCGCAAGCACTGCACTTGGGCTGCAGGCCCAGCGGCTGCCCACAATTGCGATGGGTCAGGAGCAAGGGTGGCCCCTGCTCGTCGGCAAACCAGCGGTCGCCCCATTGCAGCAGGGCAAGCAGCACAGGATAGAGGTCGCGCCCCTTTTCGGTCAGGCGATACTCAAACCGGTCCTGATGCGCGGAATAGGGCACCGCCTTGATGATCCGCTGAGCAAGCAATTGCTCGATCCGGCCAGACAGGATGTTGGTGGCCATCAGCGTGTCGCGCTGAATATCGTCAAAGCGGTGGATCCCGGTGAAGCAGGCGCGCACCACCAGCGTCGCCCAGCGATCGCCGAACAGTTCGATGACTGAATCGACCATGGTCTGGTTGCCGCGTTTGGCGCTGGCCGCGGCGGTTTGCTGGCGGCGGCGGGTATAGACCGGGGTGACCTGGGCTAGGCCGGGCCCCGGAGCCCAATCAACCGCGCGTGGATCGATCTCTGTCTGGCAAGCGGCGCAATGCGGGACCGGCTCCATCGCCTGGCCGCAGCCGCGATGGACCAGCCGTACCGAAAAGCCGCGTTCGCCCGGTTCCCAGCGGTGCTGCCAGCGCAGGATCATCAGCGCGACCGGAAACAGACCGCGGCCCTTTTCGGTCAAGGCATAACCGGCCTGCCGCTGCGCCGCCTTGCGCAGCACTCCGGCCTCGACCAGTTTGGCCAGTCGGCCGCTCACGACCGAACGCGCCAGCCCGGTCTGCTTGACGAAATCGTCGAACCGGTGCCGGCCGAGAAACGCCTGCTCAAGGATCAGGAGCACCGCCACGTCGCCGACCACGTCGAGCGCGCGCCAGATCGAGCAGGCCCTGATGGTTTCGTGCTTCACTTTCCGCCCATCAATCGCTCCGCGATGGCCTGATAGGCAGGCAGCGAGATACCGTCAAAACTGCTGTTCGTTGCACGCGGGTTCGATGCGAAACGGACGATCACCATTTCCGCAGTCGGATCGATGTAGATCGTCTGGCCATGCACCCCGCGGGCATTGAACGCGCCGTGGGCATTGTGAGAGATCCACCACTGGCTCTTGTAGCTCCAGCCCGGAAGCAGCTTGTACCCGGCCTTGGCGAAATCGCCTGGGCTGCCGCCGGTCCGGATCTTGGCGATCACCGCAGCCGGAACGATCTGCTGTCCGTTAAACCGCCCGCCGCGGCGGATCATTTCGCCAAAGCGGGCCATGTCACGCAAGGTAAGGTTGAGGCCGCCTGCGGTAAACGGCGTGCCCGCGCTGTCGACGATGATCGAAGCGTCATGCTCCATTCCCATTCTTGACCAGATGCGTTCGCTAAGCACGACGTGTGGCAGCTTGCCGGTAATCTTGGCGATCAGCCAGCCGACCACTTCGGTGTTGACCGATCGGTAGGTAAAGCCTTCGCCGTGCGCCCCTTTTTTGGGCACGGTCGGCAAATAGTCATAGGCCGCGCGCGGACCGGCATATCCTGGCGGCGCGGGGCCTGCACCAACCGCCAGCGAGAATTTCGCGATGTCAGCATCCGGATTTGTATAGTCTTCGGAAAAGGCGAGACCGGTTGTCATGTCGAGCACCTGACGCACCGTTGCATCACCAAAACCGCTGCCGCTGAGTTCGGGGATGTAGCGCGATACCAGCGCGGTTTCATCAAGCTTGCCTTCGGCAATCAGCATCTCGGCCAGCGTGCCGAAATAGCTCTTGGTGACCGAAAATGCGATATGCGGCTGGTCCGGCCCCATCACGCCGTTGTAGCGTTCGTAGACGATCCTGCCCTTGTGGAGGATCAGCACCGCGTCGCCATAAACGGCTTCATAGGCCTGCGACCAGCTCATCGCGGCACCACCGCCGAGCGGCGTGAAGGTTACGCCATCGAGATCCTTGCGCAGTGCCTTTGGCAACGGGGACACCGAGCCCGGCCCCCGCGCGATCGCCGCAGTTGGCATGAGTTCGCGGATATGCGCGAACGACCAGCGCAACCTGGGGAAGGTAAAAAAGCTGCCATCGCGAAACAGGATGCGTTTCTCTGGCGGGGGCGGACTGCCTTGCATCCAGCCCAGTTTGACCGGATCGCTATCGGCAGGGCTTGACGGGGCCTGCTGCGCCTGCGCCGAAGCGCAGGTCAGCAGCAGGGCACCGACCAAGAGAGCAGCGGTGCGGCGCACGGCCAGGCTCAGAACTTGCCCTGGAACTGCACCGCAATGTTGCGCGGACGATCGAAGATCCCGGAATAACCCGTTCCGGTATTGCCCGTCAGCGTGTTCGAAAGCGGAAGCTGGCCTGATGTCAGAACGATCCGCTTGTTGGTCAGGTTGCGGCCGACCAGGGCGATTTCCCAGTTGTCATCGATATGGCCGAGCCCAAGGCGCGCGCCGATTCTGGCAAAGCCAGCCTGATCGGTGAACGGATCGAGCACGTTGCCCGAACGATAGGCGCTGGAAAAGTCCGCGTTGATATTCAACGAGACTTTCATGTTCGTCCCGACCGGATAGTTGAAGTCTGCAGCCGCATTACCAGACCATTTCGGGGCAAAGGTGGCGCGTGTGCCGGTATAGTCGCAGAAGTTTCCGGGCTGGACATTGGCCGCAAGCCCGAACGGGCACTGCCCGCGCCGCCAGTCGGTGTACTTGAAATCGAGATAGGCAAGCGCACCGCTGAGCTGGAGATGATCACCAATCGCCACCCGCGCCTCGGCCTCGATGCCCTGCACCTTTGCCGCCGAAGCGTTGTCCACGTTGAACCCGATCCCGCCGTCGAAGGTGCTCGTCTGCAAGTCCTTGTAGGTGGTATGGTAATAGCTGACCGCGAGCGAAAGGTTGCGGCTGCGATACTTCAAACCACCTTCAAAGCTGTCAGCCTTTTCGGGACGGAAGATGAACGAGCCCGGGAACGTGGGATGCGTCGGCGCGGCGTTGGAACGGATATCGAAACCACCTGCTTTCGCCCCGCGAGCATAAGACGCATAGGCCATCAGTTCATCGGTGATATCATATTGGATATTCGCCATCGGAGTGGTCGAATCTTCCGAAATTCGGCCACTAAGCGAATGCTCGGCCACGCGCACTGCCCCCCACACTGCCCTGATCGTCGTGATCGGGAACAGGTTGGTCGAACCGGCGACGATCCCCAGCTTGCGCGAACCGTCCTTGCTTTCATGGTTGAAGCGCACGCCAGCGGTCAGGCGAAGCTGCTCGGTCAAGGCATAGGTTGCCTGGGCAAAGCCCGACCACAGCGTCGACGTTTGCCGGAAGGCCCGAACCGACCTTGAATCACCCAAAGGCCTGAAGGCGGCAAACGGGCCGCTCAGCCCCTGAAAGAACGAACCCAGCTGAATCGTGTCATTGGCCGAAAGTTTCGAGGTCTGGAAATAACCACCCAGAATGTAGGTCAGCGGGCCTTCATTAGGCGAGGTCAGCCGCACTTCCTGCGAAAGCTGGTCATACTTCTCGTCCTGGTTGGTCCCGTCGAGCATCGGCAGCGCGGTGAAATCTACGTCGAGGATTTCCGCAGCCGAATAATGGACATAGCCAGAAGTCAGATTGAGCGTGTGACTGCCGATCCCGACATCGACGTTGAGAGTCGAGTTGAAGATCTTGGTCTTGCTGTCAAAGCCATTGTTCTGGCTTCTCCAGTCGAGCACGGTGTCCACGCCGCTGAAAAACGGTGAGACGCTATAGGTTCCGCGCGGGCTGAAGTTCTCGCGCGCTTGGCCAAGCACCTTGAAATCGGCATATTCAAGCTTGAGCGTCGCCGATATCGGACCGTCGTCCAGCGCAAAGGTTCCGCGCAGGAACGTGGTGTCGACATGCGGTTCGTCACGATTCAACGTGGTGTTGAACATGTAACCGTCCATGCTCCGGTGATAGCCCACCAGGCGCATCCCGGCCTTGTCACCCATCGGCACGTTGATCACGCCGGTAACCTGGGCCTCCTTGTGTTCGAATTCGTAAGAGGCATTGAGCGACCCCCCGAATTCGTCGGTCGGCTTGCGGTTGATGATGCTGATCGCGCCGGCGATGGCGTTCTTGCCGAACAGGGTCGGCTGCGGGCCGCGCAGCACTTCGACGCGCTGGACATCGACGATCGGCATGCGGACCAGCTGGTCACGGCCATAGTAGACGCCATCGACAAACATCGCCGCCGACTGCTCGAAGCCCTTGTTGTCGCCCGAAGAGATGCCGCGGATCGCGATGCGGTTGGCGATCCCGGTCTGGGTGATGCGCAGGTTGGGAACCGTCGAGGACAGCTGCTCAAGGTTGGCCGTGCCCTTTTCGGCGATGGCATCTCCGCTCACCGCCGCGATCGAGATCGGCACGCGCGAAAGACCTTCCTCGCGCTTCTGCGCGGTGACCACGATTTCTTCAAGCCCGCCTGCTTCCTCGGCAGGTGCTCCGTCCTGGGCCCAAACCATCTGCGGCGTAAGCAATGCGGTGCAAGCGAGCAGCTTGAGCGAAAATCTGGTCATCAATTCCCCTCCCATGTCATCCGACCTTCCTTGTGTCGGCTCCGAAAGTATGTTTATGCAAGCAAGTCCGGTTAGGCAAGTCGATTCAGAATTTGTCACCGGCGGGAGATGCGATGTCAGTACCGGCCTCCTTGCAAAGGAATTTGGCGCTCCCGGCGATTGCCGCGCCAATGTTCCTCGTTTCCGGACCGGAGATGGTGATCGCCGCCTGCCGCGCCGGGATGATCGGCTCGTTCCCCGCGCCCAACGCGCGGACCTCGGCCGATCTGGAGGACTGGATCGGGCAGATTGAAGCCGCGCTGGCTGAAACACCCCAGGCCGCGCCCTGGGCGATCAATCTGGTGGTCCACCCATCCAATGATCGCTTTCCTGCCGATCTTGAATGCGTGGTCCGGCACAAGGTACCGCTGGTGATCACTGCGCTGGGCTCACCCACCCGGGTGATTGACGCGGTGCACAGCTATGGCGGGCTGGTCTTTGCCGATGTCAATTCGGTCGGCTTTGCGCGCAAGGCCGCTGCCGCCGGGGTCGATGGACTGGTGCTGGTTGCCGCCGGTGCTGGCGGCCATACCGGGCAGACCGCTGGCTTCGCCTTTGTCGAAGAAGTGCGCCAGTTCTGGAGTGGCCCGATCGTGCTGGGCGGAGCGATCTCGACCGGCCAGGCAATCCGCGCCGCAGAAGTGCTCGGTGCCGACCTCGCCTATCTCGGCACTTCGTTGATCGCCTGCGAGGAAAGCCTTGCCGCACCCGATTACAAGGACATGGTGGTCGCCGCCGGAGCAGAGGACATCGTTCCTTCAAAGGGCATCACGGGCGTCACCGCCAACTGGCTCCGGCTGAGCCTGGTTGCAGCAGGGTACGATCCGGCCAACATGCCCGAGGACAAGCAGCCTAATTTCGAGAATGCCCAGGACGATGCCAAGGCGTGGAAAAACGTCTGGTCTGCCGGGCAAGGGGTTGGCGCAGTGCGCGCGGCCGAACCGCTTGGCGCAATCGTCGAACGTTTGAAATCCGAATATGCCGCGGCATGCAGCCTGCCGCGCTTCGCTGCGAAGGAGTGATGCAAATGACGGTGGAACTGGTCGGGACCGTGCGATCGACGCTGAAGAACACGGACCATCCTTATATGCAGGGCGCCTGGCGCCCAACCTTCAATGAATGGAACGCAATCTTCGCCAATGGCGACGCGGAGGTGATCGGCACGATCCCCGACGATATTGACGGTGTCTATGTCCGCACCGGTGAAATCCCCGTGCACGAACCGATTGGCCGCTATCATCCGTTTGATGGCGACGGGCAGATCCACAGCATCAGCTTCAAGAACGGCCGCGCCAGCTATCGCAGCCGGTTCGTGCGGACCAAGGGCTTCCAGGCCGAACAGGAAGCTGGCCAGGCGCTGTGGGCCGGACTGATGGAGCCGCCGCACAAAAGCACCCGGCCAGGCTGGGGCGCGCAGGAATGGCTCAAGGATTCGTCTTCGACCGACGTGGTGGTCCACGCCGGCAAGATTCTCTCCTCGTTCTACCAGTGCGGCGAGGGCTACCGGCTCGATCCCTTCACGCTCGAACAGTTCGGGACTGAAGGCTGGGTCCCGCTTGATGGCATTTCCGCGCATACCAAAGTGGACGAGGCAACCGGCGAGCTGCTGTTCTTCAACTATTCGAAGCATGCCCCATTCATGCATTACGGGGTGGTCGGGCCGGACAACAAGCTAAAGCACTATATTCCGGTGCCGCTGGCAGGCCCCCGTCTGCCCCACGACATGGCCTTCACCAAGAACTATGCCATCATCAATGACATGCCGCTCTACTGGAACCCGGAGCTGCTGGAACGCAACCTTCACGTGGTGCAGTTCCATCCCGACCAGAAGACCCGGTTCGGGATCATCCCCCGCATGGGTCAACCCGAAGACATCCGCTGGTTCGAAGCTGAGCCGACCTATACCCTGCACTGGCTCAACGCCTGGGAGGAAGGCGACGAGGTGATCCTTGACGGCTATTTCCAGGAAGAGCCCCAGCCCAAATCGCATCCCGATGCGCCCGATGGCCTGGAACGGATGATGGCCTATCTCAGCCAGGGTCTGATGAAACCCAAGCTGCACCGTTGGCGCTTCAATCTGAAGACTGGCGAGACCAGCGAAGAGCGGCTGGACGACCGGATTCTGGAATTCGGGATGTTCAACCAGAAATACGCCGGCCGCAAATACCGCTATGCCTATTCGGCCGTGCCCGAACCGTACTGGTTCCTGTTTACCGGGCTGGTCAAGCATGACCTTGAAACCGGCAAGAGCGAGGAAATCAGCTTTGGCCCGGGCCGCTATGGCAGCGAAACGCCCTTTGCCCCGCGCATCAATGCCAAGGACGAGGACGATGGCTACCTGGTCTCGTTCATTGCCGATGTCGAAGGTGACCGCAGCGAATGCGTGCTGATTGATGCCAAGAACTTCGCCGCCGGGCCGGTCTGCCGGATCGTGCTGCCCGAACGGTTCTGTTCGGGCACGCACTCGGTCTGGGCCAATGGCGACGACATCGGCATGGGCCCCAACACGGTCCTGGCCGGATAGGATGATCGTCGCAGGGGAGAACAAGCGCGCGGCATATCGGAACAGCGGCTGGTGGGGCGACAAGACCCTGGCCGACATGTTCGAAGCCAACGCGGTGGCGCATCCGGACCGGATGGCGCTGGTCGATGCACCCAACCGCGGGCAATTCGCCTTTGGTGAGCAAAGGCGGCTGACCTATGCTCAGATGAAGGCCGAGGTGGATCGCTATGCCGGGGCACTGCTCGCAGCCGGAATCGGCAAGGATGACGTGATTGTCATCCAGTTGCCGAACATCAGCGAATTCGTCTCGCTCTATTTCGCGGCGGCGCGGATCGGGGCCGTGGTCAGCCCGGTGGCGGTGCAATACCGCAGCCACGAGCTGTCAGCGATGTTCGGGATTGTCGAGCCAAAGGCGTTCATCTGCGGCACCCGGATGCACCACGCGGATCACCTGGGGGTGGTACGCCCGTTGCTGGGCGATGCTATCAAGCTGATGACCGTCGGTCCCGATGCGCCTGCTGACGCAGTCGACCTGTGGAACGAACCGGCCCGCCCTGAATTGCTCGCCGCGCACCTGACCGCGACCAAGATCGACGCCGACGATGTCTTCACGATCTGCTGGACCTCTGGCACCACCGGCGTGCCTAAAGGCGTGCCGCGCAGCCACAACCATTGGGTGGGGATCGCGCCCGGCACCTATGTCACGGCGCGGCTGCAAGACGGGGATGTGATGCTCAACCCCTTCCCGCTGATCAATATGGCCTCGATCGGCGGGATCACCATGAGCTGGCTGCGCGTCGCGGGCACGATGGTGCTGCATCATCCGTTCGATCCGCAGGTTTACCTCGCCCAGATCGCCAGCGAGCGGCCCAGCTTCACTATCGCCCCGCCCGCCGTGCTCAACATGCTGCTGCAGAACGAGGCGCTGCTGGCGCAAGTGGACCTGTCCAGCCTGCGCACGATCGGCTCGGGCTCGGCCCCGCTGGCCCCGGCGATGGTCGCAGGCTTTCAGGAACGGCTTGGCCTGCCGGTGATCAACATCTTCGGATCGAACGAGGGGATGACCCTGATTACCGGACCCGACGATGTCCCCGATCCTGTCGAACGCGCCAGCTATTTCCCGAACGGACTAAACCTGACACCCTTCTTTGGTGATGCCCCCCAGCGGATCATGGAAAGCCGGCTGGTCCCGCCCGAAGGCGGGGAGGCGATCACGGCCGAAGAAGTGCCGGGCGAACTCCAGATCCGCGGGCCTGCCGTGTTTGAAGGCTACTGGAAAGCGCCAGAGCAAACTGCGGCGGCCTTTACCGAGGACGGCTTCTTCAAGACCGGCGACCTGTTTCAGATTGAACAGGGCGGCCGGTTCCTGCGCTTTGTCGGGCGCTGCAAGGATCTGATCATTCGCGGCGGGGTGAACATTTCGCCCGAAGAGATCGACCAGCTGCTGGGCGGGCATCCGCTGCTGGCCGAAGCCTGCGTGTTCGGCATCCCCGATGCTGTAATGGGCGAACGGATCGGGGTTGCTGTGGTGCCGCGCGGCGATTCCACGGTCAGCTTCGGTGATGTCACTGGCTACCTGCGCGAACAGGACCTCGCCATGTTCAAGCTGCCCGAACGAATGTTCGTGTTTGATAGCCTGCCGCGCAATGTGACAAACAAGGTGATGCGCAGCGAAGTGCGCGAACTGGCGCTCAAGATGATGGAACAGGGAGGCTGACCATGGCCGCAGAAGTTTTCGTATTGGGCGGAGCCCAGAGCGATTTTGCCCGCAATCTCGAACGCGAGGGCGGCGGGATGTTTGAACTGTTCCGCGATGTTGCAGAGGCTGCCTTTGCCGCGACCGGGATTGAACCCAAGGAAGTCGAGACTGCTCACGTTGGCAACTTCGTGGGCGAGCTGTTCGCCGGGCAAGGCCAGCTCGGCGGGTTTTTCGGCCACGTCCATCCGGATCTGGCGGGTGTTCCGGCATCACGCCACGAAGCCGCTTGCGCCTCAGGCTCAATCGCGTTGTTGGCTGCCGGTGCCGAGATCGAGGCGGGCCGTTATGGCCTGGCGCTGGTGCTTGGGATTGAGCTGATGCGCAACGTGCCCGGCCAGCGCGCCGCCGAGTACCTCGGTTCAGCCGCCTGGGCCGGGCGCGAGGCGCAAGAGGCACGATACCTCTGGCCCTACATGTTCTCCGACGTCGCCCGCGAATATTCCGAACGTTTCGGGCTGGACCGCGCGCACCTCAATGCGATCAGCGAAATCGCCTTCAGCAATGCCAAGCGTAATCCCAATTCGCAGACCCGCAGCTGGGCGATCACCCCCGAACACCTCAGCGATACCAACGATGAGCTCAACCCACCGATCGAGGGATCCTTGCGCAAGTCCGATTGTGGGCAGGTGACCGACGGTGCCGCTGCCATCTTCCTCGCCTCGCGCGAGGTGGCTGAACGCTATGCCAAGCGGCGCGGGATCGCGCTCGACAGCTTGCCCCGGATCAAGGGCTGGGGCCACACCACTGCGCCTCTGCTCTATTCCACCAAAGTCAGCGCCAGCCGCGGCCAGCCCTATGTCTTCCCCAGCGTGCGCAAGGCGATGCTGGACGCGCTGGACCGCGCCGGAATGGCGGATGTCTATGGGTGTGACGGGGTTGAGGTGCATGACTGCTTTTCGATCACCGAATATATGGCGATCGACCACTTCGGAATCACCCCGCCAGGCGAAAGCTGGCGCGCGGTGGAAGACGGCACGATTGCGCTGGGCGGCAAGCTGCCGGTCAACCCCTCGGGCGGACTGATTGGCCTTGGCCACCCGGTTGGCGCCACCGGGGTCCGCATGATGCTCGACGCCTGGCGGCAGGTGACCGGCAATGCCGGTGATTACCAGGTCGAAGGCGCGAAGAACTTCGCCACCTTCAACGTCGGCGGCAGTGCAACCACATCGGTCAGCTTCGTGGTCGGCATCTGACTTGGCGCATCCGGTTTTCATCTATGACGCGCTGCGCACCCCGCGCGGCAAGGCACGGGCTGATGGCGGGCTTGCCGCGCTGACCCCGCCCGGGCTGGTTCAGGCGCTGGTTGATGCGCTTGCCGAACGGACCGGCGGAGCCTCGCGCGATCCCGGCGCACTGCTGCTTGGCTGCGTGACCCAGGCCGGAGCTCAGGGCGGCAACATCGCGATGGCGGCCAAGCAGCATGCCGGCCTGCCCGATACCTGCGCTGCCCAAACACTCAACAACTATTGCGCCTCGGGCCTGTCGGCGATCGGCCATGCCGTGGCCACGGTTGCTGCTGGACACGAACGAGCCGTGCTGGCCGGCGGTGTCGAGATGATGAGCCGGGCGCCGTTCCTCAGCGACCGGGCGGAATTTTATGGCGACACAAGCCTGCCGCCGGCCCGGCGGTTCTTGCCGCCGGTGCTCGCCGCCGACCGCCTGGCTGCGAACGAGGGGATCACCCGCGCCGAACTCGATGCCTGTGCCTTCACCTCGCAGCAGCGCGCGGCGGCAAGTGACCGCGACCCTCTGCTCCAGGCATCCCGGCTCGACCTTGGCGCGCTGGCTGGCGAGGAATGCATCCGGCCCGGGACCACCCTGGAATCGCTTGCCCAGTTGCCTCCGGCTTTCGGGCAGCTGCAGAATGACTATGCCGAGGCGCTGGAAGGACGGAGGTTCGATCCGCTCCACACGCTCAGCCACGCCCCGCCAGTCTGCGATGGGGCGGGCCTCGCCTTGATCGGAGACGAAGGACTGGGCGACCGGCCGCGCGCCCGGGTCCTGGCCTATGCCGAAAGCGGAGGCGATCCCGCCGCCTCGCTCACCGCCGGGTTCGCGGCGATGGACAAGGCGCTTGCCCGTGCCGGTCACCGTCTCGAAGACATGGACCGGATCGAGTTCATGGAAGCCTTCGCGGTGACCATCGCCAGGTTCATGCGGGATCGTTCGCCCGATCCGGAAAAGGTCAACGTTTGTGGCGGTCATCTGGCCAAAGGCCATCCGATGGGTGCCACGGGTGCGATCCTGACTTCGACACTGCTGGATGCGCTGGATGCCAACAATGGGCGCTTTGGCCTCATCGTCACAACCGGTGCAATGGGCGTTGGAGCGGCCATGGTGGTTGAAAGACTGGCGCCCTATGCGGCTTAAGGCTGAAACACTTACCTCCTCATGGCAATTCGAAGCATGGCAGATGGCCTGTTCCGATCGCGGCATGTTCAGGCCATTTCGATGGTGTGCAGATCCGGGTATGGCGTAAGCGACCCTGTCCCGGCAGGTGAAGGGGATTAAAGGCCGCTGCCTGGTCGGCTTCTGGACAGCGCCGAGAATCTGATGCGTGAGACACAACGGCTCTTATGCTAGTGCGCTCATCATGGCCGATCCGCATGAGATCATGATCCGCGTTGCCGCACTGGAAGGGTTCAGGACATTTGTGTTCGAACTCGGCCATGATCCCGTGCCGATCCTGCTGCGGGCCGGGATTGATCCGGCACAGCTGGGAAATCGCGATTTCAGGATCCCGACCCGGTGTTTCAGGCTAGCCTTGAACGAAGCAGCCGCGGCGACCGGGCTGGCCCATTTCGGCTTGCTGCTTTCCCAGCGACAGAGCTTTTCCAAGCTGGGCGCAGTGGGATTGCTGGTGCGCCATGCGGCGGACCTGAGCCAGGCGATCGATCGGCTGGCGCGCTATACCCGCACCCATGATGGCGGAACGCTCAGCCAGTTACAGATCGATGGGCAATCGGCGATGTGGCTCTATGGCCTGGCCGGGGTAGCGGGCGATTCCGCGATCCAGCAAACTGAATTGACGGTTGGTCTGACCTGCAATTTCATCCGCTCGGTGTTTGACGAAGGCTGGACCCCGCAGGCGGTCTATTTCGAACATGATCGCCCTGCCGATGTCCGCCTGTTTGACCGGGTATTTCGCTGCCCGGTGCTGTTCGGGCAGGCCGCGACCGGCATCGAGCTGAGCCGCGCTGACCTTGGCCGCTCGCTGCGCACCGCCGATCCGCAGCTGTTCGGGATACTCCACGACTATCTTGACCGGATCGACCGCGAGATGACCGAAGATTTCATCGCCCGTTCAAAGCAGGAGATTCAGCGATTGCTTGGCGACAGCGTCAGTCTTGAGGCGGTGGCCGCTGCCCTAGGCGTCAATCGCCATGCCTTGCAGCGACGTTTGAAGACTATGGGAACGAGCTATCAACAATTGCTGGATGATGTCCGGTTTGAGATGGCTCAGCACTATATGCGCGATACCGGCCTCTCGCTGGGCGAGATCAGCGCCATGCTGGGCTATTCCGAACCAGCAGTATTCACTCGCGCATTCCGCCGCCGCGCCGGGCAATCACCGCGCGGCTGGCGGCAGGCACGGCTGGGTTGATCGCGGTCAGGACACAGTCAGCCGATCAGGTGGCGTTGCCCCACTCAGGAAGGTCAGCAGATTGTTCAAGGCCCGCATCGCCATGTCGGTCCGGCAAGCCGAGGTGGCCGAGCCGATGTGGGGCGTCAGGACAACCTGATCCATCGCCAGCAGCGCCGCCGGTACGGCCGGTTCCGCTGCAAATACATCCAGTCCGGCAGCGGCCAGGTGACCCGATTGCAGGGCTGCGACCAGCGCCGCTTCATCGGCCACACTGCCGCGTGCGGTGTTGATCAGGACTGCACCGGGCTTCATCGCGCCCAACCTCGCGGCGTCGATCAGAGCTTCGGTCTCTCCGGTCAGTGGCAGGTGAAGCGACACGAAATCGGCCTGACCCAGCAGCTCGTCCAGATCAGTGCAGCGGGTCACACCCAGCGCGGTAGCCGCATCATCGCGGGCGCTGCGGTTCCAGTAGAGCACTTTCATCCCAAACCCAGCAGCGCGGCGGGCCACGGCCTGGGCAATCGCGCCGAACCCGACCAGGCCCAGTGTGGCTCCGCTAACCCGCTGGCCAAGTGTCCATGGTTCGCCAGCGCTCCAGCTTCCGGCCCGGACATAGCGGTCACCCCGCGCTACCCCGCGTGCCGCCGCGAGGAGCAAGGCAAAGGCCAGATCGGCGGTATCCTCGGTCACCACCGGCGTGTTGCTCACCACGATCCCGCGCGCGGCGGCAGCAGCCAGATCGATGTTATCCACGCCCACCCCGATATTGGCGATCAGTCCAAGCGATGGGGGAAGCTGTGCAATTGCCGCGGCATCGAGCCGGTCGATTGCGGGAACCACGATTGCCCGCGCGCCAGCAGGATCGCCGTCACCCAGCACGACAAAGTCAATCGGTTGGTCCCCGCACTTGAGCGGAGGCAGCGGCAACAGCCGGGTGGTCAGAACCTTGATGCTCATGCCGCTAGATCTCCCGAATCCCGCCCTTGTCGGCGCTGGCAGCAAAGTGGGCATAGGCCCTGAGAGCCTTCGAGATCACGCGCTTGCGCGGCTCAGTCGGCTGCCAGGGATTGGCGCGTGCGGCCATCGCGGCGCGGCGCGCAGCGAGGGTCTCCTCATCCAATTCGATCCGGATCGCCCTGCCGGGAATGTCGATGGTAACGGTATCGCCTTCCTCAATCAGCCCGATCCCGCCGCCCGCAGCCGCTTCGGGTGACATATGCCCAACCGACAGTCCGGACGTAGCACCCGAATAGCGCCCATCGGTAATCAGAGCGCAAGTTTCGGCCAGCCCCATGCCCTTGAGCATGGTGGTGGGCAGCAGCATTTCCTGCATTCCGGGGCCGCCCTTGGGCCCTTCATAGCGGATTACCACGACATCGCCGGGCTTGATCTGCCGGGTGCCGATCGCATGGACGGCTGTTTCCTGTGCATCGAACACACGCGCCCGGCCCGAGAACACCAGCATGTGATCCTTGACCGATCCGGTCTTCACCACGCAGCCGTGCTCGGCGATATTACCGGTCAGGATCGCCAGCCCGCCTTCCTTGCTGTGGGCGTGATCCACATCGCGCAGGCAGCCGTTGGCCCGGTCCGTATCCAGTTCGCCCAGCGTAGCGTGCGAGAGCGACTGGGCGCCCGTCCGGCCCGAGGCATCGGCGCGGTACCAGTCGAGCGTGGCGGGATCGCTGCTGCGCAAGATGTCCCATTGTGCCAGAACATCGGCCAGGGTTCCGCCGGGGCTGGCCAGATGCGGGGCCGAGGCATCGACATGCCCGGCGCGCTCAAGCTCGCCCAGAATGCCGATCACCCCGCCGGCCTTGTGAACATCCTCCATGAAATAGTCGGGCGTGGCCGGGGCAACCTTGCACAGGAACGGCACCCGGCGGCTCATCGCGTCAATATCGGCCATGGTGAAATCGACTCCGGCTTCATGCGCCAGCGCCAGCAGGTGCAGGATCGTGTTGGTCGATCCGCCCATTGCGATGTCCATCGCCATCGCGTTCATGAAGGCCGGCCGGGTCGCCACAGCGCGCGGCAGCACGCTGGCATCGCCATCGAAATAGTGGCGCTTGGCCAGACTGACGATTTCGCTCGCTGCGCGCTGGTACAGCGTCTTGCGGTTGGCGTGGGTGGCTACCAGCGATCCGTTGCCGGGCAGTGCCAGCCCCAGTGCCTCGGCCAGGCAGTTCATCGAATTGGCGGTAAACATGCCGCTGCACGAACCGCAGGTCGGGCAGGCGTTGGCCTCAACCTCTTCCACCTGCCCGCCGAGATGGCTGGGATCGAGCGCTGAGATTACGGTGTCGGTGGCATCCATGCGCCGGACCTGACCGTTGACGGTAATCCGGCCGGCTTCCATCGGCCCGCCCGAAACATAGATCACCGGAATGTTGAGGCGCAGCCCGGCCATCAGCATTCCGGGCGTGATCTTGTCGCAGTTCGAGATACAGATCAGCGCGTCGGCCAAGTGGCCCTGCACCATGTATTCGATCGAATCCGCGATCAGATCGCGGCTGGGCAGCGAATAGAGCATCCCGTCATGGCCCATGGCGATCCCGTCATCGATCGCAATGGTGTTGAATTCGCGGGGAATCCCGCCTGCCTCCCAGATTGCATCGCAGACGATCCGGCCGATCGTGTTGAGGTGGACGTGGCCGGGCACGAACTCAGTGAAGCTGTTGGCCACAGCGATGATCGGCTTGCCAAAGTCGGTGCCCTTGACCCCGCCAGCCCGAAACAGCGCCCGTGCGCCCGCCGAAAGCCCGCCAGTGGTAACGCGGTCAGAACGAAGTGCCATGTCAGTCCCCCTCAAAGTGCAGTCCCGGCGATTTTGGTGCAACAAATGGCGCGGTGCTTGGCGCAAGACCGCACTCTTGCGCTGAAAAATCAATTAAAGCACTTTTCGGTCAATTTCAGACCTGAGATTGTGCCATGGTAGAGCCTTGGGAATCCGGAAATCGGGAGGGGACTGGTTGTGAGCGAAACTAGGTTCAAGGGACTGGCGATACTGGCAGCCGGACTGGTAACATTGTCTGGCTGCGGCGGCGGTCTGTCAGACGAGGCCGCGACGCGGGCGATCGCCGAAGCCGCCAAGACCGGCAAGGAATGGCTGACCTATGGCGGCAGCTATGACGAGCAACGCTATTCGCAGCTGGGCGCGATCACCAAGGACAATGTCTCCACGCTCGGCATCGCCTGGTCCTATGACATGAAAGTCCCGCATGGGGTTGAAGCGACCCCGATCGTGTCGGACGGCGTGATGTATGTCACCAGCGCCTGGTCGATCGTCTATGCGCTTGATGCCAAGACCGGCAAGGAGCTGTGGGTCCACGATCCCGAAGTGCCACGCGAAACGCTGGCCAAGGGCTGCTGCGACGCGGTCAACCGCGGGGTCGCGATCTATGATGGCAAGGTCTTCGTCGGCACCTACGATGGCCGCCTGCAGGCACTCGACGCCAAGACCGGCAAACTGGTGTGGAGCAAAATCACAGTCGATCAGACCAAACCCTATACCATCACCGGCGCGCCGCGCGTGGTCAAAGGCAAGGTGCTGATCGGTAATGGCGGGGCGGAACTGGGCGTGCGCGGCTATGTTTCGGCCTACGACGCGGCTGATGGCGATCTGGCCTGGCGGTTCTACACCACGCCCAACCCGGAGAAGAAGGCCGATGGCGCGGCTTCCGATGAAGCACTTGCCGCGCAGGGCAACGCCACCTGGGGCGACAAGGGCGGCTGGCAGACCGCAGGCGGCGGCACCGTGTGGGACACGATCGTCTATGACGAGGTCAATGAAAGCGTGCTGATCGGCACCGGCAATTCATCGCCGTGGAACGACGAAGTGCGCGATCCCGGCGGCAAGGGCGACAACCTGTTCGTCTCTTCGATCGTCGCGCTTGATCCGGCGACCGGCAAGTACAAGTGGCACTTCCAGGAAACCCCGCGCGACAAGTGGGACTTTACCGCGACGCAAGGGATCGTGCTGGCCGACCTGCCGATTGGCAAGGACGGCGCCAAGCAGCGCGTCATCATGCACGCGCCCAAGAACGGCTTTTTCTATGTGCTCGATGCCAAGACCGGCAAATTCCTGAGCGGCAAGGCCTTTGCGCCGATGACCTGGGCGACCGGGCTTGATGCCAATGGTCGGCCGATCGAGAATCCCGCGGCACGCAATCCCGATGAAAAGGGCACATTGGTCGTCCCCGGACCTCCGGGCGCGCACAACTGGCCACCGATGGCCTTCAACCCCGATACCGGGCTGGTCTATATCCCGACCGAGGTGAACGGGCAGCTCTACCAGGTCAAGCCTGGCGAAAAGCTGGCAAAGAGCTTCTGGAATGTCGGCTACAACATGGCTGGCGGCATTCCGCCAGGCCTGCCCAAGGGCATGCTGCCGCAGGTCCAGTCGGGCCAGAGCGGCGGACTGCTCGCCTGGGATCCGGTCAAACAGGAAGCGCGTTGGTCGGTTGATCTGGGGGCCCCGGGCAACGGCGGCATCCTGACCACCAAGACAGGCCTGGTGTTCCAGGGCACCAAGGCCGGACTACTCCGCGCCTACGATGCTGCGAATGGCAAGGTGCTGTGGGAAACCAATCTCAAGCGCGGGGCATCGGCCGCACCGATGACTTATGAGATTGACGGTGAGCAGTACATCGCGATTGCCACCGGATGGGGCAGCGCCTGGGGGCTCAACCATGGCCTGTTCTGGAAGGAAAAGGTCAACCGCGAAATTGGCCGACTGGTGGTTATCAAGCTGGGCGCGAAAGGCACCCTGCCCGACAACGCCCCGCTCGCGGTCGAAGCCAGCCCCAAAGGTGCCGCCTTTGGCACGCCTGAACAGGTCGCCTTGGGTTTCCAGCGCTATGCTGAGAACTGCATGGTCTGCCATGGCCCGATGGTGCAGAGTTCTGGTGTGCTACCAGACCTGCGTTGGTCGGCGGTTACTGCCGATCCAGCCACCTGGCGTCAGGTGGTGATTGATGGGGTACTCAAGCCCAATGGCATGGTTGCCTTTGGGCAAAATCTGACGCCGCAGGAGGCCGAAGCGATCCGCGCCTATGTCCTTGGCCAAGCCTGGATGGCAGTCGCCAATGGCGATGCCAAGCCGCCTAAGAGCAAGTAACTGCATCTGAAATGGGCCGGACCTGCGGGTCCGGCCAGTTTGCATTTGTACCTCCAATAGCCCTTGAGGAATCCAGCCATGAACGGTGCCGAGGCCCTGATCGAAACCCTGCAACTATGCGGTGTGGAAGTGTGCTTTGCCAATCCGGGCACGTCGGAAATGCAATTGGTTGCCGCGCTCGACAGTCACGCCCGGATCAGGCCGGTGCTGGGGCTGTTCGAAGGCGTGGTGACGGGCGCTGCGGATGGCTATGGCCGGATGGCCGACAAGCCTGCCGCCACCTTGTTGCACCTGGGTCCGGGGTTGGGCAACGGACTTGCCAACCTGCACAATGCGCGTCGCGCCGGATCGCCTATTATCAATCTGATCGGCGATCATGCCACCTATCACCTGCACTATGATGCGCCGCTGACTTCGGATGCAGCAGGTGTAGCTCGGCCGATGTCGGACTGGGTCCGGGTAGCGCGTTCGGCGCGGGATCTGCCGCAGGCCGGAGCCGAAGCCTATGCTCAGGCGATGCGTTACCCCGGCGCCATTGCTTCGCTGATCGTCCCTGCCGACCACGCCTGGGATGAAGGGGCGAGCACGGTCGCCGCAGCGATCCCGGCCGCGCCGCCCAAAGCGCCAGCCGCCGTGGTTGCCGATGCCGCCGAGGCCTTGCTCAGCACAGGACCCACCGCACTATATCTCGGCGGTCGTGCCCTGCGCGGCCAAGCGCTCATTGCAGCCGGGCGGATCGCCGCCGCCACTGGAGCCCGGCTGATCTGCGAAACGTTTCCAGCCCGGATGGAACGCGGGGCAGGCCGGGTCGCGGTCGAAAAGCTGCCCTATTTCGGCGAGCAAGCGGCTGACTACCTGAAGGACTTTACCGCAATCGTATTTGTCGGGGCTGAACCGCCAGTCTCGTTCTTTGCCTATCCCGGCAAGCCCAGCTGGCTTTCCCCCGATGGTGCGCGGCTTGTCCGGCTCGCATCGCTGCGGGAAGACGCCGAAGATGCGCTGAGTTCTCTAGCCGCAGCATTGGACGCCCCGACTGAGCCTGGTCTGATCCAGCCAGCCGGAATCCCACCGGCGCCTGATGGTCCGCTCAACCTAATGAGCATGGGGGCAATCGTGGCCGAACGGATGCCAGCCGATGCAATCGTTTCGGACGAAGCCGCGACGGCGGGGCTGGCGCTTTATCCGATGACTGCGGGCGCGGCCCCGCACGACTGGATGACGCTGACCGGCGGCGCGATCGGCCAGGGCTTGCCGTTAGCGGTGGGCGCCGCGATTGCCTGCCCAGACCGCAAGGTTCTGGCGCTCCAGGCCGATGGCTCGGGCATGTACACGTGCCAGGCGCTGTGGACCATGGCGCGCGAAAAGCTGGATGTAACCACGGTGATCATCAACAACGGCTCCTACGCCATCCTCAACATCGAACTTGCCCGGGTCGGGGTGCAGAACCCCGGGCCCAAGGCCCTGTCGATGCTCAGTCTGCGCGATCCGGCGCTAGATTGGGTGGCGATCTCGCAAGGCATGGGGGTCCCCGCGGTGCGTGCGACCACAGCCGCCGAATTTCGCGCTGCGCTGGCCGATGCGATTGCCCACAAGGGCCCGCGGCTGGTTGAAGCGATCGTCTGAGGAACACCGATGCCCAGCCTCAATCTCGTACCCGCAACTGTCGCCGATTATCGCCGCGAAGCAGAGGCGCGACTGCCACGCTTCCTGTTCGACTATCTCGATGGCGGTGCTGGTGAGGAAATGAGCTTGGCGAGCAATATGGCCGATTTCCGCGCAATCCAGCTGGATCAGCGGGTGATGCGTGACGTTTCCGAGATCGACATCAGCATCGAGTTGTTTGGCGAAAAACTGACAATGCCGGTTGTGCTCGCTCCGGTCGGTCTGGGCGGGATGATGGCGCGGCGGGCCGAACTGCAGGCCAAGCGCGCGGCAGACGCGGCCGGCATCCCGATGTGCCTTTCAACCGTCGGCATCTGTTCGATCGATGAAGTGAGACAGGTTTCCGACCGGCCGTTCTGGTTCCAGCTCTACATGCTGAAAGACCGCGGCGTGGTGCAGGAGATTCTGGACCGCGCCTGGGCAGCGGGGGTTCGCACCTTGGCCTTTACCGTCGATCTGGCCGTATTGGGCGCGCGCTACCGCGATGTCCGCAATGGCATGGCTGGCGGAGCGAGCGCCTGGGGCAAGTTTCGGGCTGGTCTCGGCGATTATCTGCTGCATCCACGCTGGCTCTATGACGTCGGCATCAAAGGCGGGCCGCACACCTTCGGCAATCTGCAATCGTATGTCCCGGCGGCCAAGAACCCCGAACAGTTCAAAGTCTGGGTCGACAGCCAGTTTGATGCTTCCACCAACTGGAAGGACATCGCCTGGCTGCGCACCATCTGGAAAGGCAATCTGGTGCTGAAGGGCGTGCTCAACGCCGATGATGCCAAAGAAGCCGTTGCCAATGGCGCCGACGGCATGGTGGTATCCAACCACGGCGGTCGCCAGCTTGACGGTGTGGCATCGGGGATAGCCGTGTTGCCTGAGATTGCCGATGCGCTGGGCGGATCTTCGACCTTGCTGGTCGATGGCGGGGTTCGCAGCGGTCAGGATGTTGCCAAGGCTCTGGCGCTTGGCGCCAAGGCAGTGATGATTGGTCGGCCCTGGGTCTATGCCGTGGCCTCGCGCGGCGAGGCAGGGCTTTCAGCACTGCTGGCCAGCTTCAAACACGATCTGAAGACCGGATTGGGCCTGACCGGCACAACCAGCGCCGCTGCAGTTGGACGTGACATTATCCGAAAGCGCTAACCGCGCCGTTCGGATGGGATCTTGAGGGAGAGAACCGATGACGAAGGCAATGCGAATCCCGTTTGCTCTTGCGCTGGCCACAACGGCGGCTTCGGTGGCCATGGCTTCCAGTCTGGTCCAACTTCAGTCCAGTCCAGAGCATCATGCCGCCGCCAGCGACAAGCCAGCTGCCGCGCCGGCTGGCGGCGGCAAGCATCTCTATTGGGGTGACACCCATTTGCACACCTCGCAATCGTTCGATGTGTACCTGTTCGGAACGCCGACTTCGACTGCCGAAGCCGCCTATCGCTTTGCCCGCGGTGAAAAGGTCACCAGCCCGACAACCGGTAAAGACTGGCAGCTGTCGCGACCGCTCGACTTCCTGGTGGTTGCCGATCACGCAGAGCTGGTTGGCAGCGTGCCCAAAGTCTATGACGGGGAGCACGGCTATGCCGATACAGACACCGGCAAGGCGCTGCTGGCCCAGCCGGGTATTCCGGGTGCCGATCAACTGCTCCACGCTTATCATTACCTTGTCAAAGTGGGAACCGGCACGACAGGCCCGGGATTTGTCACGCCGAAACAAGCCTATGTCGATCTGCACGGCGGTACCAAACGGCAGTCAGCGTGGTACAACTACATCGATACTGCCGAGCGCTATAACGAGCCGGGTAAGTTCACCACACTGATCGGCTGGGAATGGTCCTCAATGCCCGGCGGCGGCAATCTGCATCGGGTCATTTTCACTCCTGACGGCGCCGACAAGGCCAAGCAGTTCATGCCGTTCAGTCAGCTCGAGAGCGAACGGCCGGAAAAGCTGTGGGAATGGCTTGGAGCGACCAGTAAGGCGACCGGCGCGGATTTCGTGGCGATCCCGCACAACTCCAATCTCAGCTGGGGCAAGATGTTCGCCGGAACTGACAGCGACGGGAAGCCGATCACTGCAGAATACGCGCAAAAGCGGATGCGCTGGGAGCCGGTGGTCGAAACCACCCAGATCAAGGGCGATTCCGAAACCCACCCGGCGCTCTCTCCAACCGATGAATTTGCCGACTACGAAAAGTACAGCTTCGTCATGGTCCCGACCGGCCCGATCGCCAAGCCGGACGAGGCTGACTATGTCCGCGCGGCGCTGCGCCGTGGGCTGGAAGTTGAAGCAAAGACCGGCGTCAATCCATTCAAGTTCGGACTGATCGGATCGACTGACGCCCACACTGGCATGTCCGCAATCGAGGAAAACCGCTTCGCCGGCAAAGGTCAGCACGACGCGACACCGCAGCAGCGCAAGGAGCCTACCGGGCTGGGATCGGCACGCGGTTGGGACATGGGCGCTGCGGGATTGGTTGCCGTCTGGGCGCCCAGCAATGATCGCCGTTCAATCTACGAAGCTTTCAAGCGCAAAGAGGTCTATGCCTCGACCGGACCGCGCATGGCAGTGCGGATGTTTGCCGGTTGGAACTTTACCCGGCGCGATCTGGATACGCCGCGCTTTCCCCAGTCGGGCTATGATCGCGGCGTACCGATGGGCGGCGATCTGATTGGCCGAGGCCGCGCGCCGAGCTTCATGGTCGAAGCCATGAAAGATCCTGAAGGCGGCAATCTGGACCGGATCCAGATCGTCAAAGGCTGGGTCGATGCCAGCGGCAAGGCGCACGAAACGGTATTCAATGTGGTCTGGTCGGACGCGCGCAAGCGCGGGCGTGATGGCAAGCTGGCGCCGGTCGGCAATACGGTCGATCTGAAGACCGGGGCCTATACCAATACGATCGGGGCTACGTTCCTGCGCACCTTGTGGCGCGATCCGGAATATCGGCCGGGCCAAAAGGCGTTCTACTATGCCCGGGTCCTGCAAATCCCGACCCCGCGCTATTCGCTGTTCGACGCGATCCAGCTGGGGATCGATCCTAAATCAACCGGCAAACCGCTGACCATTCAGGAACGTGCCTATACCTCGCCAATCTGGGTTGCGCCCAAGTGATGCGCCATGTGATGATTTTTGCCGGTGCGATCGGGCATGATTGAAGCACTGACCGGACTTGCACCGTTATCGATGCTGATGGTTGCGGGGATCGTGCTGATCGCGGGGTTCGTACGAGGGCTTACCGGGGTAGGACTGGCAGTAGTGCTGGTGCCGCTGGTCAACCTTGTGTTGCCACCCGAACGGACTGTTCTGCTGGCAATTCTGGTCGGTTGCCTGGCAGGCACGATGGGCTATCGCGCGGCCTGGCGAAACGTCAACCGACGGCAAGTGAGCATTATTACCCTGGCAGCAATCGCAGCAACACCGTTGGGGCTGGCACTGCTGTTCAACACACCGCCCGACATAGCCCGACTGGCAATCGCCGTGATCGCATTGGCGGCTTTCGTCGTGATCGTTATTCCGCGCCCACCGCTGCCACCATCGGGCATCGGCCCGATGATCGTAACCGGCTTGTTGACCGGGCTACTCGGATCTTTCGCCGCGATCCCTGGGCCGCCCGTGATCTACTATTTCGTGCGCAGAGGGGTTCCTGCTGCCTTGACCCGCGATTCCTTGATCGTGATATTCCTTTGGGGCCCCTTGTTCGTCGCGCTCGCGGCGCTGGCGCTGGGCAAACTTGATTGGCAACTGGGCGGGCTTGCCCTCGCCTGCTTTCCAGCGCTTGCCATCGGGAATGCGCTGGGCAGCCGGTATTTTGGCAAGATTCCCGATCGGCACTGGCGGGCGCTGGTAGTTGGCTTGATTGCGATTGCCACCCTGGGAGCGATGTTGCGGATGGCGGGGTAGTTGGCTGCCGTCAAAGGTCAGCTGCCGAACCATTCATGTCGCCCCCTGCCAGCTCAAGCGCTTCGTCAGCCTTTGAGTTGATGAGCAACCGACAGGTTCCAAGCTGCACCGGACGAACGTTGAGCGACCGCAATGTTAGCGGGAGCCGGCATCGAGCCTTCTCTCACCTTGAATGACCGCTTCCGCTACCATGGGTCTGAAAAGTGCCATTCTGGATCCGACAACATCGCCGACAAAAACCCTCCACAGAAACCTTGTGGCCGATCTTGTTTACCTCTCACCGGAAGAAACGGTGCCTGGTGAGGGCGACGAGGGGCGATGGCTTGTCGTCGAAGCAGTGAGCGACAAATATTTCGGTTCCGGCGTTTCATGGAAGCTGGCAGGGGAGCATCGCCGGCATGGCTAGTCCGTCAGGAAATCCTTGGTTTCTTGAGTTTTTTTAGAGATTTGATAGACCCAACATCATAGGATCGGATTGGATAGCACCCCGCCGCCGCATTCAGCATAAATCAGCGTTGGTTGACAGCTTGCGCAATTGCTCTTGCGACCGAGGGGTCTTCGATCGTGGGCGGGATCGTGTAGTCTTCGCCATTGACGATCTTGCGCAGCAGGTTGCGCAGGATTTTACCCGATCGGGTCTTGGGCAGCGCGGTGACCACGAAGGCAGTCTTGAGTGCGGCGACTGCGCCCAGTTCATTGCGAACTGCCGCGATGACCCGGCCGTGCAGCGAGGCATCGCCTTCATGACCGGCGCGCGCGACCACAAAGGCGACCGGAATCATCCCCTTGATCGCATCGTCGGCACCGATCACCGCGCATTCGGACACGCCGTCCTGGCTGGCGACGATCTGTTCCATCTGCCCGGTCGAGAGGCGGTGGCCCGCAACATTGATGATGTCGTCGGTGCGGCCCATGATATGCAGGAACCCTTCGTCATCGAAATGCCCGGCATCACCGGTTTCGTAATATCCCGGAAAGCCCGCGAAGTTCTTGTCGAACCCGGCCTGATTGTTCCACAGCGTGCGAAACGCGCCCGGAGCCAGCGGGGCCTTGATCGCCACCGCGCCGCTTTGCCCGGCGGGCAGGGGCTTGCCGCCCTCGTCGAGAATTTCGAAACGGTAGCCGGGGACCGGAAAGCCCGCGCTACCGCGCTTGCGGCGCAGGTCGCCAAGCGCAAAGCAGGAAGCCACCCCGGGCCAGCCCAGTTCGGTCTGCCACCAGTGATCGATCACCGGTAGACCGCTGTGCCCTTCTAGCCAGCCGATCGTATCAGGGTCGGCGCGCTCGCCGGCGAGGAAGATCACCCGGCAGTCACCCGTGCCGATCTCCTTCAGCAGTTTGGCATCGGGATCTTCCTTGCGCACCGCACGGATCGCGGTGGGGGCGGTGAAGAAGCTCTTGACCTGGTGGCGGCTCATTACCCGCCAGAATGTGCCCGGATCGGGGGTGCCGACCGGTTTGCCCTCGAACAGCACTGTGGCGGCACCGACCAGCAGCGGGGCATAGACGATGTAGCTGTGCCCGACGACCCAGCCGACATCGCTGGCCGCCCAGAACGTGTCGCCAGGGCCGATCCCATAGATGTTGGCCATCGACCAGGCGAGCGCCACTGCATGCCCGCCGTTCTCGCGCACCACACCCTTGGGGGTGCCGGTAGTGCCCGAAGTGTAGAGGATGTAGAGCGGATCGTCGGCGGCAAGCTCGGCCGCCGGCGGGACCGGATCGGCGGCGCTGGCGCCGCGCAGCGCTTCCCAGTCGAGGTCGCGGGGGGCCTGAAGTTCGGCGCTGATCTGGTCGCGCTGGAGCAGCACGACATGTTCAACCTGGTGACTGGCGAGGGTCAGTGCCTCGTCGACCATTGGCTTGTAGGCCAGGATCCGGCTGCCTTCGATCCCGCAACTGGCGGTCAACAGCACCTTGGGCGCGGCGTCGTCGATCCGTTTGGCGAGTTCGAGCGGGGCGAAGCCGCCGAACACAACCGAGTGGATCGCCCCCAGCCGCGCGCAGGCCAGCATTGCGAAGACGGTCTGCGGGATCATCGGCATGTAGATGATAACCCGGTCACCCTTGTCCAGGCCCAGCCGGACCAGCATCGCCGCGACCCGGCCGACCTCGTCTTGCAGTTCGCGGTAGGTCCAGGTGCGGACGGTATCGGTCACCGGGCTGTCATAGATCAGCGCGGTGCTTTCACCGCGGCCGGCCTCGACGTGACGGTCGAGGCAATTGGCGGCAGTATTGAGTGTTCCGCCGGCAAACCAGCCGCGCACATCGTCCCAGGCGCGCTGGGGCGGTGTGGTCCAGTCGATCGCGCGCGCGGCCGTGCTCCAGAACAGTTCCGGATCGGCGATGCTTTGCTGCCAGGCGTCCAGGTATGCTTGGCTCATTGCATCACGCTCCCTTGATCTAGCGGAAGGTCTTCGAAAGGATCACGAGCGTTGGATCACCGTCAAACGCTTCGGGAGTAAAGCCCTTTTCGCGTTCAAGTTCGATCGCTGCGTGATTGTCGCGGCTTTCGATCGCGATCACCCGGCGCACACCGCGCCGCTGCGCTTCGCTGCCGAGCAGGTCGAGCAGTGCCCAGCCAACGCCTTTGCTCCGGTAATCGCTGCGGACCGAAACCGCGATCTCGCCAGTGTCGAGCGCCTTGTCGCAGGCCAGCAGTGCCGATCCGACCAGTTCGCCATTGGCCTGATCGAACGCCAGAAAGCTCTCCGACTGGAAATGGTCGGAATGGATCAGGGGATCGAGCTGTTCGTGGCTGACGTGCTCGGCTGCGGCCAAAAAGCGAAAGCGCCGGTCCTCATCGCTGACCGAATCGAAAAAGGCTGCCAGCGCCGGCTCGTCGGATTCGCTGGCGGTGCGCACGTCGAGGACAATCCCGGCCCGGGTACTGAGCTTGGTAGTCATGATATACTCCATTTGGTCGAGGCACTGCCTATGCCCATGGCAAAATGCCGCGCCATGATCGGGATCAAGGCGCGGCATCTTCCTGGGAGAACGGGTCAGTCGTCGATGTTCCGCTTGAACGTTTCAGGCAGGAACAGCAGCCCGATCACCACGGTGGCGGTGGCAATCGCGACCGGGTACCACAGGCCGTAGTAGATGTCCCCCTTGGCCGCGACCATCGCAAAAGCCGTGGTGGGCAGGAACCCGCCGAACCAGCCGTTGGCAATGTGATAGGGCAGCGACATCGAGGTATAGCGGATCCGGCTGGGGAACAGTTCGACCAGCATTGCCGCTATCGGGCCATAGACCATGGTCACCAGCAGCACGAGGTAGAACAGGATCGCGATCGCCAGCGGCTTGTTGATCTGCGCCTTGTCGGCGAAGAACACCAGCTTGGCGGCCTTGGGATCCTTGGCAGCTGCGGGGTTTTCCTTGATCGGATAGCCTGCATCCTTCAGCGCGGTGGTCAGTGTGCCGCCGAACTTCTTGATCGCATCGTCGCGGTCCTTGCCGGTCACCTGGGTCGGGTTGGGCACTTCGATCACCTTGTCGCCGACCTGGACTGTCGCCGCTGTTCCGGCCGCAGCCTCGACATTGACGTAGTTGAGGCCGTTGCGGGCGAAATAGGCCTTGGCGATATCGCAGCTGGAGCCATCAAACTTGTTCTTGCCGATCGGATCGAATTGGAACGAGCACTCACCCGGAGCAGCGGTCACCGAGACCGGGCTCGATTCAGTTGCCGCGTTGAGCGCCGGGTTGGTGGCCAGCGCCAGCTGGTGGAAGGCCGGGAAGTAAGTCAGTGCAGCCAGGGCGCAGCCGCCCAGGATGATGTACTTGCGACCGATCCGGTCCGACAGCCAGCCCCAGAACACGAAGAACGGAGTACCCATCAACAACGCAGTGGCGACCAGGATATTAGTGGTCGCGCCATCGACCTTCATGGTCTTTTCAAGGAAGAACTGGGCGTAGAACTGCCCGCCGTACCACACCACGGCCTGGCCCATGCCGGCACCGAACAGGCAGATTAGCACGAACTTGAGGTTGCTCCAGCGGCCGAAGGCTTCGGTCAACGGAGCCTTCGACGTGGTGCCCTCGTCCTTCATCTTCTGATAGACCGGGCTCTCGTTCAACTGCATTCGGATCCACATCGAAACCGCCAGCAGCACGATCGAGATCAGGAACGGCACGCGCCAGCCCCAGGCGGCGAAGCTTTCCTCACCCATCCAGGTGCGGAAGCCCAGCACCACCAGCAGCGCCGCGAACAGGCCAAAGGTGGCTGTGATCTGGATGAAGCTGGTGTAAAGCCCACGCTTGTTGTTGGGGGCATGCTCGGCCACGTAAGTCGCTGCGCCGCCGTATTCACCGCCCAGCGCCAGGCCCTGAAGAATGCGCAGCAAGACCAGAATGATCGGTGAAGCGACACCCCAGCTTTCATAGCCGGGCAGCAGGCCGACCACGAAAGTGGACAGGCCCATGATCCCCATGGTGACCAGGAATGTGTTCTTGCGACCGACCAGATCGCCGATCCGGCCGAAGAAGATCGCCCCGAACGGGCGCACCGCGAAACCGGCGGCGAAGGCCCCCAGCGCCAGGATGAACCCGGTGGTTTCGTTGACGCCGGCAAAGAACACCTTCGAGATGAAGGTGGCCAGAAGGCCATAGAGATAGAAATCGTACCATTCGAAAACGGTGCCCAGCGACGAAGCGGTGATCACCAGTTTCTCGTCATGGGTCGGCTTATGGTGCTTGGGCAGCGAGCTTATATCCTCGGCCGATTCTCGCATTTGCAGGTCCATTGGTCCTCTCCCCGATGGTCTTAGAAGCTATACTTTGCGACGACGTCAACACGGTTGGTCGACCCGTCCGCCTCATTGACCAGCTTGCGCTCGCCGTGACAGACCTCGCCGCCGCAGTCGATCGCTTTGACCGGTGAGTAAAACAGGTTCGCCGCCGCGCTCCACGCCTTTTTGTCAAACGTAGCAATGCTGGCGGCGCGCAGACTTCAGGAGCAGTCCGATCTTCGGCCAGAATTTGCAAGTACGGATGCTCAGGCGGCTCTGGCGACGGTTGGATGCTGGTGAACCAACGATCCTCTTCTGAACTTAACGCTTGGCAACCTGATACCGTCGTTCTCGCGCGCCAGATCTGCCTGCGGCGCTGAGGTCAAATCTGTCGGCCGATATTGCGCAATCCACTTGACCAGCGTCGACTTGCCGATCCCCAAATCCACTGCAACCCGCTCTCGCGGCAGACCGCTGGTGAGCGCAATGCGTACCGCCTGCTGCTTGAACTCTTCTGAATGCTTCATCATCTCATCGGTCTCCTGTTGCGAGCTCTAAACGCTCAGGTGACCGGCGCAAAACCGTTACAAGTCCAGTACAGACCCTCGGAATCGGCGAGCTTGTAGTCCCGCTCCCTAGCCTTGGCGTTCTTCACTTGCATCTCGGTCAGCATCGATGCCCCCGGATCTCCGGACGCTGCCCCCAGCCGTGCCCCCGGATCGATGTGGAAGCACATGGAAGCAATGAAACGAACAGGGAACAACAATGCTCACAAATCGGCGAAAATGCAAGAGAAATAAGCGCTTAGGGGATATTTGCGGAACGCAAGCTGGCGGAGAGGGTGGGATTCGAACCCACGGTACGGTCACCCGTACACCGCATTTCGAGTGCGGCGCATTCGACCTCTCTGCCACCTCTCCGCGAGATCGCCGGTGTCTGGCCGTGGGGCCGGACGGGTCGGGAAGCGCGCGGTTAGCCTAAGCCGGGGCGCTTGCCAAGCCCCCTTGGCCGGGAAATACGGGGACCGGCAAAGGTCCGGCGTTGTTTCGGCGGCCTGAACACCCTATATTGCGACTTATGGACCGAGCCACCTTCTTCTCGCCCCAGGCTGGCCGCAAGGTCGATGCCCCGCTGCGCACCAAGTCACGGTTCGGGATCGGCGATGTTGTACGGCACAAGGTGTTCGATTTCCGCGGCGTGGTGTTCGATATCGATCCGGTCTTCGCCAATAGCGAGGAATGGTACGAATCGATCCCGCAAGAAGTGCGCCCGCACCGCGAACAGCCGTTCTACCACCTGCTCGCCGAAAACGGCGATTCGAGCTATGTCGCCTATGTCAGCCAGCAGAACCTGCTGTCCGATGGCGAAGCCGGGCCGATCGATCATCCTAGCGTCGCCGAACTGTTTGAGGATTTTGACGGCGGGCGTTACCGCCTGCGGCGTTCGCTGACGCATTGATAGCGGCCAGCCGCGAACCGGAGCTGCCGATGACCAGCTTGCACATCGCCCTTGCCGGACTTGGTCTGGCTTTGCTGGCCACCAGCCCCGCCGGTGCCGCCACCTGCAAAGCTCAGCCTGCGCTGTCCGGCACCTTCAAAGCCAACGACGGCGGCACCTATCGCATCCGCAGCACCGGCAATGCGGTGTGGTGGCAGGGCAAAAGCAAAGACGACGGGGCCAGCTGGACCAACCTGTTCAAGGGCACCCGCAGTGGCAATGTGGTAACCGGCCAATGGGTGGACCTGAACGAGGGCGCCAGCGGCGCCGGCACCCTGACGCTCAAAGTAACCGGAAACTTCCAGTTGCAACGGATCGGCGCCACCGGCAGCGGGTTTGGCGGGACCATCTGGCTGCGTCCCGGCTGCACCTATTCCAACGCGGTGCCGATCGACTGAGCCTTCACCCGCTTTTGCGGTAGCGCAGCACCAGCGATTGCGAGGCGGTTGCCATCAGCGTCCCGTCTTCGGCAAACAGCCGCAAATGACCATGAGCAAAGCCGCGCCCCGCCGCACTCATCTGGATATCACACAGCACCCAGCGGGTCGGGACCACGCTGTGCAGGCGCAGGGTGTTGTCGAGGCTGTTACCGCCGCCATCAAGCCCAAGCGAAACCCCAGCCCCGGTTGGCACGAAATCCCCCATTAAGGCCAGCACGGCAGCGTCCACTGGCAAATCCTCGCGCGTACGCAGCCACATTTGCATCCGGCCCGACGGATCGACCGCGCCGTCGCGCGGGCGCAGTGCGATGCTATCTGGCGCGATCCGCTTTTCCAGCCGCTGCAGCAAGGTGCCCTCGCCTTCATGGTCCCATGGGGCCCACACTTCGCACTGATCGGGTGCGGGCACTTGCGGCAGATCGAACCACTGCGCACTGGGATGGCCTTCGCGCTCACCCAGCGCGGCGGTGGCGGAAATGATAACCTCCTCCCCGCAATGCAGGGTAATCACAGCCTGAGTGATGTTTCGCCCCTGCACCGGCAAGCGCACATCCGCTTCGATCAGCGAACCGGGTCGGGCATAGGACAGGTATTGCGCGGTCGCCCAGATCAGTTCCCGCCCCGCGACATGGCGCGCGCAAGCAACCGCCGTGGCCAACCCTGCCCCGCCGAACAGGAAGATGTGATCCTTGCGACCGACACACAGATCCGCAGTGACTGGCAGGCGGAATCGCAATGGGTCGCCGGTCGGTTCGATCGCCAGAAACGGGTGGATCATCAGCTTTTTAGCTTCCACCCGCTGCGCAACAACAGATACAGCGCCGCGCCCATGACCACATTGAGCAGCCCGACATACAGCGCGCCATTGAACACCGCCGCATTGGTTGCGCCAATGTCACTCTGCCCCAGGAAACCAAAACGAAAGCCGCTGATCACATAGAAGAATGGATTGAGCCGGCTGACCACCTGAAATGCCGGATGCAGGTTGTCGATCACATAGAATGTGCCTGAAAGCATGGTCAGCGGGGTGATCACGAAATTCGTCACCATCGCGGTATGATCGAACTTCTCAGCCCACAGCGATGTCATCAGGCCAATGATCGCCAGCAGGATTGATCCCATCAGGCCGAACCATACGATCGCCCACGGATGAGCAGCTGACAAATGCACACCCGGCCACGGCAGCATCGCCGCACTGATCGCCAGGCCAACCAGCACCGCGCGGGTCACTGCCGCGCCGATCAGGCCCAGCATCAGTTCGCCATTGGAAATCGGTGGCATCAGATAATCAACTATTGTCCCCTGGATCTTGCCGGCCAGGAAATTGAAGCTGGTATTGGCGAAAGCACTGTTGATCATGCCCATCACGATCAAACCCGGCGCGATGAAGCTGGCGAAGGGTACACCCAGCACCGTATAGCCTTCACGTCCCATCGCCACGGTGAAGATCATCAGGTACAACAGCGTCGTTATCGCAGGTGCCCAGATCGTCTGGGTCTGCACCTTGAAAAATCGGCGCACTTCCTTCATATAGAGCGTCCACAGCCCGAGCCGGTTGACCCGGTGGATCAAGGGCACTCCCTGGGCCGGAAAATTGCGCTGCCCCACGCTCATGCCGAGCGACGGGGCGGAGGCGGTTGACGGTGCAGGAACAGGTTGATTGGCCATGAAGTGGCGACTATCGGCTTGCCGCGCATGTGGCAAGCGTCAGGCCCGCTTGGGGCCGCACGCGAAGGAACTGGACGGGCAATGAGCTGGACCGACGAACGGATCGAAAAGCTGACCAAGATGTGGGAAGGCGGCGCTACGGCCAGCCAGATCGCCGACGAACTGGGCGGGGTCAGCCGCAATGCCGTAATCGGCAAGGCGCACCGCCTGGGGCTGAAAGCCCGCCCCAGCCCGGTCAAGCCCAATGAAAAGGAAGCCGCTCCGGCCCCGGCCAAGCCGCCCAAGGCAGAGGCCGCGCCCCGGCCTGCCCCGACCCCACGTCCCGCGGCCGCTCCCGCAGCTCCGCGCCCGGCCCCGCAGGCCGCTGCACCCAGCGTCGGCGATGCTCCCGCCGTGCCAGCCGCGCCTCAACCGCGGATCGTCTCGGTCGGCCCCGGAGGGTTCCTGCGTCAGGGCCCCGGCGATCAGCAGGCTCCGATTCCCCCCGCCCCGCCGCGCCGCCTGGTTCCCGCCAAGCCCAGCCCTGAAATGGCTGACAAGACCAGCCTGCTTGATCTGAATGACCGGATCTGCCGCTGGCCGATGGGACACCCAGGTGAACCGGATTTCCATTTTTGCGGAGACAAGGTGAACCCTGGCTTCCCGTACTGTGTGGAACATTGTGGCCGCGCCTATCAGGCGCAGCTGCCGCGCGGACACCGCCGCCCGCCGCCGCCGCTCCCATTTGGCGGACCGCGCGTCCGCTAATCGCGTTTGCAGGTTCGTTCAGTCCGGCTTAGCCGGGGCGCTGACCTTGCTGACTGCAGGGGCGAAAACGACGTCTCCGGTGGACGAAACGGTAAAGCGATAGGCTTCGTTCATTCCTTCCTTGCCCGAATGGGTAAAGGCCAGAACCCGTTCGCCATCGGTGCGGATGTGGACGATGCCAAAGTTGGTGCGCTCAAAGGCAAATACCTTGCGCGGTTTCTTGCCTTTGGCAGGCGGAGCATCGACCCAGCCCAGTGTCTGGAAGAACGCCGCGAGTTCGGTACAAAAAATCACCCCTGGCGTAGTTCGGCTGGCCTTGCCGAGTGCAGACATCAAGGTGGCGCGCGGGTGGATGTATTCCTTGGTCTGGTTTTCATCACCCGATGAAATCAGCGAGACCACCGGCCCCGCCTCTTTCAGGAATTCCATGTCGAAATCTGCCGAGCCATGGTGCGGCGCCTTCAACACTTCGCAGCGCAACGATGCATTGGGCAGTGCCTGGCGCAGCCGCTCACCCGCTTCCTGGTTGAGATCACCGGTAAACAGGAAGCGGACATTGCCGTAACGCAGCCGGAAGGCGATCGAATGCCCGTTGATGGTGTGGCTGGCCGACAAGCTCTTGCCCTTTCCACCCGGTTTTGATCCCAGCATCAGGTTGGCATCGTCGGGCGGGCTGGTCAGAAAACGCAGGCCCGGCGCGCCGCCCGCATCTTCGGTGATCGGGCCATAGAGGTCCACTCCGATCCCTTCGCCTTTCAGGAAATCGAACGCATCGCCACGAGTCTGGTCCAGCCGCCGCCGCTCGATCGGTTGCCCCCAGACGCGCTGAACCCGCGGCTCCCACGCCGCCAGGGTGTTGACCCATGTCTTGAACGGATCGTTGCGCTCGCTGCCCGGCAAGGCACCCGGATCCTCGACCAGGCCGGTAATGAACGTGTCCTTGCCGACTCTCGTGGTTTCCCCCAGCAGTTCGACATCGGGCACCTTCTTGCCGCCCTTGCTGCCCGGCCGCTTGACGATACCGTTGTGATAGTACCGACCGGGGGCAACGAACACGCGCTTGCGCAAGGTCTTGTGGCTTTCCGATTTGAGCAGCTGGTTAAGCCCGTCAAAATGATCGGCATCGCCGTGAGTCACCAGCATCAGGTCTACCTTGAGCGGATTGGTATCGCTGGTTCCGGGGTAACGCGCTGCGACATGGCGCGCGAAAAGCTGGTTATCCCCGCCGTCGATGAAGATCACTTTGCCCGTCGGCGTTTCGATGATCAATCCGTCCCCCTGCTGAACATCAATCATCGACATCCGCAACAGTCCCGGATTGCGCAGCTTGGCTTTGGGAGAGATAACGCCTTCACCCCGGTCTTTGGCAACGCCGGGCAATTTTACCCGCACTTCGGTGGCGCTACTGGACAGCACTTCAACCTCGTCTCCCCAAAACAGTTGGCGGACCGCGCCGCTATCAAGCCGCATCCCGACCACGTCGTCATCGATAAAAGGCATGAGTCGCTCCTTCGCCAACCATGACCCTGTGTAACCGGACTCAGCTCATCCGGCGGTGCGCTAGATCACCAAATTGGTCGCCGACCTTAAAAATTCGGGCAAGGCGACGTTAACCATGCCATGACTGTCCATGATCCCTCGCTTGGCCGTTCCGGCGGCCTGCTCGGCTGGCTCGGGCTTGGCTCGAAGCCGGTTGACGAAACCGATTCCTCCACGGATGCTGCCCCGGCGGTGCCTGCACGTGAGCGGCGGCAATCGCTGCGCGAACGTCAACTGGACGAGATCAATCGCTTCCTGGCGACGCACCAGCTGGAAGTAACAGCGCATACACTCTCGATTGCCCATGCTTATCTGACCAGTGCAGATCCGCATCTGGTCCGGCTGATCGACCGTCAAGTCCAGACGCGCAAGCCGGTGACAATCGAATGGTTGGACGAAGTGTTCCTGCGCAACACCAGCGAGGACGAGGTCAAGACCTTGGCTGACCTTATGCAGCGGCTGGAAACCAGCATCGACGAATTTGGCAAGACCAGCCACGATGCCCAGCAGGCCACCAGCGAATATCACAGTGCGCTGGAGGAGCACGTTGGCGAGCTGGAACAGGTCACTGCCGCAGGGGCAGTTATTTCCGAACTGGCCTCAATCGCCAAGGTCATGCTCAAGCGAACCCGCGACATCGAAAAGCAAATGTTGCGCAGCGAAGCCCAAACCCGTGCCTTGCGGCGGCGACTGGATGAAGCCAAGCGCAGCGCCGAAGAGGACCACCTGACCGGCCTGCCCAATCGCCGTGCGTTTGAATCCCGCTTTGAAGCAGAATATCGCGAAGCGTTTGCCGCCGCTGAGCCGCTGTGCATCGCGTTCTGCGACATCGACCACTTCAAACTGGTCAACGATACCCACGGCCATGACGCCGGGGATCGGGTCTTGAAACTGGTGGCGGACAGCCTGGCCAAGATATCTGATGATCGCTGCCACGTGGCTCGCCACGGGGGTGAGGAATTTGTCGTGTTGTTCCGCGACACTCCGGTCGCGCAAGCCTATGCCAAACTCGATCAGCTGCGCGAAACACTGGCTGCGCGTCGCCTGGTCAATCGCGCTACCGAGCAGCCGTTCGGGCAGATCACATTTTCCGGTGGAGTGGCCGATGCCTTTGCCTTTGCCGACCGGCGTTCTGCGCTGAAGGCCGCCGATACCGCACTATACCGGGCCAAACAGGCTGGCCGCAACCGGATCGAATTGGCCACAACGGAAGACGGCAAGCCAGCAGACCAGCCCGCCGCCGCCTGACTAGATCCCGCGCACGGCTGCGTTTTCAACATCTGGGGTGGCATCGAGCACAGCCTGCGCCCGGGCGCGCTGCCAATCCTTGAAGATGCCGTGGGTGACGATGTAAGTCTGGTTCGCCAGGATCCCGTCGGCGACCAGATGGCCGACCTGCTCGGGCTCCATCCAGTTGTCACCGACCTGTCGCCGCGCCAGTTGCGCCTCGCTTTCGGCAAAGCCGCTGCCGCTGCGCAGATGTTCGGGGCGGTTTTGCTGGGCCTGGTGGATGTTTGATTTGATCGGTCCGGGCAGTAGGATCGAAACCCCGATCCCCTGTTCGCCTAGTTCGCCTTTCACCGCCTCGCAATAGTGGCACACCGCCGCTTTGCTCGCGGCATAGATCGCAAGGTGTGCGGGCATTACCACTTCGGCGGCGAGGCTGGCGGTGGAGACAACATGCCCGCCGCGCCCATGCGCCAGCATCTGTGGCAGAAATTCAACGAAGCCGTTGATCACTCCCCCGATATTGACCCCGAATCCGAAATCATAATCGGCATAGGTGGCCTTGAGGATCGGCCCTTCGAGCCCGACCCCGGCATTGTTCACCAGGATGTCGATCCCGCCGAATTCCGCCAGCATTCGCGCCGCCACTTCGGCATAGGCCGCACGGCTGGTGACATCGAGTTGCAGCGCAGAAACGGCATTGCTGCGCCCGCCCCCGGAAAATTCAGCCAGCGCCTTGTCGATATGGTCCTGACGCAAGTCGGCAATCACCACCCGCGCGCCCCGCTCGACCAGAACTTTCGCAATGCCGAGGCCAATCCCCGATGCGCCCCCGGTAATGAAGGCAGTGCGACCGGCGAATTCGGTGATGGTCATGGGCCTCTCTTAGCTGAATCAATTTGTATGCATTGCTAACAAATTTCAACCCGGGTTGACAAGGAAGACCACATAGCCGCGAAATAAGGGATCGACGCGTAATCCGGGCGGTTCGCGCCACTGGCCGCCCTGCACCAACGCAACCTTGTGCGGCACTGGCACACGGGCCAGTCGCGCAAGGTAACGGTCATAGCCGGGGATCGTCTCGGTCCCCTGGTAGCTTTGCACCACCACTTCATCGACCACGCCCGCCAGCTGCGCCAGCGCGGCCGGGTCAGCATTGGCACTCCAGTCCATCAGCCCGGTCACCGACAGCTTGTAGCGCGCAGGCAATCGGGCGCGCAGTTCCTTCAGAAACCGCGCATAGTCCGCCAGACCGGGGGTTGAGGCATCAAAATCAAGCTGGAGCCCGTAGGCCTGCCATTGACCCAGATCGCGCTCCAGCTTGCGCCACACCCCCGGCCCCCAATCGAGCCGCGCCGCGCGCACCACCAGCCACAGCCGCTTGTCCGGATGGCGCGGCACCGAAGCGCGCAGCGGCACCAGGGCAGAACCGCTTTCGCGCTGCACTTCGCCATCGAGGATATAGAGTTCCTTCGCTTCCGCCACGACCGGCTGCGGTCGGACCCCGGCCCACAGGAAGAAGCTGCTGTAATCTTCTGCCCGCACCCGGTCCGGCGCTGACTTGCGGCACCCGCCCAGCAGGGCAAGCGCCGCGATCATGGCCAGCGCGATGCGTCCTCTCACCAGTAGAAACGCAGCTTTTTGGCCCAGGGACTGCCGGGATAATCACGCTTCAACTGGTTGAACCAGGCCTTGCGCTGATCGATCTCCACATCCTGCCCGCCGCAGCTGTTGCTGCCCGAAGGGGCATAGCAGTTGATCTGACGGAATAGAGCATAGGCACGATCGTTCGGAGCTGCCTTGGCGTTGGCGATCACTGAGGCATAGATTGCCCCGCGTTGCACCGGTTTGCCGCCAAAGTCCTGCCGCGCACCGCCCAGTTCGTCCTTGCCTGGCGCATCGTCCAGAGCAGTAAACCCGTCGAACCCGTTGAGCCGCAGGAATTCCCCCACACACAGCCGCGCAGCCACGTCCTGCGGGTTTCTGGCCAAACCTAGCACGGTCACTGTCAACGCCGGGCAGGGGTAGCCACCACTGGCGAAACGCCCCTTGGTGAACAGGCCAACGGGAGCGTTGTCATGATCATAGAAATACCAGAAGTTGGCTTCGGTCGAAGCCTTGGCCGGGACCATGGCGACATTGCCTGCAAACCCGGCATAATCGCCACGGGTCAGCTGCTTGTAGAGCAGAGTGAAGAGCGCCGTATCACGCTCCACTTGCGGGCGGGCCGTGTCCTGCGCTGCGGCGCGCAGCACGTCCTTGCCCGCCGAATAGCCCAGCAATCGCTTGCGGATGGCCGTATCGGTTACGGGCGAATCCTTGGCAAAGACTGCTGCGACCTGCCCGCTGCGCTCAAGGCTCATCGCCAGGCCCAGCTCAACCGTCGGGCGCTGCCACAGCGCGTTCGATCCGCCCAGCAGATCGCGCCAGAACCCGGCCTCGTTGCGGTCCTTCAGCGCGGCCAGCGCCTGCCCGCGCAGCACCTGGCGGCTGAACTGGACTTGCGAATAGTCTCGCCGGTGCGAATCGTCGGGGATCAGCGTCAGCACCGCGCGCGGATCGTTTTCCACGTAATAGGCGTGCATGCCCTTGAGCAGCCCATAGAGGTCCGGCTCACCTGCAAAGGCCGGAGCCTGCGCATCGAGGTCTGCCCTAGTCAGCGTGGGGCCCTGGCCCTGCAGGATGCCGTCATCATCCTTGTAGCGATCATCCCGCATCTGGACGAGATCGAGCGCAGCCAGCAGCAGCGGGCCATTCGCTTCGGCCTTGCGGCCGCTGGCGAACAGCAGCTTGTTGTCGATCTCCTGGATCAAGTCGAGCGCTTGCGCACTCCCAGCAGGAACCGCGCCCAGCGCGCTGGCATAGGTCGCAGCGAGTGCCTTGGTATCGCCCGACAGCCAATGGACCCGTCGCTGCAAGCCACGCGCCGAATCCGCATAGCGTCCGTTCGGCCAGGCCTTGAGATAGCTTTCCAGCGCCGAATGCGCGGCGGCAATCGCCCGTTGATCGACGTTCTCTGTGCCCGACGACCAACCTTCATCTTCAAACGTCTTGGCCTGTGCGGCATTCAGCTCCACCCGCCCGGCCATGTAGGCGGCGGTTTCCTTGAGCCACGGGTCGCTTGCCCCGGACAGACCTGCGAACAGGCCGCGCGCATCGTCCCAGCGTTCAGCATAGAATGCTTCTGCCGCCTGAAGATAGCCAAGATAGGCCTTGCCCCCGGCGCTGGCGATCCCTTCAGGCCAGGCGGGCAGGGTTTGGTCTGCCGGGCCATCGCAGGCCAGGCTGACCCGCCCCCGCGCCGCCAGCAGCTTGGTCCGCTCCGCAGCGGGAACGCTCGCATTGGCAGCCAGCGCCGTCTGGAAGGCAGAGGTGGCCCCGGTCAGGCTGATACAGCGCGAACCGTAATGATCACTGCGCCCGGCAAAGGGATCTTCCCCTGCCTTGGCCGGAAACAATCCGATCCGCAGCAACTCCCAATCGAGGAAGGTGTGGCCATAGCCTTCGGAATCGTATTCGCGGGAAGGATATTTGTCGGCCTTGATCGCCAGTCCGGCCTTGCCGCGCAGCAGGAAGGCCAGATTGATCCGCGAATCGTTACCCGGCGAAAGAAAGGCCCGGCTGGCGCAATCAAGCGTTGTCCCGCCTAGCTTCCACGATGGTTCGCAGGTTGTGTCGGCACAGGCCCACAAGGCCGCAGGCACCGCCGCAAGTCCCAGCCCCGTCGCCAGCAACAGCTTCCGCTTCATTCCGAATTCTCCAACCGATCAAGTGCGCGCGACGCGGAGTGAGAATTCCAGACAAAGCCATGTCCTGACAAGCGAAAAGGGGGCCGCCGCAGCTGCCCCCTTTCCTTTTTTTCACAGTCTTGTCGCAGCGATCAATCGTCGCCCTTGAGGAAGGCCGGCATGTGATCCGGATTGCCGCCTTCTTCACGGTCACGACGAGGGCCGCGATCACCGCCATCGCGGCGCGGACCACGGTCACCGCCGCCATCACGGCGCGGGCCTCGATCACGATCGCCGCCGCCACGCGGGCCACGACGGTCACCACCGCGATCACCACGGTCCCCGCGCGGTTCACGCGGTTCGCGCGGCGGACGGGTATCTTCCAGCTCGGCACCGGTTTCCTGATCGACAACGCGCATCGACAGGCGAACCTTGCCGCGCGGATCGATCTCGAGGACCTTGACCTTCACGGCCTGACCTTCGGAAACGACATCAGTCGGCTTTTCGACACGCTCATTGCGCATTTCCGACACGTGAACCAGGCCGTCCTTGCCGCCCATGAAGTTCACGAAGGCGCCAAAATCGACGATCGTAACGACCTTGCCGTCATAGATCTTGCCGACTTCGGCTTCTTCCACGATCCCGCTGATCCACTGCCGGGCAGCTTCGATCTGCGACAGGTCGGACGAGCTGATCTTGATCAGGCCTTCATCGTCGATATCAACCTTGGCACCGGTGGTGGCCACGATTTCGCGGATCACCTTGCCGCCGGTACCGATGATGTCGCGGATCTTCGACTTGTCGATCTGCATCGTTTCGATGCGCGGAGCGTGAGCCGACAGTTCGGTGCGGGCCGTGCCCAGCGCCTTGGTCATTTCACCCAGGATGTGCGCCCGGCCTTCCTTGGCCTGGTTGAGCGCGGCCGAGAAGATTTCCTTGGTGATCCCGGCAACCTTGATGTCCATCTGCATCGTAGTGATGCCTTCGGAAGTCCCGGCCACCTTGAAGTCCATATCGCCCAGGTGATCTTCATCACCCAGGATGTCGGACAGCACAGTGAAATCTTCACCTTCGAGGATCAGCCCCATGGCAATGCCCGAAACCGGACGGGTAAGCGGAACGCCCGCGTCCATCATCGCCAGCGCGCCACCGCAAACGGTCGCCATCGAGGACGAACCGTTGGACTCGGTAATGTCCGAAACCACGCGGATTGTGTAGGGGAAGTCTTCCTTGCTGGGCAGCACCGCCTGCAGTGCGCGCCAGGCGAGCTTGCCATGGCCCACGTCGCGGCGGCTCGGTGCGCCGAAGCGGCCCACTTCACCGACCGAATAGGGCGGGAAGTTGTAGTGGAGCATGAAGTTCGAGTAGCTCAGGCCTTCCAGCCCGTCGATCATCTGCTCGCTGTCCTTGGTGCCCAGGGTGGTGGTGCAGATCGACTGCGTTTCACCGCGAGTGAACAGTGCCGAACCATGGGTACGGGGCAGGAAGCCGACCATGCTTTCGATCGGGCGGACCTGGTTGGTCTTGCGTCCGTCAATGCGCTGGCCGTCCTTGAGGATGGCACCGCGCACGATATCGGCTTCGACCTTCTTGACCGACTTGATCGCGACCATCTGGGTCTGCGCGTCTTCAGATGCGAAAGCTTCCTTTGCCTTGGCGCGGGCAGCATTGAGCGCATTTGAGCGTTCCGACTTGTCGGTGAGCTTGTAAGCTGCGGCAATGTCTTTGCCGATCAGCTTCTTGAGCTTGTCCTTGATCGCGGTGTTATCCGAAACGGCGACGTCCCAGGGATCCTTCGCGGCTTTTTCAGCCAGATCGATGATCAGGTTCACAACCTTCTTGCACTCGTCATGCGCGAACATGACGGCGCCGAGCATGACTTCTTCGCTCAGTTCGCGGGCCTGCGATTCAACCATCATCACCGCGTTGCCGGTTGCGGCAACCACCAGGTCGAGCGCACCGGCAGCGGCCACGTCCTGACGCGGGTTGAGAGTGTATTCACCATCGACATAACCGACGCGCGCAGCGCCGATCGGGCCCATGAAGGGCACGCCCGAGATGGTCAGCGCAGCCGAAGCCGCGATCATCGCCAGCACATCGGGCTCGATCTCGCCATCATAGCTCAGAACCTGGGCGATGACATTGATTTCGTTGTAGAACCCTTCTGGAAACAGCGGGCGAACCGGACGATCGATCAGGCGGGAAACCAGCGTTTCCTTTTCGGTCGCGCCGCGTTCACGCTTGAAGAAGCCGCCCGGGATGCGCCCGGCGGCGAAGAATTTTTCCTGATAGTGCACGGTCAGCGGGAAGAAGTCCTGCCCTTCCTTGACCGACTTGGCGGCCGTGACAGCGCACAGCACGACAGTTTCGCCATAAGTGGCGAGGACCGCGCCGTCAGCCTGACGGGCAATGCGGCCGGTTTCCAGCGTGAGGGTCTTTCCGCCCCACTCCATGGATACGGTTTTGACGTCGAACATTGTATTTCCTTCAGCCCGCCAGCCCTATTGCCAGCGGGTTTTGCTGCCGGGGATTCCGTCCCGGTCCGGTGTGGGGCGCTCCTGGCCCCGTGATGGCCTGCTCGCCGGATTGCGAGCCAGGTCCAAATGCAAGAAGCGGCCCGCTTGGGGCCGCCTCCGCGTGGTTACTTACGCAGACCCAGCTTCTGGATCAGGGCGTTGTACCGGTCCACATCCTTGCGCTTGAGATAGTCAAGCAGGCTGCGGCGCTTGTTGACCATCATCAGCAGACCACGGCGCGAATGGTTGTCCTTGTGGTGCTGCTTGAAGTGTTCGGTCAGCGTAACGATACGGCTGGTCAGGATCGCCACCTGTACTTCCGGCGAACCGGTGTCGCTGGCCTGGCGGGCGTTGTCCTGGATGATTTCCTGCTTCTTTTCGGGGCTAACCGACATATCATTCACTCCGCGACATCGGAAAGGTTGAACCCCCGCGATACGCGGGCTTCACCGGAGGAAACCTCCAACAGCGCAACAGGCACGCGGCCTGCTTTCGCCCAGTAAAGCCCGTCATCGTAGGGCAGCCCGGTCAGAACCCGGCCCTGGCGGACCATGCTTGCCTGTTCCGGACCGAGGTTGAGAGCCGGGATGTCGACCAGCCCTGCCTCCAGCGGCAAGAGTACGTTCTCAAGCCGCGCGCCCTTACCCACTTCGTTCAGTTTGTCCAGCGAAATCGCCTGTTCGATCCCGAACGGCCCCGCCTTGAGTCGGCGCAGCACGGTAACATGGCCAACCGTGCGGAGCGCCCGGGCGATGTCGCGAGCGAGGCTGCGGATGTAGGTGCCTTTGGAAACGTGGGCAATCAGGGTGACGCTGTCCCCCGCCCCGCCTGACAGTTCAAGCAAATGGACCGTCACCGCGCGGCTCTTTAATTCCACCGCCTCACCCTTGCGGGCCAGATCATAGGCGCGCTGGCCGTCGACCTTGAGCGCGGAATATGCGGGCGGGATCTGGTCGATCGGCCCGGTAAAGCAGGGTAGCACGGCCTCGACCTCGGCCAGGGTTGGCCGGGCCGGGCTGCTGGCAATGACCTTGCCTTCAAGGTCCAGCGTATCGGTCTCCTCACCGAACTTGATCGTGAAAGCATAGATCTTGCTGGCATCGAGCATCCGCCCGCACAGCTTGGTCGCCTCGCCAAGAGCGATCGGCAGGACACCGGTTGCGAAGGGATCCAGCGTACCGCCGTGACCCACCTTGACCTTGCCAAAGCCCGCCTCACGCAAGTTGCGCTTGACTGCACCGACCGCCTGGGTCGATCCAAGCCCGTGCGGTTTGTCGAGGATTATCCAGCCGTGGGGCAAAGGTTCAGCTCCGCGCAACCGCGACGGCAAGATCAAGATAGTGACCGGTCAACCATTCGACCGGCGGAAACACCAATGCGCCAACCACGTTCAGGCTGGGCGAGATCCACGGCAGCACTACCAGCAGCAAGATCATCACCAGCAGGGCCTGCTGGTGCATTCCGGCGAACTTTTCCGCCAGCGGCCGCGGCAACAGTCCTTCGACAATGTGACCGCCATCGAACGGCGGCACGGGCAGCAGGTTGAACAGTGCCAGGAACACGTTGAGCGCGATGAAATTTGTGAGGTTGAGGGCCGTGAACTGGACCAGAGCAGAGGTTTCTTGCACCTCCTGATATTGCCGCAGCAACAGGCCAAGCAGCACCGCACCGATCAGGCCCATAACGAGGTTGCTCGCCGGCCCCGCCGCAGCGACCAGCATCATACCCTGCCGGGGATTGCGCAGCCGGGCCTTCATTACCGGGACCGGCTTGGCAAAACCGAACACCGGCAGGCCTGACAGCTTGAGTAGACCCGGCAGGATGATCGTGCCGAACGGATCGACATGGCGCAGGGGATTAAGGCTCAACCGTCCAAGCTCGGAAGCGGTTGGATCGCCCAGCAGCCGGGCCGTGTATCCGTGCGCCACTTCGTGGAACACGATCGCCACGACCAGCGGGATAATCAGCGAAGCAGCTTGCCAGATGGTATCGTTCATAGTCCCAGTCGCTCCCGATCGCGTTCGACGACCGAAAAGATCGCACTGTCGCGCTCATACCCGGTCCAGGTGATCATGTGATTGCGCAGCACGCCTTCAAAGGTCGCACCGATCTTGCGGCAGGCGGCTTGCGAGCGCTGATTGCGGACATCGACGCACAGCTGGATGCGCAGCAGCCCGCAAGCAAAGCCATGGACGAACAGCAAGCGCTTCATCGCTGCATTAACTGCCCCGCCGCGCTGGGCGGGACGGATATAGGTGTTGCCGATCTCCGCCGAGCGCCGCGCCGGATCGGCATCGATCCAGGCGGTCATCCCGGCCAGTTCACCGTCCACCAGCAGCGCCAGCGGCAGCCGCGCGGGATTGGCCAGCAGCTTGTCAAAGCTCAGGTCAAACTGTGCCGTGGCATAGGAGATCGCATAGATATCCCAGATCGCCGGATCCTCGCCGCAGGCTTCGCGTAAGGCATCGCGGTGACGCTCCTCCAGCGGCTCCAGCCGCAGCGGCCCGTCTTCCAGCACGGCCAGCAGGCCCAATGGGTCAGCTTTCATACCCACCACCCCAGCGCTTCGGTGAAGTGCTTGCGGCATAGCGCGACATAGCGGTCGTTCCCGCCGATCTCGGTCTGCGCCCCCTGCTTTACCGCCACGCCATCGCCATCGACGCGCAGGTTCATGCTGCTCTTGCGTCCACAATGGCACACCGCCTTCAACTCGATCAGCGAATCCGCAATACCCAGCAAGGCCTTGGCACCGGGAAACAGTTCGCCCTGGAAGTCGGTGCGCAGTCCATAGCACAGTACCGGGATTCCGGCCTGATCCGCCACTCGCGCCAGCTGCCAGACCTGGGCCTCGGACAGGAACTGCGCCTCGTCAACCAGGACGCAGGCCAGCGGTTCAACCCGGTGCGCCGCAACGATCCGCTCCCACAGTTGGGTTGCGGCGGAAAACTTGTGCGCTTCGGCATGAAGCCCGATCCGGCTTTCGATGCCGCCGTGCCCAGCGCGGTCATCCAGCGCAGCGGTCCACAGCATGGTCTGCATGCCGCGCTCGCGATAGTTGAAATCGGCCTGCAGCAGCGTGGTCGATTTGCCTGCGTTCATGCTGGAGTAGTAGAAGTAGAGCTTGGCCATGGCGCAACAGATAGGGATTGTGCTGCGAAAGGCCAGTGAGATTGACAGCCAGCTTGCGGACCGGCCATAGCACCACCCGGGCGCGCAAGACGCGAAGGAGTATGTTCTTGCGACGGTTCCGGTATCTGTTTTTGCTGCTGATTTTCGCCCTGGCTCAACCGGCCATAGGGCAGGGATCGGTGCGCCGCTATGTGGTTGACGACGCCAAGAGCCAGGTCGACGCCAAGGTTGCGTTCCTGGGCGTAGCGAGCAAGACCGCACGTTTTCCCGACATGAAGGGGACACTGTCGCTCGACATCAACGATTACCAGCAGGTCAACATGACCGTCGATGTCGATGCCCGCACCCTGACCACGGGTGATTCGGAAACCAAGCGGCTGCGGGGGCGACAGTTCTTTGATGTTGAGCGCTATCCCACCGTCCGGTTCGTTGCACAGAAGCTAGAACTCAAAGGCGATCGCGGCGGAACCGTGACCGGGCTGATGACAGCCAAGGGCGTAACCCGCCCGGTCCAGCTGGTGATCGGTTTTTCGCAAGTGCCTTGGGAAGCAGGGCCGAACGAGCCGCTGTCGATTGTCGGCACCACCACGATCGACCGCCGCCAGTTCAATATGGGTGCTTTCCCGATCCTGATCGGCAACAAGGTCAAGATCACCATCCACGCCCGGCTGGTGCCGGCGATCTAGGGCCAGTATCTATTCCGGATCGAGGTCGCGCTGCACTTTGGGATCGGCCAGCAGGGCATCGATCTTGCTGGCCACGTCAAAGCTTTCATCGCCCAGGAACTTGATTTTGGCGGCATATTTCAGTCGCAGCTTGCCCGCGACTTCCTTCTGGAAGAACGCGGTATGAGTGCGCAGCGCCTTGAGCACCAGTTCTTCATCCGATCCCAGCAGCGGCTTCACGAACACCGTGGCATGGCGCAAATCAGGGCTCATCCGCACTTCGGTAACGCTGACCGAATGCGCAGTCAGCACTTCATCATGCACCATTTGCCGGGTCAGCAATTCACTGAGCACGTGGCGGACCTGTTCCCCCACCTTGAGCAAGCGGACCGAACGGGTTTCGGGCGTGGCGGTTTGGCGGGACATTACAGGCTCCCCGGCCGTGGAGTGGGAATGGCGGTAGAGGTAGCACGAGCCAGGACCTTGCCGGCTGGATCGCACAGTTCCCCTTCAAGGAAAATCACCCGCTTGCCCCGGCGCAGCACCTTTCCGGTGCAGACCAGTGATCCGGCGGGGACCATGTTCAGCAGTGTCATGCTGATTTCCAGGTTGAGCGGTGCCTCAACCCCCTTGGTCGCGATAACGTGTGCCCAGCCCATCGCCTCGTCAAGAAACCCGGCGATCAGACCGCCCTGCACCGCCCCGCGCGGCGTGATGAAGCTGTCCGGCGCGTGGCAGTGCAGCGTCACGGTCTCTGTTGCCGGATCGAACCCGCCAAAGCGGATTCCCATCAGTTCGGCATGGGCCCCGCGCGGTGTGGTATAGTCGCTCACAGCGTCCGTTCGCGCTCCTCGACCTCAAACACTTCGAGCATGTCGCCCGGTTTGATATCGTTGGTATCGGCCAGCACCACCCCGCATTCGAGCCCGGCACGCACTTCGGGGACATCGTCCTTGAAGCGCCGCAGCGAGTGGATGAGCGTCTGTGACACGATAACATCGTTGCGGGTAAGCCGCGCGTTGATGCCCTTCTTGATGTACCCTTCGAGCACCAGCAGACCGGCCGCCTTGTCGCGCTTGCCAGCCGGGAACACTTCCTTGACCTCGGCACGGCCAACCACGTGCTCGATCCGTTCAGGCCCCCAGATTCCGGCCATCTCCTTGGCCACTTCGTCGGTCAGGTGATAGATCACGTCGAAGTACTTCAGCCGTACCTTCTGGCGTTCGATCATCTCGCGCGCCTTGGCATTGGGACGGACGTTGAAGCCGATGATCGGCGCCCCGCTGGCCTGGGCCAGGCCGACGTCGCTTTCGGTGATCGCACCCACACCCGATTGCAGGACGCGGACCTTGATCTCGTCGTTCGACAGTTTGTTGAGCGCATTGACGATCGCTTCGGTCGAACCCTGCACGTCCGAACGGATCACCACCGGGTATTCGATCACGGCCTGCTTGGCAGACAGCGCGGAGAACATGTTTTCCAGGCTGGTCGGTGCGCTGGTGGTGCGTTTGGCAGTGGCACGTTCCTGGCGGAAGGCGGCGACCTCGCGGGCGCGGGCCTCACTTTCGACCACGGTCAGCGTATCGCCGGCCATCGGCACCCCGCCTAAGCCCAGCACTTCAACCGGCAGCGCAGGCGGCGCGGCCTTGATTTGGCGGCCCTTGTCATCAAGCATCGCACGGACGCGGCCTGAATGGGTGCCGACGACCAGAATGTCACCGACCTTGAGCGTGCCGCGCGTGATCAGCACGGTGGCGAGCGGGCCCTTGCCCTTGTCGAGCTTGGCCTCGATCACAGTCGCTTCAGCGGCGCGATCAGGGTTGGCTTTCAGTTCGAGCAGTTCGGCCTGGAGCAGGATCTTTTCGATCAATTCGTCCAATCCGGCCCCAGTTTTGGCCGAAACTTCCACGTCCTGCACTTCACCCGACATGGCCTCGACCAGGATTTCATGTTCAAGCAGGCGCTCGCGGATCTTCTGCGGATTGAATTCGGGCTTGTCGCTTTTGGTGATCGCGACGATCATCGGCACGCCGGCCGCCTTGGTGTGATTGATCGCCTCGACCGTCTGCGGCATCAGCCCGTCGTCACCGGCCACCACCAGAATGACGATGTCGGTGACATTGGCCCCGCGCATCCGCATTTCGGTAAAGGCTTCGTGACCCGGGGTGTCCAGGAAGGTGATCAGTTCACCGCCCTTGGTCTTGATCTGGTAGGCCCCGATATGCTGGGTGATCCCGCCTGCTTCGCCGCGCACCACATCGGTGCCGCGCAGCGCGTCCAGCAGGCTGGTCTTGCCATGATCGACATGGCCCATGATCGTCACTACCGGCGGTCGCGGCAGCAGCGATGCATCATCATCAACGTCCATCGCGGTATCGATATCGACATCGTTTTCGCTCACGCGCTGGATGTTGTGGCCGAATTCCTCGACCAGCAGTTCGGCAGTGTCCTGATCGATCGTCTGGTTGACCGTGACCATCATGCCCATCTTGAACAGCGCCTTGACCAGGTCCGCACCCTTTTCGGCCATGCGGTTGGCAAGCTCCTGCACCGTGATCGCTTCGGGCACGACCACGTCGCGGACCTGCTTTTCACGAGGCTGCGACTGTCCGGCAAAGTGGGCCCGCTTTTCCTTTTCACGGGCCCGCTTGAGCGCGGCAAGGCTGCGAGCGCGCGCACCTTCGTCATCGTTGAGCGCGCGCGTGACGGTCAGCTTACCACCACGGCGTTCGTCGCCGCCCTTGCGGTCGCGAGCGGCGTGTGCCGGCTTCTTGGCGACGGGTTCGGGGCGCTTGGGCGCGGCCACCGGAGTGAAGCGGCGCGGTGCAGGGGCCGCGGCCTCGCTCTTGGTTTCCACTTCGAGCTCGTCGGCCGCTGGCTCAGGTGCGGCAGCGGCAGGTGCTTCAACAGGTTCGACCGCTGCGGGAGCAACTTCGACCACCGTTTCGGCCTTGCGGTTTTCTTCGGCGCGGCGGCGCTCTTCCTCAAGCGCGCGGGCCTTTTCTTCCTGCTCGCGGCGGGTCTGCTCTTCCAGCACGGCCAGCCGGGCCTCTTCAGCCTCACGCAGCAGGCGGGCCTGCATTTCCTGACGGCTTTCGGCCGCAGGAGCAGGGGCGCGCGGCGTGGGAGCAGGCGCAACGGCGGCCGGTTCGGGCGCAGCCGGGGGCGGGGGCGGAGCGGCAAGCGGGGCTTCACCCGGCTTGCCGATCAGCTTGCGGCGCTTCACCTCGACCACCACCTTGTTGGTGCGGCCGTGGCTGAAGGTCTGCTTGACCTCGCCTGCTTCAACCGAGCGCTTCAGGCCCAGGGGCTTCCTGCCCAGCGTCGGTTTGTCGTTGCTATCGGTCATCGCTGTACTTCGCCCTTCACGTCTTCAATCGTCACGACAGGCGGCGCGGCGTGGTGCGCCGTCCGCTTGTCCTCATTCAGTCCGGTCTCGGCCGCCTGCCCCAGAAAGCGCAAGAGGCGCTGGAGCGGGGCCGCAATCCGCCCGGCCGCAGCCGGATCGGTCAGTGCCAAATGGACGACGTTGTCACGGCCCAATGCCACAGACAGCGCCATGCGGTCCAGTGGCAAGGTGATGCCCGTCGTCCCTGATCCTTCGGCTTCGCGCCCAACCCGCCAGGCCTGGTCAAGCTTGCGGCTGCCGTCTTCGCCCGCATCGCGCGCATGCGCCAGCCAGGCAACCACGCCGCCGCGGGCATGTTCCGCGATCCGGTCGGACCCGGTCAGCAACTTGCCGCTTTTCATTTCCAACCCCAGCCGGTCGGTAAAGGCGCGTTGCAGCGCTGCCTCGATCCGCTGCGGCAAGTCGTCTGGAATGCTCAGTGCGGCGCCTTTGTGGGCCCGCGCCAGCGCGCCCTTGAGCTTGCCCTTGGCCATGGCCGTTTCCAGCTCGGCGCGGCTGACCCCAATCCAGGCCCCCCGCCCCGGCGCACGCGCCAGAGCATCGGGCAGGACCAGTCCTTCCGGCGAGATCGCCAGCCGCACCAATGTGTCACGCGTGCCGTGGTCCCCGGAAAGGATGCATTTCCTTTCCGGTCCCCCGTCAGCCTGGTCTGCGCTCAGGCGCTCATTGTGAGGAATCCGCATCGGCGGCCTCCTCGTCAGCGAACCAGTGGGCGCGGGCAGCCATGATGATTTCGTTGCCCTGCTCTTCGCTCAGGCCATATTCGCCGAGCACGCCGCCCTTGTCCTGCTCACGCTCGGGACGGCGCGGGCCGGTCGGATCGCGGCGGCGCTGTTCCTGGCGCTTCTTGGCAATGAGTTCGTCAGTGGCCAGATCGGCCAGATCATCGAGCGTCTTGATCCCGGCCTTGCCCAGCGTGACCAGCATCTGTTCGGTCAGGTGGGGAATTTCGGCCAGATCATCTTCAACGCCCAGCGCCCGGCGCTGTTCGCGGTGCGCTTCCTCGCGCCGATCAAGCGCTTCCTGGGCGCGGCTTTGCAGCTCTTCGGCCAGTTCCTCGTCGAACCCTTCGATCGTGGCGAGTTCCGCCAGCTCGATATAGGCGACTTCTTCCAGCTCGCTGAACCCTTCGGCGACCAGCAGCTGTGACAGGGTTTCATCGACGTCGAGTTCTTCCTCGAACATCTTCGAACGTTCGGCGAATTCCTTCTGCCGCTTTTCGCTCGATTCCGCCTCGGTCATGATGTCGATCTGGCTGCCGGTCAGCTGGCTGGCGAGCCGCACGTTCTGACCGCGGCGACCGATTGCCAGGCTGAGCTGGTCATCAGGAACGACCACTTCGATCCGGCTTTCCTCTTCGTCGATCACCACGCGGCTGACAGTGGCGGGCTGCAGCGCGTTGACCACGAAAGTCGCGGTGTCTTCGCTCCAGGGGATGATGTCGATCTTTTCGCCCTGCAATTCCTGCACCACCGCCTGCACGCGGCTGCCCTTCATGCCAACGCAGGCGCCGACCGGATCGATGCTGGAATCGCGGCTGATCACACCGATCTTGGCGCGGCTGCCCGGATCGCGGGCGGCGGCCTGGATGGTGATGATGCCGTCGTAGATTTCGGGCACTTCCTGCGCGAACAGCTTCTTCATGAATTCAGGATGCGCGCGGCTGAGGAAGATCTGCGGACCGCGGTTCTGGCGCTCCACTTTCATGATCCAGGCACGGACGCGTTCTCCGACACGGGCCATTTCGCGCGGGATCTGCTGATCGCGGCGGATCACGCCCTCGGCGCGGCCCAGGTTGACGATCACGTGGCCGAATTCGACCGACTTGATCACGCCCGTGACCACTTCGCCGGCACGGTCCTTGAATTCCTCGTACTGACGCTCACGCTCGGCATCGCGGACCTTCTGGAAGATCACCTGCTTGGCCGACTGCGCATCGATCCGGCCCAGATCAACCGGAGGCAGCGGATCGACGATAAAATCGCCCAGCTTGGCATCGGCCTGCAGCTTTTGCGCCTGCTTCAGATCGACCTGCTTGAAGTAGTCCTCAACTTCCTCGACCACTTCGACCACACGCCACAGGCGCAGATCGCCGGTACGCGGATCAAGCTTGGCACGGATGTCGTTTTCGGCACCATAGCGGTTGCGGGCGCTCTTCTGGATCGCTTCTTCCATCGCTTCGATGACGATCGACTTGTCGATCATCTTCTCGGTCGCGACGCTGGTGGCGATCGCGAGCAGTTCAGCGCGGTTGGCGGAAATCGGACTGGCCATATCAGTCTTCCTGTTCTTCTTCGAGAATGTCATCGGCCCCGCTGGCGTCCAGCGGGCGGGTTGCAGCGATCAGCCGGTCGGTCAAAACCAGCTTGGCGGATTGAATGTCGGACAGCGGGAAAGAAACCAGACCGCTCTTCTTGTCGTCAAGCGTGACCGTTTCCCCTTCAATCCCCACCAGGTCGCCCAGCAGCGACTTGCGGTTACCATCCACGGGATTAGCCAGCGTGACGCGAGCTTCGTGCCCGGCCCACTGGGCATAATCCTTGGCCCGGGTCAGCGGACGGTCGATCCCGGGCGAGGAGACTTCGAGCCGGTAGGCATCGGTGATCAGCAGTTCGCCGGCTTCTTCCAGCGCGTCGATCCGGTCAGAGATGCGATGCGACAGCGCGGCGCAATCCTCGATCACCAATTGCCCGGTCGCGGGCCGCTCGGCCATGATCTGCAGAGTATATTCCTCTGCATCGGAAAGCGGCCCGATTTCGCCGCCCTTGAAATAGCGCACGCGCACGAGATCGAAGCCGAGGGCCTTGGCCTCGGGCTCGACAATCTCGGTAATGCGCGCGATGTCCGCCACTCAATGCTCCTTGACCGGACGATGTGACAATGGCGTTTCGCGCCGGCCCCTTGCGGCGCCAGCCCCTCCGTTGTGTCACAATGTCGGGATAGGCGGCCAAATAGGCGCGGCGGCGCTCAAAAGCAAGCGGTCATTGCTTTGCTCGTTGTATTTTCGCTTCCGGTGCCCTATATCCCCTTTCGCTAACGTCGCCTGCGACGGAACCTCTTGGCCTGAAGGCCCTCTCGTTCCCTTTCAAGCTACCTTGCTCTCGTGGCTCATTGCTGCGGGGTCACTCATGGTTTCGTGAAAGGAACCCCTCTTATGCCTATCGGCACCGTAAAATTCTTCAATTCCGACAAGGGCTATGGCTTTATCGCTCCCGATGATGGCTCGCCGGACAGCTTCGTGCACATCAGTGCCGTCGAAACCGCCGGGATGTCCACGCTCGACAAGGACCAGCGTCTGAAGTTCGAACTGGAAACCGACAAGCGCGGCCGCACTTCTGCTGTGCAGCTCGAAGCAGTCTGAACGGGTGGCGAAGGAAGACCTTCTTACCCTTGACGGCCAGGTCGATGAAATCTTTCCGGACGGGCGCTTTGGCGTCCTGCTGGAAAACGACCACCGGATCATCGCTTACACCGCCGGAAAGATGCGAAAGTTTCGCATCCGTACGGTGGTGGGCGATCTGGTCCGGGTAGAAATGACCCCCTATGACCTGAGCAAGGGCCGCATCGTTTTCCGGGACAAGGGTCCCGGTGGCGGCGGTCCGCCGGGCGTACGCAAGGGCAAGCGGCGCTGATGCCGCTCCCCAAACGGGAATGCAGCCAGGGCGCTGCATTCCGCACAAGAAAGCGGCGCGCCAGATGCGCGCCGGAGAATAGAATGACCTATAATACCCATTTTACCCTGACCGCGAGCCGGTTTGGCCAGGCCCGGCTGCATGCCGCCCGCCCCGCCATCCAGCCCCGCGGCGCACCCCGTGCGACCCTGACCCGTGATGAGTTGCAACGCGAGGTGATCGCCATACTCGGCTGACGCCGGCCCCAATGACCAGGCCGCACCGGCCGGAAAGACCAGCTCCCATGTCCACCGCCTCGCGCTTTTACCTTGAACAAGCCGATAGCTGCACCAAGGCAGCAGAGGCGGCGGCACTGGCCAACCAGCGCGAGATCCTGCTGCGGTCCCGCGCGGTCTGGCTGGGGCTGGCCGAACGCGAAATCGAAGTCCAGACCGCCCGCGCCGAGCGCGAACGCACCAAACAAGTGGAGACCGCGCATGAATGAAGATTCGATCCGTCCGTTCCTGATCAACCAGGACGTCGAGGGCAACTTCCGCCTGACCGTGCGCGACATCCGCTATAATTCGCAGGGCTACCCGCTGGTCAGCGGCGTGATGCAGGCCGAATGCTTCAAGACTGCGGCAGCGGCCAAGACCTGGGCCCGCACCAATTTCAACGCCAAGGCCGGGCAATATTCGATGAAGTGATGCGGGGCGGCTAGTTGCGGGACACAACCAAGCCCAGCAATGCCACCGCGCCAAGCATTAGCAGCACGCCGAACAAGCAGCCTGCCGCAGCGAGCTTTCGTGCGGACCCGGCCTTATTCGCCGCAGGGGTTCGTTTGAGCAGTGCAGCAAGTGCCTCTACGATGGCCTGAACCAGCCATTCGAACAGCGCTTGCATCACCCCCGCTCCATCAGCCCATGCTTCTTCATCGCATGGCGCAGCTGGTCATAGCTGAGCCCCAGCGCCTTCGCGGTCTGGCGCTGGTTGTAGCGGTGCCGGGCGAGCGCGGTTTCCAGGATCGCCTTTTCGTGCGCATCGACTGCCCCGCGCAGGTCCGTGACCATTTCAATATCGGGCGCGGCGGCGGGTGGCGGGGCTGAGCGATCCGGGTTGCTGTTGTCTGCGCGCGCCGGCGCGGCCGGTTTCCAAGGGCTGACGAAGGGATCGAACTGGATGCTGGCCACCGGCAGATCCCAATTGTCCCAGCGATAGACCGCGCGTTCCACCACATTGCGCAGTTCGCGCACATTGCCCGGCCACTGGTAGTCCTCAAGCTGGCGCCGCGCGAGCTCGGAAAAGCCGGGCCAGGATTCCCAGTGCAGCTCGGCAGCCATGCGGCGGCCGAAATATTCCGACAGCACGCCGATATCCCCTTCGCGCACCCGCAGCGGCGGCAGGGTGATGACTTCAAAACTCAGCCGGTCGAGCAGGTCGGCCCGAAACCGACCGTCGTCAGCCATGCGAGGCAAGTCCTCGTTGGTGGCAGCGACGATCCGGACATCGACCTTGATCGGCCGTGACGATCCGATCCGCGTCACCTCTCCATATTCAACCGCGCGCAACAGGCGTTCCTGCGCCCCACTGGACAGCGTAGCCAGTTCGTCGAGAAACAACGTGCCTTTGTCGGCTTCCTCAAACCGCCCGGCCCGCGCTCTGGTAGCGCCGGTAAAGGCCCCCTGCTCATGACCAAACAGTTCCGCCTCGATCAAAGTTTCCGGCAGCGCCGCGCAGTTCAGCGTGACGAGCGGTTCGGACCAGCGGCGGGACAGCTGGTGCAGGCGTTCGGCGATCAGTTCCTTGCCGGTCCCGCGTTCCCCGATCACCAGCACCGGGCGCTGCAAGGGTGCGGCGCGACTGGCGCGTTCAACCGCGTCAAGGAAGGCAGTGGACTGGCCGACGAACTGCGTGTTGCGCTCCATGACCAATATCTAGTGAAAATTCCCAACATTGGGAAGATATTCCGACATGTCGTTCGTCGATTAGCCACCGAACTGGCGAAAATCCGCCCCGAACCGCATTTGGCACGCCCCTTGCTGAAAGGTGAACAAACCCGCTTCAACGAGGCACATCATGTTCACCAAGTCACTCAAGTCCGCCAGCAAGCTCGACAAGGCGATCACGCTTTCGATCGCCGCAATGCTCGGCATGAACCTCTTCGTCCTGGCCCAGCAAATGCAGGCCGATCCCCTGGTCCAGATCGCGCAGCAGGCCCCTGCCGCGCGGCAGGCCTGAACCGGAAAGGCGCCTGATGGGCAAGGATCCCTTCAATCTAGAGCTTGGGCCGGAACCCGCCCAGCCCCCCGCTGGCGGC